>NZ_JAJFBP010000037.1 GCF_020697055.1 Panacagrimonas sp. | reverse complement strand
ACAAGGGCGGATCGGAGCCGTTCAGCGACTACTTCTGCTTTGCCGCGTCCGCAGTGGCGTCGTTGGCGCCGGGCGCTTTGACGGCACCGGGCTGTTCGTTTTTCTTGGCTGCGTCGTCAGACGGCTTGGCATCCGGCTTCGGAGCGGCTTGGGGCTGGGCAGTCGAAGATGTCGGTTTGTCGTTCATAGTTTTTCTCTGGTGAAACTCCGACCTCGCAGGATTGTGAGGACGGCTCATCTAGCCTCCGCACTGTACTGTCAGCGCTTCGGACGGTCCGTGCGCTGCCACACATCGAAGGCCCGGGGCTGTGGCGTCAGCGTATGCGCGGCTCACGCGTCGCGGCGGCCCCACAGATCGGCGTCGTCTTTCTTCCACGCCTGCTCGAAATGGTTGCCGTCGGCGACGGTCCGCGGTTTGACCGCTATCAGGACCTTTCCCTGCTTCAGCGCGGCTTCGTATCCCTTCACGCGCATCTCGGGAATATTCCATTCCGAGAGCGTGGCGGAGAGACCGCTCATGGCGATCGGCGAGCCCGCGCCCGCAAGTGCGGCCGCGAGCGGACCTGCGATCACCAGGCTCAAACCGGGAAGCGGCACCGAGCGCCCAAAGGCTGCGGCCATGGCGGCCTGCGCACGCGCTCTCCCATTGCTGGAAACCCGCAGCCTGCTTCGATCCGGGGAATCGCCGGCTTTGGCGTTCGCGCAGCGCGCAGGAAAGAATTGGCGGCGCGCTGCCTCCGACATCAGCAGATCGATCTCGGACGGGGCGTATCCCCGTTCGGTGACGGACTGGTACGCGCGTTCGATGCTGTTCTGGTCGATGAACAGCCCGGTCACGCGCAACGACCGGGTGGCGATCGAGTTCCTGGGGTAAGCGCGCGGCACATGGGCAAGCGAAGAGGCCGTGGTTGCGTCGGCCCGCACCGGCGCTGCACTCGAAATGGTGTTCATACGTGGATGAGCCCAAAGGAGCGGCCAGCGTGCATAGGGCCTGCCGGCGGGTCTGTGCGGTGGAACACCCGCCCGGGTATCGCTATTGCGCCCGGTATCGAACGGTGAGTCCCGATCCGCCCTATGCTGCATCCCATGCCCAACCGACGATCAACCAAGTCCGTTCAGCCGCACGCTGAGCCCAACGCGGAGCAGAACCGTCTTCTCGCAACGCTGACGGAGGAGGTTCGGGAGCGCATCTATCCACACCTGGAACCGATGAGGCTGTCGCTTGGTCAGGTCCTGTACGAATCCGGCGACGCGTTGCAGCACGTCTATTTTCCGACCGACTCGATCGTGTCGCTGCTGTACGTGATGGAGAACGGGGCTTCCGCCGAGATCTCCGTCGTCGGAAACGATGGCCTGGTCGGCGTGTCGCTCTTCATGGGCGGGCAAAGCACGACCAGCCGTGCGGTCGTGCAGAGCGCGGGCTCCGCTTTTCGCTTCTCCGCGCGCCGGCTCCGCGCCGAGTTCGATCGGCACGGAGAATTCCTGGTCCTGATGCTTCGCTACACCCAGGCCCTGATCACGCAGATGTCGCAGACGGCGGTCTGCAACCGACATCATTCCATCGATCAGCAGCTTTGCCGGTGGCTCCTGCTGTCTCTGGATCGCCTGCAGGGCAACGACGTGAGGATGACCCAGGAACTGATCGCCAACATGCTGGGCGTGCGGCGCGAAGGCGTGACGGAGGCCGCCGGACACCTGCAAAAAGCCGGCGCGATCCACTATCACCGCGGGCAGATCACGGTGCTGGACCGATCCCATCTCGAGCGGGTCACCTGCGAGTGCTACGCCGTCGTGCGGGCGGAGACCGATCGATTGCTGCCTGCCACGCCATGGGCGACAGCGGGCAAGGCTTCGACCGCCGACGTCACCCAGCCGTAATGTCGACGCCGGCGTGGCATCACGGGAGCCACGCGGCGTACGCGTCGACGCCGAGCCCGTAACACGCGCACGAGGCTCCCTCCAGTCGTTCCCGGTCCAGGATCCGGATGTTGCCGCGGGAGTAGGAGATGGCCCGATGGGCGCGCAGAGCGCCGGCGGCGAGCGTGATCGCGCTTCGGCGCACACCGAGGAGATCGGCGAGGCACTGATGCGTCAGGTGGAAATGATCCTCACCGACGCAGTCCTGCGTCATCAGCAGCTGCCGCGCCAACCGCGCTTCGATGAAGTGGAAATGGATACAGGCCGCGTTCTGCGAAAGCTGCACCATTTGCACGTGCAGATACCGGTCCAGCGTGCGTCGCAGTCTCGGGCAGTCCTTGAGCGCGCTTCTGAACTGCTCGGGCAGCACCCGCAATGCGGAGCCCGAGCCCTGCACCACGCTGCGTGCGGGTGCCGCGTCCACGCCCAGCACCAGCGTCATTCCCACCATCCCCTCGTTCCCGATCAGGCTCATTCCCAGCGGGGGATGTCCCTCCACTTCCGCCGTCAGCGAGACGAAACCGGACAGAGGAAAAAGGATGTGCGTGCTGCGCGCTCCGGCCTCGCCAATCGAGACCCCGGCACGCATCGGCACCGTTTCGCATACCGACAGCAGGCGGGCCCGCTCGGAACGTGGCAGATGGGTGATCAGCCGGTTGCGACGCAGCGGTTGCGCCGGCTCCGCGGTCCGGCCCTTCGACCCGGGAGGGCGACCTTTCTGGCTGGCGTGCGCGCGTGCTGATTTCATGCTCGAGCATGGGGGCGGGCGGACCGGGCATCTGTGCGCTACTTAACGATTCGGCGCGTCCGTTTTCGTCATCCTTGTTCGAAGCGACGTCGGCGCCATTGCGGCCACGCGCCAGACCCGCAGCCCCGTCACGCGTCGGCCGATCCGCGCCGGAGCGATCGCTGCGCCGATCCGGTCAGTACGGCGTGCCGTCCTTGTGCTCGAAGCGCCACGACCCGTCGGCGTCCTTGCGCGCGTTCAGGTCATCGTCCGGATAGAAGCCCGCGTCTCCGGGCAGACGATCGCCGACCTCCAGGTAGATCGCCGCTTCCGACGTGCGATTGACCAGGTGATGTCCGTTGGCCTGGCCGCCCTTGAAGCCGACGCAGATGCCGGGTGCGAGCCGGGTCTCTCCTTCGTCGGTGACCAGCGTGGGATGGCCCGACAGCACGTAGACGAACTCGTCCTGCACCGAGTGCCAGTGGCGCAGCGCGGAGGTCGCACCCGGTGCGAGCGTCGTGCGGTTCACCCCGAAATTCGTCAGTCCGAACCGATCGCCGAGCGCCTGCTTGCTGCGGCCGGCCATGCGCGAGGCGAACGGCTCGGGATAGGCGGAGGTGCGGGCGCGGGCGGGGACGTCGGATGCGAGGACGGGGCCTGGGGCGGTCACGGTGCAAGGATCCTGGCGAAGCGTGGGCCGATGACGACACGTTCCGGCCGAGCGAAGGGATCCCTGCGGGATCCGGATGCACCGGCCGATGGCGGCGCAAGCTCGCGCTCTGCGCGTCAGCGTACCGACGAACGTCCGCGCGAGGACCACGCTGCCAACCTGCCGCGACGGCGCATTCCGCGTCGACTGCGTCGACTTCGCCCGGCTGCCCAAGGTGCCCATGAGCCTGCTTTTCACCGACGCGACGCCTGCCGATCATTTTCCGGTGTCGGATCGCCCCGAACAGCGGATGCCGTCCGTGTGCCGGGACCCGGTCGTGGCGGTGGGGGTTACGGGTCCGGCCACGGAAAGCCTTCATCGGGTCATGGCTGCGGACGCCATCGTGTCGTGCACGGCGGATCCCGCGTCGCACCGGCGCGATCGATGAACAACGATCAACTGCAGCAGACGTTGGGCGGTCCGGTCGTGTTCGGAACGCCGCGCCGGATGGGCATCCGCGGCCGCTTCTGGAAATCCGCCGAAGCTCACCTTTGGTGTGCCGACTGCACGCGCACGTTCCCCAATGGCGTGGCGCGTCTCGTCGAGAGCCGACCGGCGTGCCCCTATGCGGATTGCGAAAGCTTCATCGGGACGCGCGCGTATCTGTGGAGCGAGGTGCGGGCGCGGCATCCGCTCTATCCCCAACATCCGAACATGGCGGTGCAGTACGCCTGTCCGCCGTGGTCCAAGCCCTACCAATATCCGGGGAGCGTGCGGCAGGGCGCGTGACGATGGCTCCGGCCGGTTTCGCGGCCGCGATGGGCGGGCGTGCTGGAGTTCACGCGGGCCGCGCCATCTGCGCGTGCTCGGCCACCGAGATCAGCTGACGCGACCGCGTATCCCACAGCACGAACTTCAGCGACGCGCCGATATCGCCCAGCGTCAGCCGCGGCACCTGCTCGAACAACGTCGCGTGCTCTTCGTGGCAGGCCGCCAGTCGGTGACTCGGAATGCGCGAGGACAGGTGGTGGATGTGGTGATACCCGATGTTGGCGGTGAACCAGTTCAGCCAGGCGGGCAGCACCAGGAAGCTCGTGCCGTGGAGGGCCGCCTGGTCGTAGTCCCAATGTTCATCGCCGCTGGCGTAGGAATGCTCGAAGTTGTGCTGCACGGTGAAGAGCACGATCCCGGCCGCGCCGGCCAGCGAGGTGCTGATCAGGTACACGAGGAAGAACGTCGCAGGCCCGATCAGCCAGGCCATCGACGCCCATCCGCCGAGCAGGACCAGGTTGTTCAGCGTCATGTGCCGGTATTCGGCCGCCGACTTCCAGTGCGGCGAGCGATACGAGGCGAGGTGGTCCCTCATGGGCACGGCGGGTCGACGCCACTTCATTCGCACCGCGTGCGCCAGCATCTTCGCGGTGCCTTCGACCCACGTCAGGCGCGGATTGAGCACCACGTACAGGAACCCGGCCAGCGGTGCCATGCGGACGTTGCGGGCGCGGGCATAGGCGCGTTGCTGCGGTGACGTCAGCGCGTCGAACTCCTCGACCGACAGGATCGCCAGCGGCCCGCGGTATCGGTCCCAGTTCCCGTTGGTCGCGTGGTGGACCTTGTGATGAGCGGCCCAGACGTATTGCGGCATGCCGCAGATCACCCCGAAAACGAAGCCGAAGATCGAGTTGAGCCGGGCGCTGCGGAACAGGCTCCGGTGTCCGCATTCGTGCATCAGCGCGAACACGCGCAACAGGAACAGCGCCATCACGACGGTCGCCAGCGCGACCAGGCCAGGCGACGAGGGAGCGCCGATCGCGACCACCAGCCAGAGGCCCGAGAGCGGCACGAGCGTCGCCAGGGACTGGATCCACCCCATGAAGTCGTCCGGCCTGGCGTAGCGGTCGACGATCCGTCGCTTGCGCTGCTTGATGGCCAGCACCGCGGCGGCAGGATCGAAGTCTTCTTTGGGTCTCATGGGAATCACGCGATGTTTGATGCGTGGCGTCACAGCCGACAGGAGGGGCCGCCGTGATGCCGTGCGCATTGGTCGCGCTAAGCCTGCTGGAGGGCAGTTGCAGGTCGATCGCCGGACCGTCGGAGGGACCGGTGGCCAGCAGTATCGTTCATCCCGGATGAACACTTCGTGACGACGGGATCGCGCCCCGGGTCACCCGGCGGTGCGAGGGGTGGCGCACCGACACCGCTGCGGCGGTCGGCCATGCTCTTCGCGAGCGGCGCTCTTGTCGCTCGACGCACAGGAACACGGACCCATGAAGCCAATCTCACGCGTATCTCCGCGCGACCTGACCGGACTGGCCTGCGCGGCGGGCATGGGACTGCTGGTCCTGCTGGCGTGGGCGACCTTGCCGGGCCTGCCACGCGCGCTGGACCCGGCCGGGACACCCGCGCCGTCGGCGGCTGCGCTGGCGCCCACGCCGCTCATCCCATGACACGCTCCATGAAAGGAATGATCGGCCGCGGGAATCGCGCGCGCGTCGATCCCGCATTCGACCGCTTCCTGCAGGCGCCCTTCGACGACGATCGGCACGAACAACTGCTGACGGTCGTCTCGGTGCTCGCCCGGCTCGACCTCGACCCCTGGCACGAAGCGGCGGTCCTCGCAGCGCTCTCGCCGGCCGCCGCGATCGATCGGCTCACCGCGCTGTTCGAGAAGGTTCCGGACGTGGCCGCCGTCGTCCCCCGCGATCTCCGGCGCATCGCCTCGCGCCTGGTCGGCCTGCTCCCGCAATCGCGGCCGCCCGCGCCGGTCGGCGACGACGGGCCGATCGAAGGCGAGGATCGCAGCGAGCCGATCGAACGCGCGCCTGCGTTCGCCCGCAGGTCCTGGCTGAAGACCGTCGCGATCGTGGTGTTGCTGATCATCGTGGCGATCTCGACGTACGCCAACTCGCCGCTGGCCTCGCTGTTCGGCGCCGGATCACCGGGCCCCGCCGCGGCGACGTCGAACCGGGATGCCGTGCTGCGCGGCCAGCCGGGCGCGGCTCGCGGCGATTCGCTCATCGGCGTGGCGCCGCGTGCCCGCCAGGACGCGATCGAGTCGCCGGTCGATCGCAAGCCGCCACCGGTTCCCGTGACGGATCGGTAAAAAGGCGCGGCGCAGGTCGTCGCCGATGCCGCAGCAGCTGGCTTCCCGCGGTCCGTCGGGACCGCCCCTGCTACTGCTGCTGCTGCAGCTCCTGGCGACGCCGCAGGATCTCGCGCTGCAGACGCGCAACGGCCTGTTCCAGCGACGGGACGTCGGTCGACCCGAGCGGCGCTCCGCCGCGCACGGGGCTTGCGGCGGTCACGACGTCGAACTCCATGCCAATGCGCGCGGCGCCGCCCGAGGACTCGACGTGGCGCACCGTCGCGGCGCAGGCGACGTCGAGCTCGCCGAGCTTGAACTGCACGCGCAGTGCGTCGCCGCGGCCCAGCTTCACCGGTGATTCGACCCGCGTGCTGCAGCCGCGCGTCGACAGGTCCAGCACGCGACCGGGCGAGCGGAACGAGGGGGAGCTGAGCGAAGCCGGCACGCGCAGGCTCGCCGGAACCCGCACGCGATAGGCGTTGCGACGCTGCTGGTCGAGCACGACGTGCGGGTCGACCGCGCGATAGGCGGGGCCGCCGTCGAACGCGACGATCTCGGCGAGCTCGCATTCGAAACGCAGCCGCCGGCCTTCGACCTGCGTGTCGAAATAGATCGGCGTGCCGGGAGTGAAGTCGGCCGAGTCGCGCAGCGCATCGATCAGGAACGCGCTCTGGTGCTCGGCGTCGGCTGCCAGGATCACGCTCAGCCCCTTGGTGGGTTCGCCGACGCGTCCGATCCAGAGGTGCGCGCGCAGCATCTGCAGCGCGGCCAGCAGCGACCAGCATTCGCGACGTCGATCGCGCTCCTGCTGCTGGCGATCCAGATCCTGGTGCATCGCGGTTTCACGCGTGGCGGGTGCGGGCGTGCCGGGCTCGCGCACGTCCGGTTCGTTGGCGGCGGCGTCCGATGCAGGATCCGGGCGCACGGCTGCGTCAGCGCCGCTGGCGCCTGCGCGTCGAAAGAATCCGGGCCCAAAAGATCGGCTCATGGGCTCGACACGCTACGGCCCTCGGGCCTGCGTGTCGGCCTGCGGCCGACTTCAGGCCTCAGCCAGCCGTCGGCCGGTACCGCCGATGCGACCGCCCGCGCCCTGGACGACCGACGCGGTGGTGGCGGATGCGGCGCCGCGCGCGTAATAGCCGTCGCGGCCGTACAGGCCGAGCGTCGACGACGAGGGTGCGTCGGCGCGATTCATCAGGCGCAGCGCGGTATCGACGCGCGCGTGGTGGTGGTCGAGCAGCGCGCGCGACTCGCGATTGGCGCGCTGCATGTGCGCGGCGCGCATCCGCAGCGTCGCATGGGCGGCGCCCAGGCCCGCGGCGTCGAGCATCGCGAGCAGCGAGGCGGCGCCGCTGTCGCTGATCGCCGAGGCGCAGCACTTCTCGAATTCCTGCGACTGCGCCTGCAGGCGTTGAACCAGGCTGTCCTTGTCCTCGATCAGCTGCAGGATCGCGTCCCAGTCGCGCGCGACCAGGCGCTCGCGTTCGACGGCGAGCACGCGGCCGAGCTGATCGGTGAGCTGGAGCAGGCTGTCGAGGCCGCTGCGCAGGCGCGCAACGACGGCGCCGTCGAGCGCGGAAGGCGTTTCAGTGCGAGAGGCTTGCGACCGATCGTTCGTCACAGGTGTCCTGTCGGAGTGGGGGAGAACCTCGGATCAGTGGCCGCGGCCGATCGCCCATTCGAGCTGCATCAACCGGCCCGCGATCGCCGACGGATCGGCGGTGTACAGGCCCTGCGCCAGGATGCGGCGCATCTCGGCGACCTTGGCTTCGTCGACGCCGGACTCGCCCTGCACGCGCTGCTCGAGTTCCTGCATCACGCGGGCTTCGCCGGTGAGCTCGACCGAATCCTGTCCGAGCTTGGCGGCATGGCCGACCGTGGCGGCCGGGGCGCCATCGTGCGCGGCCTTGGCGACCGGTCGCACGGGGGCGGCGGCGCCGGTCGCACCGACCGGGGAGGCTGAAGCGGAATCGATTTTCGTCGTACTCATGGCGGCGCACTCACTGCTACGGCTGCTCGGTGCCGGGAGGCGGGATCGCGGCGAGGTACAACGGAATGAAAGGGGCCGTTGCCGATGTCGTCGCGATCCGATTCCCGGCGTTGGGAACGGGGTCGTTCGACCGGCTTAGCGGCCGCGCCCGCAGCAACTTGAGCCCGACCGACGAACGGTCGATCACCGGAAGCGAGCGGCTGATCGGTCGCGGCAGGCCCATCAGAGCACCGCCACCGACACGCTGCCGTCGGCGCGCACCTCGCCTTCCACGACGCGGCGCGAGCTGAGGTTTTCGACCCGCACGCGCTCACCGGTACCGGCGTCGGACAGCGCCTTGCCCTGGGCCCGGACTTCGAAGCCGCCGCTGCGGCTGACGAGCGTCACGGACTGGCCGCGACGTACGACGCGCGCGTTGGCGAACTGGGACGGCGACAGCACGCTGCCCGCGGCCACGGCGCGGGACAGCACGCGGGCCGTGCCGTCGGTCTCGGATCGCAGGTCATCGGGTGACGACAACCACGCCGGCCCCAGGTTGGCGCGGTCGCGCATCTGCACGTCGACATCGCCGGCGCCCACCGACTGTCCGCGGGCCAGGCCACGGCTCGCCACCAGCACCGGGACCTGCACGCGCACGCTCACCGGCACGAACAGCTTCCATGCGGTGCTCGCACTTTCGCAGCGGACTTCCACGCTCATCGCGGTCGGGGTCTCCGAGGCGGTGCGCGTCATCAAGGCCGCAGGGCATGCCGCCAGTCGCAGGCGCTCGTCCAGGCGCCCGGCCTGCAGCTGCGCACCGGCGGGGCTTGCCTGCTGCGCGTGCGACACCGCGGCTTCGCGAACCATCGGCACCGACTGCCACTGCGGCTCGGCCGCCGCGGCGGGATCGCCGACGAACACCCACAGCAGGATCAGCAGCACCGCCGACGGCGCCAGCAACTTGTGGATGGACCAGCCGTGGCGTGAGCGCAGATAGATCATGCCCGTGTAGTGCAAGACCTGTTCCGGCCGGAATCTCGCATCGGCAGCGGCGCGATCGGCGCTGGTCCACAACTTGCCGGGGGAGGACGCGAATTCCGCACTTTCCAGACTTTCCAGGGCTTCCATGGGCGCCGGACTGCTCGACAGCATCGACCGCAGCACGCAACTGGCCGGGCACAACCGCCTCGCGCTGCTGTTATTCCGTCTCGACGAACGCCAGATTTTTGGCATCAACGTGTTCAAGGTCCGGGAAGTGATCCCCTGTCCGAAGCTCAGCTGGACGCCGGAGATGCATCCGCAGGTCGCGGGCATCGCCGAGATCCGCGGCAAGGTCGTTCCGGTGATCGACCTGCACCGCGCCGTCGGCGGCGAACCCAGCGGCCACAGCGCGCGGCACGTGATCGTCACCGAGTTCAACCGCTCGGTTCAGGGCTTCCTGGTGCGCGCGGTCGATCGCATCGTCCACGTCGACGTCTCGTCGGTGGAACCGCCGCCTTCGGGGCCGCAGGCGCACCTGACCGCGACGACGCGCGTCGGACCGGAACTCGTGGCGATCATCGACGTCGAGAAGGTGTTGGCTGACGTCGTGGGCAGTCCGCCGGGACTTTCCGATCACCTGCGCGCGCGCTTCGAGGGCATCGGTGCCGGCGGCAAGCGCGCGCTGGTCGCGGACGATTCGAAGGTCGCGCGCACGCAGATCGAGCGCGTGCTCTCGGAACTCGGCGTGCCATGCACGACGGTGGCCAACGGTCGCGAGGCGTTGCGCTATCTGCAGGGCATGGCCGATCGCGGCGTGAAACCCGAGGACGAATTGCTGATGCTGATCTCGGATGTCGAGATGCCCGACATGGACGGCTATCGCCTGACCACCGAGATCCGCCGCGACGCGCGACTGGCCAATCTCTACGTGATGCTGCACAGCTCGCTGTCGGGCGCGTTCAACTACAACATGTCGCAGAAAGTCGGCGCGAACCGTTTCGTCGCGAAGTTCAGCGCGGACGATCTGGCCGAAGGCGTGCTGGAACGCCTGCAGACGGTGTAGGTCTGTCTGAAGCGCATCCCGCCGTCGCACACCGCTAAAGTTCGTCGGGCAGTGGCCGATAACCGTCACGACCCCCCGAAAACCGCCTGGCACAAGCCTTGTAGCACCCGCTCCGGACACCTTTTTCCGGAGCCCGCATGGCCGGCACCGATCCACTGTTCGGCATTCACGCCCACGCGCTGCAGATCCAGCAGCGGCGGATGACGCTGCTCGCCGGCAACATCGCCAACGCCGATACGCCGGGCTTCCAGGCCCGCGATCTCGATTTCAAGGCGGCGCTCGAACAGGCGCTGTCCGCCAGCGGCGGCCCGCTGCAGACCGATCACGCGGCGCATCTGGACGGTACCGGCACCCCGGCCGACGCGGCGTTGCAGTACCGCGTGCCGCTGCAGCCCAGCGTCGACGGCAACACCGTCGACGTGCAGACCGAGCAGGCCGCGTTCATGGACTCGGCGCTGCGCTACCAGGCTTCGATCAGTTTTCTCGACGGCAAGCTCAAGAGCCTGCTGACCGCGATCACCGGCGAATAGGCGCAAGGGGAAAACCGCAATGAGCAGCAGCTTCCGCATCTTCGACATCGCCGGTTCCGCGCTCGCGGCGCAGTCCGCGCGACTCAACACCGTCGCATCGAACCTGGCCAACGCCGACAGCGTCGCCGGCGATGCCAAGTCCGTCTACCGCGCGCGCATGCCGATGTTCCAGGCACAGCTCGATGCGGCCAATCCAGAGTCCGCGGGCGTGCGCGTGCTCGGCGTGGTGGAAAGCCAGGCCGCGGCGCAGAAGCGCTACGAGCCGGGTCATCCGCTGGCCGATGCCGAGGGCTACGTCTACGCACCCAACGTCAACGTCGTGGAGGAGATGGTCAACATGATCTCCGCCTCGCGTTCCTACCAGTCGAGCGTCGAGGTGATGAACACCGCCAAGGAGCTGGCGTTGCGCACCCTCACGCTCGGCAAGTAATCGAGGAGTCCTGAGCGATGGCCGTCGGCAGCGTCAACGACACGTATTCGAACCTGGGGCTCGCGCTCCAGCAGTCGGGCGACACCAAGCGCACGGAACTGGGCCAGGACGCGTTCCTGAAGCTCATGACCGCGCAGATGAAGAACCAGGATCCGTTCAAACCGATGGAGTCGGGCGAGTTCCTCGGCCAGATCGCGCAGTTCTCGACGGTGTCCGGGATCCAGCAGATGAACGCGTCGCTCTCTGGCCTGAACACGGCGCTGACCTCCAACCAGACGCTGCAGGCGGCGAATCTCGTCGGACACGGCGTGATGGTGGAAGACGACAGCGCCTACCTGTTCGCCGAAGGCGGCCTGTCGGGTTCGGCGGCGCTGGAAGCCAGCGGTGCGGTCGCGGTCGACATCGTCGATTCGAGCGGCCAGGTCGTGCGGCATCTGGATCTGGGCACGCAGCCGGCCGGCGACGTGAGCTTCACGTGGGACGGCCTCGACGAAAGCGGCGCGCGTCTGCCCGAAGGCCGCTACGGCGTTCGCGCCACGGCGCTCAGCGGCGGTGCGACCGCGGCGCTCGATACGCAGGTCATGGGCATGGTCAGCAGCGTCTCGCTGGGCAGCTCGGGCCTGAGCCTCAACCTTTACGGAATGGACCCGGTGGCGCTGTCCGCGGTCCGCGAAATCGTCTGATCGATCCGATCGCGACAGCGACCTCATTCCCATTTTCCAGGAGCCGATCCATGTCCTTCCGCGTCGCACTCTCCGGCCTCAACGCCGCCCAGGCCGATCTGTCGGTCACGGCCAACAACATCGCCAACGCCAACACGACGGGCTTCAAGCAGTCGCGTGCCGAGTTCGCGGATTTCTTTCCGGTCAGCGCCTATGGCCTGGCCGACAACGCCATCGGTTCGGGCGTGCGCCTGGATCGCGTCGCCCAGCAGTTCTCGCAGGGCACGGTGAACTTCACCAACAACGCGCTCGACCTCGCGATCTCCGGTGAAGGTTTCTTCACGCTGTCGGACAGCGGCTCGATGGTCTACTCGCGTTCGGGCGCTTTCGGCACCGACCGCAACGGCTACGTCGTCAATGCCTCCGGCCAGCGGCTGCAGGTGTTCCCGCCGATCGCCGGCACCAACAGTTTCGACACCGCGCAGCTCACCGACCTGCGCATGTCCACCGCCGACAATCCACCGGCCGCGACCACGCGCATCGAGGCCGGCTACACGCTGCCCGCGAACGCCGCCGTGCCGACCGTCGCGCCGTTCGATGCGACCGATCCGAACAGCTTCAACCACACCACCGCGGTGACGATCTACGACTCGCTGGGTGCCGCGCACCAGGCGAGCCTGTTCTTCGTCAAGACCGCCAACCCGAACGAGTGGGAGATGTACTCGCAGGTCGACGGTGTCGACGTGGGTACCGCGCAGACGCTGCAGTACTCGACCAGCGGCGCGCTGACCTCGCCGGTCGGCGGCGACATCCTCCTGCCGGCGGCGGCCACGACCACCGGTTCGGCGCCGCTGAACCTGACGGTCAACGTGTCGGCGTCGTCGCAATACGGCGAGCGCTTCTCGGTTGCCCGTCTGGGCCAGGACGGCTACACCACCGGTCGACTGAGCGGCATCGAGGTCGGTGACGGCGGCGTGGTGCAGGCGCGCTACACCAACGGCCAGTCCTCGCCGCTGGGTCAGCTCGCGCTGTCGACGTTCCCGAGCAACCAGGGCCTGCAGCAGATCGGCGACACGGTGTGGGTCGAGAGCTTCAACGCCGGCAGCGCGATCCGCGGCATCGCCGGTTCCGGCAGCTTCGGCCTGGTCCAGTCCGGCGCACTGGAAGCCTCCAACGTCGATCTGACCGAGCAGCTGGTGAACATGATCACCGCGCAGCGCAACTTCCAGGCGAACGCGCAGATGATCTCGACCAGCGATCAGGTCACTCAAACCATCATCAATATTCGGTGAGGCGGGGTTAGGCAGTAGGCGGTAGGAAAAAGCGCTCCGCCAGTCTCACCGCCAACGCCTAACGCCTACCGCCTAACGCCTAACGCCTAACCCCCATGGACAGAGCCCTCTACATCGCGATGACCGGCGCCGCGCAGACGATGCGCGCGCAGGCCGTCAACAGCCACAACCTGGCCAACGCCAGCACCGTGGGCTTCAAGGCCGAGCTCGCCGCGCAGCAGGCCGTCGCAGTCGACGGCGCCACGTTTCCCACGCGCGTCAACACCGCGCTCGAGGGGCAGGGCTTCGATGCGAGCGTCGGCAGCATCATGCAGACCGGCAACCCGCTCGACGTTGCGCTGACGCAGGATCGCTGGCTGGCGGTGCAGGCCCCGGACGGCTCGGAGGCCTACACGCGGGCCGGCAACCTGCAGGTCGGTGCCGATGGCGTGCTGCGCAACGGCGCCGGACACCTCGTGCTCGGCGACGGCGGTCCGCTGTCGGTGCCGCAGAACGTGCAGATGCAGATCGGCGGCGACGGCACCGTCACCGTGGTCCCGCTGGGGCAGGGCCCCGAAGCGCCGACGACGATCGGTCGTCTCAAGGTCGTGACGGCGCTGCCACAGCAACTCGAGCGCGGCGCCGATGGCCTGATGCGCGCGCGCCAGGGCGAGACGCTGGAGCCCGCGTCGGGCGCTTCGATCAGCAGCGGCGCGCTGGAAGGTTCGAACGTGAACCTGGCCGAATCGATGGTCACGATGATCCAGCTCGCCCGCCAGTTCGAGATGCAGGTGAAATTGATGCGCACCGCCGAGCAGAACGACCAGGCCTCGGCCTCGCTGCTGCGCATGGCCTGACGATGAAACATACTGCGCGCTCCTTGATCCACGGCGCGCATGAGCCTTCGCCCATTCCTGGTCGATCTGCTTGAACTGCTGGCGCCGCACCGGCGATTGGTGGCGGCGGTGGTGGTCGGCCTGCTGATCGACGTCGCGTTCCAGACGGCGCTGCCGCTCAGCCTCAAATTCCTCATCGACGAAGCCATCGTGCCGCGCGACAGCGGCCGGCTCGGGCTGTTCGTGGGACTGCTGGTCGTGGGCCTGGCACTGGCCTGCGGCGCGATGATCTGGCGCGACCGGCTCTATGCGCGTCTCGGCGCGCAGGTGATGCGCGATGTGCGCGCCAGGGTGTTCGCGCACCTGCAGTCGCTGTCGCTGTCGTTTTTCGGCTCCGTGCGGCCGGGCGACCTGCTGGCGCGTTTCTCCACGGACCTGGCATCGGTCGAGGCGCTGGTCGTGGGCGCGTTGCCCAACGTGTTCGGCGCGGTGCTGAGCGTGGCCGTGCTGAGCATCGCGCTGTTCGCGCTGAGCTGGGAACTGGCGCTGGTGGTGCTCGTGCTCGCGCCGTTGTGCTGGATCGGACCGCGCGTGCTGCTGCCGCGCGCCGCGCGGCTCGGACTCGAGGCACGTCGCCAGGAGGCCGCGGTCCTGAGCCTGGTGCAGGAGAACATCGAGTCGCAAAACGCGGTGAAGGCGCTGGGCCTGGAGGCCTACAGCATCGACCAGGCGCGCGAGCGTCTGGACGAGGCCGCGCGCGGCGCCCAGCGTTTCAACTTCGCCAGCTACCTGGCCGAGCGCATTCCCAACGCCGGCATGCTCGTGCTGCACGTGCTGGTGCTGATCGCCGGCGCGGCGCTCGCTTTCGAGGATCACCTGAGCGTCGGCGCACTGGTGGCGTTCAACGGCGTGCTGCTGACGCTGGGGGCGGCGGTGGCCACGCTCACCTCGAGCGCTCACACCTTCCTCAATGCGGCGGCCGGGCTGCGTCGTGTGCGCGAAGTGCTGGACGAGCGTCCCGAGGTCAACGACGTGCCGCAGGCCGACACGATGCCGCCGATGCTCAAGGACCTGGTGTTCGAGCAGGTGTGTTTCTCGCCGCGCGGCACGCCGATCCTGCGCGGGGTCGATCTGCACGTCCGTCGCGGCGAGTCGGTGGCACTGGTGGGCCCCAGCGGCAGCGGCAAGAGCACGGTGCTGAGCCTGATCGCACGCTTTCGCGATCCGACGACGGGGACGATCCGCGTCGACGGCGTCGACCTGCGCCAATACCGCCAGTCTTCGCTGCGCGCGCGCCTGGGCATCGTGCCGCAGGACACGGTGCTGTTCGAAGGCACGTTGCGCGACAACATCCGCCTCGCGCGGCTGGACGCCAGCGACGCCGAAGTGGAAGTCGCCGCGCGCATGGCCGAGGTCGACACCTTCGCGTCCCTGCTGCCGCAGCGCTACGACACGCACCTGGGCGCCGGCGGCGCGCGGCTGTCGGGCGGACAGCGCCAACGCGTTGCGATCGCGCGCGTGCTGCTGCGATCGCCCGAACTTCTGCTGCTCGACGAGGCCACCAGCGCGCTGGACCCGGCCACCGAGCGGGCGATCAACGCGACGCTGCGCGCGTTGCGCGAACGCTTCACGGTGCTGCGCGTGACGCATCGGCTGACCGAGGCCGCGGAGTGCGATCGCGTCGTCGTGCTCGACGGCGGGCGCGTGGTCGAGGAGGGCACGCACGCGCAGCTGGTGTCGAAGGCCGATGGCCTCTATGCGCGCATGTGGCGGCGCCAGCAGGGCCTGCAGCTCAGCGACAACGGCGAGCATGCCGCGGTGACCGCGACGTGGCTGGCGGAATGGCCGTTGTTCGAAGGCGCCGATCCGGTGCTGCTCGAAGAGGTCAGCCGCGCGTTCCTGACCGAGCGCGTGCTGCCGGGCAGCGAGATCATCCGCCAGGGCGCACCCGGCGACCGGTTCTACATCCTGGTTCGCGGCGCGGTCGCCGTCAGCCGCGGGACCGGCGGCGGCGAAGCCATCGAGATCGCGCTGCTGCGGGAAGGCGACGCCTTCGGCGAGACCGCGCTGTTGTCCGATGAGCCGCGGAACGCGACCGTCACCGCCATCACCGAGTGCGTGTTGCTGAGCCTGGAGCGCGCGCGCTTCCTGCCCTGGGCCGACCGCGATCCGGCCTGGCGCAAGCGTCTCGACGCGCTGGTGGCGGGACGCCGGGGACGGCCCACCTGGGGCTGAATGACGGATTTCTTCCCATTCCGGGCGCCGGAAACATACCGAAGAAGCAGCGGATCGTGATGAATCAGTCGATGGGCGCCCCGTGCTTCGGCCACCGAACCGACGTTGGCAAATGCTGGTGCAGCCGGAGGACCGCGAGAAGGCACCGCGGTGGGCCTTTTCGGTGTGTTCAGTGTGGTCGGCGGCTTCACACATACGCCCTTTTGGAGCGCGTTTTGTCCGTGGCCGACACTGACCGGTGCCCTGCTGGCCACAGCGTCTGAAAAAAAGCTGACATCAAGTTTCCGGGGCCTGACCTAGGGCCGATACCGCCCGGGCGTAGCGTGGGGTCATCGCAGGAACACGAAGCCCTGCGGATCGATTTCCCGCACCGAACCAGCGCGCACCGGAGATTCCCATGCTCGAGCAGAACGATAGCGTTACCGTGATGAAGGATGCCGTGGCCTACGGCTCGGCGCTGTTCGCCAAGCGCGCCTTCGTCGCCGGCGAGGTCATCGCGATGTTCGACGATGCGCCGTTCGCCGAGCAGAGCTATCTGACCGTGCAGGTCGGTCCCGGCCAGCACGTGCAGCTCGACGTGCTGTCGCACCTGAACCACTCGTGCGACCCGAACACCGTGATCGACACGACCGCCCGCACGGTGGTCGCCGCCCGCGACGTGCAGCCCGGCGAGATCCTCAGCTTCTTCTACCCGTCGACCGAGTGGGAGATGGACCGCCCGTTCATCTGCCAGTGCGGTGCGGCGGACTGCATCAAGATCGTCGCCGGCGCGCGCCATCTGTCGGTCGAGACGCTGGCCCGCGTGCCGGTGAATCTGCACATCCTGCGCGCCATCAACACCACGCTGCAGAGCCCGTCGCTGCGTCGCCAGACGCGCGGCCGCAATGCCGCCCCCGCCGACGCCTCGGTGCGCAAGGCCGCCTGATCGACCCGGTTCCACGGTTCACCCCGCTTGCCCCCTTCCCCTGATCCGGGGGAGGGGGCTTTTCTCGTGCATTGGCCCCGGCGGGTAGGACCGCCCCGTACGGGCGATGGCATCATTGGCGGCTTCGAACCGCAGGAACACGGGAGCAGGACGCATGACGCAGCAGCTCAGATTCGATGGAAAGGTCGCGATCGTCACCGGAGCGGGCAACGGCCTGGGCCGTTCGCATGCGCTGGAGCTGGCGCGACGCGGCGCCAAGGTGCTGGTCAACGATCTGGGCGGCGCGGTCGACGGCACCAGCAGTTCGCTGAGCGCCGCGCAGAAGGTGGTCGAGGAGATCCGTGCGCTCGGAGGCGAGGCGATCGCAAACGGCGCGTCGGTGACCGATGTCGCCGCCGTGGGTCAGATGGTGGGCGAGGCGATGGCCCAGTGGGGCCGCATCGACATCCTGGTCAACAACGCCGGCATCCTGCGCGACAAGTCGTTCACCAAGATGGACCTTGCCGACTTCCGCACCGTCGTCGACGTCCATCTGATGGGCGCCGTGAACTGCACCAAGGCGGTGTGGGACACAATGCGCAACCAGAAGTACGGCCGAATCGTGTTCACCACCTCGTCGACCGGTCTCTACGGCAATTTCGGCCAGTCCAATTACGGCGCCGCCAAGATGGCGCTCGTCGGGCTGATGCAGACGCTCGCACTGGAAGGCGCCAAGAACGACGTGCGCGTGAACTGCCTGGCGCCGAGCGCCGCAACGCGCATGACCGCCGACATCCTGCCGCCCGCCGCGCTCGAACTGCTGCGACCCGAAGCCGTGACGCCGGGACTGATCTGGCTGGTCTCCGACCAGGCGCCGACGCGCACGGTGCTGTGCGCGGGCGGTGGCTCGTTCGAGATCGCCAACGTGACGATCACGCAGGGCGTGCACTTGGGCATGGGCGCCGACGTCCCCGAGCAGCTCGCCGCGCAGGCGGCGAAGCTGGGGGATCGCCAGGACGAGCGCGTCCCGCACACCGGCTTCGTGCAGGTCGAGGTCGAGCTCGCCAAGGCCGGCGTGGAATTCAAGATCACCTGATCAGAGGGGAGCGGCGCGGGGTCATAGCAGCCTGGAACAAGGCCGAACCCGCGCCGGGTTCCCGGCCACCCGGGGCACGCCGATACTTTCGATCCGTCCAGGTCGAAGGAGTCGAACCATGCGCCGCAACATCGAGTTCAACGCCGACGGGGTGACCCTGCGCGGGTGGCTGTACGTGCCGGACGCAAGCCAGGGACCGCATCCGGCGGTGGTGATGTCGCACGGATTCACCGCGGTCAAGGAGATGACGCTCGACCGCTACGCCGAGGTCTTCTGCAAGGGGGGCCTCGCGGTGCTGGTCTACGACAACCGCTGCCTGGGCCAGAGCGACGGCCAGCCGCGTCACGACATCGATCCGACCGCGCAACGACGCGACTATCGCTGCGCGATCACTTTCGCGCAGCAGCAGAAGGAGATCGATTCCAATCGCATCGGCGTCTGGGGTACGAGCTACAGCGGCGGTGCGGTGCTCGCCGTGGCGGCGCTCGACAAGCGCGTGAAGGCGGTGGTCAGCCAGGTGCCGTTCGTGAACGGCTGGAAGAACATCCAGCAGTTCCTGCGCCTGTCCGACGTCGCCGACTTCATGAAGATGCTGGACGAGGATCGCGCGCTGCGGATGAAGGGCCAGCCGTCGCAGTACGTGCAGGTGGCCACCGACAAACCCGACGAGCCCTGCGCCTTTCCGGGCCTGCGCACCTACAACTACTTCCACAAGTACGTGAAGGAAGTGCCCAACTGCACCTGGGAGAACAAGGTGACGGTGCGTTCGCTCGAATATCTGCTCGAGTACGACGTGACCGGCTACATGCCGCTGATCGCGCCGGCGCCGCTGCTGATGATCGTCTCCCATGCCGACTCGGCGACACCGACCGATCTGGCGCTGGAAATGTTCCAACTCGCGCGCGAGCCCAAGGAGCTGCACGTGGTCAAGGCGGACCACTATGCGTCCTACCTCGAAGGCTTCGAGGGAACCAGCGCGGCCGCGCGCGACTTCTTCGTCAAGAACCTGTAGAGCGGGAAAGCGGTCGCGAACCGCGACCGCGCATCCCGCCACGGACCCGCAAATGAAGAAGCCCCTCTCCCGGATGGCCGGGAGAGGGGCCTTGGTGCTGCGTTCGTCCAGGCCTACTTCTTCTTCTTGGCCTCGCCGCGACAGGCGTCGAGTTCGGCCTTGACCGAGGCGAGCTGCTTTTCCAGCGCCTTGATCTTCTCGTCCTTCGGATTGGGCATGAACATGCTCTGGATCTCGGTGCCCTTCATCTTGATGCGCTTGCCGTTGCTGGTGCCGTAGATGACGGTCGGATCGTCCCAGCTGCCGTAGTACGGAAGGTACTCGGGAGGCTCGGGCGTGACGAAGTCCTTGACGAACTGGTCGAACGGCTTGCCGCGCTTCAGTCGGCTCTTGCGCTCGGCATCGCGCAGCGCCTTGGTCGCTTCGGCATCGACAATCAGGGTGTCCGAGTCGAAGACCACCTTGAAGATGTCGCGCGCGGTGTCGTGCGAGATCAGATTTTCCTCGATGTCCTTGATCACCAGCGCAGGATCACGCAGCAGCACGTCGCCGTAACCGGCGCCGGTGCCCTGGCACATCATGTAGACCTCGCCGTTCTGGCACAGCTCGAACGTCATGGCCATCGGGTGCGTCGAATAACGACCCCCTTCGACCGTCTGGTTGTTCATCATGTCCAGCATGTCGAACTTGATCTTGCCCGGATTCTTGGCGAGCTGTTCGAAGATGTTGATGTCCTGGATCTTGCAGAGCGGGTAGACCGGGGGACCGTAGCCGCCGAACAGCGGCTGCGACGGCGTGAACAGCGAGCCGGTGCATCCGGTCATGAAGCCCCACATGTCCGTGCCGCGCGTGGACGCGATCATCTCGTAGCCCAGGCCGCCGCGGTATTTGCCGAAGCCCACGCGATCCTTGGTCAGCGTGAAGGCGCCCAGGCGCACGATCGGCAGCTCTTCCTCGATCACTTCCATTTCGCCGATGTCGCAGTTGGCGGCGAAGGGAGGGGAGACCGAATGCTCGCCGTCGCGGTGGTTGCGACCGCCCTGGCCATTGCCGTTGATGTCGGCGCAGAAGTTGCCGACGTTCTCGCCGTTCTGCGTCAGGCCACCGTAGATGAAGGTGCCCGGCTGGTCGTACTGCGGCGCCACGATCGCCGTGTAGCGGTGCGGCAGCGAGTAGCTCAGCTTGGCCATCGGAATGGTCGGGATGGTCATCGCCTTGAACAGCGGGATCAGACTCATCGGCTGCGGCGTTTCGAACGAGCCGTTGAGCACCGACTTTTCGTCGAACAGCATCTTGATCGGGCCGAACACCGCCATCGTTTGAGGCAGATCGGGCCAGACGTTCTGCAGGTAGCTGGTCAGCAGCATCGTCTTGAGCGACGCCGCGTTGCAGTTGATGGCGCGGTTGATGAACTCCGGCGACGAACCGCGGAAGTCCAGCGTCATCCTGTCGCCCTTGACCGTCACCGCCATGCTGAATTTCAGCAGCGCGTTCTCGCGCAGCGTCGAATCGGGGAAGGTGAGGACGCGCGTGGTGCCGTCCGGCAGTTCCTCGATGCGGCGGCGCACTTCTTCCTGCACGTCCTCGATGTGCTGGCGCAGCGAGATGGTCAGCGCTTCCTCGCCGAATTCCTCCAGGATTGCCAGCACGCGCTCGCGCATGCGCAGGCACGTGTGCAGTTTGACCTTCATGTCCTCGAGCTGCAGCTTCGGGTCGCGCACCATGTTCTGCAGGAACGTGACCAGGTCGCGACGCAGCTGGAAGTTTTCGATGACCTTGAACGGCGACATCTTGAGGCCTTCGTCGTAGCGGCTTTCGGCCGACGGCGGCATGCCGCCCGGCTCGGTGGCTCCGTTCTCGCCCTCGTGGATGGTGCACGACACCCAGCAGACCAGTTTCTCCCTGTAGAACACCGGCATGATGCAGGACTGATCGGTGCCGTGGATGCCACCGTAGCGCGGGTCGTTGTGGATGAACCCGTCGCCGTCGTGGACTCCGACGGTGGGCTCGTGCGTCCAGTACTTGATGATGTACTTGATCGGGTAGTGCACGCAGGCGGCGAAGCCCACGACGCCGTGCGGCGCGATCATCGAGAGGTCGCCGTTGGCCGTGAAGATGGAGGCGACGATGTCGCCCCACTTCGCACCGGGCGCCGCGCCCATCTGCTCGATCATCGTGTTGCCTTCATCCATCGCGGCCAGGATGCGGCCACGCACCATGTTGATCAGGTGCGGATCGGTGGGGCCGCTGAGCAGGCGCTCCTCTTCTTCGCTGCGCGGGCCGATGTCATGGTCGTGCATGATCTCGGGATCCGCGATGTAGAACAGCTGGTTGTCCTTCAGGAATTTGTCGAGGAGCTGCTTGTCCTCGGGCGTGATGGTCATGTCATTCATTGAACCCTCCAATTACGTTCAAGCCCCGTCGCGCGTGGCGCGACGGGGTAGGACAACTAGTCGTTCCGGGTGAACCAGACCGCGCGCTGTGCCGTCGCGCGATAGCGCCAGCCCGGTTCGATCAGGTACGTGGTCGCCTTGGTGACGACGATGGCCGGCCCGTCGATCTCGGTTTCGGCCGCGAGCGCGTCCTCCCCGTAGATCGGCGTGTCCAGCGCCTTTTCGTGACCCACGAAGTGGATCTTGCGCTGGCTGGTCGGCGCAGGCGGCTTCTTGCCCGGGCCTTCCGGCTTCAGGCCCGCGAAGTTCACCGAAGGGGTCTCGACGAACGAGCACACGCGCACCGAGTTGATGCGCACACCGGCCTCGGTCACCTGGCTGCCCTTGCCGAAGCGCTCGCCGTAACGCTGGTGGAACTGCTCCATCAGCTTGAGCACGTCGGACTGCGAGTTCATGCGATGCAGGTCGGTGACCACGGCGGTGGTCACGCGCTGGTTGCCATAGCGCATGTCGAGTTCGAGGCGATACTTGATTTCGTTCGCATCGAAGCCCTGGCGCAGCAGGTCCTCACGACCGCGGCGTTCGAGCTCTTCGACGTAACCATTGAACTTGGCGTAATCGCGGAACAGCGTCTTCGTGGTGGCGTGGTAGAGCACGGTCCAAGTCGACAGCTCGTGGATGTGCATCTGGTTCATGTTGCCGGCGCCCACCGCCGAGAACGTGGACGCAAACGGCGGGGCCAGGATGGTCTTGACGCCCAGTGCACGTGCAACGCCGCACGCGTGCAGCGGTCCATTGCCGCCGTAAGCCAGCGTGGTGAAGTTCACCGGCTCGTAACCACGCGTACGGAGCTCGCGGGCGATGCCATTGGCCATGTTCGCATCGACGGTCTGCTTGATCAGCTTGCAGCATTCGACCAGGTCGACGTCGAGCTCTTCAGCCAGCTCCTCGAGCGTCTGCTTCGAGCGCTTCGGATTGAGCTTGATGCGGCCGCCGGCGTAGTTCGCCGGATCCAGATAACCGAGCATCAGGTCGGCGTCGGTCACGGTCGGGCGCATGCCGCCGCGATCGTAGGCCGCCGGCCCCGGGTCGGAACCCGCGGACTCCGGACCTACCTGCACGGTCTTGTAGATGCGGTCGTACTGGCAGATCGAGCCGCCGCCGGCACCGAGCGTCACGAGGTGCACCATCGGCACTGCGACCATCCAGCGCTCGATCTCGGGATTGAAGTCGTAATACTTGACGCCGCCTTCGACCACGATGCCGATGTCGAAGCTGGTGCCGCCCATGTCGGTGGCGACGATGTTGCCCAGCTCGGTCTGCAGCGCGAGGGTTTCGCTGGCCGCGATGCCGGAAACCGGACCCGAGTGCACCGTCTGCAGCGCGTCGGTCGAATTCAGCTGCGCCATGCCGCCCGAGTTGTGGTTGCACAGCATCGGCTTGTCGTAGCCGGTGTTGCGCAGGTTCAGCTCGAGCGAACCCAGGCCGTGGTACATCGTCGAGTGCAGGAACCCGTCCATGATCGTGGACATCGCGCGGGCATATTCGCCCTTGCGACCGCCGACCTGGTGCGAGAGCAGGATCGGGATGGCACCGAGCATGTGGCCCGGGTATTCCTTCAGGAACACCTCGCGCACGCGCAGTTCGTGCTCCGGATTCACCACCGAGTTGGCCAGCACCACGACGATCGCTTCAGAGCCCTTGTCGACGAGCTCGCGCATCTTCTGGCGCAGATCCTCCTCGTCGAGCTTGAGCAGGACTTCGCCGTTGTAGTCGATGCGCTCGCGCACTTCGAGAATCATCGGGATCGGCACGATCGGATCCGGGCGCTGGGCATTCGGAACGTCCATCTGTTCCTTGTGCGGCAGTCCGGTGGCATAGCCCTTGGCCCGGGCCAAGGGCACCGAGGCGCGGAAGCCCATCGTCGTCAGCATGCCCAGGCGCGGACCCTTTCGCTGGATCAGCGCGTTGGTGCCCAGCGTCGTGGCATAGCGCACCGAATCGACCTGCGAGAGCAGGTCGTGCTCGGTGATGTTGAGCTCATCGCATGCGTTCTTGAGCGCCTCGTTGAATCCGAGCGCCAGGTTCTGGTGCGTGGTGAGCGCCTTGGACTCGATGTATTTGTTGTCCCAGGCGACGAAGCAGTCGGTGAAGGTGCCGCCGATATCGACGGAGACGCGTTTCATGCCGGCTTCTCCCCCGTGAACAGGCGAGCCATCGGCTGGCCGGAGTGCGTGCGGTTGCGATTGGCGCGCGGATAGTCCTTGCCGCCCGGTTCCTTGAGGACCTCGTCGCGGTGCTTCCACTGCTCCTTCATGGCGTCGATGTCGAACTCCATGTCGCGCAGCGGCGGGTGCCCCGGCGGCAGGTACTCGGTTTCGGTCATCACGCCGCACTGCGGGCAGTAGTACTCGATCAGCCGGCACCAGGTCGGATCGGGCGAATACGTCAGCACGTACTTGGTGGGGTCGAGCAGCGGCTTGTGGATCTCGCGCGGGTCGCGGTCATAGGCCAGCAATCCGCGCTTGTAGTTGTCACGGGCGGAAATCAGGACCTTGTCGCAGTGGCGGCATTCCCACATCTCCGTATCCAGGTTGATACGGAGGTTCTCAGTCATGAGCACTCTCATCGGGTGTCTCTCCTCTCTATCTTCGTGTTCGTTTTGCCTCAGCCGCGGCTGAGCAGGATGTCGCCGCTGTTGTTGATCTCGAACTTCCAGCCGGCGTCGATGCGTCCGGTGAAGTAGGCCTCCTCGAGCACCGCAGGACCGGCCGCCGAAGCGCCCGCTTTCTGCTCCTCGACGCGATACAGCGGCAGATCCTTTCCGCCGACCTTGCGTTTGGCGCCGGAGACGGCTTCGACCTTCTTGCCGCCGAATGCGCCCTTGAGCGTCGGATGCGGGATGCGACGCGTCGACGACAGCGAGACCGAAAGCAGCGCGTCCTTGGGCAGGTCTGAGGGCAGGGAACCGTTGGCCAGCGGACGACGCTCATCGATCGTCTTGCCCTGCACCAGCAGATGGCTTTCGACTTCGCAATCCTTGATATCGAAGCCTTCGGCGTACATGCCTCGCGTGGCCTGATCCTGGAGCTCCTCGCTCACCGCCTTGAGGGCCTTGCTGTCGCGACCCCGCAGCGGGGCCTCGTAGGTGTGGCCGATGTCGGAGAAGCCCAGACCGAAGGCCGAGAACACCGCGGCCAGTCCAGGAATCAGCACACGGGAGATGCCCGCGGCCTCGGCGACCTTGCACACGACGAAGGGACCCGCACCACCGAACGCGGCGAGCACAGCTTCCTTGTCCGGCGTGGTGAATTCCTTGAGGCTGCTCGCGACCTTCTCGACCCAGGCTTTCTCCATCGCCTCAGCCGCCGCTTCGACCGACAGATTCATCGGCTTGGCGACGCGCTCCTGGATGACGTTACGCGCACGCTCGGTATCCAGTTTCAGATCGCCGCCGAAGAAGGATTCGGGATCGAGCAGGCCGAGCACGAGGAACGCGTCGGTGATGGTCGCCTCGGTTCCGCCCAGGCCGAAGCAGGCGGGTCCGGGTGCGCTGCCCACCGACTGCGGACCGACTTTGATCTTCCCGTCGACGACCTTGATGATCGAGCTGCCGCCGACACCGACGCTGTGTATGTCGCTCAGCGGGAAGGAGACGGGAACGCCTTCGACCTGTCCGCGCGAATCGGCGCGCACGTTACCTTCGCGCACCTCGCCGATGTCGGTGGTGGTGCCGCCCACGTCCATCGTGAGCAGATGCTTGAAGTTGTAGTGCGCCGCCATCGCGCGCGAGCCTTCCATGCCGCCGCGCGGGCCCGAACTGTACGTCTTGAGCGCGATGGTCTTGGCCACGCGTGCCGAGTTGCCGTCGTTACGAAAGATCAGCAGCGGCTTCTGCGCCTTGTTGGCGCGCAGCTTGTGCTCGGCGTTGTACAGGAAGCGCTCCATCGCCGGATGCAGGAACGCGTTGAACAGCGCGGTCCAGGTGCGACGGACGTCGTCCTCGTCGGCCACCACCTCGTGGCTGTAAAGGATGGGGACGGCGCCGAGCAGATGCTGCGGGAACTTGCGCAGCAGCAGGTTCTTGACGCGTGTTTCTTCTTCGGCGCGATCACTGCCGCCGTGAGCGACGATGACACGATTGGCGCCTGCCGACGACAGCGTGTTGACCGCCCTGACCGCCGCGATCTCGAGATCGCTGCCGGTGAGCTTGAGGTCGAGCGACGCGACGCGCGAGCCGACGAGCGCGTCGAACAGTTCGGCCTGGCGGGGATCCTTCTTCAGCGAATCGACCGTCATCGTTCCGGTGACGATCAGACCCAGCCGCGGGCCCTTGCGCTCGACCAGGGCGTTGGTACCCTGCGTCGTCGAGTAGCGGATGTGATCGGTGCTGGTGATCAGCCCGATCAGATCCTCCTTGCCGTAAATCGCGCGGGAGGCCTTCGTGAGGCCGTCGAAGAAGCAGCGCGACAGATCATGCGGGGTCGTGAGTGTCTTGGCCCGATAGACCTGGTTGCCGTCGATCACGCAGACGTCGGTCAGCGTGCCGCCGTTGTCGATGTTGATGAGTTTTCCCACTTTCTCCTCCTCATTGGGCACCGCCCTGTCGATGCAGGCTATGGGTCGGCCAACGTCATCACACTACCCCCGGGGGTAGAACCGCTATTAGGGCCGACCCTGACTGCCGGAGCGGGCTCCGATGAGGGTCTGAAACGCTGCAAAACGGCTGGCTGCAGAGGACTCTCGATATCGATTTGCGCCGCGACGTTTGCGTCGCGCAAAAAAAATCCGGCGTCCCAAATCGGGAACGCCGGAGTGCTCTGGCAGAGCAGGAGGAAAACGTTTCGCGTGTGCGAATGGCCCCGCTGCGTCCAGGTCTTTTTTACTTGCCCAGTCGCGCGATCGCCGAGTTCGTCAGGTACGCGTTGTAGAAGTCATGATCCGGGTCGTACTCGTTCTTGTAGCCGCCGGTGATGGTCTCGTCGTGCAGGATGCGCGTCATGCGGTTCGACTGGATGTCGTGGCAGTGCACGTAATCCCACGACCAGGCCGGTGAGCCGTCGCGGTTTTTGAAGACCAGGTTGCCTTTCTGCTGGCGCCCCGATCCGGTTTCGAACGACTTCCACAGCTTGCCCTGGCGATCGAACGTGGTGCTCGACGTGTACATGTTGTGGCGCGTGTCGATCCACATGCGCTTGCGACCGACTGGCGCACGCGGGAAGCCCGTCGGTGCCGTATCGATGACCACGGCTTCCGGGATCAGCTGGAAGTAGGTCTCGTAGAACGTCAGGCCCTTGGCGCCGCCATGCAGGTTCTTCTTGTAGCGCGGACGATCGCCCTGCCAGTTGTCGGACACCGGACCCAGGAACGGACGGCGCTCGATCAGCTTGTAGTCGCCCCAGGTGAGCATCGGATCGCCGGCCGACCAGGCGTCGGACAGGAAGAACGTCATGCCCGGTGCAATCGGCTCGAAGCGCTGGTTGGTCGGGAACTGGCGAACGCGCTTGAACGCCGGGAAGTAGCCGTACAGGTCCGGGAACTTGCGCTGGTCGTAGTACCAGACCGAGAGGAACGACGAGCCCTTGGTGTCGTTGGGCGAGGTGAAGAACACCGTCTGCAGGCGCAGCAGGTCTTCACGACCGCCTCCTCCAGAGAAGATCTTTCCATCTGCGCGGGCCGAATACTGCAGCTCGGCCCAGAACCACTCGTAGCGGTAGGCGACGTTGCCGTCGGGGCCCAGATCGACGGACTCGATCGGATAGCCCGAGAAGTTGCGGCGGCCCCAGCTCAGCGTGCAGTTGGTCAGCGCTTCCTTGCCGTCCTTGGGCTCGGTGAAGGGCGTGCCGCCCTGCCACTTGCTGCCGTCCTGCATGCAGATGTTGCCGTCCTCACCGAACTTCGCCTGGCCCTTGTTCTTCAGCGTGGCTTCGAGGAAGTCCTTGTTGTAGAGGGTCGTGATGTCCCGGGTGGTCGGAACGATGACGATCTTGCGGCCCTGATTCTTGACGTTTTCGTAGATGATCGGGTCGATCAGGTCCTTCACCACCTCGACGTTCGACGCGGAAATCGTGTCGCCGGTCTTGATCTTGCCCTTGGTAAACATCTCGATGGACATCAGCTCGTCCGGGTAGGCCTTGCCGATCTCACCGGTGCTTGCGGCCTCGGCCCACATGGGCGCGAGCACGCCGGTCGTCCCTATGCCCTTCGCCGTTTTTTCGAGGAAGGCGCGTCGGGAATAGTCGAAGTCGTATTTGCGAATGCGCATCTGGCTCTCCTCTCTACTAAGAGACTGGTTACGGGCCTGGTCGTATCGCCGGGTCCTGTGTACCTGCTCGCCAGATATCTAATTGAACGACTGCCGGGTTTTAGGAGTGTGCCGCTGCCCCGGTGCTTTTCCACCCTAGGTTCGGGTGGCAGGCTGCACACTACCCTTCAGGGTAATCTTGCGAGGCGCAATTGGTTCATTCTCGACGCATCAATCCAGGAAGGGAGAGCCCCGTGAGATCGAAGGTGCTCACCGAGCAGCTGCCCGTTGCTCCGGTGATCAATCACAAGATTTCGGCGCCGAAAGCGCACCGACATGCTGTCGAGCGCGAACAGCTGCTGGGCCGGATCTTCGGCGACCTGGCCGCGCGCGTCGTCGTGTTCCAGGGTCCCGCCGGGCACGGCAAGACCTCCCTGATGCTGCAGGCCGAGAGTGCCTGCCGTACCAGAGGCATGCTCACCGGATGGCTGTCGCTCGACGAAACGGACAACGACGTCACGCGTTTCCTCGGACACGTCCAGGAAATGGTGTCCGGTCTGCGCGCCGAGGCGCGCCTCGGCGGTGCGGCCAACGATTCGGGCCGCGTGTCGGACGTCACCTCGCGTACCGACTGGCTGGTGAGCCGCCTGACCGAGCTCGGTCAGCCCGTCGCCGTATTCGTCGACGACCTGCATTTCGTCAGCAGCCGCATGATGCTGGGCTTCCTGCGCGAGCTGCTCGCCGGCAGCCCGCCCGCGATCCGCTGGTTCCTCGCCAGCCGCGTCGTTCCCGAGCTCGGATTGCCGCGTCTGGTGGTGGGCGACCAGGCGATGATGATTCGCGCCGAGGAGCTGCGTTTTTCGCAGGATGAGGTGCAGCGCTTCTTCGAACGCGCCGGCGATGTCGAGGTGAGCGCGGCCGAGGTCGAGGCGATCCACCAGGGCACCGAAGGGTGGCCCGCCGCGGTGCAGCTCTATCGCCTGGCGCTGGACAGCCCCGCGGTGCGCCAGTCGCTGCGCGAAGGGCGCGCGCACCAGGTGCGCGAGCTCGCGGACTACCTGGCCGACAACGTGCTCGCACGCCAGGACCCGCGCGTGCAGGAGTTCCTGCTCAAGACCTCGATGCTCGATCGCATGTCGGTGCCGCTGTGCAACGCGGTGCTCGAGTCGCGCGATGCGCAGGACGTTCTGGGCTTTCTCGAGCGCGCCGGCCTGTTCGTGCGCCGCGTCGAGTCCGACCAGCAGTGGTTCACCTACCACGCGATCTTTTCGCGCTTCCTGCGCGATCACCTGCGCGCCGCCTACCCGGAGGCCGTGCGTCAATTGCACCGACGCGCTGCCCAGTGGCATCGCGAGGAAGGCTATTTCGAAGAGGCGTTGCATCATTTCTCGAGCGCCGGCGATCACGGCGACGCCGCCGAGGTCTTCGAGATGTGGGCCGAGCGCCTCGTGCCCGACGGGCACATGGTCACCGTCGACCGCTGGTCCGACACGGTGCCGATGGAAGAGCTCGAACGCCGACCCGGACTCGTCGTGAAGATCGTCTGGGCCCTGTCCTTCCTGAGCCGCCATCGCAAGGTCGAGCCGCTGCTGCGACTGCTGCGGGCGATCCCGCCCGACGCCTACGCCACCGGTGATCCGCGCGTGGCGCTGAGCATGGTCGCGATCATGAAGGACGACCTCGTGCAGATGGCCGACGTCATCAGCATGATCGACACCAGCGTCGCGAGCCCCTCGCGCTTCCGCAATTTCGAACTCAGCGCGGTCTCCAACGCACGCGGCTACCACGGGATGGCGGCGGGCCACTACGGCGAGGCGCTGCGTTTTCTCGCGCGCGGCCGCGCGCTCAGTGACGGCGCCGACGCGACGTTCACCTGGGCATATTCCATCGGCAAGAGCGCGCTGACCCTGGTGTCGCAGGGCCAGCTGCAGGAAGCGCTGACGCAGTTCCGCAACGCGCTGTCGGACCCGCGCATGTACGTGGACGAATCGCAGTCCACCGCATGCCTGGCCTGCGGCTGGATCGCGGCGCTGTACGAGGCCGACGAGCTGGACCTGGCGATGGCGCAGTTCCGGCAGTTTCGCGAGATCATCGCGCACGCCGGCATCCACGATTACCTGGTCGTCGCGTATCGCGCCATCGCACGCATCCACGATCAGCACAACGAGTCGGCCGAAGCACTGGCGGTGCTCGAGGAAGCCGAACAGCTCGCCTTCAGCGGTCAGTGGCCGCGCGCGGTGCGGCTGATCGGCTGGGAACGCGTGCGCCGCGAGCTGGTCGCCGGTCGCCTGGATCGCGCGCGCATCATCGCGGGCCGCATCGAGGATGGAGGCGAGCGCGCGGATACCGATTGGGTGCGCATCTCCGAGGATTCGGAAGACACGGTCATCGGCCGCATCCGGCTGCACGTGCACGCCGGTGAATCGCGCGAGGCGCTGCGCCTGATCCAGCCGTGCCTGCGCCAGGCAACCTTGCGCACGCGCGTGCATCGCCAGATCAAGCTCCACGTGCTCTCGGCGCTCGCGCACAAGAAATCCGGCAACGAGGCGCAGGCGCATCGTTCGCTCGACCAGGCGTTGAGCCTGGCTGCGCCGGGACGCTACGTGCGTGCGTTGATCGACGAGGGTGAGGAAGTGAGCCAGTTGCTGCTGGCGCACATCCGTCCGCGTGCCAACGCCGCGCAGGGCGGCGAGACCGAAGGCGACAAATTCCTGATCGGCCTGATCAACATCATCGCGCCCGAAATCCAGGTGCGAAGCGACGGCCGGGGCGGACCCGCGGCCTCGGCCACGCGCGGTGCCGAAGCCTTCACCGAGCGCGAGCGTCGCATCCTGTCGATGATCGTGAACTACATGTCCAACGACCAGATCGCGGCGGCGATGTTCGTCACGCGCGACACGGTCAAGTACCACCTGAAGAACATCTACGCCAAGCTCGGCGTGAAGAGCCGGCTCGAGGCGATCCGCGCGGTGCGGGAGAGCCGGATCAATCTGCAGTGATCACAGCGACAGGCGACGGAACAGCGTCTCCGGGATGTTGCGGATGATCTGCATGATTGCCCACCAGAACCACGGCGTGTAGGCCACCGGCCGGCCGGAAATCATCGCGCGCGCGATCGCGCCGCCGACGTCGGCGGGCGAGGCCCACAGCGGTCCGCCCTTCTTGAAGCCCGCGGTCATCGGCGTGTCCACGAAGCCCGGCTTGATCGTGACCACCGTGACGCCGGACCTGTACAGACGCTGGCGTAGGCCGCTGGTGAACGCGCTGACCGCGGCCTTGGCCGATCCGTAGACATAGTTGGATCGACGGCCGCGATCGCCCGCGACCGACGAGATCACCGCGATGGTGCCGCGACGGCGCGCCTCGAAGCGGTTCGCCAACCGCGTCATCAGCGCCATCTGGCTCAGCGCGTTGGTGTCGAACTCCGCGAGCATCTGGTCGACGGATCGCTCGCACGCGGCCTGATCGGACAGCGTGCCGTAGGCGATCAGCGCCGAGTCGATCTCGCCGATGGCCGCTTCGGCCGCATCGATCATGGTCTCGTGCGCCGAGCGATCGTTGGCGTCCTGCGCGCGAATTTCGACCTGCGGCGCACCGCGCAGGCGCAGGTCGGATGCGATCGCCTCGAGCGCGTCGGCGCGACGCCCGACGAGGAACAGGCGATCGCCGCGCCGGGCAAACTCGCGCGCCGTGGCTTCGGCGATCGCCGAGGTCGCACCGATGATCAGGACTCTTTGCACGAGACGGGCTCCGTGACTCTGCGCCAGAACGACGAAGAAAATCGGGGATCGACGAAGGCGCCGAATTCGCGCCAACGCGGGAAGTACTGCTGGAACGACGCCGCCGACATGCGCGCATCCTTGGCCGGATACACCGCACCGCCGGCCGCGCGCGTGATCTCGTCCAGACGCTCGAGCAGGCGCAGCGTGTCCTCGCCCTGGTTTGGAAAATCCAGCGCCAGCGTCGCACCCGGGCGAGGAAAGGACAGCAGGCCCGCCGACGGACGCTCTCCGAACATCTTGAGCACCGCCAGGAACGAACCGCTGCCCGAGCGTGCGATCGCATCGATCATCCCGGTGAGCGCGTCCTGCGCCGGCTCCGGCGGCACCACGCACTGGTACTGGAAGAATCCGCGCGGCCCGTAGATGCGGTTCCACTCGAGGACGCTGTCGAGCGGGTAGAAGAACGGCCGGTAGTGCCACGTCGCCGCGTCGCACCGGGCCGAGGGGCGCGCGTAGTACAGGCGGTTGAACGCCTGCAGCGAAAGGCGATTGATCAGCGACACCGGCGGCGTGACCGGAACGCGCAGCGCCCGTTCACGCGGCACGCGGCCTTCGATCGGCGCGTGGTTGCCGCGCATGAACACGCCGCGGCCCAACGCATCGCCGCGCGCGGTGCAGTCGAGCCACGACACCGTGTACTCGTAGTCGCGATCGGACTCGCGCGACAGCGCGAAGAACTCGGCGAGATTGCCGAAGCGATGGCTCTGCCCCGTGAGCCACGCGCCGGGAACGCGCCGCAGCTGCAGGCGCGCGCGGCGGATCAGCCCGGTGAGGCCGAGCCCGCCGATCGTGGCCGCGAACCACGCCGCGTGCTGGCCGTCGGCGGTGCACCAGCGCGTGCTGCCGTCGGAGCGCAGCAGCTCGAATCCGGTGACGTGGTGACCGAAGCTGCCGGCGCGGTGATGGTTCTTGCCGTGCACGTCGTTGGCGATGGCCCCGCCCACGGTGACGAAACGCGTGCCCGGCGTGACCGGCACGAACCAGCCCTTGGGCAGCACGAGGTCGATGATGTCGGCCAGCTGCACGCCGGCTTCGCACTCGAGCACGCCGGTGTCGAGATCGAACGCGATGAAGCGGTCGAGCCCCTGCGTCAGCAGCAGGCGGCCATCGGCGTTCTGGCACGAGTCGCCGTAGCTGCGCCCGTTGCCCCAGGGCAGGCAGGGCGCGCCGTCGGCAAAGTCGGGCGCGCGAAACCGATCGCTCACCGGCACGCACTGCGCATGCGCATGGCGCGGCCAGCGTCCCCAGCTGCTGCCCGGCACCGTCGGCATCTAGATCGCAACCAGGATGCCGATGCCCATCAGCGCGGCCAGCGCCAGGCTGATGCGATCCTTGAGCGCGAACACGATCGGATCGTCGTGCATGAGTCCGCGCGTCGTCATCAGCCACACGCGGCTGATCCAGAACAGCATCACCGGACACAGCATCCACAGCGACTTGGGATGCGTGTACAGATCGTCCGATACGGCGCTGTTGATGTAGAGCGCCATCACCACGACCGCGCTGTAGCCGGCGGCGGTGCCCAGGCTCTGCAGCAGCGGCAGGTCTTCTGCGGAATAGCCGCGCCCGTGCGCCGTCAGTTTTCCTTCGCGGCGTGAATCCTCGAGTTCGGCGAAGCGCTTGACGATGCCCAGGCTCAGGAACAGGAAGACCGAGAAGCCGAGCAGCCAGAACGAGGGCCACAGCAGCGTCGCGGCGCTGCCCGCGATGATGCGCATCGTGTAGAGGCCGGCCAGCGTCATCACGTCGATCAGCGCAAAGCGCTTGAGCGCCAGCGAGTAGGCCCAGGTGAAAACGTAATAGGCCGCCAGCGCGAGCAGGAACCAGCCGTTGATCATCACCGCGAGGGCGACCGATCCGAGCAGCAACAGTGCGCCTGCGACGACGCCGTGGCTCGCCGGGATCACGCCTGCAGCAAAGGGCCGCAGGCGCTTGCGTGGATGGCGACGATCGGACGGCAGGTCGATCAGGTCGTTGAAGATGTAGACGCTCGAGGCGCACAGCCCGAACGAGACGAACGCGAGGATCGCCGCCAGCAGCACCGGCGCCTGTGTGATGTCGTGCGCCAGCAGCGCCGGAACGAAGATCAGCAGGTTCTTGACCCATTGGTGGATGCGTGCGGCCCTGATCCAGGTCTTGAGCCCGGCGCGCGGTGTCTCGAACGTGCGCTGCACCGTGCTCACGCCGGCCGCGCGGCGCGCCAGCGTCGACGGACCGACGACCACCGCGTGGGCGGCCGCCGACCACACCGGCAGATCGACGCCGCTGTTGCCGACATAGTCGAAACCCTTGTCGCCGAAACGCGCGCGCAGCGCGTCGCGCTTGTTCGCGCCCGACACGTTGGTGCTGCCGTCGCTGGCGATCACCTCGTCGAACAGGCCCACGCGCTGCGCCACCGCGTCGGCGGTCGCGCGATCCGAAGCCGTCACCAGCACCAGCGATCGGCCCGCATCGCGTTCGGCGCGCAGCCACGCCAGCAGCTCCCGGTTCAACGGCAGGGCCTCGACGTCGGTCGGCGAGCGCTCGAAGACCGCGCGCTTGAACCCGGCCTTGCCCCGGGCCAGCCACAGCGGTGTCAGCAGCAGGCTCAGCGGCGCGACGCGACCGAGTCCGACCAGGCTTTCGTGCAGCGTGTCGATCGGCGTCAGCGTGCCGTCCAGATCCACGCACAACGGCAGCGACGATTCGGTGGCGACGAGCGCGTTCATGTCGAGGGCCGGGCGATCGGGCGGAACATGCGCATCTCGAGCGCGGCGATGGCGAAGAAACCGAGGAAGACCGCGAACCACAGCGTCGCCAGCCGGCACAGCAGCGTCGCGACGATCGCCAGCGGCAGCGGCGCGCCGAGCGCCGTGAGCAGCGCCGTCATGACCGCTTCCATGCCGCCGATGCCGCCGGGCATGAAGAAGGTCGCCGCGCCGGCCAGGCCCGCGATGGCGTAGATGCTGGTCGCGCTCATCGGCGGCACGTCCAACGTCAGGCCTTCGCAGATCAGGTGGAAGCCGATGCCTTCGGCGCCCCAGGACACCAGGCCGATGGCCAATCCCGGCACCAGCAGCGAGGCTCGCAGCATGCGGCGCGAGGACTGCAGCAGTTGCGCCAGCGCTCGCAGCGGCGTGGCCACACGCGGTCCACGACGCGCGGCGAGGCCCTCGATCCAGCGCGGCAGTCCCGGGCGACCCGCCAGGATCAGCAGCACCGCGGCCAGCGCGAACGCCAGTCCCAGGAACGGCCGGTAGTCGGGATATCGCACCACGATCAGGATCGCGAGCAGCGCATAGGCCAGGAAATCGAGCAGGCGTTCAACGAACAGTGCCGCGAAAGTATCGGCATAGGGAACCCCGTGCTCTTTCAGATACAGCCCGCGCACCGCTTCACCCGCCTTGGCCGGGCTCACCGTGAACAGGAAGCCCCCCAGATAGATCGTCAGGTGTCGCGCCCAGGGCAGCGCGTGGCCCAGGTCATGCAGGTACCAGTGCCAGCGCACGAAGCGCAGGACGTAGTTGAGCAGCGACAGTCCGAGCACCAGCGCCGCACCGCTCCAGCCGAGGTTTCGCATCGCGCCGCGCAGCGCGTCGTAGTCGGTGACGAAGGCGCCGGCGAGGTAGGCCACCATGCCCAGCGCCGCGATGAGCACCAGGACGCGCTTGCGAAGCCGTGATTGCGGCGGAGGAGTCGACGACAAGCGCTGATGGAACCGGTGGGACCGTGAGGTCGGAGTGGGCGCCATTTGACAGCAAATGTCCGGCCAAACCAATGACGCGCGAGTCGCGTCTCTGCTCTCCCGCGGGCGGGAGAGGGGTGGGGGAGAGGGTGTCGCGGATCGAAAGGCCCTCCCCCGGCGCTTCGCGCCACCCTCTCCCGCAAGCGGGAGAGGGACGACAAGTCGGTCGGGTGGTCCAGAACTTGTACCAGGGGGGACCAAACCGCCAGGAGGCGCCGCAAAACCGGCGCGATACCACGACATGAATTCGGCACTTTGGGTCGCCAAGACCGGCCTCGATGCGCAAGCCACGCGCATGACGGTCATTTCCAACAACCTCGCCAACGTCGCCACCACGGGATTCAAGCGCGGTCGCGCCACGTTCGAGGACCTGCTCTACCAGACGGTGCGTCAGGCCGGCGGCCAGACCAGCCAGCAGACCCAGGCGCCGACGGGCCTGACGCTGGGCACCGGCGTTCGCGTCGTTGCGACCGATCGCCAGTTCGCGCAGGGCAATCTGCAACAGACCAACAACCCGCTCGACCTCGCGGTCAACGGTCGCGGCTTCTTCCAGGTCACGCTGCCCGACGGCACCACCGCCTATACGCGTGACGGCGGATTCCAGGTCGATTCGCAGGGGCAGCTCGTCACCAACGGCGGCTTTGCGATCTCGCCCGGCATCACGATTCCCGAAGGCACGCAGAGCGTCACCGTCGGCGCCGACGGCACCGTCAGCGTGCGCCTGACCGGCGAAGCCGCATCGCAGCAGATCGGCGCGCTGACGATCGCCGACTTCATCAATCCCGCCGGCCTGCAGAGCCAGGGCGAAAACCTCTACGTCGAGACCGCGGCCAGCGGCTCGCCGCAGACCGGCACGCCGGGCCTCAACGGCCTGGGCCGCCTCGTCCAGGGCTCGCTCGAGTCATCGAACGTCAACGTCGTCGAGGAACTGGTCAACATGATCGAGACCCAGCGCGCTTACGAGATGAATTCGAAGGCGATCTCGACGACGGACCAGATGCTGGCCTACGTCAACAACAACCTGTGATCCGCGCCGTGTGCCCACTTCGCGTCGTCGCCGGGGAAACGAATGAGACTGGAAGGGTTCGTCAGCCTGCTGGCGTGCGTGATGCTGTTGTTCCTGATCGGCATCGGAGTGGGCGCGCTGCAGCGCGAACTGCACGACCTTTCGCGCCCCGTCACGCGGGCCCCGTCCTCTTCGCCGGGCTGAGCCTGGCGCTGGCCGCGTGCGGCGCATCCTCGCCGGTGCGCGAGGCCGACGAGGTCGCGCCGATCGTGCATCGCCCGGTCGCGCAGCAGGCGACACCGGGTTCGATCTACAACGCGAGCAGCGGCTTTTCGCTGTTCGAGGATCCCAAGGCGCGCGTCGCGGGCGATCTTCTGACCGTGCTGCTGGTGGAAAAGACGCAGGCCAAGAAGGAGGCCGCGACCTCGACCAGCAAGGACAGCAGCGCGGAGATCTCCAACCCGACGCTGCTCGGCCGTCCGCTGTCGCGCAACGGCACCCCGATCGGTTCGTTCGGAATCGAAGGATCGCGCGCGTTCGACGGCAAGGGCGACACGCGCCAGTCCAACCAGCTCACCGGCAGCGTCACCGTCACGGTGCTCGAGCGCCTGCCCAACGGCAATCTCGTCGTGGCCGGCGAGAAGAACCTCGAACTCGGACAGGGCTCGGAGCGCGTGCGGCTGAGCGGCGTCGTGCGGCCGGTCGACGTGCGTCCCGACAACACCATCTCGTCCGATCGCGTCGCCGATGCGCGCATCGAATACGTCGGTCGCGGCGCGCTGGCCGATGCCAATGCGCAGGGCTGGCTCTCGCGCTTCTTCAACTCGCCCTGGTTCCCGTTCTAGGAACCGGAGAAGGAATCCCGTCATGCAGCTCAGAGCGCAAAACAACGCAGGTGGATCGCACTTCCCCGACGGCGTGTCCAGCCCACGCCGGGCGTTCCGCCTGCGTTTCTTTGCGCTGGCCATCGTGGTCGAACTGTCGCTGTTGATGTACGGCATGCCGGCGCATGCCGAACGCGTGAAGGACCTCGCGTCGGTCGCCGGTGTGCGTTCCAACCCGCTGGTCGGATATGGCCTCGTCGTCGGTCTCGACGGCAGCGGCGACCAGACCTCGCAGGCGCCGTTCACGGTGCAGAGCCTCAAGAGCCTGCTCAACCAGCTGGGCGTGACGATCCCGCCGGGTGTGAACCCGCAGCTCAAGAACGTCGCGGCGGTGGCGATCCATGCGGAGCTGCCGGCCTTTGCCAAGCCCGGTCAGCCGATCGACGTCACGGTCTCGTCGCTGGGCAACGCCGGCTCGCTGCGCGGTGGTTCCTTGCTGATGACGCCGCTCAAGGGCGCCGACGGTCAGGTCTATGCGATCGCGCAGGGCAACGTCGTCGTCGGTGGCCTGGGCGTCTCGGGCAAGGACGGGTCGCGCGTGTCGGTGAACGTGCCCTCGTCGGGACGCATTCCCGGCGGCGCGCTGGTCGAGCGTGAAGTCGCCTCGGCGTTCGATGCGCGACCCGACATCCAGCTCGATCTGCACGTTCCGGATTTCACGACGGCCTCGCGCCTGGCCACGGGCATCAACCAGCTGCTCGGCGGCGAATTCGCGCGGGCGCTGGATCCGGTCAGCGTCGCGGTGCGCGGGCCGGCCGATCCGGCGGCGCGCGTCGCCTTTCTCGCCGAACTCGAAAACCTCGACATCCAGCCGGGCGAAGGCGCGGCGCGCGTGATCGTCAACGCCCGCACCGGCACCGTGGTGGTGGGCAGCAAGGTGCGCGTGCTGCCGGCGGCGGTGTCGCACGGCACGCTGTCGGTGACCATCTCGGAGAAACCCGCGGTCAGCCAGCCCGAGCCGTTTTCCAAGGGCGAGACCGTGGTGGTGCCGCGCAGCTCGATCGAAGTGAGCCAGACCGGTGGCCAGATGTTCGTGCTCGACGGCGGCGTGTCGCTCGACGATCTGGTGCGCGCCGTCAACCAGATCGGCGCATCACCGGGCGATCTCGTCGCGATCCTCGAAGCGCTCAAGCAGGCCGGCGCGCTGCGCGCCGAGCTGGTCATCATCTGATGGCGCTGCCCGCGCCCACGCCGGCGGTCACCGATCTGGGGGCGCTCGCGTCGCTCAGGGCGTCGGCGCGCGCGAACGATCCGGAGTGCGTGCGCAAGGCCGCGCAGCAGTTCGAGGCGCTGTTCACACAGCAACTTCTGAAGTCGGCGCGCGCCGCCAACCTGGGCGATGACGTGCTCGGCGGCGGGCAGACCGAGTTCTACCAGGACCTGTTCGATCAGCAGATGGCGCTGCACCTGTCGTCCGGCAAGGGCATGGGTCTGGCCGAAGTCCTGGTGCGGCAGATGGTGGGCGGCGGCAACGAGGCCGCCAATGGCGCCGTCACCGGTCGCGACTTCACCGACTACCAGCCGGTCAGCGCCATCGCGCGTGAAATGTCGGCTGCGCGTGGCGCGCGGATCGACGCGGCGGGCGCGCCGTCCGCCGCGGCAGCGGGCGATGCGCGCACGTTCGTCGACCAGATCAAGCCGCACGCCGAGCGTGCGGCGCGGGCATTGGGCGTTCCGGCCGAGGCGATCGTGGCCCAGGCAGCGCTCGAGACCGGCTGGGGCCGCCACGTGCCGCGTCATGCGGACGGCCGGCCCAGCTTCAATTTCTTCGGTATCAAGGCCGACGCGTCGTGGGACGGCGCGCGCCTCAACAAGGCCACGCACGAACACCTGGGCGGACGCATGCAGTCGGTCAGCGCGGACTTCCGGTCGTACGGATCCATCGGCGAGGCCTTCGACGACTACGCGCGCTTCCTGCAGTCCAATCCGCGCTACGCCGATGCGCTGCGCGAAGGGGCCGACGGCGAGGGTTTCGTACGCGGCCTGCAGGACGCCGGCTATGCCACCGATCCGGCCTACGCATCGAAGCTGCTCAAGTTGATGGGCGGCGCGACGATAAGCCGGACAGGGGAAGGCACCCGTTCGGAGTCCCTCGGTTGAGCCATGGCTGATCTTCTCAACACCGGCATCTCCGCCTTGATGGGGTATCGCAAGGCACTGGACACGGCCGGGCACAACATCGCCAACGTCAACACCGATGGCTACACGCGCCAGCGCGTCGAGTTCGTCTCGCGCCTGGGCGGCCCGCAAGGGGACGGCTACATCGGCAGCGGCGTCAGCACCTCGACGGTCAAGCGCATCACCGACGCGTTCGTCGGCGCCCGCATCGTGGCCGACACCTCGGCCTACGAGCGCGCCGCCGCCTTCGAAGGCGTGGTCGGCCAGCTCGACACCTGGCTGTCGGACAGCACCACGGGCCTGGGTGCGCCGCTGACCGCGTTCTTCGACAGCCTCAACGATCTGTCGGCGAATCCGTCGTCGACCGCCAACCGTCAGTCGGTGCTCAGCGATGCGCAGTCGCTGGCCACGCGCTTCCACTCGCTTTCTGGCCAGATCGACAGCCTGCAGTCCGAGCTCAACGCCCGGGTGCGCCAGGACGTGGAAGAGATCAACGCCGCGGCACGCGACATCGCCGCGCTCAACGAACGCATCACGCTGGCCACCGGCGCCGCCGGCGGCCAGCCGCCCAACGACCTGCTCGACCAGCGCGACCAGCTGATCCAGAAGCTCGCCGGCAAGATCGGCATCACCACCACCGAAGGCGACGACGGCTCGATCAGCGTGTTCGCCGGCAACGGTCAGGGCCTGGTGATCGGCTCGCGCGCCGCCGCGCTGGGCGTCGCCGACGACGCCTACGGCAGCGGGCGCCTGGACGTCACGTTCAACGGCATCGCGGTCACCGCGCAGATCGGCAGCGGCTCGCTGGGCGGACTGCTCGACGCGCAGCACGAAGTGATCGATCCGGCGCGCGCCAAGCTCGGCCGCCTCGCGGTCGGACTGACGGAAGCCTTCAACACGCAGCATCGTCTGGGCGTCGACGCCACCGGCACGGCCGGCGGCGACTTCTTCGCGCCGCTGGGCTCGGCGGGACTGGGTGCCCGCACGAACACCGGCGGCGCCGCGATCGATGTCGGATTCGCCGACGTCTCGCAGCTGGGCGACGCCGACTACGAGATGTCGTTCGACGGCGCGTCGTGGTCGCTGCGCAACGCCTCGACCGGCGCCGCGGTTTCGATGACCGGAACCGGCACGGTCGGTGATCCGTTCCTCGCCGATGGCCTGCGCATCACCGTGTCGGGTGCCGCGGCCGCGGGCGATCGCTTCTCGCTGCAGCCGACCGCGCGGGCCGCGGCCGACCTCTCGGTGGCGATCACCGATCCCGCACGGCTCGCGGCCGCGGCCGCCGGCAGCGCCGCGAACTCCAGCGACAACACCAACGCACGCGCGCTGCTGGGACTGGGCACGCAGCGCGTGCTCGATGGCGGCCGCAACACGTTTGCTTCGGCGAACACCGCGCTGGTTTCGGGCGTGGGCAACCAGGCGCAGCAGGCGGGCGTGGCCCGCAGCGCGCAGGAATCGCTGCTGTCGCAATCGATCGCGGCGCGCGATGCCACGTCGGGCGTGAACCTCGACGAGGAGGCCGCCGATCTGGTGCGTTTCCAGCAGGCCTACCAGGCCGCCGCGCAGGTGATCGCGGTGGCCGACACCGTGTTCCAGACGCTGCTCGCAGCGACGCAGCGGTAGAACTTGATGTCCGCGAACTCATCCAGGGTGCTCTCCCTTCTCCCGCTTGCGGGACAGGGGCGGGGGAGAGGGTCTTTCAATACGCGATGCCCTCTCCCGGTCCTTCGGACCACCCTCTCCCGCAAGCGGGAGAGGGATACCTTCCCGGCCTAGGAGCAACGCACGATGCGCATCTCCACCTCGATGCTCCACGCCCAGGGCGTGGCCAACATCCTGCGCAACCAGACGTTGCTGGCGCGCACGCAGAACGAACTCGCGCTGGCCACGCGCCTGATCTCCGCCAAGGACGATCCGGGCGCCTGGGCCCGCGCCTCGGGGCTCGATCAGCACCTCGCGCAGCTCGATCGCTACCGCGAGAACAGCTCGGTTTCGCAGAACCGCCTCGGCCTGGAGGAGAACGCGCTGGTCTCGGCCACCGAAATGCTCAACCGTGTGCGCGAACTGGCATTGCAGGCCAACAACGCAACGACCTCGGCCGAGGCGCGCCAGTCCATCGCACAGGAGATCCAGTCGCGACTGGGCGAGCTGCTGTCGATCGCCAACAGCGGCGACGGCGACGGCCGCTACCTGTTCGCGGGTACCGCGGATGCCGCCGCGCCGTTCGTACTGGCGGTGGTGGGCGCCACGTATTCGGGCAACACCAGCACGCGCCTGGTCGACATCGGTCCCGAGCGCAGCGTCGCCCTCGGCGATGCCGGCGATGCGGTGTTCCAGAACCTGATGACCGGCAACGGAACGTTTGCCGTAGCCGCCGGTGGCACCAACGCGGGCCTCACCAAGCTCGATGCGGCCAAGGTGGTCGATGCGGCGAGCTGGGATGGCGGCAGTTACACGCTCAGCTTCAATGCCGGCAACTACGAGGTCCGCGACGCCGGCAACGCGCTCGTCACCTCGGGCGCCTATACCAGCGGCACCGCGATCGGTTTTCGCGGCGTGCAGCTGACGCTCAGCGGCGCGCCGGTGGACGGCGACACGTTCAGCGTGACGCCGAGCCAGTCGCAGGACATGTTCGCGGTGATCCAGAAGATGGCCGCGCTGTTCGCCACGTCGCCCGCCGACCCGGCGGCGAACGCGCGTCACCACACTGCGTTCTTCGGCGCGCTCGAGGAGCTCGACACCGCGATGTCGCGGGTCAACACGGTGCGCGCCACCGTCGGTCATCGGCTGCACGCCGTCGACGATGCGCTGGCGCAGATCGACACCATCGACGTGCAGGCGCAGGGCACGCTCTCGGGCCTGCGCGACCTGGATTACGCCGAAGCGACGTCGCGCCTGAACCTGCAGATGACGGCGCTGCAGGCCGCGCAGCAGTCGTACGCGCGCATCCAGAGCCTGTCGTTGTTCGACTTCCTCCGCTGATCGGTCGCGCGCGGCCGCTCGTCGACACCGCGGCGCCGCCCTCAAGAACCGGACCGCCGCGCCGCTAAGGGAAATAGCCAAGGCATACCGCCGAAGCAATGACCCACCCGAGGCGAAGCGCCGAGGGATTCACATCCAACCGGAGTATTCAAATGCCTCAGACCATCAACACCAACGTCATGTCGCTGAACGCGCAGCGCAACCTGAATGCCTCGCAGGGTTCGCTCGCGGTTTCGCTGCAGCGCCTGTCCTCGGGCCTTCGCATCAACAGCGCCAAGGACGACGCGGCCGGCATGGCCATCACAGAGCGCTTCACCGCGCAGATCCGCGGCCTCGACCAGGCGGCCCGCAATGCCAACGACGGCATCTCGCTGGCGCAGACCGCCGAAGGCGCGCTGGTGGAAGTCGGCAACAACCTGCAGCGCATCCGCGAGCTGGCCGTGCAGGCCTCCAACGCGACGAACTCGCAGTCGGATCGTGACGCCCTGCAGCTCGAAGTCGCGCAGGCGCTGTCGGAGATCGATCGCGTGGCCAACCAGACGCAGTTCAACGGCGTCAAGCTGCTCGACGGCTCGTTCACCGGCGCGCAGTTCCAGGTCGGCGCGAACGCGGGCGAGACGATCGCGCTCTCGTCGATCTCCGACGCGAACATCGCGGTGCTCGGCTCGGTCTCGCAAGCCACCGGTGCGGCGCTTTCGGTTGCCGCCTCGGGCCTGACCGGCTTCGGCAACGCGGTCGCCGCCGGCGGCTTCACGGTGAATGGCATCAGCGTCGGTGCGATCACCGCCGCCAGCAGCGCCGCCGAGCGTGCCGGCCAGATGGTCAATGCCATCAATGGCGTGTCTCAGCAGACCGGCGTCGGTGCCTCGTACGACTCGGCCACCGGCCAGATCTCGCTGCACAGCGCCGCCGCGATCACGATCGCAGGCGCCGGTGCGGTGGCCGCGCGCGCCAACCTCGGTGCGCTGCAGAACCGCTTCACCTCGGTGGTCGCCAGCCTCACGGCGACGTCCGAGAACCTGAGCGCTTCGCGCGGTCGCATCCAGGACGCCGACTTCGCCAAGGAGACCGCCAACCTGACCCGTGCGCAGATCCTGCAGCAGGCCGGTACGGCGATGCTCGCCCAGGCCAACGCCGCCCCGCAGAACGTTCTCAGCCTGCTCCGCGGGTAAGGACGGAAAAAGAGTGACGCGAAGACCCGGAGCCACAGGAAGGCTCCGGGTCGTTCGCGCAAGCCCACCCGGAGGTGGTGCTCATGTCCGCTGAAATTTCATCCATCGGTTTCAGGGCTGTCTCCGCAGGCGGAGACGGCCTTCATGCGTTTTCGCCGCCGACGCGCCCGGTCGCCGCGCCGATTTCGGCGTCCGCTGCGCAGGCCCTGGTCGCGCAGCCGGTCGAGATCGAGGCCGCGCTCGAGGAGCTCGTCGCGCGTGCCGCCGAGTCGGGCGCGTCGCTCGACTTTCGGATCGACGAGGATTCAGGTCGCGTCGTGGTCAGCGTCGTCGACCGGCAGGACGGCACGGTGCTGCGGCAGATGCCCAGCGAGGAAGCGCTGCGCATCGCGCGCAACCTCGCACGCTACGAGCCGCACCTGATCGAGGTCCGCGCCTGATCGGCGCATACGAGCACGAAAAAGAAGAGTCCTCATGGTCGCGATCACCAGCAGTGCCGGCACCCTCGACGTCAATGGCCTCGTGACGCAGCTCGTGGCGGCCGAGCGCGCGCCGCAGGACGCGCGGCTGAGCGCGGCCAAGGGCAAGATCAACGTCACGCTCTCGGCACTGGGCACGTTCAAGGGCGGACTGTCCGCGTTGCAGGCGGCGGTCAACGCGCTCAAGGGCGCGGGAAGCGCGATCGGCAAGCTGACGACCGCCGTGTCGCAGGAGGGCTACTTCAAGGCCAGCGCGTCCGGCGACGCGGTCGCGGGACGCTATGAAGTGGAGGTGGTGAGCCTGGCCAAGGCGCACAAGGTCGCCAGTTCTCCGTTCGGCGGGGGTGCGTCCAGCGTCGTC
>NZ_JAJFBP010000055.1 GCF_020697055.1 Panacagrimonas sp. | reverse complement strand
CTGATGGTCGCGACGCAGCGGCTGATCCTCCGACGGCGTCGGCGTCTCGGTGAGGATTTCGGCGCGGACGCAGAGCGTCCTCAGCGCCACTTCGTTGGCCGCCAGATCCGTTGCCCCCTCGCGCGCGAGCCTCGCCTTGAGCGCTTCGAGTCCGCGCTTGGGCCAGCGCCGCTCGGACGCGATGAAGCTTTCCGCAGCCGCCTTCAAGCTGTCGACGTGCTGGGCTTTCTCGTTGCGCGCCACGGCGAGCCGGTAGGCCCGAACGAGGTCGGCGGCTTCGAACAGATCGTCCCAACCGCGTTCGGCGTCGCGTGCGTGCTGGCGCACGATCGATTGCTTGCACCGATCCAGCCCCCGTTCGAGCCGGTTGCGAAGCTCGCGCGTGTCGGCCCGCGGAAATTCGCCGAGTGCCTCGAACGCAGTGCGCAGCTCGCCGATCGCACCGGCGCGCGCCAGCAACTCGGCGCCCTCGAGCGCCGCGATGCCCTCGAGCTGCTCGCACAGCGCGACCGCCTGCGCCTTGTTGTTCTCGAGCCCCGCCGAGTACGCGGCGGATTCCTGCTGGCGCTTCTGGAACACCGCATCGCAGTGCTGGCGGAATTCGCTCCAAAGGCGTTGATCCACCTCGCGCGGCACCAGGCCCACGCTCTGCCACCGGCGTTGCAGGTCCTTGATCGCCTCGATGGCCTTGCGCGCATCGTCGCTGGCAAGCAGCTGCCGGGCGCGTTCGATCAGCGCCTCCTTCTCCTTCACGTTGCGTGCGTACTCGGCGTCCACTCGCGCCTGCATTCCGGCGGTGACGGCGGAAAATTCCTCCTGCTGCCGCTTGCCGGCCTGGGGATCGATCGGCGCAACGCCCCGCCACTGCTGCTTGGTCTCGCGCAGCGTGCCGATGACCACCCGCCAATCCGCCCGCTCCCAGTCGTGTCCCGCCTCGAATTCCTTCAGCTGCGCGAGCAACGCGTCGCGACGCCGCAGGTTCTCTTCCCGAACCAGGGCCTGGGCCGCGAAATATTCGGCGCAAGGCTGATACGCCTTCTCCACGGCCTGTTCGAAGCGTTGCAGATCGGCTTCGAGGTTCTCGCCCGCACCCTTTCCCAGCGTGCGCCATTCATCCTTCAGGTGCTTGATCCTGTCGGCGAGGTCCAGCGGTTCGTACGTCGCGCCGATCAGCGCCTCCATTTCATCGATCAGCTCGGCGCGCTTGGGCGCCACCGAAAAATTCTTCCAGTCCTTCAACTCGTCGAGCTGCTTGTCGAGCAGTTGAAGCTGGCTGGCCAGGCCGGGCGGCAGGACAGGGCCGACCGCGAGCTTTTCATCGATCGACCGGCGCATCCCGGCCGCACGCGACGTGCTGCCGCCGCCCAGTGCGGCGCGCGCTTTCCGGATCAGCTCGCCGATCTCGCGGAGCGTGCGCTGCTCGGCCTGCTGTTGTTCCGAAACCTCACGCGTCTGCTCGGCGACGACACGCGCCTGCTCGGCCGCGGCGAGAGCCGATGCCTGGGCCTGCTCCTCGCGCAGGCGCTGCGCCTCGGCGGCCGCGTCGGCAGCCGCCTGCACCCGGGCGGCCTCGGCCGCCACCTCGCGCTCGTGGTCGACGATGGTCTGGTGCGAACGGTCGATCCATTGCTGGGCCCTGGCGCGCACCTCCGGATCCGCCTGTGCCGCCACCGCGTTCCAGCGATGCTCGACCTGGGCCAGTCGGGCGCCGGACAGCGGGTCGTACGGGCGTTGGCTGTGTCGCTCGAGGTCGGACGCAGCGACGTCGATCTCGGCGCGCAACTTCTCGAGTCGGCGGGTTTGCTCGACGAGCGCATCGCGCTTGCCCGTCAGGACCTTGTAGACGTTCTTGTCGTTGCCACCGCGGACGTCGCGGATGAGCTGGCGCAAGACGTCCGGGTCGTCGATCGCGTCGGCCGCCGCCTGGCGCACCTGGGTCGATACGCCGGCGACGACCAGGCGGGCGACGGCCTGGATGTCACGGGCCTCGACGGCCACCCGCAGCGCTTTTTCATCGGCCATCACGGCCAGCGCGCGTTCCGCAGCGTTGGGCCGTGACTGCGCCTTGTCGGCTTTGCTGGGCGACGCCGGCTGCGTCGCCGGAGCCGCAGCGGGCGAACGCGATGGCGCCTTGCGAAACAAGCGCGAGAACAACGACATGGTTGACCTGCACCGCGATGGGTTCGGCCGCGCAGTCTACCTGCGATGAAAGGACCGCTTCACTCGTCTTTGCGTGCGCGACTCGCCCGCCCGACGCTCGACGCTCGCTTGGCTCCCGCGACGAGCGGCTTCGGCGCCTGGCGAAGTGCGCCGGATGCGGCATCTCTCAGCAGACGCCGGAACGTCGGACACTCGGCGTGGCTCGGGGCGGGACAAGCGGCCGCGTGGCGCAGGCCGCGACTCACGACCTGCAGCTGCTTGACGAGAATGTCGACCTCCTGCGCCTTGCTGGACAGCAGCGATCGATCGATCTTCACGCGGCCGCCGGGCGTGAGCATCACCTTGATCTCCTGCAGCGAAAAACCGGCAGCCTGGCCCAGCGCGATCAATCCGAGCTGCTGGATCACCGAGGGCGCGAACATCCGCCGTGCGCCCTGACGGTTGAGCGAGACGAGCAGCCCCTGCTTCTCGTAGTAGCGCAGCGTCGACGCCGGGACGCCGGTCTGTTTGGCCACTTGCGAGATGTCCATTTCGCCCCTTGCGTTGAAGTCGACTTCAACTTGTATCGTGGCTTTGCGCTGCTCCCGGCGCAATCACCCGAGGGTTCGACATGTCGACCACCGCCACCGTTGTTTCGATCGTAGCGATCGGATGCGGCGCAACGCTCGTGATGGACGTCTGGCTGATCGTGCTGCGTCGGCTCGGCGTGCGGACGCTCGACTTCGCGCTGATCGGTCGCTGGGCCGTCCACGTGCTCCGCGGCCGGTTCGTGCACGACGCCATCGCCAAGGCGGAGCCCGTCCGAGGCGAGGCGGCGATAGGCTGGTCGGTGCACTACGGCGTCGGCATCGCGTTCGCCGCACTGCTGGTCGCGATCTCGGGCACCGGATGGATCGAGGAACCCACGCTGGGCCCGGCGATCTTCTTCGGCTTGATCTCGGTGTCCGCACCGCTGTTGATCATGCAGCCGGCGATGGGATCGGGATTCCTTGCTTCCAGGACGGCGAGTCCCCTCGCCAACTGCGTGCGCAGCGCCGTGAACCACGGCGTCTTCGGAACGGGCCTGTACGTGACGGCGCTCGTCTTCGCCCACATCGGCTAGCCGTTGAACGCAGCCACCGGACGACTCAGTGCATGCCGTGCCCGCGCGCCCATTCGCGCAACTGTTCTTCGGGCAGCGCCGGCGAATACAGGAATCCCTGCAGCAGCGTGGCGCCCATGTTCTGCAGCAGTTTCGCCGTGGCGCCGTCCTCGACGCCTTCGGCAACCGATACCAGGCCGAACTGCTGCGCCAGCGCGACGCAGGACTCGACGATGGCGCGCGCTTCGGGGTCGCGCACGGCGCGCGACACGAAGCTGAGGTCGATCTTGAGCTCCGACAACGGCAGCAGCTTGAGCTGCGTGAGCGTGGCGTAGCCGGTGCCGAAATCGTCCACCGCCAGATGAAAGCCTTTCATGCGCAGCCGCATCAGCGAATCGAGCGACTGCGACAGGTGCCCGACCAGCGCCGATTCGGTGATCTCGAAGGTCACGCGCGCCGGATCGATATCGTGCCGGCGCGCCAGCGCCGCCATCCGGTCCGGCAGGTCGATGCGTTCGAGCGACAGCGCCGACAGGTTGATCTCCAGGTCCGGATGAAAGCCAAGCTGCGACCAGCGAGCGAGAGCGGCCATCGCCTGCTCGCTCACGCTGGCGGTGAGCTCGTCGATCAGGCCGTGGCGGTCCGCCACGGGGATGAACCGCGCTGGCGAGATGCGACCTTCGAGCGGATCCTCCCAGCGCGCCAGCGCTTCGACCGATCTGACCTCGCCGGTGCGCGCGCAGACCTTGGGCTGGAAGTGCGGCACGACCTGGCCGGTGCGCAGCGCCGCGACGACACGCTCGACCGTCACCGGCGCCGCCGCGAAGCGCGTCGCCAACGCCGCATCGCGCTTGGCCAGCAGCTCGCCGATCGCGCTCGATCGAACGGGCTTGGGCAGGATGCCGAGCACGCGCAGCGAGTGCGCCTGCGCCAGCGATTCGGCGGTCTCGAGCAGCTTGCGATCCAGGCTGCTGGTGAGGATCAGGTCGGCCGGCGCGCGGCTCTGCGCGAGGCTGCGCAGGAATTCGATGCCGTCCACGCCCGGCATCATCAGGTCCAGCAGGATGATGTCGAACGGGCCTTCCTCGCGCAGCAGGCGCGCCGCATCGCCCCCGTCGCACGCCACCGCCACCCGTCCGATTCCCAGCGAACTCATCTGACGGCTCAGCACGCCGCGCACGAATTCGTCGTCGTCCACCACCATCGCTGAAAGCGTCATCGTGATTGCCCGCTCCCGGGGCCGGGTTCTGCCGCAGTCACGGCAGGAGAAGAGGATCCGGCGGCGAGTTGGCGCAGCCAGTCGGACAACGTGTCGGGCGCCATCGGCCGGGCGATCGCGTAACCCTGCAGGCCGGCGCATCCGAGTTCGGCGGCCGCGCACCGCTGCGCCTCGGTCTCGACCCCCACCGCGGTCACCGCCACGCCCAGGCCCGTTGCGAGCCGCGCCGCGAACTCGACGACCGCGCGCGATACGACGCCATCGGGCAGCCCGCGCACGAACGTGCGATCGATCTTGATCTCGGTGAGCGGCAATCGCAGCGCGCGCGATGCCGACACCGGACCCTTGCCGAAGTTGTCGAGCGCCACGCGCACGCCGCGCATCCGCAGCCGTGCGAGCACATCCAGCGCATCGGCGTGGTCCAGCGCAACGCCCTCGCCGACCTCCACGATCAGCTGCTCGCCGCTCACATCGGTTGCGCGAAGCAGCTGGCCAACGAATTCAGGAAAGGCGAGATCGCTGAGCGCCGCGTCGTCGACGTTCACCGACACCGGCACATGCAGACCCTGCGATCGCCACTCCGCCGCCATGCGCAGCGCAACGCCCACCATGTAGCGTCCGAGCCGATCGCCGAGTCCGGCGTTTTCCAGCACGCGCAATAGCCGGGCTCCCGACAGCGCGGAGCCGTCGGCGCGACGCCAGTGCGCGAACAGTTCGACCGCGAGCAGGCGCCCATCCCTTGCATCGACCACGGGCTGGACTTCCGCACCGATGGTGCGCTGCTCGAACGCGCGCTCGATCTCGTCGCGGCGCGTGTCGCGTGACCTGGGCACCGGCACGGGTGCGAATGCCGAGCGCGGCGCGAGCCGATCGCCCAGCAGACGAGACAAGGCCTCGCGGCGCACCGGCTTGCGCAACGCGCCGAGCACGGGAACACCGCGCTCGCGGCACGACACCGCGACGGAGCGCAGCACGCTCTCTTCCATCGCGCTGACCAGCAGCACGCCGCCCGGCGCCTGTCGGCCACAGAGGTCGCGAAGGAGCTCGACGCCGTCGGCGCCCGGCAGCATCAGATCGCAGCAGACGAGATCGAACGGAACCGCGCTGCGCTCCAGGCACAGACGTGCGTGGCGGCCATCGGAGGATTCCTCGATCAGTGCGGGACCGAGCTGCTGCAATTGCCGCACCAGCGCGGCACGGGCGATTTCGTCGTCTTCGATCACCAGGACACGAGGAGCGGACACGGGGGAAATCCGGCGGGTCTGTCGATGTTCTGTCAACGACTTCGCGACACCGAACTTTGATGCACCCGGATGGGCGGCGGTTCGAAGTCGACGACCGGCCCGGGTCGCACGTTCACGCCGCTTGGCCGACCGACCGTCGGAAGACGCATCTGAATCGGGTGTCGTGGCGCCGACGGGTCCGGATCCTGCCTGGACCCCGCTCAACCAGGGACCAGCGCGGGGAAATCCATTTCCACGAACGGCGAACGCGTAGCGCGACGAGCAGCCTCGTTGGGACTGCTCGCGCTGATCGCGTGGTGCGGCCTGGTCCGCGCGGGCTCGATCGAGATCATCACCAGCACCGATCACGCCGCGCCCGGCCTCGACCGCGCGATGGTGCGGGCGATCTTCGCGGTGCGTCTGCGCGAATGGCCGGACGGCGTCCCGGTGCGCGTGTTCGTGCTGCCCGACGGCGATCCGCTGCACGTCGAGTTCTGCCGCGAGCAGCTCGGCACCTTTCCTTACGTCCTGCGCGCGTCGTGGGACCGGCTGGTCTACACCGGAACGGGCATCGCGCCCGAGGTCGTGGCCAACGAAAAGGAGATGCGCCGACGCGTGGCGATGACGCGCGGGGCCATCGGCTACGTCTCCGTTCCAGATCGGGCGCCCGGCGCCGGCGACCCCCACACCCAGGCGCGGCCCGTTCCGGCCGCAATGGATTCCAGATGACGATCCGTACCTTCCTGTTGCTGCTGCTGGCGGCCACCTCGTGGCTGACGTGCGCGCGCCCCGCCCGCGCGTTCGACTACCAGGTGCATGGATTCGCGTCGCAGGCCTACCTCGTCAGCGAGGGCAACAACTTTTTTGGAGACAGCACCAACGGCAGCCACGATTTCTACGAAGCGGCGCTCAATGGCAGCGTCGTGCTGGGCAGCGGCCTGCTCGCTTCGGCGCAGGTCATGCTGCGCGACGCCGGCCTGACCGACACCGGCCGGCCGCGCCTGGACTACGCGCTGCTCGACTGGAACGCGCTGCAGGGCGTCAACAGTTCCGCCGGCATCCGCGTGGGCCGCGTGAAGAACGCGATGGGCCTGTTCAACGACACGCGCGACGTGATCTTCGCGCGCCCGGGCATCCTGATGCCGCAATCGGTGTACTACGACGGCGCCGGCCTGCGCGGCATTTTCTTTTCATCCGACGGCGCGCAGCTGTACGGCTCGACGACGCTCGGACGTCACGAACTCAGCTTCAGCATCAACGGCGCGCTGGACCGCAACTTCACGCACAAGGAGCGCGCGGTGCTGCTCGGCGGGTCTCCCATCGGCGCATTCGTGGACGACATCCGCGTGAAGGACCTGGCCTTTGCCCAGATCCTCGATTCCTACGACGGAGGACGCCTGACGTTCGGCCTCAGCCATGCACGTGCGCGCGTGGATGTGGACCCCGCACCCGGGATTCCGATCGACGCGGAACTCAAGGCGCGGATCTACGTCGCCTCGCTGCGCTACAACGCCGAACGCTACAGCGTGACCACGGAGTACATGTACACGCGCTCCGAATCCCGATCGAACTTCATGGGCGATTCGGCCGGCGCGTCCGACGGCGGCTACGTGCAGTTCGACCTGCGGCTGAACCCGAAGTGGTCGATATACGCGCGTTACGACGCCACGTTCAGCGACGCCGACGATCGCGACGGCAGCCAGGCTGCCGCTGCCACGGGCGCGGACCGCTACAGCCGCTTCGCGCACGACGTCACGCTCGGCGCAAGCTGGAAACCCGACGCGCACTGGGGCGTGTGGGCAGAGGTCCATCGGATCTACGGCACCGCCACGGCGCCCGCGCTGGACAATCCGGACGGCGCCGAGGATGAACGCTGGACGCTGCTCACCGTGATGGCGGCATACCGGTTCTGAGCAGCCCCGCGCCAGCTCCGATTCCATCCACGAACCCTCGCCGACGCCGGCTGGGTCTGCAGTGGACCGTGATCCTGGTGATGGTGAGCGTGCTGGGCGTCGCGCAGCTCGTGTTCGGCATCTGGAATTTCCGCCAGCTGCGCTCGCAGCACGAGGAGGCGATCCGCGCCGAGATGGCGGCGCAGCCGCTCGAGTTCGATGCGCTGCTGGAGCAGGCCGGCCAGTCGCTGGGTGAACTGGGACTGCAGCTCGCGTCGGCCTATGCGGATGTCGCGCGCGCCGAGGGCGGCGCGGGCCTGTCCCGTATCGAGACCTTCGGCTCGATCGTCTCGCTCGAATTCTTCGATGGTGACGGGCGCAGCCTGGGTTCCTGGACAGTGCCGGGATCGGAGGAGAACCCCGACATCCGCGGCTACGCCGAGGCCGTGGCCCGCGTGCGATCGCACAACCGGCCCGACACGCTGGTGGATTGCCGAAGGGAGTGCGCGCTGTTCGCCTTCGTGCCGGCGTTCGACAGTGAAGGACGCAAGCTGGTCGTCGCGGTCGGACAGCCTTTGTCGGACACGCTGGTCGCATTCCAGCGTCTGGGCGGCACCGACGCCGCGGTGCTGCGCGAACGCAGAACCCTCGCCAATTCGACCGCCACCGACACGCGGTTGTGGGGGCAGACGGTGCTTGCGGTCACCAACGCACCCGTGCTGCGCCCGCTGCTCGCGCGCCTGAACGCACCGGAGCCCTCGATGGGCGCGATCGTGCCGGCCGACGCCGGCGAGCGCGATCTGCGCCTGACCCGCGTGCGGATGCCGCGCACGCACGATGCCGCCACGCAGCTGCTGTTCATCGTCGACGAGACCGACGCGCTGCATCAGATCTTTTCGCAGATGCGTCGCAGCCTGGTGCTCAACGGCGTGACGCTGCTGATCTCGGCGCTCGCGGTCTACCTGCTGCTGCGGCCCGCCTTGCGCCGACTTCGCGAAGTGACCAGCGCCCTGCCCCTGCTCGCCGAGCGCCAGTTCGAGGCGTCGCGCCACCAGCTGCGAGCGCACGAACCGTCGCGCCGTTCCGACGAGATCGGCGTGCTGCGCGACGCGACGCTCGCGCTGTCGCATCGACTGCAGGCGCTGGACCACGCGCAGGCCGCCAACGAGGAGAAGTCGCGGTTCCTGGCGACGATGAGCCACGAGATCCGCACACCAATGAACGGGATCCTCGGACTGCTCGAGCTGATCGGGGACCGCAACCTGACCGCCGAGCAGCGCGACGCGATCCGCATCGCGCGCGAATCCGGGCGCACGCTGCTGGGCGTGATCGACGACATCCTGGATTTCTCGCGCCTCGAGGCCGGCCAGATCCGCATCGAGCAGATCCGCTTTCGCCTGGCCGACGTGGTCGAAGACACCGTCGAGACGCTGGCGCCCGCGGCGCGCGCCAAGGGGCTGCGCCTGTCGGTGTTCGTCGATCCGGACCTGCCCGACGAGGTGCTGGGCGATCCGCTGCGGCTGCGCCAGATCCTGTTCAACCTCTGCAACAACGCGATCAAGTTCACGCAGGTGGGACGCGTCCAGGTACGCGCCGAGCGTCTGTCCGCGACACCGGTGTCGCAGCGCGTGCGCCTGAGCGTGACCGACACCGGCATCGGGCTGCCGGTCGATGCACGCGACCGGCTCTTTCGTCCGTTCGAGCAGGGCGACTCGACCACCACGCGGCGCTTCGGCGGCACCGGCCTGGGCCTGTCGATCGTCCATGGCCTGGCCACGCGCATGGGGGGGACCGTCGACTTCTCTGGCTCACCCGGCAAGGGCAGCAATTTCTGGGTGGACCTGGAGCTGGCCGACGCACCGCCGACCGAGGCCGCCTCGATTCCGGCGCCGGCGCTGGCCGGCTGCCACGTGCGCGTCGAGATCCCCGATCGCAGCGAGGCCGCGGACCTGGCGCGCTACCTGCTCGCAGTCGGCGCAGACCTCGATGCCCACCCATCGGAGACGGTGATCCGCGAAGCCGACATGAGCGAGCTCGCGCACATGATGCTGGAGATCCACCAGGGCGGCCGCGTCGTCGGCACCTTGCCGCGACCGGTCCGGATGCGTGAGCTGGTGCGACGGCTGCGCGCAGCGATGGGGCGCGAGCCGATCGAAGCCGAGCCCGTCGCCAGCCCGGTGGTACAGGCGCGCACCGACGCGCCGATGGTGCTGGTGGCCGAGGATCACGCGGTGAACCAGCAGGTGATCGAGCGCCAGCTCAACCTGCTCGGCTATCGCGTGACGTTGGCCGCCGACGGGCTCGAGGCGCTCGAGCGGTTGAAGGCGCAGCGCTTCGATCTGCTGATCGCCGACCTGCACATGCCGCGGCTCGATGGCCTGCAGCTGACGCGAACGGTGCGCGCGGCCGAAGCGTCGGATCACGGCGCGCGGCGGCTGCCGATCATCGCGCTGACCGCGGCGGCGCTTTCCAACGAGGCCGTGCACTGCCGCGAAGCCGGCATGGACGGCTTCCTGCTCAAGCCGGTCGGCCTGGTCCAGCTCGGCGAGGTGCTCGCCAACTTCGTGCCGCTCAAAACGGCGCCGCCCCCGATCGCGACGATCGGGAAAGCCGAACATGCGAGGCCGGCCGATGCGGCGATCGACGACGAGCTGCTGCTCGACATCGTCGGCCAGGATCCCGACTACGCCGCACAGCTGCTCGGCGACTTCCTGCGCATCAACGAGCCGCTGTACGAACGGCTCGCGGCGATGGCGCGCGACGACTTCTCCGACGAACAAGGCGCCGCACTGGCGCAACCTGAAGACCAACGACACGGCCGCGGCGGCGCTCGCGTGGTCGCGGGTCGAGCGCGCGTTCGGCGTGGTTCGGGCCGAGATCGAATCGCGCGTGCCGGCCTAGCCGGCCGGCCGCATCGCCTCGTACAACGCCACGATCTCGTCGGGCCCGTGGCCCTTGGCCAGCGCCTTTTCGAAGTAACCCATGATCGTCGCCGGAAATCCGTCGAGCCTGGCTTCTTTCGACGCCCGCACGATGTGCTCGAGCGCCGCGGCATGGATGTCGTTGGTCGCCTCGGTGCCGGCGTACGAACGCGCCGGGATCATCTTGGCGCCCATCTGGGCGGTGGCCACGAGGATCGGCGCGAAGCCTTCGAGCGCCTTGGCGTAGATCTCGAGCGGAAAGCCTTCGGACTCGCACAGCGATGCGCCGTGCAGGATCGCGACGTTGGCGCCGTAGTAGAAATCGAGCAGCGCCAGGTCGAGCGCGGCGGCGGCCCCGACCTTGTCGCCCAGGTACATCGTGTTGCCACCGACCACGCGCAGGATCGTCTCGTGATGCGAGAACACCGCCTGGCTGCCGGAAAACAGGATCGTGGCCTGCGGCGTTCCGATGCCGCTGGGGTAGGCCATGATCGCGGCGTCCAGGTAGCGCGCCCCGCTCTCGCCGGCACGGCGGTTGGCCTCGCGCGCCTCGGTCGGCGTGCCGGTGGTGAACTCGATGATCGACTTGCCCTTCAACAAGCCGCGCGTCTGGTCGCCGAACAGCAGGCTGCCGCTGGCCGAGTAGTTCAGCACCGACACGGCGACGGTGTCGCTCGCGCGGATCGCTTCGGCCAGCGAACCGGCGACGGCAAAGCCCTCGCCGCGCAGCGCCTCGGCCTTGGCCGGATCGCGGTTCCACACCGTGACGCGCGCCCCGCCCTTGCGGAATCCGCGCGCCAGCGCCGAGCCCATGCGTCCCAGTCCGATCATCGTCACCGTGGTGTCGGCCATCGCGTCTCTCCTGTGTTCGTTCGTCCGATCGCCCCGATTATTCCGTCCCAGGTCCCCCGCGGGTCTCGGGACGCACCCTAGGGTTCGTCTTGTCGGCGGCCCGCGGCGCGTTCAGGCTTCACCCGCCCGCTTCGCAGAGGTCGACCCGCGATGACACCCGCGCAATTCGAGCAGCTCGTCGAACGCCTGGACCGGCGCGCCCGACGCCAGCCGGGCCTCTACCGCCTGCAGGTGCTCGGCCTGGCACTGCTGGGCTACCTCTACATCCTGACGCTCGTCATCGGCGCGATCGCGGTGAGCATCGCGACGCTGGCGCTGTGCATCTTCAAGCCGGTGCTGCTGGTCAAGCTGATCAAGATCATCTGGCTGCCGATCTGGTTCGCATGGTCGGTGCTGCGCGCGTTGTGGGTGCGACTCGAGCCGCCGCAGGGCCGGCCGCTGACCGCGGCCGAAGCCCCGCTGCTGTTCGAGGAGATCGAACGCATCCGCGCCGCGATGCAGGGACCCGCGCCGCACGTCGTGCTGCTCACCGACGACTACAACGCCGCGGTGACGCAGGTTCCGCGGCTGGGGCTGCTGGGCTGGCCGCGCAACTACCTGATCCTGGGCCTGCCGATGATGTCGGCGCTGTCCCCGGACCAGTTCCGCGCGGTGATCGCGCACGAGTTCGGCCACCTGTGCGCCGGAGATTCGAAGATCGGCGGCCGCGTCTACCACGCGCGCATCACCTGGTCGCGATTGCAGGAGCAGATGCACGAGCGCGGCAGCTGGCTGATCCGGCGCTTC
>NZ_JAJFBP010000036.1 GCF_020697055.1 Panacagrimonas sp. | reverse complement strand
TCGATGAATCCGGTGACCTCGTATTCGTCGAGCGAGGACTTGAGTTCGACGCGCGTGGCGCGGATCTCGCGGTCGGCATCGAGTGCGCCGTGCACTTCGACGTTCTGCCCGATCGACAGCGTTTCCAGCGTCACGCCGTCGAACACCGTCGCGAGGTCGACGTGGACGGTCTGCCCCATGGCGACGAATTCCTTGTCGGCGATGTCGATATCGGTCACCGGTCCCTTGAGGAACTCGTCGGTGATCACCGACGTCGCGCTGCCGGTGCCGTCACCGTTGAGCGTGCCGGCCATCACCACGGAGTCGCCGACATCGATGTCGGCCTGCGTGACCGGAACGCCGTCGTTGGTGACCGTCGCGCCGGCGATGTCCATGCGGGTGCCGTTGGCGATGATGCTGCCGAAACCGCTGACCGGCCCGGACACGATGCCGGAGCCGCTGATGTCGGCGGTGTCGCCGCCGCCGCCGCCGCAGGCGGCCAGCAGCATCGCCGCGCAAAGCAGTGCGGGCGGCGCGAGCCGCGGTGTGTGGGGGAATTTCACGTGAGCGTCTCCTCAGGAGATGGAGGTTCGGGAAGAAGGGGTCGCGGGATCGATGAACACGTGCAACGCCAGTCCCGCGTGGTGCCGTCGCGATGTGGGCCCGGCGTGCTCGTCGTGATGCGGAGCCAGCAGCGCGTCGATCTCCTCGAGCAGCGCCTGCCCGCGCGTGGCGGCGAAGTGCAGGAGCTTTTCGACGCCCGCGTCATCGAGCGCCAGGAAGGCGGCCTTGCGCTGAAAGCGTCGCGCGCCGGAACCGGCGCGCAGGTTGTGATCGATCGTGTGCATCAGTGCCGCCGGCTCCTCGCCGATCAGCGGCAGCAGCGCGAGGTTGTCGCCGCGCGGTACGAAGGCGCGCTCGCGCAGGTGCACGACCTCGTCATGGACCGCGACGGCACCGGTGCGCTCCAGGTCGCGTAGCAGCGCGCGGTAGGGAACGTCTCCGCTGTAGCGCTGCACCAGCGCTTCGAAGCTCGGCGACGGACCCTGCAATGGCAGCGCGCGCGGTTCGCCGTCGTGCTGGAACTCCGGCTCGCGCACCCACGCGGAAATGACGCGGATCGCCCGGTTGGGCGGCGCGCGATCGGCGCTCGATCCGGTCGGTGCATCGATCAGCAGCGCGACCTCCTTGCGCGACAGGCCCGTCAGCGCCGCGACACGCGACTTGCTGGTCGGACGCCCGCGGACCCCATGGTCCTGCGCGGCGACGTCGACGAAAGCCCGGCGCAGCAAGCGCTCGGCCTCGGGCGCCGAGACCGCGTATCGCAGAAGGACGCGCGCAAGGATCGTGAAGAGCCGGTAGACCGACCTCAGCAGGACGCCCTTCGGGCTGTTCTCGTCCATATATGGGAATAATGTCCCAAATACGGATCGCATGACAAGAAGGGCGAAAGGATTCCCTTCGAAACCGCTTACCCGGCGTTGGCGACCGCCGGGGCCTGCTGTCGCGTGGCCAGCACGTCCTGGCGCGGCGGCGCGCCGAACAGGCGCCGGTACTCGCGGGTGAATTGCGAGGGGCTTTCGTAGCCCACGCGGTGCGCGGCCACGGCCGCTTCGATGTCCTCGAGCAGCATCAGCCGCCGCGCTTCCTGCAGGCGCAGCCGCTTCTGGTACTGCAGCGGCGACATCGAGGTCGCCGCCTTGAACCGGTGATGCAGCGTCGAGGTGCTCATGTGCGCGGCTTCGGCCAGCGTCTCGACACGCAGGGGCTCGTGGAAGCGCTGTTTGAGCAGTTCGATGGCGCGGGCGATGCGCTGCGCCTGGCTGTCGAGCACGCAGAGCTCGCGCAGGCGGTGGCCGAGCTCGCCCACCAGCACGCGGTAGTGGATCTCGCGCAATGCCAGGGGTGCGAGGACCGCGGCCTCGTCCTTGGGCGTGTCGAGCAGGCGTACGAGACGCAGCACGGCGTCGAGCAGCGGCGCGCTGGTGCGCGCCAGGTAGAGCGCACGGCCGCCCGGTTCTCCCGGAGCCGCCGAAGGATCCGCCGCCGCGACCTGCTGCTGCAGTTCGCCGATCAGCGCCGGGTCGATGTTGAGGCGCAGGCACAGGTAGGGCTTGTCCGGCGTGGCCTGGATCACCTGCCCGACGATCGGCAGCGTCATCGACACGACCAGGTAATGCAGCGGGTCGTAGGTGTACGTCTCTTCGCCGAGCTGCGCGATCTTGCGGCCCTGCACGACGATGCACAGGCTCGGCTCGTACACCGTCGGCGTGGGCTGCGAAGGCGAGTCGAAGCGCAGCAGTCCGACGCCGCGGATCGAGCACTCGTTCATGCCTTCGTGCACGGTTCGTCGCGCGATGCGATCCGCCAGCTCGGCGCGCTGCGCTTCCAGGCCGGGTCCGGCGCTGCTCAGCAGGGAGACCTTGTCGTTCATGGGCAGTGTTCGGGAATTCCCGGCGGAACGCGGGGTCGATCGATTATGCGCGGCCATCCGGCCCGCGGACGCGGATCGCGGGGTTGTTCGCAGGATCGGGCAAGCATCGGCCAGCAATGGGCTAACGGCGTGCGGCTTTCGAATCCTAGGCTGTGGCCACCCGATCGACCCGAAACAACAGGAGCAGGTTTTCATGACGCAGAACAACGCCACCCCGATGCCGCAGCGCACGCTCGGCAAGTCCTCCCTGAAGGTCTCGGCCATCGGCCTGGGCTGCATGGGCATGTCCGATTTCTACGGACCGGCCGACGACAAGCAGAACCTCGCGGTGCTGAACCACGCGATCGACATCGGCGTGAACTTCCTCGACACCGCCGACATGTATGGCCCGTTCACCAACGAGGAGCTGATCGCAAAGCTGCTCAAGACGCGCCGCCGCGAGGTCGTGATCGCCACCAAGTTCGCCAACGTGCGCGCGGCCGACGGCACGTTCATCGGCATCAGCGGCAAGCCCGAGTACGTGCAGTCGGCCTGCGAGGCGAGTCTCAAGCGGCTCGGCGTCGAGACCATCGACCTGTACTACCAGCATCGCGTCGATCCGACCGTGCCGATCGAGGACACCGTCGGGGCGATGGCGCGGCTGGTCGAGCAGGGCAAGGTGCGATACCTCGGACTGAGCGAGGCGGCCGGCAAGACCGTGCGACGCGCGGTGAAAGTCCATCCGATCGCCGCGCTGCAGAGCGAGTACTCGTTGTGGACGCGTGACATGGAGGCCGATGCGCTGCCGACATGCCGCGAGCTCGGCGTGGGGTTCGTGCCGTACAGCCCGCTGGGCCGCGGCTTCCTCACCGGTGCGATCCAGAAGTCGAGCGACCTGCACGCCAGCGACTGGCGGCTGTCCAACCCGCGCTTCCAGGGCGAGGCGCTGGATCACAACCTCAAGCTGGTGCGTTCGGTGCAGGCACTGGCGCAGGACAAGGGCTGCACCCCCGCGCAGCTCGCGCTCGCCTGGCTGCTGCACCAGGGCCAGGACATCGTGCCGATCCCGGGGACGCGCAGCATCGCGCGACTCGACGAGAACGCGCAGGCAGCGCACGTGAAGCTGAGCGCCGAGGATCTGCAGCGCATCGACGGCGTGCTGACGAAGAGCGAGGTGATCGGGCTGCGTTATCCCGAGGCGTTCATGTCTAGGCTCAACGCCTGAGTGCTTCATCCCGGGCTGCGCCCGGGCTCCGGGTGATGCGACCTTCGCAGTTCGGGCGAAGCCCGGGAGTGTTTATCGACGCAATCCCAGATTCCGCCACAACCGAAGCGTCGGCTCGCTCTGGTTGAGCGTGTAGAAGTGCAGCCCCGGCACGCCGCCCTTGAGCAGCGTTTCGCACAGGCGCGTGATCACCTCGGTGCCGAAGTCGAGCAGCGCCGCCTTGTCGTCCTTGAGCAGTTCCAGGCGCAGCCGGATCCAGCGCGGGATCTCGGCGCCGCAAGCGGCCGAGAAACGCGTGAGCTGCGCGTGATTGGTGATCGGCATGATGCCCGGCACGATCGGCAGCTTCAGGTTCGCCTTCGCGCAGCGATCGGCGAAATCGAAATAGGCGTCGGCGTTGAAGAAGTACTGCGTGATCGCGGCGTCGGCACCGGCCTCGGCCTTGCGCTTGAACGCGGCGAGGTCGGCGTCGGCGCTGGTCGCCTGCGGGTGCATCTCGGGATACGCCGCGACCTCGACCTGGAAATCGCGGCCGTGCGTGGCGCGGATGAATTCGACCAGTTCGTTGGCGTAGCCGAACTCGCCCGGCGCTTCGCTGCTGACGGCCGTCGCGGGCAGATCGCCGCGCAGCGCGACGATGCGCTTCACGCCAGCCGCCTTGTAGCGATCGAGCAGTGCGGCGATTTTTGCGCGCGTCGAGCCCACGCAGGTCAGGTGCGGCGCCGCCTCGATGCCGGTGTCGTTGACCACGCGCACTACGGTCTCGTAGGTGCCGTCCTGGTCCGAGCCGCCCGCGCCGTAGGTGACGCTGAAGAACGCGGGCTTCACGGCTGCGAGCTTGCCGACGATCGCGGGCAGCCTCGTCGCGCCCTCGGGAGTGCGCGGCGGAAACAGTTCGAAGGAGAACGACTGGGGATTCATGGCTCTCTCCATCCCCTCTCCCGCTTGCGGGAGAGGGTGCCCCGAAGGGGCGGGAGAGAGGGCGCCCGTGAGTGGCGACGCCCTCTCCCCCAACCCCTCTCCCGCGAGCGGGAGAGGGGAGTGTGATCAGTAGCGGTAGTGATCCGGCTTGTAAGGACCTTCCACCGGCACGCCGAGATAGTCGGACTGCTTCTTCGTCAGCGTCGTGAGCTTCACGCCGATCTTGTCCAGGTGCAGGCGTGCGACTTCCTCGTCGAGCTTCTTGGGCAGGCGGTAGACCGTCTTCTGGTAGCGATCCTTGTTCTCCCACAGGTCGATCTGCGCGAGCGTCTGGTTCGAAAAGCTGTTGCTCATCACGAACGAAGGATGTCCGTGCGCGCAGCCGAGATTCAGGAGGCGGCCTTCGGCGAGCACGTAGATGCTGCGGCCGTTCCTGAACGTGTACTTGTCGAGCTGCGGCTTGATGGTGTCGCGGTGGATCCCGGGTTCGGTGTTCAACGCATCCATCTGGATCTCGTTGTCGAAGTGGCCGATGTTGCCGACCAGCGCGCCGCTCTTCATCGCGCGCAGATGCTCGATGGTGATGACGTCGCAGTTGCCGGTGGTGGTGATGAAGATGTCGCCGCAGGAAACGTAATCCTCGAGCGGAGCGACTTCGAAGCCTTCCATCGCGGCCTGCAGCGCGTTGATGGGGTCGATCTCGGTGATGACCACGCGCGCGCCGAAGCCGCGCAGCGAATGCGCCGAACCCTTGCCGACGTCGCCGTAGCCGCAGACCACGGCGAGTTTGCCCGCGATCATCAGGTCGGTGGCGCGCTTGATGCCGTCGGCGAGCGATTCTCGGCAGCCGTAGAGGTTGTCGAACTTGGACTTGGTGACCGAGTCGTTGACGTTGATCGCCGGCACCAGCAGCTTGCCGGCTTCCATCATCTGGTAGAGGCGGTGCACGCCAGTGGTGGTCTCTTCGGAGACGCCGCGCCAGTCCTTGACCACGTCCGTCCAGAAGCCCGGGCGCTCCTTGGCAGTGCGCTTGAGCAGGTCCTTGATGACCTTCACTTCATGGTTGTCGCTGGGCGAGTCGACCCACTTGTCGCCCTGCTCCATCTCGTAGCCCTTGTGGATCAGCAGCGTCACGTCGCCGCCGTCGTCCACGACGAGTTCCGGACCCTTCATTCCGGGATGGGTGATGCAGTCCAGCGTGCAGTCCCAGTACTCCTCGAGCGTCTCGCCCTTCCAGGCGAACACCGGGACGCCGGTGGCCGCGATGGCGGCGGCAGCGTCGTCCTGGGTCGAGAAGATGTTGCACGAGGCCCAGCGCACCGAGGCGCCGAGCGCCGCGAGCGTCTCGATCAGCACCGCCGTTTCCTTGGTCATGTGCAACGACCCGGTGACGCGCACACCGGCCAGCGGCTTGGTCGTGGCGTGCTTGGCGCGGATCGACATCAGGCCGGGCATTTCTTCCTCGGCCATGATCACGCGCTTGCGGCCGAGCTCGGCCAGGGAGATGTCGCGGACCTTGTAGTCGGCGGAGACGGCGGGTTTGAGGACGGCATTCATGGGGCGGATTCCCAGTCGAGGGCGGGGCACGGCGGGCGAGTATATCCGCCTATGCGGATAAGAGGATAGGAGGCCGATCGGGTCTGTGACGGGCGTGGCAGTTGGGCAACTGCCGGCCTTCCTCGGGGTGCCGCCGGCGGATACATTGGCGCGTTCGTCGAATTTTCGTCAGGAACCTATGGTCTTCGAGGAATTGCTGGCCGCCGTCATCACCGAATTCAGGACCCGGATGCGCAAAGACCTGGATCGGGATGTGGAAAACACCCCCCTCGCCGAACTCGGTATCGACTCCCTCGACTTCTTCGAGGCGGTGATGGCGCTCGAGGAGCGCCTCGGATGCGAGATCCCGGTCGAGAAGCTCGATGCGGAGACCACGGTCCGCTCGCTGTGCATCGTCATAGATGAGCAGCGCCGCACGGTATAGCCGGCACGTCGTGGCGCCCCTGGCAGCGGAAGCGCGCCAGCGGCTGCGCGTCAACCAGAAGCTGCAGCGGCACCTGCGGGAGCCGACGACGGTCGATCCCGCGGAAGGCGGGTTGCCGTCGCGCCTGGTCCGCGTGCTCGACGGTCCCGTGAACGCAGCGGATCGTCTTCTCTGGGAATGGCTCTACTGCTACGCCAGTTCGGAGGTGCTGCGTCATCTGCTGCGCGACGGCACCCGCCCCCTGCTGCCCGATCTCGAGCTGAAGCTGCCGGACGCAGGCGCGCTGCAACACCTGTTGCCACAGGAGCGGTTCACGCCGGCCTTGCAGGTCTACGCCACGTCGGACGGGCCGCGCACGCTGATCTGCTTCACCGGCAACGGGCAGAAGCTCAACGTGCCGGTGCAGCTGTTCCACCTGCTCGCCTGCCCATGGTTCGATCGCGTGATCTACCTGCGCGACGCGCAGCGGCAGAACCTCACGCAGGGCATCCCCGGACTCGCGCCGGATTTCGACGCGCTGGTGGACGTGCTCTGCCGGCACATGCCGGCACAGGCCCAGATATCCGTCGTGTCGGTATCCTCGGGCGGGTATGCGGCCATGCGCTATGCGCAGCGGGTGCCGGTGCATCGCGTGGCGCTTTTCTCCTCGCCCCTGATCGTTCGCGAACGCTCGTCGATCGACGAGCGCGTCCAGCTGGAATTGAGCCGCCTGCGGTTGTATTTCGGCGACTCGTGTCATTTCGACAAAAAACTGCGTGCTCCCTGGAAAAAAACCGTGTACCGACACTGCTTCCACCTGATCGAAACGGAATCACACGCCACCCTCACCTACCTGCTGGCCAACGGCGCGTACGAGGAACTGTTCGCGTGGCTCAGCCAGCCGAGCCGTCAGACTCTCGCGAGCCGCGCGGCATGAGCATCGTCGCCCTGGAAGTCGTCAAGGACCTGCGGCGCGCGTTCGCTGGCCGCGGTCTGAAGAACCATGGATCGAACGGCGACGTGCGCCTGCACACCGACGCCAACCAGCGGATCTTCGTGGTGCTCGATCCGCGTCAATCCAAGACCGTGCTCGGATCACGCTTCGTCGAGAACGAAAACTACTTCGCGGAACCCCTGGCGCAGTTGGCACAGCGCGGCGGCGCGCTGCCGCACATCACCGCGTACTTCGCCAACTCTCTGCTGTTCAAGGAAGGGGCCGATCACCGCGCCCTTCGCGCGCGGCATCAACCGATCATCGAGGAGGCCTGCGCGGTGATGGCGCGCCACGCGCCGCTGCTCGCCCGATCGGTGACGCGTGGCCGTACCACGAGCATCAGCCCGCTGCAGTTCGCGCAGCGACTGGTCGAGGTCGGATTCGCGATCGTCATCCGCGAGCTGACCGGCGTTCCGATGAAACGGGCGCTGCGGGCGATGCGATTGCGGCAGAACGTTTTCTTCTACCACTTTCATCCCGGTCGGCATCAGGCGATGGATCGCGCGCTGGCGGAGCTGGAGCGGGGTCGACCCGCGCCCGACGCATCCGATCGATGGGAGGTCGCGAGGTCGCTGATCGTCATGGGCGTCGATCCCTGCGTTTCCGCGGTCTGCGCGGCGGTGATCGAAAATTTGCCCGGAGATTTCGGATCGGCGATCAACCGCTACGCGCCGACGTCCTTCATTTCGCGGCGCTGCATCGTGTCCTTCTCATTGCAGGAACACACCGTCCAGCCCGGCGACCTGCTCTACCTCTCGCTGGTGCAGCCGGAGGGAGCGAAGAACGATGCGGACGCGCCCGCGTCACGCAAGGCGCCCGCGATCGCGTTCGGCGCCGGACCGCACATGTGCGCGGGGCGGCCGTTTGCGATGCTGATGTCGGACATGGCCGAGCGGATCTTCCGCGAGCTCGAACCGGGCCGGATCCGCGACGCGACGCTGACCGTCCGCGGCGACGGCTCCTTCCTGAGCATCGTCGAGCCAGCGGCCGCGTCGGGCCGCTGACCCGAGCGCGGCGCTACTTCATCCGCTTGGCCGCGTCCGCGAGGATCTCGGCACGGTCGGTCTTCTCCCACGAGAACGCGGTGTGCGTCGTGGACTTCTTGACCTTCTTGCCGCCCTCTTCCTGCTCCCAGGTGTACGTGTGCTGGAAGGGCTTGCGGCCGAAATGGCCGTACGAGGCGGTGAGTTCGTACATCGGGTGGATCAGGTCCAGCATCTGGATGATCCCGTAGGGACGCAGGTCGAAGTGCCGGCGCACCAGCTTTTCGATGCTCTCGTCGCTGATCTTGCCGGTGCCGAACGTCGTCACCGAGATCGACGTCGGCTCGGCCACGCCGATGGCGTAGCTGACCTGGATCTCGCACTTGTCGGCCAGGCCCGCCGCGATGATGTTCTTGGCGACGTAGCGACCCGCGTAGGCGGCGCTGCGATCGACCTTCGACGGATCCTTGCCGGAGAACGCACCGCCACCGTGGCGAGCGTAGCCGCCGTAGGAGTCGACGATGATCTTGCGCCCGGTCAGTCCGCAATCACCCACGGGTCCGCCGATGACGAAGTTGCCGGTGGGGTTGATGTGGAACTTGGTCTTCTTCGTGATCCACTTGGCCGGCAGCACGGGCTTGATGACTTCCTCCATCACGCCCTCGCGCAGCTTCTTGAGGCTGATGTCGGGTGAGTGCTGCGTCGACAGCACCACCGCATCGATGCCGATGATCTTGTTGCCGTCGTAGGCCAGCGTGACCTGCGACTTGGCGTCCGGTCGCAGCCACGCGCACGGCGAGTTCCTCTTCTTGCGGACCTTCGACTGCTGCTCGACCAGGCGATGCGAGTAGAAGATCGGCGCCGGCATCAGCTCGGGCGTCTCGTTGCAGGCGAAACCGAACATCAGGCCCTGGTCGCCGGCGCCCTGTTCCTCGGGCTTCTTGCGATCCACGCCCATGTTGATGTCGGGCGACTGCTTGCCGATGAAGTTGAGCACGCCGCAGGTGGCGCCGTCGTAACCGACGTCCGAGTTGTTGTAGCCGATGCCGGTGATCACGCGGCGCGCGATGCTTTCCACGTCGGCCCACGCCGTCGTCGTGATCTCGCCGGCGACGACGGCGACGCCGGTCTTCACCAGCGTTTCGCAGGCCACGCGCGCGCGCTTGTCCTGCGCCAGGATCACGTCGAGGATGGCGTCGGAGATCTGGTCGGCCACCTTGTCGGGGTGACCTTCGGAGACGGACTCGGACGTGAACAGATAAGCGGACATCGGCAGCTCCCGTAAAGCAGGGTCTTGGAGGAGGGGTGATACGAGGATGATCCGCGTATACGGATAGGCGAATATCCTAACGGCAAGACGGCGCGCCGAATACCCCCTTTCGCAAGACCGTTCGATCCGTCGACCGGACCTGCATGTGACGCCGCGACGACGCTCGCGGAATCGTCTGGCAGACTCGGCCTCCATACGACCGGCACATTCCGCTCCTTCGCGCCATGTCGCTCGCCATTCCCTTGCTGTACGTCCTGATCCTGCTCGGCATCGTCGCGGCGCTCGCGGGATACCTGCTGTTTCTCCAGTTCCAGGCCAAGGGTCGGATCGAGCGTTCGCTCGAAGACGTCCAGGCGCAGCAGCAGGCCGACGCGGAGCGCGCGGTGGCGGCCGAGACGCGGGTCGAGGCGCAGGAAAATCGCCTGCTCGATCTGCGTGCGCGTGCCGAGGAGGACCTCACCGAACGCGCCAAGCGGATCACGGAGCTCGAACAATCCCTGAAGGAGGCCGCCGCCCAACGTGAAACGCTGTTCGGCCAGCTCGCCGAAGCCCGCGCGCAGGAACGCGAACTGGCCAAGCAGCTCGAGCTCGAAGGCAAGCAGGCGCAGGAGAAACTGCAGGTGCTGCTCGATGCGCGCCAGGACATGTCGAACCAGTTCAAGGCGCTGGCCAACGAGCTGCTCGAGGAGAAGAGCAAGCGGTTCACCGAACTCAACCAGGTCAACCTCGGCCAGCTGCTCGGTCCGCTGCAGGAACGCATCCGCACCTTCCAGGCCAAGGTCGAGGAGGTCTACGTCAACGAGACGCGCGATCGCAGCGCGCTGGGCGAACAGGTGCGACTGCTCACGCAGCTCAACAACACGCTGAGCCAGGACACGCAGAACCTCACGCTGGCGCTCAAGGGCGATCGCAAGGCGCAGGGCAACTTCGGCGAGATCATCCTCGACGACGTGCTCGAGAAGGCCGGCCTGTTGCGCGACCAGCATTACGTTCGGCAGGGCGGCGTCGTCGACGGGCAGGGCACGTCGATTCCCGACGTCGTGATCAGGCTTCCGGGCGAGCGCTTCCTGGTGATCGACTCGAAGATGACGCTGCCCGACTATCGCGCGTTCGCCGAGGCCGATAACGACGTCGAGCGCGCCGCCGCGCTCAAGCGCCACCTCACGTCGATCCGCGGCCACATCAAGGGCTTGTCGGAGAAGCAGTACCAGACGCTCTACGACCTCAAGTCGCTCGACTTCGTCGTGATGTTCGTGCCGCTGGAGCCGGCGTTCACCGTGGCGGTGACCAACGACAGCGAACTGTTCCAGCACGCGTGGGAGAAGAACGTGCTGCTGGTGTGTCCGAGCACGCTGCTGTTCGTGGTGCGCACGGTGGCGAATCTGTGGCGCCAGGAAGACCTGTCGCGCAACGCCAAGGACATCTCGGCGCAAGGCGCCAAGCTCTACGAGAAGCTCGTGGGCTTCGTCTCGGACCTCGACGACGTCGGCAAGCGCCTCGAACAGGCGCAGCAGGGATTCGGCGATGCGCGTCGCAAGCTGCGCGAGGGGCCCGGCAACCTGATCGGCCAGGCCGAGAAGCTGCGCAAGCTCGGCATCAAGCCGGCCAAGTCACTGCCGTCGGCGTGGGTCGAATCGTCCAGCACCGACGAGGCGATCGCGAACCTCTCCGAATCCGCGGCCGCCGCGAACGACGATCAGCCGAAGTGACAGACGTAGTGCACCGGCTCCAGCGCCTCGATCTCGAACGAGGAGTTGCCAGGCACGTCGAATGACTGTCCGCCCGCGTAGTCCTTTGCGCTCGACTCGCCGGCGAGCTTCACGCGGCAACGTCCGTCGAGGAGTTCCATGATCTCGGGTGCGCCTGTGTTGAAGGTCAGCTTCGAGGGCAGGATTACGCCGACGCTCTTGCGCGTGCCATCGGCGAGCACGACGGTATGGCTGACGCATTTGCCGTCGAAATAGACGTTGGCCTTCTTGAGGACGGAGACCTGATCGAACTGGGTGGACATGGCGCGCGCCGGTGGAACGTGAAAGGGGCGCCATTCTGAAGCAGAGCGACCGATAATGCGCCGGCCATGACGACCCCACCCCGCACGCGAACCGCGCCCTGTCCGCAGTGCCGGCAGCCCGCCTCGCTCGAAACGTCGAACCGCTTCCGCCCGTTCTGTGGCGAGCGCTGCAAGCTGCTGGACCTGGGCGAATGGTTCGCGGGCCGCTATTCGATTCCGACCGCCGAGGACGACGCCACGAGCGAAGAGACGCCGCGCGATCCGGAGGACCCTCAGCGACTCCAGTAGGCGGAGATGCCGCACACGCCCTGGGCGTAGTGCGCGAACGCCTCGGGCATCTGCTGCGGGCCAAGCCCTCCGATCGCGTAGACCGGCAGGCGCGTGCTGGCCGCCAGCGCCTGGAAACCTTCCCAGCCCAGCACGGACGCGTCCGGGTGCGTCGCGGTGTTGTTCACGGGGCCGACGACCGCGGCATGCAGCCCGAGCGATTCGGCCTTGGCCAGCGACGCGATGTCGTGGCACGAGCCGATGCGCAGCACGTTGTCGACGATCACCCACGGCAGGTTCGAAGGCTCCAGCGCCAGCAGCTCTGCCTGGCGGAAGTGGACGCCGGCGGCGCCCAGATCGCGCGCCATCGGTTCGCCGCGATCCAGCACCATGCGCAGGCCCCAGGGTCGTGCCGCCGTGATCACGCGACGCGCCACTCCCGCGTACTCGCGCTGGGACAGCCGCGGCAGGCGCAGGCGCAGCAGCGTTCCGCGCGCGAGACGGCCCAGGCCCCGCACGATGGAGGCTTCGTCCGCGTCCGGGCGCGTGAAGGCGTAGTCCGGCGGGAGTTCGAGTGCGCGCAGGATCGGCGCGACGGTCGGCAGCACGTCCAGCCCGTCGTGCCGATGCGGCGGATCCCAGTTGAAGCGCTGCGCTTCGCGTGCGAGCACCTCGCCGTCCCAGCCCGTGACCAGGAACGTGTGCAGCGTGACCTTGCGCTCGAGGTATTCGTGCGTGAACAGCGTCAGCGGCCGCGCGTCGCGCACGGTGATGCCGATCTCCTCGTGCAGCTCCCGATCGAGCGCCGATCGCGGCGACTCGCCGGCTTCGATCTTGCCGCCGGGAAACTCCCACTTGAGCGCGGCGATCTTGCCCAGCGGGCGCTCGACCAGCAGCACGCGGCCCTGGGCGTCGCGCAGCGCGCCGCAGGCGACGTGGATGTGCGGCTTCTCGGAAGCCGCTCCCATCAAGTGCGGTACTCCGCGTTGATCTTCACGTAGTCGTAGCTGAAGTCGCAGGTCCAGACGCGGGCTTTGGCGTTGCCGCGACCCAGTCCGATGCGGATCGTGAACTCGTCCTTGGCGACGACCGCGGAGCCGAGCTCCTCCCGATACGACGGATGCGGCTGGCCCCGTTCGATCAGCTGCACCGCGTCGAGCGCGATGCTGACCGAGCCCTGGTCGAGGCCTTCGACACCGGACTTGCCGATGGCCATCGCGATGCGGCCCCAGTTGGCGTCGGACGCGAACATCGCGGTCTTGACCAGCGGCGAGTGCGCGACCGAGTACGCGATCTGCCGTGCCTCGGCCTCGGACGTCGCGCCGCCCACCTCGATGGTGATGAACTTGGTGGCGCCTTCGCCATCGCGCACCACCGCGTGCGCAAGCTCGGTGCAGACCTCGGTGATCGCGCCGAGCACGACGGCGTAATCCGGATGCGACGCATCGATCGCCGCGCCGCCGCCGTGGCCGGTGGCCACGAGCATGCAGGCGTCGTTGGTCGAGGTGTCACCGTCGACCGTCACGCAGTTGAACGAGGCGCCGGCCGCGCTCACCAGCGCGCTGCGCGTCGCGTCCGCCGTCAGGCGGGCATCGGTCGCGACGAACGCGAGCATCGTCGCCATGTCGGGACAGATCATCCCCACGCCCTTGGCGATGCCGGTGACGGTGATCGCGTGGCCGCCGGAGATCGCCACGCGTCGCGTCGCGCCCTTGGGCACGGTGTCGGTGGTCATGATCGCGCGCATCGCATCGAGCCAGCCGTCCGGCGTGGCGGCAGCCACCGCAGCCGGCGCGGCCGCGCGCATGCGATCGACCGGCAGGCGCTGGCCGATCACGCCGGTGGAAAAGGGCAGCACGGCGTTCTCGTCGCAGCCGATCGCCTTGGCGACGGCGGCGCTGGTGGCGCGCGCATCGTCGATGCCCCCTTGTCCGGTCGCGGCGTTGGCGTTGCCGGAATTCACCAGCAGCGCGCGGATCCCGATGCCGGCGCCGAGTCGTTCACGGCACACCTGCACCGGCGCGGCGCAGAACGCGTTGCGCGTGAACACGCCGGCGACCTGCGCGCCTGGATCGAGCGCAATCACCAGCAGGTCCTTGCGTCCCGGTTTCTTGATCGCCGCTTCGGCGACGCCCAGGCGCACACCGGGCACGGGATGCAGAAACTCGGGAGTCGACAGGTTCACGGCCATGACAGCGTCCGACGCGGCGGGGCGCGCGAGTTTAGCGAAAGGCGACTCGCCGTAGCCCGGGCGAAGCCCGGGAGATTCCACCCCGGGCTTCGCCCGGGCTACGCGTTGGCGGCCAGCGCGGGCCTGCGGCGCAGCGTGGCGGGCCGATCGGTTTCCTGGGGCAGGCCGTGCAGGAATTCGAGGATGCGCGGCATCAGGCGTTCCGGCCTCGTCCGCAGTTCCATGATCGACCGCGCGACCAGGATCTCGGCGTTGGGCATCTGGCGCTTGAGCGCCTTGGCGTCGGCCATGTCGTGCAGCGGGTCGCGCGCGTGGCCGATCACCAGCGTGGGCGACTGGATGTGACGCCGGCGGCGCACCGAGGGCACCACCGGTCCGACCAGCACGCCGTGCAGGATCGCGCGGATCACTTCAGGTTCGGCGGCCAGCGCGTTGCGCAGGCTGTTGAGCACCGCGCGGCGCGGCGCGGGCAGTCGGCGCAGCAGGCGCGCGAAGACGCGGTACAGCGGCTTGGCGTAGTGCACCGCGATCATCAGCGGCACCAGCATCAGCGCGGCGGCGGGCACCGCGTTCTCTGCCACCGGCATCTCGAGGAACAGCGCGCGCACGCGATGCGGCGCGAGGGCCGCGGCGGTGAGCGTGGTGATGGCGCCCAGCGAGACGCCGCCGAGCACCGCACGTTCCAGTCCCAGGTGATCCATCAGGCTCAGCACCTGCTCGGCGTAGAAGTCGACGCGATGCTCGGCGGCCTTGGTCGGCTTGTCGCTGCGACCGTGGCCGAGCAGATCCAGCAGGATCACGCGATAGCCCTCCGCGGCGAGCGTGGCCGCGATGTCGCGATTGCAGTACGCGTCCATCAGGATGCCGTGGACCAGCAGCACGGGCGTGCCGCGCGTCGGACCGTAGGTCTCGTAGCCGAGGCGATAGTGGCCGTGGAAGTAGTAGCTCTGTTCCACGGGATACACGGTCGGTTTCATCGCCCGAGCGTGCCATCGCACCCGAGCGGGTGTCATTACGGGGCAATTACCGAGCGGTATGGGCCGATGACCGGCTACAGCGCCACCGTGCGCTGGCGTATTTCGCATGAACCGCGGGCGACGGCGCCGCTAGGCTCGCCGGAATTCCGGGGAGTGCACCAAATGAATGCTGTCGCTGCTTCGACGTATCCGCACCTGCTGGCGCCGCTGGATCTGGGCTTCACGCGCCTGAAGAACCGCGTGCTGATGGGCTCGATGCACACGGGCCTGGAGGATCGCGCTAAGAATTTTCCGCGTCTGGCCGCGTACTTCGCCGAGCGCGCGCGTGGTGGCGTCGGCCTGATGGTGACCGGCGGATTCGCGCCCAACGTCGCGGGATGGGTGTCCCCGTTCGCCGGGAGGCTGACCACGTCGACGGCCGCGCGCGAGCATCGCGTGATCACCGACGCGGTCCATGCGGAGGACGGCAAGATCGCACTGCAGATCCTGCACGCGGGTCGCTACGGCTATCACCCGCTGGCGGTCAGCGCGTCGCGCGTGAAGAGCCCGATCTCGCCTTTCGCACCGCGCGCGCTGTCGAGCCGCGGCGTGGAGCAGCAGATCCGCGCGTACGTGCGCTGCGCGCAGCTCTCACGCGAGGCCGGTTACGACGGCGTCGAGGTGATGGGCTCCGAGGGCTACTTCATCAACCAGTTCCTGGTCACGCACGTGAACAAGCGCGAGGACCGGTGGGGCGGGGCCTACGCCAATCGAATGCGTCTGCCGGTGGAGATCGTGTCACGCATGCGCGAGGCGGTGGGACGCGACTTCATCATCATCTATCGCATTTCCTTGCTGGACCTGATTCCCGATGGCCAGACCTGGGACGAGGTCGTGATGCTCGCCAAGGGCGTCGAGAAGGCGGGCGCGACGATCCTCAACACCGGCATCGGTTGGCACGAGGCGCGCGTGCCGACGATCGCCACCTCGGTGCCGCGCGCGGCGTTCACCTGGATCACGCAGAAGCTGAAATCCGAGGTGTCGATCCCGCTGTGCACGACCAACCGCATCAATGCGCCGGAAGTCGCCGAGCAGGTGCTCGCCAGCGGCCACGCCGACATGATCAGCATGGCGCGGCCGTTCCTGGCCGACGCCGACTTCGTCAACAAGGCCGCGCGCGGTCAGGCGCAGGACATCAACACCTGCATCGGCTGCAACCAGGCCTGCCTGGATCACACGTTCAAGCTCAAGACCGCGACGTGCCTGGTCAATCCGCGCGCGTGTCACGAGACCGAACTGAACTACACGCCGGCCGCCCGGAAAAAGAAGATCGCCGTGGTCGGAGCGGGCCCGGCGGGCCTCGCGGCCTCCACCGTGGCCGCCGAGCGTGGCCACGACGTGCACCTGTTCGACGCGGCGAGCGCGATCGGCGGCCAGTTCAACATGGCCAAGCTGATCCCGGGCAAGGAGGAGTTCCACGAGACGCTGCGCTACTTCGTCCGCAAGATCGACAGCACCGGCGTGAAACTGCACCTCGATACGACGATGACGGCCGATGCGCTGCTCGCCGGTGGTTACGACGAGATCCTGCTCGCCACCGGCGTCACGCCGCGGCGCATCCGCATTCCGGGCATGGACGAGCACGCGGACAAGGTCCTGAGCTACGTCGACGTGCTGACCGGCCAGGCCAAGGTCGGCGCACGCGCTGCGCTGATCGGCGCGGGCGGAATCGGCTTCGACGTCGCGGAGTTCCTGGTGCACGAGGGCCATTCGCCGACCCTCGATCTCGCGGAATGGATGAAGGAATGGGGCGTGGCCGATCCGGCGACCTTCCGCGGCGGCGTGGTGCGCCCGCAGCCCTCGGCACCGGCGCGCGAGGTGTTCCTGCTGCAGCGCAAGGCCGGCAAGCCGGGCGCGGGCCTGGGCAAGACCACCGGATGGATCCATCGCGCGTCGCTGCAGGCCAAGAAGGTGCAGACGCGCAGCGGCGTGAACTACGAGTCGGTGGACGCGCGCGGTCTGCTGGTGAGCTACGGCGAGAAGCGCGAGAAGGCCGAGCTGATCGAGGTCGATCACATCGTGATCTGCGCGGGCCAGGAGCCGCGACGCGAGCTGCAGCCGTCGTTGCTGGCCGGCGGCGCGAACGTCCATCTGATCGGGGGTGCGGACAAGGCGGCCGAGCTCGACGCCAAGCGCGCCATTGATCAGGGCAGTCGCCTCGCGGCGCGCCTGTAGGACATCGTCCGATGCGCAGGATGGCCCTGGTCCTCGCGGGCATCGCGCTGCTCGGCGCCACCGGCGCGATGGAGGTGACGCCGCATAGCACGCTGGTCAGGACGCTGGAGTGCCTGCGCAACAACACGCCGAGCCAGCTCTCGGTGAGCGATCTGCGCGTGGAAGCGCAGGGCACCGGCGTGACGACGCGATTCATGTCGGGACGGCTCTACAGCCGCCGCGACGAACGCGGATTGCGCGCGATGCTGCACATCACCGCGCCGCAGGATCTGGCCGGCGTGCGCTATCTGCTGGTGGAGGACGAGCCGCAGGACGCGCTCTACCTGTACCTGCCGTCGCTGGGAAAGGTGCGACGCCTCAGCGGCGCGGGCCCCGAGGCGCAGATCGCGGGTACCTCGCTCGACCTCGGTGACCTGCGTCTCGTGAGCCAGGCGCTGCGCGCAGCGTCGATCACGATGGAGTCGGCGACCACCGTCGGCGGACGTCCGGCCAAGCAGCTGCGATTCGTGCCCGCGATCGCCGACTCGCCGTACCGGCGCATCGTCACCGCGGTGGACGACCAGACCTGCGCGATCCTGCGCGCCGATTTTCAGGGCGCCGACAAGAGCCTCAAGCATTACGAGATCGATCCGGCGAGCCTGCTGCGGAGCGGCAGATACGCGTACGCCTCGCGCGCGACGATCGAGGATCGGGTGCGCGGCACGCGTGCGCAGGTGTCGCTCGGCGGGGTCAGCACTTCGGCGCAAGTGAGTTCGGCGCTGCTGGATCCCAAGAGCTTTCACAAGCGTCCCTGAGGGCAGGTAGGGGGCCGTCCTAGCTTGCTGCGCCCGCGCGCGAGCAACGACGCTCCGGCGCACGTCCGCGAAGGGCGTGGCGGTCATAAACACAACACCCCAGGAGAGCACCGTGAATCGATACGGCAGATGGACTGCAGGCCTCGGCTTGTGCGGCGCAACGCTGCTCAGCCCCGCGGCGTTGGCGACGACGACGGCGCACGTCGGCGTGTTCAGCGAGTACGTGTTCCGCGGCATCACGGCCAATGGCGGCGCGGCGGTCCAGGGCGGCATCGATTACGTTCACGACAGCGGCCTGCTGGCCGGCGTGTGGGCGACCAACGCGAACAACTTCGGCGGATCCGAGTTCGATATCTACGCCGGCTACCTGCACAAGTTCAGCGACACCGTGATGGCCGACATCGGCGTCCTGTACTACTACCTATCGGAGGACGAGGAAGGCGAGGTGCTGGATTTCGACGGCGACGGCGATGCCGACATCCATGACCTCGACACGTTCGAATTCTTCACCACGCTGTTCGCCGGTCCGTTCAAGTTCCAGGTGTATTACTCGCCGGACTACCTGAAGCTCGACGAGGAAGCCCTCTATTACACCGGCACCTACACCCACAAGATCAACGACACGATCAACGTGGCGCTGCAGGCGGGCTACACGCACGGCGATGCGCCCGAGTACGTGTACGGCGACGACTACATCGACTACAGCATCATGCTGAACAAGACCGTCCGCGAAGGACTGGTGTTCTCGCTGGGCTTCATCGACACCAACCTGAGCGACACGGATCGCGTGCTGCAGGGCACCGACGACGACCCGAAGGTGATGGTCAGCGCGAAGCAGACGTTCCCGTTCTGAGCCGTTCGCCGTCCCGATCGTCCCCGGGCTTCGCCCTGGGCTACGGATTGCGTTCAATCGTAGCCCGGGCGAAGCCCGGGACGCTTCTGCGGGTTACTTCGCGTTCGCTAGCGAGACCCAGAATTTCTCGAGCCGATCGAGGGCGCCGATCCGCTCGGCCTCCTGCGCGATCAGCCGCGCGCTGTCCGGCGACAACCGCGCCACCAGCGGCGCGATCCGTGCGCGCACGTCCTCGCGCGTCCTGAGCAGCAGCACCAGCAGCGGCGACCACGTGCGGCTCGCCTGCACCGCATCGAAGATGCGGCCGAACGTCGCGTCGCTGAGCTTCTCGGCGGCCAGCACCAGGCGCTGCTGGCCGTCGTCGTTCATCAGCGGCACCAGCGGCAGCAGCTGGCTCCACAGGCCGTGCACGTCGGTGGCCTTGAGGACCGCGTCGAGCACGCGCGACTCGCGCAGCATCGGCAGATTGGCCAGCCGCGACTGCTGATCGCCCTGCATCATCGGCACCAGCGGGATCAGCGCCTCCCACAGGTGATCGACGTCGACGGCCTTCACGATCGAATCGAGCACGCCCTCGTCGTTCAATACCGGGAGCTGCAGCAGGCGTCTCTGGTGCGGCGTCGCCATCACGCCGACGATCGGCAGCACCGCGCTCCACAAGCCCTTGGCCTGCGCCGATCGCGCCATGCTCATCAGGATCGATTCGTCGAGCGTGGCCGCGAGCTCGCCCAGGCGTTTGCGCAGCGCGGGGCTGACGTCGTTCATCAGGGCGAGGGCTTCGGACCACAGATCCTGCGATTCGTCGGCCGCCAGGAAGATGATGTCCTTGATGCGCGCTTCCGGCAGCAGCCCGACGAGATCGTTGAGGCGGCTCTTGTCCTCGACGAAGAACGCGACGTGCAGCAGCGCCGCGTTGTCGGTGAGCTTCTCCATCACCGCCTTGATCGCGTCGGTGCTCACGTAGTCGACGAAGCGGGCGAGCGTGACGAACTCGCCGCGTTTGGCGAGCTCCAGCGCGACCTCGACGATCCGCGCCGTCGGGATCCGCTTGATGACCTCGCGGACGTGGCGCGGATCGATCTCCAGCGTGACGTCGGCGAGGAAGCCGACGCGCAGGCGCTGCGCCAGCTCGGCCGCGCGATCCGGCGCGATCAGTCCCGCGACGCGCGCGCACAGCAGCGCGCCGAACACGTGTTCGGCGATCAGCGCGATCAGCGGCACCGGCAGCAGCTTGCTCGCCGCGGCCACGCGACGCAGTCGCGCCTCGTCGGCGTCGAACAGGCGCGCGCTGGCCTGCTCGCGGAACTCTCGAATGCTGGCGGGATCGCTGTTCGAGAGGTAGGCGAGATCGCTTTCGCCCACGCCGAGCACGCGCGCGAGCTTGAGGATTTCGGCCTTGCGTGCGAGGCGGCTCATGATCGAGCGCTCCGACGAGCGTCGAGTGTCCGCGGCCGTGAACCGCGTGCCCCTCTCCCGCGCTGCGCGACACCGTGTCGCGGGGTGCTCATAAGCCGAGGATTTTGCGGATCGGCATGCGCATCAGTGCCGGCACGTGTTCGAGCGCCGCGGTCAGCGCTTCGTCGAGCTGGCGCTTCTGGCGCGACCGTGCGGCGCGCAACGCCACGGTGAGGCCCGAGATCGCCTCGGGCGGCAACGCGTGGAAGGTCTCCGGCGGATCGCCGCCGAGTTCTCGCGCGAGAGTTTCGAAGTCGCCGCGTGCCATGTCAGGGAGTCGCCGTCGTGGAAGACGCTTCGGATTTGCGCTCGAGGCGCAGCGTGGAGAGGTCGAGATCCAGGTCGGATTCCACAATGGTGGCCTTCACCGGATGCTGCGGCAGCTGCAGGCGTACCGGCAGGCTGGTGGTGATCGGTACGCTGAAAGGCTGGTTCACCTTGAGCGCGGTCTTCAGCGTGGTGTCGACGGGCGCCTTGATGACGTGGTTGATCGTGACCTTCAAAGGCCCGTGGTACTTGAGCGGAATCACCTGCTTGACCGGCACCACCAGTTTCACCGGAAGGCGCAGCTTGAGCGGCAGCTTGGCCTTGAAATGGAGGTTCTTGTACTTCTTCACGTTCTGGAAATTGACCGGCGCCCTGGCTTCGATGTCGGCCATGCTGTCGACCGGAATGACGCCTTCGTAGGTGATCACCGTTTCCAGCGGCACCTTGGTGTCGATGTCCACGATCGTGTCGTAGGTTCCGTTCACCGGCAGGTCGAGCGTCTGCTTGAGCGGCACCTGCGCGTAGATCGTGCCCTTCATCAGCACGTCCACCTTGTGGTCGGTGCGCATCACGATGTCGGACTGCGGCGGCAGCTGGATCGTCAGCGGCTGATCGGAGATCAGCAGACGCGCCACCACGTTCATGAAGGCCCAGTAGCCGAGCAGGCCGCCGACGATCACCACGCCGATCACACCGACGCCGAACAGTGGCCACAGCCACCAGCCGCGACGAGGCGAGGCGGTTTTCGTCCCGGCGGGTGGAGACGGTGGCGATGGCGGCGGGGTGGGTGGACCGTCGCCGCTTTCGGTCGCCGGCTCGATGGTCGGCGCCGCGCGCCGCGCCTCGGCCTTGGGCAGCCGGAAGAAGTCGTCGTCGCGATTCACGGCGCGGACGCGGCCCCGTCAGATCTGGCGCCGTCGTCCTTGACCTCGAGCCGCAACGTGCGCAGCGGCAGACGCAGATCGGACTCGACGATCGTCGCGGCGATCGGATCGCGCGTGAAAATCGCCTCGGCCGGAATATCCGAGCGCACCGGCACCGATAGATCGGCCTGGATCGGGATCGCCGCGTCGATCACGGTGACCAGCGGCACGGTCAGCGCCTGCTGCACGCGCACGCCCACCGGCGCGGTGAACTTGAGCTTCACCGGCTGATCGACCGGGATGTCGAGCGACACCGGCACGATCGCCTTGACCGGCACCTTGCCGCGGATCGGCAGCTTGAGCTTGTCGCCCAGGATCTCGGCATCCACCACCGCGTTCAGGTCCAGCACCTGGTCGAGCACGATCTTGTCGCGCACGGCGACGTCCATCTTGATCGGGATGGTGCCGTCGAAGTCGGCCATCACCTTCAGCTGTTCCTTGACCGGCACGGTGATGATCTGGTCGACCGGCACCTTGGTCTGGATGGTGTCGTCGAGGCGGATGTTGAGGTTGTCCAGCGCCCGCGCGGTCACCTGCAGCTTTTCGTCGATCGTGATCTTCGCGGGCTGGTTGGACAGCAGCAGGCGCGCATCGACATTGCGGAAGACCCACAGTGCGACCAGCGCACCGCCGATCGCCGCGCCGATCAGCACGGCCAGCAGCACCAGCCAGATCATCAGGGCGCCGCGCTGGCGCTTTGCGGTGGCAGCAGGCATCGCGATCCCCGTCGAAGATGAAGGCACGTCAGAACTCGTAGCTGACCGACACGCCGAGCGCGTCGCGGTCGCGCAGCACGTGCGCATCGCCGCCGCCGGTGAACCAGGAGTAGATGATGTCGGCGCGCCAGTTGTGGTACTGCGCCTGCACGTTGCCGACGATCACCTTGCGCCCTTCCAGGAAGTTCTCGGCAAGGCCCGGCGCAACGCCGTTGATGTCGTGCGCCAGGATCAGCAGCGGCCGGATCGCCAGGCCCGGAATGTAGACGTCCGTGTAGCGCAGGAACGCGGCGAGGCGATAGCCGTACGCGAAGTCCGTGACGTAGCCGTCGCGGCCGTTGGAAACCGGATTGATCTTCAGCGCGTTGCCGGTATCCGCGATGCCCGGCGAATAGTGGGTGTGCGTGCCCGGGCCTTCGAACTGGATCTCGGAGAGCGACGGCAGTTCGGGGATGTAGTTGGCGCTGATCTCGAGCAGGTATACCGCCTCGTTGGCGCCGAACAGCGTGCGTGCGCCGGTGATCTTCGTGAAGCCGAGCGTGCCGTGAAGGGTTTTGAGCCGCTCGTAGCCCGGGATGTAGCTGTTGGGCGCGGTCTCGCCGGGCGTCTTGCCGCGGTAGGCCTCGAGATAGGTCGGGATCGCGATCTGCGAATCGGCGAGCGTCGCGACACCGAGTTCGATGGTCTCGCGCGGAAAGATCGGCTGGAACGCCGTGAACAGCACGTCCTCGAGATCCACCTGCACGGGCTGGTTCTCGCGGTAGACCAGCTCGCCCTGGATCGCCATGTCGAAGGCTTCGGCGTCGAACGACAGGCCCCACAGCTTGATGTCCTCGGCGTAGTCCAGGAAGTACTGACCGGTTTCCAGCGGCAGCGCATCGAAGGTGTCAGGTCCCGGCTGCTGCACGCCGAGCGGACACACCAGCGCGAAGGTCACCGTGTTGGCGTCGATGCCCAGCGCGTTGCCCTCGCGCCGATGGCAGCCGGCGTCGGCGGCGTAGGCGCTCACCGAGGGCAGTCGCGAGTGGTAGTTGGCGTGGAAGAAATTGAGCGAGATCGGCGAGTCGAAGTATTCGTCGAGCAGCCAGTACAACGCGATGCCGTACTGGCCGTGATCCTTGGGTTCGTTGTTCTCGGCGCGCAACAGCGAAAAGCTGGTCGTCGTCACCAGCTGCGCGATCGGCAGCGCCGGGATGCCGAGCTGCTGCGGATCCTCCGGCGTCTTGCCGAAGGGGCCGACGACGTACTCGTTGGGCGTGACCTCGTTGCCGCCGTCGAAGAACGAGAAGAACGATCCACGTGCCGGAAAGCCGTAGGGCCGCCATTCGAGCTGGTAGAAGAATTCGAACGACAGCGAGCCGCGAACCGGGCCGCGGACCACCAGCATCGTCTCCGGGAAGTAGATGTCCTGCAGCTCCAGGCCCGGGCGCGCCAGCGAGTTGGCGTCTGGCGGATTCACGAAGTTGAGCGTGCCCTGCACGTTGACCGCCGCCTCGCCCCAGGTCAGCACCTGTCGGCCCAGGCGGAACTCGAGCGGCTGGTCGTCCCAGGAATCGGTGAACCAGTACAGGTTGGCTTCACGCAACTCGACCTCGTAGCCGACCTGGTGCTCGGTTTCGGTCGGACGATCCGAGCGCGTGCGCACGCCCGGCCCCGGTCCCGGCGTGACGATGCGATTCCAGTGCTGCTCCCTGAAATCGGTGTTGACCGGGTCATAGTAGGCCAGCGCCCCGACCTCGACGCCGTAATCGACGGTCCCGAACTGCAGCTTCGAGGTGTACTTGAGGCCGGACGTGACGATGTCGCCCTTGTCGTAGTTCAGGTCACCGTCGTCGGTGTTGGACGACATCGCGCCGGGCGCCGCCATGAAGCGTTCGTTGGCCGCGGTGTCGCCGGCCGTCAGCGCGATGCAGTTGTCGGGCGCGCACAGCTGCGGATCGAGGCTGGCCTTGCCGATCAGCCGATCCTGCCGATCCTGCATGCGCCAGCCGATGCCCAGCGACGCGCGATTGCGCCACTGCAGCAGCCAGCCGTCGAAGCGACCGCCCTCGAATTCCTTCTCGTAGGCCGCAACCGTCGTCGGCGCGGCACTGATGCAGGCGAGCAGGACGACGAGCGCGGCGCAAAGCGTGCGCCGTGTTCGCATCCTCATCTCATGCGCCGGCGGCGGCGAAGTGCAGCATCACCTGCACCTGGATCTCGCCGACGATGAAGCCCAGCGCCGCACCGACCGCGATCAGGATCCACTCGTCCTGCTCGAACGCCGGACGCAGCAGGCCTTCGAACTGTTCGGGCGTGAGCTCCTGCATCCGCGAGACCAGCGTGTTCTCGATGTCGATGGCGTCGGCCGCATAGGCCTCCATGCTCTTCATCGCTTCGGGCAGACGCTCCATCACCTTCTCGGCGATGACCTTCTTCATCTCCTGGTACTGGCGGCTGCCGACCGCGAACACCACGATCGGCTTGGCCAGGCCCGCCTGCTCGTCGACCAGTTTCTGCACCTGCTTCTGCACCATGCCGAACATGCGATCGGACAGCGGGCCGCGCAGGATCGCGTCGATGATGCGGTCGGGCGTGATGATCTCCTTGGCGATCAGGCGGCCGTACTCGGCTGCCACTTCCTTGCGACGCTTCAGGAACAGGCCCTGCCACTCGAAGATGCCGAGGTAGCGCGTCGGATGCTTGGGGTTGAACACCATCTTCAGCGCGAGCCAGTCGGTGAACCAGCCGGTGAAGCCGCCGAACGCCGGCATGATCCAATGCGACCAGGAGTACTGGTGCGTCAATGCCCAGGTCGTGGCCTGCACCAGGCCGATCAGGAAGCCGAAGTAGATGCCGGAATTGCGGATGAAGCGGAACTCGCCTTCGCCGGCTTCCAAGAAGATGCGGTTGAGCAGCGGGACGTCGCGCAGCAGGTTGGTGACGACCATGTCCTTGAGGTCGAACACCGAATCGATGTTCTCCCGGATGTCGATCATGATCTGCTCGACCAGCTTGGGCGCCTCGGCCTTGATGCGGCTGATGATCAGGTTCTTGACCGCGGCCGGCGCCACTTCCCACAGACCCGGCTGATAGTGCGCCGCGACATCGCGCGTGATGTCCTCGATCGCGGCCAGCAGCGGTTCCTCGATCTCCTGCGCGACGCGCTTGGGATCGAGCTTGGAGAAGATGTCCTTGGGCTTGATCAGGTGCTCGGTCATCGTGTCGCACGCGATCGAGGCCATGATCGCGGCCTTGCGCGGCACGATGCCCTGCCAGCCCAGATAGGGCGGAATGCCGAGGAACTTGATCGGCAGGAACATCATCTTGATCGCCACGATCTTGGTGCCGAAGCCGATGAGGGCGGCGACCACCGGCATCGAGGCGTACAGGAACCAGTTGGCCTGCACGTCGCGGAGCGCTTCTGCGAAATCCATTTCCCTTTTCTCCTCCCGCTACTTCTGATTCGAACGACTTCTTCGCGCGCGTTCGTTTCCCCAAATGCGCGCCCCCAGGCTCTACCTCACCAGCTCTGGTTACCCGTGCCCTCGCAGGCCTTCCACAACGCCAGACCCGCCTCCGAGATGCGGATCGTCCGGCGGAAGAACTTGGGCCGCATGCCGCTCTTCTCGATTTCCGCGCAGGCCTTGCGCACCTGCGTGTCGGCTTCGATCAGCTGGTATTTCAGGTGCAGCGATTTGTCCTCTTCGCCCGATTCGAGCAGGCCCAGGTCGCGCAGATGGCGGATGTAGTTCGGCGTCTGATCGAGCAGGCGCGCGCCGCACTCGCGGCCGACCGGGCTGAGGTTCTCCAGCCAGCGCTGGGACGCGGGCCCGACGCGCGGCCCCGCACCCAGATGCACCAGCGCGGCGCTGTGTCCGTCGGCCAGCGCGGCCAGGATCCGTGCCTCGTCCGGCACCAGCTGGCGGATGAGCCGCAGGTTGAGCCGCTCCTGCGCCGACTCCACGGTCTGTTCGGCCGAATCCTCGAGCAGGCGCGCGAGCAGCGCGCTGGCGCTGACGCGCGGCGCTGGCGGTCCACCGGCCCCGGATCCCGACGCGGCGGCCGGTTCGCCGCGTGCGCCGTGCGACATCGGCCGCGCGTGGGGAGCGTCGTCGTCGTCGTGCTCCGAGGGGTCGTCGGCGACGGCGTCCATGCGCCGGCGCAGGCTGTTCAGCGCCCGCTTCTCGGCTTCGGAAATACCCTTGTGGGCGAGGTCGATGGCGAAACGCGGTGCGCCGGTGGCGAGCTTCCAGGCACCGGAGGTGACGTAGCCGAACAGCGAGGTCGGCTCCTGCGGGGTCGCGGGCGACTCTCCGTCGTCGTCGATCGGTTGCTTCGACATGCGCCTTACTCTCTCTCCGGGCGGGGCAGGGCCCAGCGCTCTTGGTCTCGACCGTCTTCTTGCCGCGGATCTACCGGGGGTCCGTTCGGCGCTTGCCCAGACTGAACTTCCAAAACTGGATCCTGGGCAGATCCTGCACCACTTCTTCGGTATGTCCTTCGATCGTCGAGGTTCGGCGATCGAGGATCTCAATGTAGACCAGCATCCGGAACACGGCCATGACGAATTCCAGGAACACGCGTACCACCACGACCAGGATCAGGAACACGATCGGTCCGAACAGCAGCCACGTCAGGCCCATCCACAGCGACTGGATGAAGGCCGTGACCACGCCCAGCACCACCAGCGCGGCCATCGCCATCACGGCGAAGCGGTAGATCAGGGGCAACATGCGCGTGGTGACGATCTCGCGCATCTCGAAATCGAAGAGGTTGCGCAGCAGGTCGCGCAGGGCGATCTCGCCGCCCGCGGCCCTGGCTGCTGCATCTCCTCCGGCGGGCGCGCCCGGCCTGGATTGCGCCCCCATCTCGTTGCGTCCCTGTTCCGCCACGGTCCTCTTGGGGTCTCGTTCGCGCGGGGTGGGCACCTTACTCCCTCGTCCGCCCGATTTACACCGGTCAATGAGACATTCGTTCGATGGCGCCTCGGCCGGCCCTGTGACACGCTTGCGCCCGCGTCGGGCACACTAGCCCGGCACGCCGGGCGGGCCGGCCGCATCGATTTCACCCCCGCTCAAGGCGTAACGTCACCCGACCATAAGCAAAAGAAGCCAATGCGCGATTCGGGACAGTTGCTGGAGATCGTTCACCAAGCCCTGGTGAAGGGCGGCTACGACGTCGAGGCGATCTACCGCCGGCTCGGCTACAACGCCGAGACCCTGCCGCTGCGACAGATGCGAACGCCGCACGAGCTCCAGGCCTTCTTCTGGGAGACGGTCGAGGCGGTGACGCAGGACGTCGACGTGGGACTGCACCTGTGCCCGCATGCCCCGGTCTTCCGCGGTGAGGTCATCGAGTACCTGATGCTGTCCAGCGGGACGTTCGGCGAGGGCATGCAGCGCGCCGTGAAGTACCTGCGACTGGTCAGCGACGCGCTGAACATGCGCCTCGAGCAGGACGACAACGGCTCGCGGGTGGTGGTCAAGGGCAGCACCATCGATGCACCGCAGCTGCGTCACACCGAGATCCTGGTCGCCCACCAGGTGATCCGCTTCGGTCAGACCGTCACCGAAGGCAAGTACGCGCCGCGGCGGGTGCGCCTGCGTACGAGCCGGCGTTCTCCGCAGGCCGAGTACGACGCGATCTTCGGCTGCCCGGTGGAATTCGAAGGCACGGAGAGCGAGATCTGGTTCGACGCCAAGCTGCTCGACTACCGTTCGCCGCGTTCCAGCCCCGAGCTGCTGCAGCTGCACGAGGAGCACGCCGAGAAGCGCCTGACCACGCTCAAGCGCCAGGACCTGATCGAGCGCATCCGCGCGGTGTTCGCGCAGCGCCTGGAGCTCGATCGCTGCGACCTCGAGGAAGTGGCCAAGGAGCTGGGCATCGCGCCGCGACGCCTGCGCTTCGAACTTGCCCGCGCCGGCACCAGCTTTTCGCAGGTGCTCGCCGATTTCCGCTTCGCGCTCGCGCGCAAGCTGCTGGCCCGCACCAGCGAGCCTGTCGAAGATATTGTCTATCTCACCGGGTTTTCCGAACCGAGCACCTTCTACCGCGCGTTCAAGCGCTGGTCGGGAATGACGCCGGTCCAATATCGCGAATCGCGCAAGAATCGACCGGCGCGGGCGGTCGAGCCGACCGACTGAGCCGGTCGACGGGTTGGCCTGACCGCCATGCTGCAGTGACGCGAGCAATCATGGCGGGTTCATTTGGGCGGTCCTATGATCCGCCGGGCGTGAGGCTCCAGAGCGGCGCGCGCGGCAGTCCACAACGCTCACTGGCATCGAGGAGAAAAAGCATGAGTGCATTCCACCCGCGCCGCTGGGCGCTGGCCGCGATGGTTGCGGCCGTTCCGGTCCTGGGCTGGGCTGACGCGCCGAGCGATCTGGGCGGCAAGCTGACCGCGATCGGTGCCATCAAGGCCGCCAACGCCGACGGTTCGGTGCCCGAGTACACCGGCGAGAAGAACTTCCCGGCGGACATGAAGACCTGGACGCCGCAGTATCTCGAGAACCTGCGCACCAAGGACGTCAAGAAACTCGAAGCCGAATTCAAGAAGGCGATCAAGGCGGATCTGCTCAAGCCCTTCGACACCGTCACCAAGGCCAACCTGGCCAAGTACCAGGACAAGCTCACCGACGGTCACAAGGCGCTGTTCGCCAAGTACCCGACCTACAAGATGCTGCTGTACAAGGGCGTTCGTACCGGCTTCTTCCCCAAGGAGATCGAGGACGCGACGATCAAGAACGCGTCGAGCGCCAAGCTCACCGGCACCGACCTGGTGACGGGCGCCTCGATCGGCTTCCCGTTCCCGATTCCCAAGAGCGGCGCCGAGGTGATCTGGAATCACCGCATGAAGTACCGCGGCAACGCGGTCACGCGATTCAACAACCAGGCCATCGTCAAGCCCGACGGCAGTTACCAGATCACCAAGCTGACGGAGAACGTGAAGTTCAAGTACGCGAACTTCAAGAATCCGCCCGCCGCCGACAACAAGTACCTGCTGATGTACCTGTCGGAGACGATCTCGCCGCCGCGCGTCGCCGGCCAGCTCACGCTCGCGCATGAACTGATCGGACCCGACGCCGGTTCGGGCCGCGCCGCCTGGATCTTCTCGCCGGGGCTGGGCCGCGTGAACCGCGCGCCGGACGTCGGCTACGACAATCCGGCCGTGGGCACGGACAACGAGCAGTACTTCGACCAGATCGACGTGTTCAACGGCTCGCTCGATCGCTACGACTGGAAGCTGATCGGTCGAAAGGAGATGTACATCCCGTACAACTCCTATCAGATCAACTCGCCGCTGGTGAAGTACAAGGACCTGCTAAAGCCCTTCCACGTCAACCAGGACGAGGCGCGCTACGAGCTGCACCGCGTGTGGGTGGTGGAAGCCAACGTGAAGTCGGGCGTTCGCCACAACTTCGCCAAGCGCGTGTTCTACGTCGACGAGGACAGCTGGTCGATCGCGGGTGTGGACTGCTACGACGGCCGTGGCCAGCTGTGGAAGGTGCAGGAAGCGCACCTGATCACCGCGCCGTTCATCCCGACCGTCACGGGCTCGCCGGAAATCATCTATGACCTGCAGAGCACCCGTTACTTCGTCACGGCCCTGGCCAACGAAGACAAGATCACGGACTTCAGCGTGAGCTTCGACGACAAGGATTTCGATCCTTCCGCGCTGAAGAAGAAGGCGCGCACGAAGTAGGCCCCACCGCGGTCGAAGATTCGAAGAGGCGCCGGCAGAGATGCCGGCGCTTTTTTGTGGGCTCTTCGCCGATCTCCGGGGCACCGGCGCGGCATGCCGCGGCTTCGTAGCGGGGCGCAGCCCGGGGTTGCGCTCAGTGTGGGATCAGGAATCCCGGGCTGCGCCCGGGCTTCGAGCACTGAACACACCGAAAAGGCGAGCAGCGAGCGTCTCTTCTCCTGACCCGCCGCACCCGCGTCGACATTTCGATGTATTCGGTGCGTTATGTGGCTTGATCTGGATCCCCCCGAGATTGGGAAAAGAACATTTTTGTTTTGTTGCGCGGCAGGCGCGCCGTAAGCTTGCGCCCGCAATGGTCGGTGTTCGCTGCTCCCGATGGTTTGTCGCCGGGCTCGCCCTCGCGGGTGTGCTGGCGGCCTGCGGAGGATCACCACCGATGCGCCAGGACGACGGCAGCCTGTCGAGTTGCGCGAACGCATCGGACTGCGTGCGTTCCGGCGATTCGGATCCGGCCCATGCGATCCCGGCGTTTTTCTACGTCGGATCGGCGCAGGAAGCACGGCGTCGGCTGCTGGATCTGCTGCAGCAGGATGTGCGCGTGCGCATCGTGGTGAGCGTGCCCAACTACGTCCACGCCGAGGTCGAGCCGGTCGTGATCGGACCGCTCGACGATCTCGAATTCCTGTTTTCGCCACGGGAACCGCGCATCGATGTGCGGGCCTCGACCCGCGGGCGCAGCCTGGTCAACGGCGGGAATCGCACACGACTCGAAGCCCTGCGCCGTCGCTTCGATTCCCCCTGATCGGTGATTGACGCGCCCGCCTGCGACCCCGAACCTCGCCGGTAACGACAAGAAGCGCGCGGCTGGCAGCGCCCGCATCGGTGACGAGGAGAATCGAGCGTGACATCCGGCAATGCCGCAGCACCCGGCGGGTATCCGCGTCCGGGACTGGCGTGGTTCACGGTGACCCTGCTGACCCTGGCCTACGTGCTGTCGTTCATCGACCGCCAGATCCTGAGCCTGCTGGTCGCGCCGATCCGCCGCGACCTCGACATCTCCGACACGCAGATGAGCCTGCTGATGGGCTTCTCGTTCGCGGTGTTCTACACGTTCTGCGGTATTCCACTCGGGCGCCTGGCCGATGTCGCGAGCCGTCGCTGGATCGTGACGCTCGGGGTCGCGTTCTGGAGCGCAGCCACGGCGGCCTGCGGGCTGGCACACCACTACTGGCAGATGTTCCTCGGGCGCGTCGGGGTCGGCATCGGCGAAGCCGCGCTGTCGCCTGCGGCCTACTCGCTGATCGCCGACAGCTTTCCACCCGAGCGGCGGGCCACCGCCATCAGCGTGTACGGCATGGGCATCTTCGTCGGCTCGGGACTGGCGTACATCGTCGGCGGACTGATCGTCGGCTACGCCTCGACGCAAGGGGAGCTGGTGTTTCCGATCGTGGGCGCCACGCGGCCCTGGCAGCTCGTGTTCTATCTGCTGGGCGGCGCGGGTCTGGTATTCGCGTGGCTTCTGCTGCTGATCCGCGAACCGCTGCGCCACGGGGCCGCCGGCGCGATGGCGCACTCGATCCCGCTACGCGAGGTCGTCGCCACGTTGGCGCGCCATCGCCGCACGGTACTGATGCACAACTTCGGCTTCGCCTGCCTGTCGCTCGCCTCGTATTCGGCAAACGCCTGGCTGCCGAGCGTGTGGGTGCGTGTGCACGGCTGGGAGATCCGCGAGGTGGGCCTGATCTACGGCGGCGTCATCGCGATCTTCGGCGGGTTCGGCATCGTCCTCGGCGGCTGGCTGGCCGATCGCTGGAAAGCGCGGGGAATGAGCGATGCGACCTTGCGCGTCGGTGCCATCGCCGCCGCCTGCAGCGTGCCCATCGCGATGCTTGTGCCGTTCATGCCCAACGGCACGGCGCTGGCTCTGCTCAGTGTTCCGATGACGATCTTCATCGGCATGCCGTTCGGCGTATCGGCGAGCGCGATCCAGGACCTCGTGCCCAACCGCATGCGCGGCCAGACGTCGGCGCTCTACCTGTTCATCGTCAATCTCGTGGGATTGGGCATCGGCCCGACGGCGGTGGCGCTGTTCACCGACCGGGTGTTCGGCGACGACGCCGCCGTTCACCAGTCGCTGGCGATCGTCATGGCCACCGCGCAGATCATCGGCTTCACGCTGCTTGCGCGCGGTCGCCTTCACTACCGCGCGAGCCTGGAGCAGATCCAGGGGCGGAGCTGAGGTAGATTCGGCGCATCGGACGACGTCCGGGTGCGCAATTCGATCGGGACGGTTGCGCAGGAATCACGGCCGCGGCGCGCGCGCTTTCAACCAGTTGCCGAACGCACGCGGCGTCGACAGCGAACCGAACCACTCGCGGTACTGGCCTCGATAGCGGTCCATGGCCGTGCCGAACACGGGGTCCTGCGACAGGTGCGCCCACCAGGCAGCGAGCCGCGGATGCGAAGGGAACGGACGCGCCGGATCGAACGCGGTCATTCCCAGGTGCTCGGGCGTGGTCGTCAGCACGCATTGGTAGAACTGCACCGTAAAGCCCATCAGGACGTCGGCCAGCGTCGCGCGGTCGGACCAGGCCCACGGTCCGGGGCCCAGGACATGTTCGAGCTCGAACAGGCTGCGCTCGATCTCGACGGTAAGCTCGCGCAGCTTCCCCTCGTCGCGCGTGGCGGGATCGATCTGCTGCGCGAGCGGAAAGACCTGCGGCGTGAGCGACAGGTCGCAGACCAGGCAGAGCTGGCGCACCTTGGCGCGTGACCATGCGTCGTCCGGCATCAGCGGCGGATCCGGAACCCGCTCGTCGAGGAACTGCGCGATGGCGGCGGACTCGCCCAGGTAGCGGCCGTCGCACTCGAGCGTCGGAATCCGCCCCTGCGGATTGATCTGCCGGATGTAGGGTGTATCGCCCATGAACTGGATCGGCGGAAGCGCGGCGGCGGGATCCTGCTCCAGTGCCGCCAAGCGCTGTTCCAGATTTGCGAACGCACTTTCGATCGGCGGCATCTCCAGCGGAAGGTCGATGCCCTTCAATTCCGCCACGAGCTGCACGCGGCCCACGAAAGGCGAGGCGGTGACGCCGAACAGTTTCATCGCGTGTCTCACTCCGGTTTCTCCACCGTGATGCTCGCCGCCGCGGATCGCGCGTTGAAGTCGCGGTCGTACATGCCTTCGCCGTAGGCCGGCGGCACGGTGAACGTGCCGGTGTTGGTCGCCTTGATGCGATAGACGATCTGCGAGAGTTCCGGCGTCACGCCGACGTAGAACACGTTGCGATCCTCGCGGAAGTCGGCGTACAGCATCGTGGACTGGGTGCCCTCGCGGCACACCGGACAGCCCCAGGTGGGCGTGTCGATGTTGCCGTCACCGGGTTCGCCTTCGTACTCCTCTTCCCCGCCTTCGCCCGAGGAGGACGCGGCCTCTTCTTCGCTGCCCGTGGAGGCCTGGCCCATCTGCGTCTGCGCCTGGGTGGGCGGCACCACCAGCTCGAAGCCGCCGGGGAACAGGTCGACCAGCGCGACGTTCCAGCTCGAGCGCTTGTCGATCGCGCGGAACTTCAATCGCACGGTGACTTCCTCGCCCTGCTCCACGCGGGTGACCGCCTTGCCGTCGGCATCGACGTACTCGCGCAGGATCTCGAAGCCTTCGCGCAGCACATCCTTGGGCGGCACACGATCGAAACCCACCTGCGAGACCGACGCGTAGGCCGGCAGCGGCGCCTCGTTGCCGAATCGCAGTTTCGCTGTCTTCGCGTCGAAATCGACTTTCGGAAACAGGCCGACCGGCAGCGGCAGATCCTTTGCAGTGCCGTCGGCCAGCACCTGCGCCAGCGCCAGCTTGCCTTCGCCCTGCGGTCCGGCGATGTCGGCATACGCGTCCAGCGCCAGCAGCGTGGTGGCGGCCGAGAGCGAGTGATAGCGACGCTGCGCGATGCGCGCGACGAGCGCGTCGACGAATCCGTCCGGCAGCTTCGTCAGCCGCTGCGGGAAGTGCCGCGCCGTCAGGTACAGCAGCTCGGCGTCGGCGGTCATATCGTCGTGCCAGCGATCGACCGGACGCTTGCCGACGAGCTCGATCCTGGCGAACAGCGCGTCGGCCTCGCGATCCTGCTTCATCAGCTTCATCGCGGCTGCGAGATATCCTGCCGCGATGTCGCCGTGCCATTGCTTGGCGTAGCGCGATTCGAGCCGCCCGCGCAGGCGGCTGGCCTCGGCGCCCTGCGTTTGGCCCTGGCGCGTGAGCAGATACATCGCGTACGCGCCGTTGCGTTCCTGCTCCAGCGTGTCGCCGTCGCGCGACGACAGCGCACGCAGGTACTCGTTGCCCTGGTCGAGCAGGTCCTTGGGCACGGTGCGGCCGCGCTCGCGCGCCTCGATCAGCACGTGTTGCACGTAGACCGACACGAACTCGTGCGTCTCGAAGCTGCCGGGCCAGTAGCGGAACGCGCCGTCCGGGTTCTGCCGCGCGCGCAGTTCGGCGACCAGGCCGTTGAAGTCGGCCTTGGCGTAGGACTCCACGCGACCGAACTCCGGCCGCTTGCCCAGCACCAGCGCGGGCATCGCCTGGCTCACGAGCTGCTCGGTGCAGGAGTACGGATAGTTGCCCAGGTAGCTGACAAAACCGTTGGCGAGCGCCATCGGCAGCATCGAGATGCCCGCCTCCTGCTCGCGGAACTGCGGGAACAGCTGGCGCGATGCGGGCACGTCGAGCTTCGAACCGGGCTTCACCACCGCCGCATCGATCTGCGTGCGGAACGGCGTCGCCGGTCGAACCGACAGGCTCACGCTGCGTTTGGCGGACTTGTCGCCGAGCGTGGAGGTGAAGCTCAGCCTGCCGTCACCCAGATCCTCGGTGGCCTTGAGCTTGAAGCGCACCGAGGATTCGCGGCCTTCGGCGAGCGCCAGCGAGGTCTCGCCGGGACCGGCGAGTTCCAGGCCCTTCCCGGCGACCAGCTTCAGCGAGAGCTTGGCATCGGGGCCCGAGCCCTCGGCCTGGTTGGACACGCCCAGGCTCACTTCGAACGTGTCGCCGGGCGCGACGAACGTCGGCGCATTCGGCGACAGGATGAAATCGCCGCGCACCAGGGTTGCACCCTCGTACAGGCCGATCGCACCGTCGGCGACGGCCACCGCGATCACGCGCAGCTTGCCGTTGAAGTGGTCCGGCACGACGTATTCGAGCGTGCGCTCCTGTTCGTCGGCCTCGACGATTCCCGACCAGAACGCGACCGGCGCATCGTTCTTGCGCTTGAACGGATTGAGGTGCTGCGCGAGCAGTCCGTCGGCGTCGCCGCCGGGCGCGGCCTGCATCAGCGCCGCTCGGAACTCCGGCAGGATCAGGTCGAGGATCTGCAGCGTGCCGACATCGAGGCTGCGCTTCTGGAACAGGAAGCCCAGCGGATCCGGGGTCACGTAGCGGGCCACCTGGAGGATGCCTTCGTCGACCGCGAACAGCAGCAGCTTCGACGGCCGATCGACCTTGTAGCGGAAGCTGGCAGTCTCGCCCGGCTTCACCTTGGCCGGCATCGTGATCTCGACCTTGCTGCGCCGTGCGTCGAGGTTGATCGAGAACGGCGCCACGCCGTGGCTCAGCGGGCTTGCGTAGATCTCGGGTGAACCCGGATCGCGCACGAACGCCACGCTCACGTACGCGTTGCCCTCGATGCCTTCGGGCAGCGTGATGCGCTGCGTGCTCGCCGTGGTGGCGGCCGAGAACCACTTCCACGCATAGACGCGGTCGCGCTCGATCGTGATCAGGCCGGCGCCGGTGTACGGCGCGTTGACCTGGATCTCGATCTCCTCGCCGGGTGCGTAGTCCTTCTTCGAGAGCGCCAGCTGAAGCTCTGCGTTCTTCTCCATGCGCGCGGACAGGTTCGCCTCGCCGGCCACGGTGTAGTCCAGACGCGCGAGCTGCTGCCCGCTCTTGTCCACCACCAGGTAGGCGAAGCTGCCGGGCGTCGAGGCATCCAGCGGCAGCGTGTTGCCGGCCGCGGCGATCTCGAGGGCCTGTTCGTCGAGCGTGGCCTCGCGCCGGCGCGACTCGTACTTGAAGGTGCCGTTGCGCTGCTTGACCAGCGTCGAGACGTACTTGATCTCGAGGCGCCGCAGGCCCAGGTCCTTGGCCGCGATCTTCGTGAGCGTGGGATCGACCGCGATCAGGTGTGCACTGCGCTGCGCGTTGCGGCCCACGTACGAAAGATCGCCGTCGGGCTTCACGCCCACCAGGAAGGGCATGTTCGATACCAGCTGCGTGACTTCGCCGGCCACGCCGCGTCCGCCTTCGGCTTCGAAGCCCTGCGCCACCACCTGCACGCGATAGGTCGCGCGCGCGAAGCGATCCAGGTTCAGGTCCAACGACGCGCCGCCCTTGTCGTCGGTCTTGGTCTCGGGCAGCTCCTCGGAAAATCCTTCCTTGGCGGCCTGCGGATCGTGGAACGCGTAGTCGCGAAACGGCGCGAACTCCGGCATGCGCGGCGTCAGCCGCAGCGTCGCGGTCACGCGACGATCCTGCGCCGGCGCGCCGAACAGGTTCTGCAGATCGATGCGCGCCGCGAGCTTGTCCGGCGACACCCAGCCCAGCGCGCGTTGCTGCGACAGCGTCACCGCCATCTTCAGCCTGTCGGGCTCGAACTCGCGCACCAGCACCGTGACCGAGCCGACGAGCTCGTTGCGGTACTTGTCCTTGACGATCGAAAGGCTGAACGTCCAGGTGCCGGTCGGCGATGCGGCCTTGGTGGCGTGCCGGATCTCCTCGAATCCTGCGGCCGACAGCGGCATGCGTTCCTTGCGCACGAGCTGTCCGCGCGGATCGGTCACTTCCAGCAGCAGCGGCAAACCCTTGGGCAGCGCGCTCCAGTCCTGCGTGCGCACGATCGCACCCAGGCGGATCTCCTCGCCCGGCCGATACACGCCGCGATCGGAGAACAGGTACGCGCTCAGCGCCGTGCGATCGGCCGAGTTGCCGACGCCGCCGACGTCGAAGCGCGACAGATCCAGCTCGCGCAGGCGGTAGTCGAGCGGCAGGAAGCTGGTGTCGCCGCCCTTGCGGGCGAGCACCATCACCGGCTGCTGTTCGCGCTTGAAGTCCTTGAGTGTGGGAAAGCGCACGTGGCCGTCGCCGTCGGTTTCGCGATCCAGCACCGCAAGGCCGTTGCGGCCGATGATCTCGACGCTCACGCCGGCCACGGGCTCGCCGGTGTGGATCGACTGCACGAAGACGTCGGAGCTGCCGTCGAGGTTGCGCTTGACCACGATGCCCAGGTCGGTGACCACCACCAGTCGCGAGTCGACGACCGGGCTGTCGTTCATGTCGCCCCACTCGTTGGGCTGCGGCGTGGTGATGGCACGCTTGTTCTGATCGTCCCAACCCTGGAGCTTGAGCAGGAAGATGCCGCGACGATCGTCATCGCCGTCCTTCAGGTACGCGCCCAGGTCCAGCGTGGTGTAGCCCGGCTTGCCGGCCGCCACCTTGGGCAGGATCTCGGTTTTGGTGAAGCGCTCGGTGAGGTTGTCGCCGTCCAGGCTGTAGCCCTTGAACGCGGGCGTCGAGAATTCGCCCTGCGTCTGCGACACCAGGTGCTGCAGCTGCTTGGGCAGCAGGCGCGAGACTTCGACCTTCATCGCCGGCACGTCGCGCGACAGCACGTTGAGCAGCTTGGGCCCCGACATCGCGAGCAGCGAGCCCGACGCGACCACGCGCAGTTCGCGCGGATATTCAGGCACGCGCAGCACGCGCTGCTGGGTTTCGCCGAGGCGATAGCCGCCGAACGCGGTCAGGCCCTTGTCGAGGCGTACGTACACGTAGCGGCCCGGATCCGCGGTGTAGCGGAAGGACTGCAGCTCGCTGTTGTCGCGCTCGCCCGCCACGACCTCGAGCTTGATCGGCTGCGACTTCTCGAGGATGCGGTTGTCGACGCCACCGCCCCAGTCATAAGGCACGCCGCGTCCGGCGGATTCCTCGAATCGCTTCTGCGTCTCGGCGTCCGGATGACGCGCCGGCAGCAGCCAGGCCTTGAGCCTGGCCGGCGTGTCCTTCTCGGGAACCGGGAAGTTGAACTCGAGCACGGCGACCTGCTGCGGGTCGTCGGCGAGGTCACGCGCGAGGTCGAGCTTGAGTTCGTTGACCGCCAGCGAGTTGATGCCCGGAACCTTGACCTGTGACGTGAGGATCTCGGGGCTGGTATTGCCGCCGCGTGCGGAGCGCACGCCGGGTTCGATCTTGAATTCGAGGCGGCCTTCCTTGGCCGGCACCTTGAGATGCTCGGAGGCGACGTAGGCCTCGAGCTTCTTGTCGTCGTAGCTGATCCGGTACGCGACCTCGCCGAGGTCCTCCTCCTTGCCATCGGCGACCTTGTCGTACAGGTGCAGCGAGATGCGCCTCTCCAGGTCGGCGGTGTCCACCGCATGCGAGAAACCGAGCGTGAGCACCGCCTTCTTGTCGGTGGCCACCATCGGATCCTGGTGGAACTCGGTGTTGCGCACCTTGACCTCGAAGGCCGGCGCGGTGAACTCGAACTCGTAGCGGTCCAGGCGTTGATGCGAGGCGACGAAGCGCTTGGCGTCGAACTCGACGTCGAACACCTGGCCGACCGGCCAGTCCTCGCCCGGATCGAAGCTCAACGTGCGATCGTCGAGCCACTGCCAGCGTCCCGGATGCGCCGGCGACAGGTTCACCAGGCGCTTGGCCGGATCCAGCGGCTTGCCGGACGCCTCGATCGGCGCGACCGAAGCCGAGAAACGCACGCGCAGCGGTTGCGGTGATCCCGGCGGATCGCATTCGTAGCAGGTGCGCGCCGGAGCGCCGACCTCGAACGTCACGAGTTCGGGCTTGGGCTGCGCCTGGTACCAGCGCCAGGCGCCGAACCCGCCGCCGATCAGCGCAAGCAGCAGCGCCGCAATGCCGGCGCTGCGCGCAGGATGGGCGCGCATGCCGTTGCGAAGCGCCTGGCCTGCGCGGCGCATGCGCTGCCCGAGGAAGCGCAGCCAATCGGGCGCATACCAGTCGATCGATCCGAACAGCGTCGCGAACAGCGCCGCCACCAGACCCCACACCGTGCGCAATCCGCGCCCGACCGCCGCCAGCAGTCTCTCGAGCCCCGACATGCCCCGCTCCCAGGAAGAGGAACACCACTCACCGCAAACCGCATTCTAGGGAGCGTCGATGGAGGGCTGCGTGAAAATTCGTGCAAGCGATGTGTCGGAACGCGCAACGACCTCACCGCGCGGGGCGGTGAGGTCGCTCGATCGAACGATCAGCGGTTGGGCGACTTCGATCCGTCGCCGCCCGAGCCGGGCCGCATCGTCTTGTCGTTCTTCTTCTGCGTGCCGACGTCCGCGGTGTTGGCGGCGCCCTTGTCCATCGCCGTCTTGGGGACGGTGGCCTCTTCGGTGCCCTCGGGGCGGATCGGCTGGCCCGGCACCAGTGCGCCGGAGTTGGACATCGCAGGATCGGTCTCGGGCGCGGTCACCGGCGCGACCGCGTCGGATTTATGCGCGTCGGGCTCCGTGGCCTTGGCGCCGGGCGCGTTGCCGGCCTGGACCGCACCTGCGGCGATCAGCAGGGCAAATGGCGCGAACGTGCGAGGCGAAAGCAGATTGCGAAGTGTCATGGTTTTCTCGGGGAAGGGGGTGGCCCCGTCCATCCAGCATCTGTGATGCCCAGCGCCGGCGTTGCGTTCAGCGCGCGCCGAGCGCCTCGCCCAGAACCCTCGACAACGTGTCCGGATCCACCGGCTTGACCAGGTGGCGGTCGAAGCCCGCCTGCTGCGACAGCGCCCGGTCCTGCGCCTGGCCCCAGCCGGTGAGCGCGACCAGCACCACGCGATCGTGGCCGGACTGTCGGATGCGTCGCGCCAGCTGATAGCCATCCATCTCCGGCATGCCCAGATCGAGCAGCGCCAGGTCCACCGTCGTGTCCTCGATCCACGCAAGTGCCGATCGTCCGTCGTAGGCGACCACGCACTCCCAGCCGTCCATGCGCAGCACCTCGCAGATCGAGTCGGCGGCGTCGCGGTTGTCGTCCACGACCAGCACGCGTCCACGACGAACGCCGGTCGACGGCGCAGCGGCGGTCGTGCGTGCCGACGGATGTGCCGCGATCAGCCGCGGCAAGCGCACTTCGAAGCGACTGCCGCATCCAGGGCCGTCGCTGTGGGCGCTGGCGTGTCCGCCGTGCAGCGCCACCAGGCGCCGCACCAGCGACAGGCCGATGCCCAGTCCGCCGCGCCCGCGCAGCCGCCCTTCCGGGGTCTGCGCGAAGGTCTCGAAGATCTCGATCAGCATCGTGGACGGAATGCCGATGCCGTTGTCCTCCACGTCGATCACGGCCTGCGCGTCGTCCGTGCGCAGCGTCACGCGCAAACGTCCGTGATCGGCGGTGTACTTGGCCGCGTTGTTCAGCAGATTGGCGAACACCTGCGTCAGGCGCATGGCGTCGCCGCGCACCCATACCGTTTCGTCCGGCATCCGCACGTCGAGTTCGTGGCGCGCCGCGTCGATGCCGGGGCGCGCGGTCTCGATGGCGTTGCGCAGCGCGGCCTGCAGCGACACCTCGGTGCTCTGCAGTTCGATCATCCCGCGGTTGATCCGCGAGACGTCCAGCAGGTCGTCGACCATGCGCACCAGGTGATCGACCTGCCGCTGCATCATCGCGTGCAGGCGTGGGGGCGCAACCGGCGCGCCGTCCTGCTGCAGCAACGACAGGCCGTTGCGGATCGGAGCGAGCGGATTGCGCAGCTCGTGCGAGAGCGTGGCGATGAACTCGTCCTTGCGCCGATCGGCCTGACGTACCTCGCGCTCGATGCGGGCACGCTCGAGCGAGTCCCAGCAGCGCTGCACGACCAGGTTGCAGAGCTGGATCTCCTCGGGCTGCCACACGCGCGGCCGACCCTGGAAGATTCCGAGCGTCGCCTTGAGCGCGCCGGCCTTGTGCAACGGCACCATCAGCTCGGCGACGATCTGGATGGCATCGAAGCGGCGGCGCTCGGATTCGGAAATCTGCGCCGTCGAGACGTCCTCGAGCAGGTACATGTCGCCGGCGCGCACCGCCCGGGCGAAATCGGCGCCGTACTCCTCGAGCGGATAGATGCCCTGCAGCGGGCACAGGTTGGGCGCGTGATCGGCGAGCACGTTGCCGGCATGGCCGTCGGCGTCGATCTCGAAGTAGGTGGCGCGATCGGCGCCCAGTTCCTCGCACAGCAGCCGCAGCACCGTGCGCGCGATCCCGTCGGGCTCGGTCAGCGGGCGCGTGGCGTCGTCGAGCCGCACCAGGAACGCGTCGCGACGCTCGGCGAGCTTGCGCCCGGTGATGTCGGTGTGCATGCCCACCCATTGGCGGATGCTGCCGTCGGCGTGCGCGATCGGAACCGCGCGCACCGAGGTCCAGCGCCAGCCGCCGTCGACGTGGCGCAGCCGGTATTCGGTCTCGATCGGCTTGCCGGCGCTCGCGGCCTTCGGCCACGTCGTCTCCATGACGTGACGGTCTTCGGGGTGCAGCGCGTCCAGCCATCCCATGCCGAGCCACTGCGCCTGGGTCTGGCCGGTGAACGCGCGCCATGACGGCGAGTCCTCGGTGACGAACCCGTCGGGCCCGGCGGTCCAGAAAATGTTCGCGAACCCGCGCAGCAGCGCTCGGTATCGGTCCTCGTTGTCGTGCGCCGCGCGCTCGAGCCGGGCGCGCTCGATCGATTCGAGACTGCGCCCCGACACCGCCTCCACCAGTTCGATCTCGCTGCCGTTCCAGGCCCGCGGTTCGTCGTGCAGCACCGCCAGCGCCGCGACCCAGCGCCGCGTCCGCGCCATCGGCACCCAGACCAGCGAGCGCGCGCCGAGATCGCCCAGCAGCGCTTTGGCGTGTGCGTCCAGCCCGGGATCGAGCGATACATCGTCGATCACCCAGGGCGCGCCCGCGTGCATCGCGCGCACGGCGCCCGGTCCGAAGTCGCCCATGCGCAGCTGCCGGTTCATCAGCGACGCGTGCGCGAGGCCCGATTCACCGATGACGGTGAAACGATCCTGGTCGGCATCGACCTCGACCTGGAGCACGCCCTGGACGCCCAGGAACGTGCGCAGCCGCGTCGCGGCGCCGGTGGCGATGGCATCGGCACTGCGAAGTTCACGCAGGTCGCCTTCCAGTGCGCGCAGGAACAGGTCCTGGCGTTCGCCTCGATGCGCGTCGGTGACGTCCAGGCCCTGGACGAACACGGTCGTCACCCGATCGTGCGCATCGATCAGCGGCTGCAGCATCAGATCGACGAAGCGGTCGTGCGACGACGCTACCGGCGCGTCCTGCAGCGCGTCGGTGCGCTGCCCGCGCAGGTGTTGCACCGAGCGGTGCGAGATGGCGCGGCGCAGGCGCGCTTCGATGTCGGCGCCGCGCGGGAACGCGTCGCGCCAGGTCCTGCCGACCAGTTCGCGATGGCCGCACGCGGCGCGGAACGAGGCGTTGACGCGGGTGATGCGCAGGTCCGGAACGTCGAGCAGCGCGAGCAGGGTGGATGCGCCGTCGAACAGGGCATCGAGATCCGGACCGGGGCCCGCGGTCGAGACGGACAGGACCGAAAGCGTCCCGGCCGGATTCACGCGATCCCTCGTGTTCGACTCCATGCGTTGCCGTCCGCGATCAGACGCGATGCGCGCCGTGCAGTGAGCTGTGAACGTGCGCGCGTGCCCAAACGTTCCCCGTGTGGCGGATTGTGCCGCGACGGTGTAGCGGCGCGAAGATGGTGGATACGCTGCATGCAGATCGCACGACGATCAGTCGACGAGATCGAGCACGACGCGTCCCGCGACGGCGCGCGACTGCAGCGCCTGCAACGCCTCGACTGCGCGGGTCAGCGGCAGGCGCAATCCGATGTGGGGACGCAGCACGCCGCTCGCGGCGAGCCGCCGGACGCGCTCGCGGTTTTCCGCACCCAGCTCCGGGAAGCGTCGGCCGTATTCACCGGCGCGGACACCCATCATCGAGAATCCCTTGATCAGCGCGCGATTGGCCGCGAGCGTCGGGATCCGTCCGCTGGCGAATCCCAGCACGAGCAGGCGGCCGCCGAAGGCGATGCAGCGTGTCGACTCGTCGAACACGTCGCCACCGACCGGATCGGTGATCACGTCGGCGCCGCGTCCGCCGGTGATCGCGTTCACCGCTTCCGCGAACGGGGTGCGCGCATCGAGCACCGCGACGCCCTGCGCCGCGAGCGTGTCGAGCGTCTCGACCTTCGAGGCGCTGGCGATCACGCGGGCGCCCAGGTGCAGGCCCAGCTGCACGCAGGCCGCGCCGACACCGCCGCGTGCGCCGTGCACCAGCAGCGTCTCGCCGGCCCGCAGCGCGGCGATGCGTTCGAGCGCCACCACCGCGGTCAGCCCGTTGATCGCGTGGCAGGCGGCTTCCTGCATCGACAGATTGGGCGGCGCGGCGCTGAGTGACGCGATCGGACACACCACTTCCTGCGCCATCGCGCCGTGACGCAGCACGAACGTCACGGCATCCCCGATGCGCCAGCTTCCGGCGTGCGCGCCGCACTCGACGATGGTGCCGGCGCCTTCCATGCCGGGCACGAACGGCAGCGGCGGCCTGAACTGGTAGGCGCCGCGCGTCATCAGCAGATCGGGGAAGTTGATCGCCGCCGCGGCCACGGCGATGCGCACTTCGCCATCGGCCGGCGCCTGCGCGGCGCGCGAAACCACGCGCAGACCCGAGAGGTCGTCGCTCAGGTGCTCGCAGAAGAGCGCGGCGTGCGTCGGTCGGTTCGACAAGGAGATTCACGCATCGGAAAACGACGCGACGTTATCGCAGATGGGGCCGCGCGGCGCTCGGCATAATCGGCGCTTCCACCCGCGAGTCCGCCCACGCAGAGGATGCCGTCCGTGACCGATCGCCGCGATTACAGCCGCTTCGAAACCATCCAGGTGCGCGAGCCTGCCGAGGGCCTGCATCGGCTCACGCTGAACCGCCCGCAGCAGATGAACGCGGTCAACGCGACGCTCTGCGCCGAGCTCGGCGCCTACTTCCTGGCGCTGCAGGACGACCTGTCGGTGCGCGTCGTGCTGCTCGACGCGCGGGGCCGCAACTTCTGCGCCGGTCTGGATCTGAGCGAGCTCGAACGCATCCTGGCCGCCGGCAACGGGCCCGCGGCCGGTCTGCGCCTGCAGCGCGCGTATTCCGAATTGATCCTGCGCATGCGCCGTTGCCCGCAGCCGATCATCGCGCTGGTGCAGGGTGCCGCATCCGGAGCGGGACTCGCGCTGACGCTGGCCTCGGACGTGCGATTTGCATCGGACGACGCCCGGTTCAACGTCGCGATGGCGCGCATCGGCATGACCGGCTGCGACGTCGGCATCAGCTATTTCCTGCCGCGCGCGGTGGGCACC
>NZ_JAJFBP010000006.1 GCF_020697055.1 Panacagrimonas sp. | reverse complement strand
GGCAGCTGGATCGACGTGCCGGTGCGCCGGTGAGCATCGAGGAGCGCGACGTTTCGTCCGTCGGGGCCCTGGGCGTCGCATTGGCCGAGGCGGTGGCCGCGGATCTTCGATCGGGCATCGTGCGCCGATCCGCGGCAAGTCTTGCCATCAGTCCGCGCCCGACGCTGTTGGCGTTCTGCGTGGCGCTGCGCGCGCAGCCCGAGGTCGACTGGTCACGCGTGCAGATCACGCTCACCGACGAGTGCTGGGTGGCACCGGGATCCGAGCGCAGCGGCGAACACTTCCTGCGCCAGCACCTGGTGCGCGACGACGTGCTGGACGCGCGCCTGCTGGGTCTGTGGCGACGCGACCGCACGCCGATCGAAGCGGCGCCGGAGATCGCGGAGTTCCTGTCGCGGATGCCGCGTCCGCTCGATGCGGTGGTGCTCGAAGTCGGCGACGAAGGCGAGATCGCGGGGCTGATCCCCGGTATCCCCGGCCTCGACGCGATGCTCAATCCGAACTGGTCGGTCCCGGCGGCGCCGTCGCGCGTGCCGGACGAGGCCGTCGAACGCGTGACCTTGACGCTGCGCGCGCTGCTGGACTCGCACCGGGTCTATCTGGTCGTCGCATCGGCTGGTGCCCACCGCGCCTATGCGGACGCGCTCGCTTCGGGACCGGCCCGCTCGCCGGTTCGGGCGCTGCTGGCGCAGCGACGAACGCCCATCGTCGTGCTGACCGTGACGGGGTAGAGCGCTGGCCGTGGGAGCGCAGATTGCGAGGTTGCTGCCGAAATCAGCGACAATCGGCGTCCATTCGAGAGCGGGCCATCGGACCCGCCGACATGACCCGGTCAGGAGGGGGCATGAGCGCCCAGAGCGTGATTCATCGATCGTCGCCGGCTGACGGCCGGCAGGCGAGCGCGTGACGGCATCGCGAGATCAAGGGCCGTCGACGGCCCGCGCGCTGCGCGGGGCGCTGGCAGAGCTGCAGGTCATCTTCGACAACGCCTTCGTCGGCGTCTGCTACACGCGTGAGCGCGTGATCGTGAACTGCAACCGGCGTTTCGAGGAGATGTTCGGGTACGACCCGGGCTCGCTCGCAGGACGTGACGTGCTGATCCTGTATCCGTCGCGCGAGGAGTACGAGCGGATCGGACGGCGCGGGTACGGCTACCTCGAGACGCACGACACCTATTCCGACGAGCGCCTCATGCGGCGGAACCATGGGGAAGTGTTCTGGTGCCAGGTGTCGGGCCGCGCGCTGGACCACGATCATCCATCCCGCGACGGCATCTGGATCTTCCAGGACATCTCGGAGCGCAAGAAGGCCGAAGAGGCGCTGCAACGCGCCAACGAGCGCCTCGAAAGCCGCGTGCAGGAACGCACCGCGGATCTGCGTCGCGCCTACGAGGCGCTGCGCGAGGAGATGGGCATCCGCCGACAGGCCGAAGAGGACCTGCGCGCGAGCCAGGAGAAATACCGCGCGCTGTTCGAGAGCTTCCCGATCGGCATCTCGATCACCGACGAGCAGGGCAAGGTCATCGAGATCAATCGCAAGCTGTCGCGGATCAGCTCGCTGTCGACGGTCGCGCGGTTCACCAGCGAGCTCGAACTGAGTTCGATGAACGCCGCACTGGTGCATCCGGACGGCACCTCGATGAAGCACGACGCGCTGCCGAGCACGCGCGCGATCCGCGAGCAGCGGGTCATCTCCGATGTGGAGCTCGGTGTGCGCTACGGCAACGGGCGCCTGCGCTGGTTCCAGGTGACGGCCGCGCCGATCCCGGTCAAGGGATATGGCGCGATGGTCGCGTACACCGAGATCACCGAGCGCCGACGCCTGGAGGAGCGTGATCGCACGCAGCAGTCCGAACTCGCGCGCGTATCGCGCCTCAACACGATGGGCGAGATGGCCGCGGCGCTGGCGCACGAGCTGGGCCAGCCCCTGGCCGCGACGCTGAACTACCTGCACGGATGCCAGCTGCGCCTCGTGGGCGGCGACTACGACAAGGAGTTGTTCGACTCGGCGATCTCGCAGGCGATCTATCACGCCGAACAGGCGGGTGCGATCGTGCGCCACGTGCGCCAGTTCGTGCGCAAGCACGAGCCCGAGTCGGTGCTGGTGCCGATCAATTCGCTGATCGAGCAGATGCTCGGCTTCCTGGATTTCGAACGCCGGCAGTCGCGGACCACGCTGAACCTGGACCTCGCTCCGGGAATGCCGTCGGTCTGGGTCGATCCGCTCGAGATCAAGCAGGTGATGGTCAACCTGCTCAAGAACGCGTTCGAGGCCATGTCCGAGATGCCGGCCGAGGGCCGCATCATCGACATCTCCACCCAGCGGCGCGCCGACATGGTGGAAGTCGAGGTATCGGACCGCGGGCCCGGCGTGAGCAAGACCAAGCTCACGCAGATCTTCAATCCTTTCTTCACCACCAAGCGCAACGGCATGGGCCTGGGCCTGGCGGTCTGTCGCTCCATCGTGGAATCCCATGGTGGGAGACTAACGGTCACCCGCAACGTCCACGGCGGCGCGAGCTTCGCCTTCACCCTGCCGATTCGCGAAAAATCTTCCCCGAGAACGCTGAATGATCCCCGATAGGACCGCGCCCCGTCGCGAAGAGGAACCCACTGTCTTCGTGGTCGACGATGAGGCGTCGGTTCGCAGCTCGCTTCAATGGTTGCTCGAATCGATCCGCCTGCGCGTCGAGACCTTCGATTCTGCCGAGGCCTTTCTCGCGCGGGTTGTGACCGATCGCCCGGGTTGCCTGGTGCTCGACGTGCGCATGCCGGGGATGTCCGGCCCCGAACTGATGGACCGCCTGCACGAAAAGCATTTCACGATGCCGATCATCTTCCTGTCCGCGCACGGCGATGTGCCGCTGGCGGTGCACACGATGAAGGGCGGAGCGTTCGATTTCCTGCAGAAGCCCTACAACAACCAGCAGTTTCTCGAGCGGGTCCGCAATGCGCTGGACCTGGATGTGCGCAATCGCAGCATGCGTCGCCAACAGGGCGATACCGCGGTGCGCATCGACGCCTTGAGCGGCCGCGAGCGCGAGATCCTAGACCTGGTCATCGAAGGCCAGAGCAACAAGGTGATCGGACGCGCGCTCGGGATCAGCTACAAGACCGTCGAGGCGCACCGCGCGCGGCTCATGCGCAAGATGGGCGTCGCGAGCTTCGCCGAGCTGATGCAGGTCGTGCTGGCGTTCCGCGGTCACGCCTGAGCGCGATCTTCGGCCAGAAAAAAGCCCGGGCAGTGCCGGGCTTTTTCGTTCTTGCCGTCGAGGCGGTCAGGCGAGCGCTTCGATCGCCTTGCGGATCTTCTTCATGGCCGCCGCTTCGATCTGGCGGATGCGCTCGGCCGAGACGCCGTACTCGTCGCCCAGCTCCTGCAGGCCCGCCTTCTCGCCGTCAGCCAACCAGCGTCGCATCAGGATGTCGCGTGACCGCGCGTCGAGCTTCGTGATGACTTCGCGCATCGTGCTCTCGCGCTGCTCGTGCCAGTCGGCGTCCTCGATCCGGCGGATCGAAGGATCCTCGACCGCGAGGTAATCCTCCGGAACGTACGAGTGCTCCTCGTCGTCCGACGAAGTCGCGCTGAAGGAGACGTCGCCGCCGCCCAGGCGGCCTTCCATCTGCAGCACTTCCTCGGGCTTGACCTTCAGGTCGCGCGCGATCGTTTCGACCTCGTCGGCATTCATCCAGCCCAGTCGCTGTTTGGCCGAACGAAGATTGAAGAACAGCTTGCGCTGTGCCTTGGTGGTCGCGATCTTCACGATGCGCCAGTTGCGCAGCACGAACTCGTGGATCTCGGCCTTGATCCAGTGCACGGCGAAGCTGATCAGGCGCACGCCGACGTCAGGGTCGAAGCGCTTCACCGCCTTCATCAAGCCGACGTTGCCTTCCTGGATCAGGTCGGCCAGCTGCAGGCCGTAGCCCATGTAGCCGCGGGCGATGTGGACGACGAAGCGCAGGTTGGACAGCACCAGGTTCTGGGCCGCACCCAGATCGCCCTCCTCACGCAGACGACGGGCGAGCAGCTGCTCCTCCTGGGGTTCCAGGACCGGGATTCGGCTCACCGACTGGATGTAGGAATCCAGGCTGCCGGCCAGGGGCACCGGCAGTGCCGCGCGGGGCAACGCAAGGGCCGTGGAGGAACTCATCGACTTTTCTCCCATTACAGACAGTGGAAAAAACAACGGAGGCGATATTAGCACTCGGCGATTTGAGTGCTAACGGGCCGCGGAGTTCAATCTAAGCAAAGAGCGAATACCGAGCCGGATCAGGGGCCTGGAACTCGTCCCTGGGGGGCGGTCCGGACCCCGGCCGGCCCCGCAACGGGGGTCGGAGCCGCCCGGACGCCGGATTGGCCCGGGAAGCGAGCAGTCCTTGGACCCGGCCACGGTCGTCGGGCGATCCAGGTGCGAGCCTTGAGGCCCTTTGGCCCTTGCCGATCCCATGCGCCCCGACCCCTTCGATGATCCGACCCGTGCGCCCTCGCTCGGCCTGCTGCTGGCCGAGTCCCGCGTCGCCTGGGAGGCCGTGCGTTTCCTGCGGGGAGTTCGTCTACTCGATCACCTGCCTGGCGGCGACGGTCATCCGGTCCTGCTGATCCCCGGCTTCGGGGGCGACGAGCGATTGATGCGGCCGCTACGGACCGCGATCTCGCGATTGGGTTATCGCGCAGAGGACTGGGGACTGGGGCGCAACCTCGGAATGCGATCGGGGATTCGCGCCGCGCTCGCCGAGAAGCTCGCGTCGATGGCCGCGACGTCCGGAAGAAAAGTCTCGATCGTCGGTTGGAGTCTCGGCGGCGTCTTTGCACGCGAACTCGCTCGCGCAACGCCCGAGCACGTGCGGCAGGTGATCACGCTCGGCAGCCCGATCAATCGACGACCCGACGCCAACAACATGATGACGATCGTCCGGCTCGCCAACGGTGGGCGCGCGCCGCGCATCGATCGTGAAGGGTTCGAACGACGACGCGTTGCGCCGCCGGTGCCGTGCACCGCGATCTATTCACGAGGCGACGGCATCGTCGCCTGGGAAGCGTGCATGGAAGAACCCGCATCGAACACCCGCAACATCGAGGTGCGTGGAAGTCACTTCGGGCTCGTCGTGAATCTCGAAGTGCTGGCGGTGATCACGCGTGTGCTGCATGAAGAAACGGAAAAACTTTCCGACAGACGGTAAAAAAATCCCGAGAGCTATTGACACAACATCTTGTGTTTTGCTTACCGCTACTACACTATAGGCCGTGGTTGGCTGCCGCCGACGGTGGGCGTCGTCGGATCCGACCGCTTTGACTTACTGCTAGGAGATAGTCATGCCTGTAGCCAAGAAGAAGCCGGCCGCCAAGAAGGCGCCCGCGAAGAAAGCTGCGAAGAAGACGGCCAAGAAGTCGGCCAAGAAGAAGTAATCGGTCTGTTCCGATTGCTCGCGCGGCGGGATTTCCGCCGCGCTTTTTTTTGTCCGCGATTCGTCGCGGAGCCTTGCTTCAGGCCGCCTGGAGCAGCGAAACCGGCGCTTCGGTCTGAAGGAATTCGGCCACACGGGCAATCTGCTCGCCCGCATCCTCGACGCGATTGATCGACCGCCAGAACGCGTCGGCACCCGCGTGACGCTGGCAGTACCACTGGATGTGCTTGCGTCCGACCCGTACGCCCCGGGCTTCCCCGTAGAGCGAATGCAGTTCGCGTAAATGCCTCGACAACGTCGCACTCACCTCTTCACCCGATGGAGCGGCGAGCTCGCGACCGGTCGCGAGGAAATGTGCGACGTCGCGAAAGATCCAGGGATTTCCCAGCGCCGCTCGACCGAGCATCAACGCATCCGCGCTGGTCTGTGTGAGCACGTGTGCGGCCTTCGCGCCGTCCGTAATGTCGCCGTTGGCGATCACGGGAATCCGCACGGAGGATTTCACGGCGGCGATGGTGTCGTACTCCGCCGCCCCCTCGTACTGGTCTTCACGCGTTCTTCCGTGAACGGTGAGCGCCGCGATGCCCGCGTCCTGCGCGATTCGGGCAATTGCCAGTGCATTGCGGTGCTGACGCGACCATCCCGTGCGGATCTTCAGCGTCACCGGAACTGACACCGAAGTCACCACCGCGCGCAGGATCCGCTCCACCAGGCGCTCGTCTTTCATCAGCGCCGATCCGGCATCGACGCGACACACCTTCTTGGCGGGGCAGCCCATGTTGATGTCGATGATCTGGGCGCCCTGCTCGACGTTGAAGCGCGCCGCGTTGGCCATCGCTTCGGGGTCGTAGCCGGCGATCTGGACCGAGATCGGCCCCGACTCCAGGTCGTGCGAACGTCGCAGGCGCGACTTCTCGGTGTGCCACAGCGTGGGGTCCGCGGTCGTCATCTCGGAAACCACGAGGCCGGCGCCGAGTCGTCGGCACAGGCTGCGATAAGGACGGTCGGTCACGCCGGCCATGGGCGCGAGCACGAGCGGAGGGTCGATGGGGTAGGGGCCGATCAGCATCCGCGAATTGTGACCGAGACGGGCGCCGTACGGATGCGGTTTTCCCGGTGTTTCGTCATGTCCTTCCGACGGGGCCGATGCTAGATTGCAGCGCACTCCCTCGACGTACGAATGCCTCCATGATCGGCCGAAGTGCCCTGGTGATCGACGATTCAAAGTCCGCGCGTTTCGCGCTGCGACGCTATCTCGAGGGCCATCGCTATCACGTGGAGGCGGTGGAGACTGCCGACGAGGCGATGCGGGTGCTCGAGACCAGCAGGCCGGGCGTGATTTTCCTCGACCACGTGATGCCGGGAGTCGACGGGTTCACCGTTCTCAAGAGCATCCGGTCGAACGCCGCGACCGCGCAGATCCCGGTGGTGATCTGCTCGTCCAATGAAGGCCCGGAGTTCAACGCGCAGGCGCGGGTCGCGGGCGCCAACTGCGTTTTGCAGAAGCCGCCGAACCCGGAGCAGCTCTATCGCATCCTCGACCAGCTGGAGCGGGTGCCCGAGACGCCGACGTCGGTCACGCCGGCGGCGAGTTCCGATGAGGCGCGCTTCGCCGTCGCCGCTGGCAGGCCGTTGTCCTCCGTCCCGCAGATCGGCAGCGCGATCGCCACGCCGTCGTCGGGCTCGGCGATGGCGGCAACGGGCGAGGACGCTCTGCGCGAACAGCTCGAAGTGCGCCTGAAGAAGGTGTCCCATGGACTGTTCGTCCAGTTCGCGGAGATCAAGGCGACGGTGGCGCACCTGGCGAGCCAGCAGGCCAAGCTCGCCGAAGGTCCCAATGCGCTGCGCACGGATCTGCGCAACGGTCTGGAAGAGACCCATCAGGCGCTGCGCCTGGTCACCTCACGCATCGAGGGGATCGAGCGCGAGATGTTCTCGCAGCTCACGGCGATGCGGACGCACGTGGACAACACGCTCAAGGCGCACGCCGATCGTGTTGCGGATATCGCCCAGGTCGCGCGCCAGGCCGCGGCGGAGGAAGCGCAGGTCGTCGCCGAACGTACCGTCATGTCGGCGGCGCTTCGCATCTCGGATCAGCTCGCGGACGCGATCCTCGGCGCGGTCGGTCGGCGCTGATTTACTCAGCTGCGCAGCGCGATCCAGGCGAGCCAGGCCCATCCGGCCAGGAACAACAGGCCGCCGATGGGCGTGATCGCACCCAGCCAGCGCATGCCGGTCAGCGCCAGGACGTAGAGGCTGCCGCTGAAGACCAGCGTGCCGAACAGGAAGCACGCCGCCGGAACGCCGTAGTTGGTCGTCGGTGCCTGTCGAGCGAGCACGCCGACCAGCAGCAGGGCCAGCGCGTGATAGAAGTGGTACTCGTTGGCGGTCTTCCAGATCGCCAGCATCTCCGGGCTCAGACGGGCGCGAAGCGCATGTGCACCGAATGCGCCCAATGCCACCGCGATGAATCCCGAGATCGCGGCGATTCCCACCGCCGCGGCGCCCGAGGCGGTCATGAGCGCTCCACCACATTGAAGCCGATGCCGGCCTTCTGCAGCCGCTCGATCAGCTTGTTGCCCATCGCGGTGGCCGGCGAGATCACGCCGGCGCGCTTGGGCAGCCGATCGCGCGCCAGGCACAACGCCGACTCGGCCAGCATCTTCGCGGTCTCGCCGTAACCGGGATCGCCGCCCGTGACCTCGGTGACCACGCGCTGCCCGCCGCCACGTCCGATGAAGCGCACACGGAACCACGCCTTGGCGCGCTTCTCCGCGCTCGGTCCCTGCCCGGGATCACGCATGCGCAGCAGACGTTCGCGCGTGGGCTTGAACTGTGCGCCGAGCACCGCTGCGCCCGCGCCGCCCACCAGCCCGAGCACGGTCGAAAGTCGTTTGACCTGGATGTAATGGCCGTAGCGGAACGCCGGGCCGTAGCGATCGTCGGCGGCGGCGGAACGTCGCACCATCTGCGGGTCGATGCTCGGAAACGGCACGACCCACGAACCGAGCGATTTCTCGAAGCGGATGCGCTGCGGAGTCGATCCGATCCTGCGATCGACCGGCCAGCCCTCCCTGGAACGACGCTCCTTGGCGACTTTCGCGTACTCGCGCAGCCGTGAGAACGCGGTGATCGCCGAGTGCCAGGTGCCGCCGGAGATCTCGCCTCCGGCCTTGACGAAGCCTTCGACGGTCAGTGGCACGTCCTCGGGCAGCTGCTGCACCGTGAAGTAGGCGCCCAGGTCGTGCGGGATCGAATCGAAACCGCAGGCATTGACGATGCGCGCGCCGGTCGACTTGGCCTGCTCGTGATAGGACAGCCACATGCGATCGACGAACTCGGGCTCGCCGGTCAGGTCGACGTAATCGGTGCCGAACTCGGCGCAGGCCGCGACCAACGGCTCCCCGAACCGGATGTAGGGCCCCACCGTGGTGATCACCACCCTGGTCGCGCGCGCGACCTCCTGCAGCGAGGTCGGATTGCCGACGTCGGCGGACAGCAGCGCCAGATCGGCACAGGCCGGATTGAGTTCCGCGAGCTGTCGGCGGACGGTTTCGAGCTTCGTCGGATTGCGCCCCGCCAGCGCCCAGCTCAGGCGATCGCCGCCGTGCGTGGCGAGGTATTGCGCGGTGAGCTGGCCGGTGAACCCGGTGGCCCCGAACACGACGATGTCGTACTTGCGCTTGTTGCTGGTGGCCATGCTGTCCCTCGTCCGCCCCGCGCGCGGCACACGAGCCGCACGAACGGCGGCCAGTGTCTCACAAGGGTGGAAGGGCTCCAGCGCCGCTGCGACAGCGCCGTGCGCCTCAGCGACGTACCGATCCCCGCGCAGGCGCGGCGGCCGCGCCGACGACGGCGCGAAGGCAGAACAGGCTGATCGTTTCGATCACTTCTTCGCGTCGACGCTCGCCGCGATGCGTCGGGCCGATCGGCCCGACCAGCGCTTCGGTGAAGGCGCCGACGATGCAGGCCGAGGCCACGTCGGCGTCCTGCTGCGGAAACTCGCCGGACGCGATGCCTTCGCGCAGCACCGTCTTGAACACGTTGCCGAACTCGCGTCGCGCGCGGATGCGTTCGGCGTCGACCTCCTCGTCGGCGGGTTCGGCGATGAACGCATAGGCGAGGAAAGGACCCTCGAAGGCGCGACGGGCGAACGATTCGACCGCCCGGCGCAGGCGATCGGCGGCGCTGCCCTCGGACTTCACGATGCCGCGCAGGATCTCCACCTCGTGACGGACCGCCTCGCCGAGCACTTCGACGAAAAGCTCCGACTTCGAAGGGAAGTAGCGATAGATCGAGCCCGTCGAAAGCCCGGCCTCGGCCGCAACCGCCGCGATCTGGGCGGCGCGGAATCCGCCGGTGGCCACCAGTTTTCGCGCGGCGACGAGAATCCGCTGGCGGTTGTCGGCCAGACGTTCCTCCATCAGCGGGGAGCGCTTGTATCGCATGCGATGAATGATACATCACCAAATGAATGCGGATTCACTTTTCTTCTGATGCGGGCTAGACTGGCTGCTCTCACCCGTCTCCAGCCCGGCAGCGAGGGCCTGCACCGATGAATCCCAGCCTGAATTTCGACCTCGGTCCCGACATCGAGGCGCTGCGCGACGCGGTACATCAGTTCGCACAAAGAGAGATCGCGCCGATTGCCGCCGAGGTCGACCACCAGAACCAGTTTCCGATGCACCTGTGGCGCAAGCTCGGCGACCTCGGAGTCCTGGGTCTCACCGTCGAAGAAGAGTACGGCGGGACCAACCTGGGCTATCTCGCCCACGTGGTCGCGATGGAGGAGATCTCGCGCGCGTCGGGATCGATCGGCCTGTCCTATGGCGCGCATTCGAATCTGTGCGTCAACCAGATGCGCAAGAACGGCACCGAGGCGCAGAAGAAGAAGTACCTGCCCAAGCTGGTTTCCGGCGAGCACGTCGGCGCATTGGCCATGTCCGAGCCCGGGGCGGGCTCCGACGTCGTGAGCATGAAGCTGCGCGCCGAGCGCCAGGGCGATCGCTACGTGCTCAACGGCAACAAGATGTGGATCACCAACGGCCCCGATGCCGACACGCTGATCGTCTACGCCAAGAGCGATATCGGCGCCGGCCCGCGCGGCATCACCGCTTTCATCATCGAAAAAGGCTTCAAGGGTTTCTCGACCGCGCAGAAGCTCGACAAGCTCGGCATGCGCGGTTCCAACACCTGCGAACTGGTGTTCCAGGATTGCGAAGTGCCCGTCGAGAACGTGCTGGGTTCCGAGGGCAAGGGCGTCAATGTCCTGATGTCGGGCCTGGATTTCGAGCGCGTCGTGCTCTCGGGCGGACCCCTGGGCCTGATGCAGGCCTGCCTCGACGTCACGATTCCCTACGTGCACGAGCGCAAGCAGTTCGGCCAGAGCATCGGCCAGTTCCAGCTGATGCAGGGCAAGCTCGCCGACATGTACGTGGGCCTGTCGGTTTGCCGCGCCTACGTCTACGCCGTGGCCAAGGCCTGCGATCGTGGCGAGACCACGCGCAAGGACGCCGCCGGCGCGATCCTGTACTCGGCCGAGAAGGCCACGTGGATGGCGGGGCAGGCGATCCAGGCACTCGGCGGCAACGGCTACATCAACGAGTTCGCAACCGGACGCCTGTGGCGAGACGCCAAGCTCTACGAGATCGGCGCAGGCACCTCCGAGATCCGCCGTATGCTCATCGGCCGCGAACTGTTTTCCGAGACCATCTGATGAGCGTCATCAAGTCCAAGCTCAACACGCGCTCGCCCGAGTTCGCGGCCAATCGCGACCTGATGGCGCGACTGGTGACCGAGCTGCGCGAAAAGACCGCGCAGGTCGCGCAGGGCGGCTCCGAATCGGCGCGCGCCAAGCACGTGGCCCGCGGCAAGCTGCTGGCACGCGATCGCGTCAACACGCTGCTCGATCCCGGTGCGCCGTTCCTCGAACTGTCGGCGCTGGCGGCCAACGGCATGTACGGCGATGAAGTTCCCGCCGCCAGCATGGTCACCGGCATCGGTCGCGTGAGCGGCCGCGAGGTCCTGATCGTCGCCAACGACGCGACGGTCAAGGGCGGAACGTATTATCCGATGACGGTGAAGAAGCACCTCCGCGCGCAGGAGATCGCGCGCGAGAACCACCTGCCGTGCATCTATCTGGTCGATTCGGGCGGCGCGTTCCTGCCGTTGCAGGACGACGTCTTCCCCGATCGCGAGCACTTCGGCCGGATCTTCTACAACCAGGCCAACCTGTCGTCGCAAGGCATTCCGCAGATCGCCTGCGTGATGGGTTCGTGCACGGCGGGTGGCGCGTACGTGCCGGCCATGTCGGACGAGACGGTGATCGTCAAGGAACAGGGGACGATCTTCCTGGGCGGTCCGCCGCTGGTGAAGGCCGCCACCGGTGAAGTGGTCACCGCCGAGGAACTGGGCGGCGCCGATGTGCACACGCGCCTGTCCGGCGTGGCCGATCACTTCGCGGAGAACGATCACCACGCGCTCGCGATCGTGCGGCGCATCGTCGGCCATCTGAACAGCACCAAGTCGCCGAACGTCGCGATGCTGGCGCCGGAGGATCCGGCGTATGACCCGGAGGAGATCTACGGCGTCATCCCCGCCGATACGCGCAAGCCCTACGACGTGCGCGAAGTGATCGCGCGGATGGTCGACGGCTCGCGGCTCGACGAGTTCAAGGCGCGTTTCGGTGCCACGCTGGTCACGGGATTCGCGCACGTGCACGGCTATCCGATCGGGATCGTCGCGAACAACGGCATTCTCTATTCGGAGTCCGCGCAGAAGGGCGCGCACTTCATCGAGCTCTGTGGTCAGCGCGGCATTCCATTGCTGTTCCTGCAGAACATCACCGGCTTCATGGTCGGCAAGAAGTACGAGAGCAGCGGCATCGCGCGTGACGGCGCCAAGCTCGTCACCGCGGTGGCGACCGTCGGCGTGCCCAAGTTCACGATGCTGATCGGCGGCTCGTTCGGTGCCGGCAACTACGGCATGTGCGGCCGCGCGTATTCGCCGCGCTTCCTGTGGACCTGGCCCAGCGCACGCATCTCGGTGATGGGCGGCGAACAGGCCGCCAGCGTGCTGGCGACGGTCAAGCGCGACGGCATCGAGGCATCGGGCAGGAGCTGGAGCAAGGAAGAGGAGGCCGCGTTCAAGGCGCCGACGCTCAAGCAGTTCGAACACCAGTCGAGTCCGTACTTCGCCACCGCCCGGCTGTGGGACGACGGCATCCTGGATCCGGCGCAGGCGCGTCGAACGCTGGCGCTGGGCTTGTCGGCAGCGCTCAACGCACCGGTGCGCGAGACGCGCTTCGGCGTCTTTCGCATGTGATGGGAACGACGACCATGTTCACGAAGATCCTCATTGCGAACCGCGGCGAGATCGCCTGCCGCGTCATCAAGACCTGCCGCAAGCTCGGCATCCGCACGGTTGCCGTCTATTCGGAAGCCGACGCCGGTGCACGTCACGTGCGTCTGGCCGACGAAGCCTATTGCGTCGGTTCCGCGCCTTCGCGGGAAAGCTATCTGCGCGTCGAGAAGATTCTCGAAGTGGCGAAGGCCAGCGGCGCCCAGGCGGTGCATCCGGGCTACGGATTCCTTTCGGAAAACGAGGGCTTCGCCAAGTCCTGCGCGGAGGCCGGCATCGTCTTCATCGGCCCGCCGGTGGAGGCGATCCGCGCGATGGGCTCGAAGTCCGCGGCCAAATCGCTGATGGAAAAAGCGGGCGTGCCACTGGTGCCCGGCTATCACGGCGATGACCAGGATCCGGCGCTCCTGCAGCGGCAGGCCGAGCGCATCGGCTTTCCGGTGCTGATCAAGGCCTCGGCCGGCGGCGGCGGCAAGGGCATGCGCGTGGTCGAGAAGGCGGCGGACTTCGCGGCGGCGCTCGCGTCCTGCCAGCGCGAGGCGAGATCGAGCTTCGGCGACGACAAGGTGCTGGTCGAGAAGTATCTGGTGCGTCCACGCCACATCGAGATCCAGGTCTTCGGCGACAGCCAGGGCAACGTCATCAGCCTGCACGAGCGCGACTGCTCGGCGCAGCGGCGTCACCAGAAGGTCGTCGAGGAAGCGCCGGCGCCGGGCATGACGCCGGAACGCCGCGCCGCGATGGGCAAGGCGGCCTGCGATGCGGCGCGAGCGGTCGGGTACGTCGGCGCCGGCACCGTCGAGTTCATCGCGAGCCAGGACGCGACGTTCTATTTCATGGAGATGAACACCCGTCTCCAGGTCGAGCATCCGGTCACCGAGATGATCACCGGCCAGGATCTGGTCGAGTGGCAGATCCGCGTGGCCGGCGGCGCGCCGCTGCCGCTGACGCAGGACCAGGTGCCGTTGCGCGGGCATTCGATCGAGGTTCGCGTGTACGCCGAGGAGCCGGAGAAGGGTTTCCTGCCTTCGATCGGTGCGCTTCGCCACTTCGCACCGCCAGCGGCCTCGGCGCACGTGCGCGTGGACACCGGCGTGGAGCAGGGCGACGTGGTGAGCCCGCACTACGATCCGATGCTGGCCAAGCTGATCGTATGGGACGAGACGCGCGAGCGCGCCTGTGAACGCATGCTGCAGGCGCTGTCCGAGTTCCGCGTCGTGGGAGTCGGAAACAATGTGGAGTTTCTCGGCCGACTCGTCGGCTGCGACCCGTTTCGCGCCGGCCAGGTCGACACCGGCCTGATCGAGCGCGAGCGCGCGACGCTGATCCCCGAGGCGGAGCCCGCTCCAGCCGATGCGCTGGCGTTGGCGGGCTTCGCGGTACTGGCTTCCGAAGCGCGCGTGCGGTCGACCTCGACCGTCGAGGCCCATTCTCCGTGGGCGCTCGCCGACGGCTGGCGCCTCAACGGTCGCCTGCGCCGCGTGCTTGCGTTCAAGACCGCGGAGACGTCGCGCGAGGTCACGATCGTTCACGGCGGCAGCGGTTCGCTCGAGATCGACGGCCGCGCGTCGAGCGGACGCGTCGATGCGGACGGACGCGTGCGGTTGGCCTGGGGCGACGCGCGACTCGATGGCCACGTGGTCGCGCACGGCGAAACACTGCACGTCTTCGCCGGCGGTCGACGCTGGAGCCTGCAGCGCCTCGATCCGCTGCTGCATGCGGGCGAGGATCAGGAAGAGGCCGGTGGCCTCGCGGCGCCGATGTCGGGAAAGATCATCGCGCTGGTCGCAAGCATCGGCGCCGAGGTGGAAAAGGGCGCGCCGCTGCTGGTGATGGAGGCGATGAAGATGGAGCACACCATCGTGGCGCCGGCCAACGGCACGCTGAAGGCGTTCCGCTTCGCGCTCGGCGATCAGGTGCCCGAAGGTGCGGAACTGGTCGACTTCGAAAAGGCGGCTTCGTAGCCCGGGCGCAGCCCGGGGTTTCTCATTCGTCGCAGCAGATTCCCGGGCTTCGCCCGGGCTCCGGCTACAGCGCGACCTGGAAGCTCGCCTCGGTCTTGGCCTTGATCTCGTCGAGGGTCACGCCCTCGGCGAGCTCGATCAGCTTGGCGCCCGATCCCTTGCGATCGATCTCGAACACGCCCAGCTCGGTGATCAGCAGATCGACCACGCCCTTGCCGGTCAGCGGTAGCGAACACTGCTTCTTGAACTTGGGATCGCCACCCTTCTCGCAGTGGTCCATCACCACGACGACCTTGGGCACGCCGGCGACGAGGTCCATCGCGCCGCCCATGCCCTTGATCATCTTGCCCGGCACCATCCAGTTGGCGAGGTCGCCGGTCTCGGACACCTGCATGCCGCCCAGGATGGACAGGTTGATGTGGCCGCCGCGGATCATTCCGAACGAATCGGCGCTCGAGAAATAGACGGTCTTGGGCAGCTCGGTGATGGTCTGCTTGCCGGCGTTGATCAGGTCGGCGTCCTCCTCGCCTTCGTAGGGGAACGGGCCCATGCCGAGCATGCCGTTCTCGCTCTGCAGCGTGACCTCCATGCCCTCCGGGATCATGTTCGCCACCAGCGTCGGGATGCCGATGCCCAGGTTCACGTAGAAGCCGTCGCGCAGCTCCTTGGCCGCGCGGGCCGCCATCTGGTCGCGATTCCAGGCCATTACTTGTTCCCCCTCGGACGCGTGGTCCGGCGTTCGATGTGCTTGACGTAGTTCTTGCCCTGGATGATCCGCTTCACGAAGATCCCGGGCGTGTGGATCTGGTCGGGCGGCAGCGCGCCGACCGGCACCAGTTCCTCGACCTCCGCGATCGTGACCTTGCCGGCCGTGGCGATCATCGGGTTGAAGTTTCGCGCGGTCTTTCGATAGATCAGATTGCCGGCGGCGTCGCCTTTCCAGGCCTTCACGAACGCCACATCGGCGGTCAGGCCGGTCTCCATCACGTACCACTCGCCGTTGAACTGGCGAGTTTCCTTGCCTTCCGCGACCTTCGTGCCGTAGCCGGTGCGCGTGTAGAACGCGGGGATCCCGGCGCCACCGGCGCGGATGCGTTCGGCCAGCGTGCCCTGCGGATTGAACTCGACCTCGATCTCGCCCTTCATGTAGCGCGACTCGAGGATCTTGTTCTCGCCCACGTAGCTCGCGAGTACTTTCCTTATCTGGTTGTTGGCGAGCACCATCCACATGCCGTGCTCGTCGCAACCCACGTTGTTTCCGATGACGGTCAGATCCTTGGCGCCCGAATCGCGCAGCGCGACGATCAGGTTTTCAGGAATGCCGCACAGGCCGAAACCGCCGGCCATCACGGTCATTCCGTCGCGGGTGAGTCCCTTCAGCGCGCTGTGCGCATCTTCATAAATCTTGGATGTCACGAAACCTCTCCGGATGTGTCACGGCACTGCGTGCCGAATTGGTATGATACCGTACTATCTCGTCGAGCCCGCCTGCGCCGGCCGCATCAATCGGCCCTTGTTCCAGCCTCCTTCGAGCCGCGGAATGCTCGCGCGATTCAGGCGCTCGGGGCAATTCGGGATCGCCCGCAGCAGCATCGAGACGTTCGCGCGCGCTCCGGCGACGCGTTGCAGCACGCTCCGAGCGGAGGCGACAATCGCACGCTCCACGAACGCCCGCACGACCGGGCGTGCAGCGTCTCCCCGAAGAACTTCCCATCGGCATGAATTTCGACGCGCACGGCGCCACCGACAACCGGAATCGCGCCATCGGTGTGGTGACTGTGGTGCTGCTCCACGTCCTGCTGGTGTGGGGGCTCATGAACGGGCTGGCGCGCAAGGCGGTCGAGCTGCTGCCCAGTCCGATCGAGACCAAGATCATCGAAGACGTGCGTCCGCCGCCCGAGACGGCGCCGCCGCCCATTCCCGAGTTCGATCCGCCGCCGCTGCCATCGATACCGGCACCGGAGATCGTGATCGAACAACCGCCGCCGCCGGTGACGCCGGCGCTCACCCAGGTGGCGCCGACACCTCGACCGCCGCCCCCGCCCCCGCCACCGCGCGCAGCGCCCACCGCGCCCGTGCGCGTCGCGCCGAAGGTCGATCTCAAGGGCAGTCCGCTGGCGTGCCGCGACCCGGAATACCCGTCGGCATCCGAGCGCCTGGGCGAGACCGGCCTCAGCGCAATCAGCCTGCTGATCAGCGATACCGGCAAGGTCCTGCAAACGCGCCTGGACGCATCGAGCGGATACCGACGTCTGGACGAAGCGGCCATCCGCGCGTTCAGCCGCTGCAAGTTCATCGTCGGCACGGTGGACGGCAAGCCCGAAGCGTCCTGGTTCTCGATCAAATACAAATGGCAGATCCGGGATTGAGAGAAGAACGAAGAATCCGCAGCGTCGCGCGTCGATATCCCCCGCGACATCCCCAGAACGAAATACAGCATTCCGGAGACACCCCCATGCGGCACCCTGCAGTCCCCGATCCGAGTTCTCGTCGCGCGTTCCTCGCGGCGACACTGCTGCTGAGCGCGCTTCTGTGGTTTGCGAACCCGGCGCGCGCGCAGGACGCGTCTTCCGCCGAAGCGCAGACGGTGCAGGTCGAAAATCCTTACGGACTGCGGGCGATCCTCGAGCAGGGTGACGTGGTGGCCAAGGGCACGTTCGTGATCCTGGCGCTGATGTCGGCGGCCACGTGGTACATCCTCGTGGTGAAGCTGATCGAGCAGCAGAAGCTCTTCAGCGAGGCCAAGGTGGTGGATCGCAGTTTCTGGACGTCACCCGACGTGCCCGCCGGCATGCAGCAGCTCAAGCAGGGTGGACCGTTCTGGTACATCGCCGAGCGCGGTGTGAGCGCCGATGCGCATCACGAAGGCACGATGGTCGAGCAGATCGACCGTTCGACGTGGATCACGATGTCGGTCAACCGCGCTGTCGATGCGATCCAGAGCAAGCTCACCGCGGGTCTTGCGGTGCTGGCGACCGTCGGCTCGACCGCGCCCTTCGTGGGCCTGTTCGGCACCGTCTGGGGCATCTACCACGCGCTCACGCAGATCGGAATCTCGGGCCAGGCCTCGATCGACAAGGTCGCCGGCCCGGTCGGCGAAGCGCTGATCATGACGGCGATCGGTCTCGCGGTCGCCGTGCCCGCGGTGCTCGGCTACAACTGGCTGGTCCGTCGCAACAAGAACGCGATGGATCGGGTGCGTGCGTTCGCCTCGGATCTGCACTCGGTGCTGCTGTCGGGCGCGCGCGTCGGCGAACGCCGAGGCTGACACCATGGGCATGCAGATCGGCCGCGGCGACGAGGACGATGAGCTCAACGCCGTCATCAACACCACGCCGCTGGTCGACGTGATGCTGGTGCTGCTGATCATCTTCCTGATCACCATCCCGGTGGTGACCGAGAACATCCCGGTGAAGCTCCCCGCCGAGGAGAACCAGCCGCTGCAGACGCGACCGGAGAACATCACCATCGCGGTCGACATCGACGGCAACCTGTTCTGGAACAACGAAGCGCTGGTCGATGCCGAGGATCTGCAGAAGCGGCTGTTCGAGATCGCGCAGCGGGTTCCGCAGCCGGAGATCCACATTCGCGGCGACCAGGAGACGCGCTACGACAACGTCAACCAGATCGTCGAAGCCTGCCAGCGCGCCGCCATCTTCAAGGTGGGCTTCATCACCGAACCGCCGCCGAGGGGCTAGGACAATGAACGTTGGCGGCGCCGGCAGCGGCAACCACTCCGACCCGCAGGAGATGGTCGACATCAACACCACGCCGTTGATCGACGTGATGCTGGTGCTGCTGATCATGCTGATCATCACGATCCCGGTGCAGACGCACGCGGTGAAGCTCGATCTGCCGGTGGACCAGAGCCAGGCGCCGCCCGAGCCGCCGCCGGTGGTGAACATCGAAGTGGATTTCGATGGCACGGTGTACTGGGACGGCGCGATCGTGGCGGATCGAAAGGAGCTCGAGACGCGCTTTGGCGACACCAAGCGGCTGGCGGTCCAACCCGAGTTCCACATCCGTCCCAATCGGCTCGTGGCCTACAAGTACGTCGTCGGCGTGATGTCGACGGCCCAGAAGCTGGGGATCACCAACATCGGCCTGGTCGGGACCACCTGACGCACATGGATCGCACGATGTCCTGGATCGCGTGGCTGGTGCTGTCGCTCGTTCTGACCGCCGGCAACGCCTCGGCCGCCGATACCGTGCGACCCGCGGTGGGCAAGCCGCTGCAGTCCGCGCAGAAGCTGATCCAGGCGCGCAAGTTCAAGGAGGCGCTTGGGCCGATCGCGGAAGCCGAGAAGGTCGGCGATCAGACCGAATACGAGCGCTTCATGGTCGGGCGAATGAAGGGCACGGCGCTGGCCGGTGCCGGCGACGCCGATGGCGCGGCTACGGCGTTCGACAAGGTGCTGGCGTCCAAGCGCCTGTCGCGCGACGAGCGGCTGCGCGTGATCGAAGGCATGGCCGGCGCGTACTTTCGCGCGCGGAACTACCCCAAGGTGGTGCAGTGGGTGCGCAGCTACGAGCAGCAAGGTGGCACGCAGAACGCGGTGCTGGACCTGCTGCCGCAGGCGCACTACCTCGCCGGCGATCACGCCAAGGCGGCGCAAGCGATGGCGGCGCGCGTTGCGGCGATCGAAAAGGCGCATGGCACGCCGGCCGAGAGCCAGCTCGAACTGCTGGCCGCGAGCCTGCAGAAGTCCGGCGACATGGCGGGCTACGCGCGCGCGCTCGAGTCGCTCGTGCGGTTCTATCCGACGGATGCGTATTGGTCCGACGTGATCACGCGCACGGCCCGTCGTCCCGGTGTCTCGCGCAACCTCGAGCTCGATGCCTATCGCCTGATGCACGCCACCGGCACGCTGAAGCAGGTCCGCGACTACGTGGAGGCCGCGCAGCTCGCGCTGCAGGCGGGGCTGCCGGGCGAGGCCAAACGCTATGTCGACGAGGCCTACGACAAGAAGATCTTCGGCAGCGGCGAGGCGGCGCAGACCGAGCGCCAGGCGCGGCTGCGGACGATGGTCGAAAAGACAGCCGCCGACCATCGCAAGGCCATTTCGGGCACCGATGCGGATGCGGCCAAGGCGGCCAGTGGCGATCCGCTGGTGAAGGCCGGCCTGGCGTACGTCACCTACGGCGATGCGCCCAAGGGGATTGCGATGATGGAACAGGGCGTTCGCAAGGGCGTGAAGTTTCCCGACCAGTCGCGGCTGCACCTGGTCTACGCCTACTACCTGGCCGGCGAGATGGCCAGGGCGAGAACGGTGGCGGGCGAAGTGCAAGGCAGCGATGGCGCCGCCGATTTCGCGCGCCTGTGGCGCATCGTGCTCGACCCTCGCTGAGGATGCGTGAGCCGGCCGCGAACGCCATGAGATACTGCGCCTAGCTCCGCTCCGGATTCGACATGGCCGACAACGACAGGTCCCTGCTGCGCCGCCTCTTCGATTTCCTGTGGGGCGCGGTCGTTTTCTTGTACCGCGGGATGATCCTGCTCAGCGTGGTGCTGTTCGCCGTGCTGCTCTGGACCGCCTTCAAGGGCGGCCCGACGCCGACCGTCGAGAACAACGTCGCGCTGGTGATCTGGCCGGCCGGACAGGTGGTGGACCAGCTCGATTCCGAGCGCGCGTTCGTCGAGCGCCTGATGCGCGAGCCGCCGTCGCAGACGCGGTTGCGCGACCTGACCGACGCCCTCGAGTCGGCGGCGGACGACAAGCGCATCACCACCGCCGTGCTCAAGCTCGACACGCTCGAGAGCGCCGGCATCGCGCAGATCGACGAGCTCGTGGCGGCGATGCACAAGTTCCAGGCGGCGGGCAAGTCCATCCATGCCTACGGCCCGTACTACGACCAGATCGGCTATCTGGCCGCCGCCGCGGCAGACGACGTGTCGGTCGATCCGCTCGGCACGGTGATGGTCGAAGGCTTCAGCGTCTACCAGAACTACTTCAAGGACGCGCTCGACAAGCTCGGCATCAAGGTCAACGTGTTTCGCGTCGGCGAGTTCAAGGCCGCGGTCGAGCCCTTCATCCGCAACGACATGTCGGACGAGGCGCAGCGCGCCAACGAGGAGTGGCTGGGCGACCTGTGGCACGCCTACGGGGCGCAGGTGGCCAAGGGCCGCAAGGTTCCGGACGACCGGATGCAGCAGTACGTGAGCGGCTTCCGTGCCGGCATCGAGAAGCACCGTGGCGACGGCGCGGCCTACGCCAAGGAGTCCGGGCTGGTCACGCATGTCGAGACGCTGCAGGAGTTCCGCAAGCGCATCGGGGCGGTCGTGGGCATCGACGAGGAGCACGGCAGCTTCCGCCAGATCCATTACGGCGAGTACCTGCGCGCCGTGAACCACAAGCCCAATCGCGCGCAGAACAGCGATGCCGCGGGCAACCAGATCGCGCTCGTGGTCGTGCAGGGCGAGATCGTCGACGGCGTCGGCGAACCGGGCCAGGCGGGCGGCGAGACGATCTCCGGCCTGCTCGAGGAGGCGCGCCGCAACGACGACGTCGCCGCGGTGGTGCTGCGCATCGATTCGCCCGGCGGCAGCGCCTGGGCCTCCGAGCAGATCCGGCGCGAGGTCCAGGCGTTGCGCGCCGAAGGCAAGCCCGTCGTCGCCTCGATGGGAACGGTCGCCGCCAGCGGCGGCTACTGGGTGGCGATGGATGCCAACCAGATCTGGGCGAGCGAATCGACCATCACCGGATCGATCGGCATCTTCGGCCTGATCCCGACGATCGATCAGCCGTTGGAGAAACTCGGCGTCCATACCGACGGCGTCGGCACGACGGCACTGGCGGGCTCGTTTCGCATCGATCGTCCGCTGTCGGACGACGTCGCGGCGATCTTCCAGTCCGAGGTGGAGAAGGGGTATCGCAACTTCATCGAAGGTGTCGCGACCGGCCGCAAGCTCGAACTGGCCAAGGTCGAATCGATCGCCCAGGGCCGCGTGTGGAGCGGCGCCGACGCCAAGGGCTTCGGCCTGATCGATTCCTTCGGCGGCCTCGACGAGGCGGCCGCGGCGGCGGCCAAGCTCGCGGATCTCGACGAGGGCGACTGGTCGCTCGAGGAGGTCGCACCGACGCCGGCGTTTCCGGGCGGACTGCTCGGCCAGCTGTTCGGCACGATCCGCCAGGAGATCGGTTTCAGCGCGATGGTGCGCGAACACCCGGTGCTGCAGGCGCTGGATCGGGCGGATGCGGCCGGATGGCTGCGGCGCTTCAACGATCGCCGCGGCATCTACGCGCACTGCATGTGCGCGCCGTCGGTGCCGCGGGCGCACTGATCCCATGACCGACCCCGCCGCGCCGATCGGGGTGTTCGACTCCGGCGTCGGCGGGCTGTCGGTGCTGCGCGAGCTGCGCCGGCTGCTGCCCGACGAGGATTTCCTCTACTACGCCGACAGCGCGCACTGCCCGTACGGCGGCAAGTCGCTGGTCGAGATCCAGGCGCGCGCGGCGGCGATCACCGAGGAACTGCTCGCCGCGGCCTGCAAGCTGATCGTCGTGGCGTGCAACACCGCGACGATCGCGGCGGTCGAGCATCTGCGCGCGAACTACCCGGTGCCCTTCGTCGGCATGGAGCCGGCCGTCAAACCCGCGTGCGCGCTCACGCGCAGCGGCGTGGTCGGCGTGCTCGCCACCGGCGCGGCGCTCGGCGGCGAGAAATTTCACCGGCTGGTGGCGCAGCATGCAGCCGGCGTGCGCGTCATCACCCAGCCTTGCCCCGGCCTGGTCGAATGCGTCGAGGCCGGCGAGCTCGACGGGCCGCGCGTGGCCGAGCTGATCGGGCGCTACGTGAAACCGCTGACCCGCGCAGGCGCCGACGTGATCGTGCTCGGCTGCACCCATTACCCGTTCCTGCGCGAGCTCGTCCAGAACGCTGCCGGACCCAAGGTCACGCTGCTCGATACCGGCGAGGCGGTGGCGCGACAAACCCGCCGCGTGCTCGAACGCGACGCCCTGCTGCGCGCGGCCGGCGGTTCGGTGGGTCGCCTCGAGTGGCGGACCAGCGCCGATCGCGGCGAGCTGCGTCCGGTGGTGGAGCGGCTGACGGCCTGACGCGTCGGGCGCCGGGAATCCGGCGCGCGATTCTGCGGATTCGGGCGCCAATTCCCTGTCAGGCCCGCCATCGCGTGGAAATCCGCGGCGAGTTGCGTGCCCCCGGGCGTGGCATAGGGGTTGCACCCGAGGCTCCGTCAGTCCCCGGATCCCCGCCTGCCCCCATGTCCAGCGCCACCGAAACCGCCCCGTCCGCCGTTCCCGCTCCGAAGGCGGGGGGACGCTACGGCATCGGCATGCTGCTCGGCGTTGCGCTGTTCTGCACCGCCGGTGCCGGTGGCGCGGCCTACATCGTGCTGGGCAAATCGGCCGCGAAGGCCGGCGATCCCGCCGACGCCGCGCACGGTGACGGCGCCGAAGGCGAGTCGCCTGATGCGGATCATCCGCCCGCGCCGGCGAGCTACCTGAGCCTCGAACCCGCCTTCGTGGTGAATCTGGAGTCCGGCGACGAGGCGCACTACCTGCAGGCCGAGATCCAGCTGATGTCGCGCGATGCGGTCGGCCTCGAGCACGCCAAGGTCCATGTGCCGATGCTGCGCAACGCGCTGCTGCTGCTGCTCGGCCAACAGAAACCCGCCGACCTGGCCACGCGTACCGGCAAGGAGAAGCTGCAGCAGGCCGCGCTGGCCGAGGTGCAGAAGGTGCTCAAGGGCGAGACCGGCAAGCCGGTCATCGAAGCGGTGTATTTCACCAGCTTCGTGATGCAGTAAGGAGAGCCGCGCATGAGTGCCACCGAACTGCTTTCACAGGACGAAATCGACGCGCTGCTGCATGGCGTCGACTCGGGCAAGGTCGACATCGAGCCCCCGCCGGCGGCGCCCGGCGAAGCGCGATCGTTCGACTTCGCCACGCAGGACCGCATCGTGCGTGGCCGCATGCCGACGCTCGAGATGGTCAACGAGCGCTTCGCGCGGCTGTTCCGCATCGGCCTGTTCAACATGCTGCGCCGCCAGCCCGAGCTGACGGTGGTCGGCATCGAGATGATCAAGTTCGGCGAGTACACCCATTCGCTGTTCGTGCCCACGAGCCTGAACCTGGTGCGGGTCAAGCCGCTGCGCGGCACCGCGCTGTTCATCTTCGAGCCGCGCCTGGTGTTCTCGGTGGTCGAGAACTTCTTCGGCGGCGACGGCAAGAACAAGACCAAGATCGAAGGTCGCGAATTCACGCCCACCGAGCTGCGCGTCGTGCAGCTGATGATCCGCCAGCTGTTCCAGGACCTCGTCGAGGCCTGGGGGCCGGTGATGCCGCTGGAGTTCGAATACCTGAATTCCGAGGTCAACCCGCACTTCGCCAACATCGTCTCGCCCAGCGAGATCGTGTGCGTCTCGAAATTCCTGATCGAGCTCGAAGGCGGCGGCGGGCACCTGCACATCACGTTCCCGTATTCGATGCTCGAGCCGATCCGCGATCTGCTCGACGCCGGCCTGCAGTCCGATCGCACCGACAAGGACGAGCGCTGGCCGATCACGTTGCGCGAGCAGATCCAGCACGCCGAGGTCGAGCTCGAGACCGAGCTGGCCAGCGCCACGATTTCCCTGCGCGACCTGATGCGCCTGAAGGCCGGCGACATCATTCCCGTCAACATGCCCAAGTCCGTCGACGTGTGCGTCGAGGGCGTGCCGGTGTACCGCGGCCAGTTCGGCATCGCCAACGGCCACAACGCCGTGCGCATCGAGGAAATCATCCGTCGTCCGACGCACGCCAAGACGCGTCCTCTCACCACTTCCGGAATCGCCGCATGACCGCCCAAGCCACGCCCGCGCAGTTCGAACAGTTCGCCAACGCCGGGACGCCGTCGACCAGCGCCAACGACGTCAACCTGGACGTCATTCTCGATGTCGCCGTCACGCTGTCGATGGAAGTCGGCCGCGCGCGCCTTCCCATCCGCAACCTGCTGCAGCTCAACCAGGGTTCGGTCGTCGAGCTCGAACGCGCCGCGGGCGAGCCGCTCGACGTCTACGCCAACGGCACCTTGATCGCGCACGGCGAAGTCGTGGTGGTCAACGAACGTTTTGGCGTGCGCCTGACCGACGTGGTCAGCCCGTCGGAACGCATCAAGAAGCTGCGCTGAAGGAACCGACGTCGCGTGGACGGAGCCGCTTCGGTGGTGCAGATGGTCATCAGCCTGATCGCGGTCGTCGCGATCATCCTGGGCCTGGCCTGGATGACGCGCCGCATGCAGGTGATGCGTGGTGCGACCGGTTCGGAACTCAGCGTTCGCGCGACGCTCGCGGTCGGACTCAAGGAACGCGTGGTGATCATCGAGGCCGCCGGACAGCAGTACCTGATCGGCGTCGCGCCGGGGCAGGTCAGCCTGCTGCAGGCGCTGGGCGCCGCGGCGGCGCAATCCCCTGGCGCTGCGCCGCTGCCGTCGGTAGACGGTGCATCGCCGGCGAACCCCGGCCTGGGCGAAGCCTTCGCCATCCAGCTCAACAAGCTGCTCGGACGATGAACCTGCTGCGCTTCCTCGTGCTGGCCCTGCTGTTCGTGGCCGGTCCCGGCCTCGCGCAAACGACGGTCGGCGGCCTGCCGGCCGTGACCGTCACGCCGGGCGCCGGCGGCGCCAGCCAGTACAGCCTCAGCATCCAGGTGCTGGTGCTGATGACGCTGATCACGCTGCTGCCGTCGATCCTGCTGATGATGACGGCCTTCACCCGCATCATCGTCGTGCTCGGCCTGCTGCGGCAGGCGCTCGGCACGGGCCAGACGCCGTCGAATCCCGTGCTGATCGGCCTGGCGCTGTTCATGACGCTGTTCGTGATGCAGCCGGTGCTCGATCGCGTGTACGGCGAAGCGATCACGCCCTACCTGGACGGCCAGCTCGAGCCCAAGCTCGCGCTCGAAAAAGCGTCGCTGCCGATCCGCGAGTTCATGCTCAAGCAGACGCGCGAAAGCGAACTGATGACGTTTGCCAAGATCGCGGGCAAGGGCCCGTTCCAATCCCCTGACGAGATTCCGTTCACGGTGCTGGCCGCCGCGTTCGTCACCAGCGAGCTGACCACCGCGTTCCAGATCGGCTTCCTGCTGTTCATTCCCTTCATCGTCATCGACCTGGTGGTGTCCAGCGTGCTGATGTCGATGGGCATGATGATGCTCTCGCCGATGCTGGTGTCGGCGCCGTTCAAGCTGATGCTGTTTGTTCTGGTCGACGGCTGGGCGCTGCTGATGGCCTCGCTCGCAGGGAGCTTCGTCACGTGACGCCCGAAACCGTGCTGACCACGTCCAACGAGGCGCTGAAACTGGCGCTGATGCTCGGCGCCCCGCTGCTGCTCACCGCGCTGGTCGTGGGCCTCGTGGTCGGCCTGTTCCAGGCCGCGACGCAGATCAACGAGATGACGCTGAGTTTCATCCCCAAGGTCATCGCGATGGCCGCGATGGTGGTCGCCACCGGCCCGTGGATGCTGGGACTGCTGGTGGACTACACGCGGCGGTTGATCGAGAGCATTCCGACGCTCGTCGGGTAGCACCTCGTAATGCCGTCGCCCGGGATCCCGGATCCTCGCGCTGCGCCCGGGCTACGGATGTGCGCTGGAACACCAATTGCAATTCAGCCTGCGTGATCGAACTTCCCGCCGACCAGATCCTGTCGTGGCTGCAGACCGGCCTGCTGGTGATGGCGCGCATCGCCTCCGTGCTGATGCTGGCGCCGGTGTTCGGCGAACGCGGCATCCCGCCGACGGTGCGCCTGATGCTGGTGTTGCCGCTGACGGTCCTGGTGGTGCCGTTGCTGCCCGAACAGGCGGCGCCGCTCCCGATGTTCAGCGCGGGCTGGGTGGCGGCGATGGCGCAGCAGGTGCTGATCGGCATCGCGATGGGCCTGACGCTGCGCCTGATCTTCGAAGCCTTCGCGCTCGCCGGTGAACTGATCGCCAACAGCATGGGCCTGGGTTTCGCCCAGCTGGCGGATCCGGTTCGCGGCGTCAGCACGCCCATCGTCGGCCAGTTCCTGATCGTGGTGGCGAGCCTGCTGTTCGTTTCCACCGGCGCGCATCTGACCTTGATCGACGGGCTGGTCGACAGCTTCAGGAACCGTCCCGTGGCCGACAGCGCGCTCAACTGGGCCAGCATCCGGCTGATGCTCGACTGGGCCGGCAGCCTGTTCGCCGGTGGCGTGCAGCTGGCGCTGCCGGTGCTCGCGGCGATGCTCGCGGTGAACCTGGGCATCGGCGTGCTCGGACGCTCGGCGCCGACGATCAACCTGATGGCCGTGGGCTTTCCGCTCACGCTGGTGCTGGGCCTGACGATGCTGCAGTGGCTGCTGCCGAGCCTCGCGACGCTGCTCGGCACCTGGCTCGACAGCGCCTGGCCGGTGTTCGGCGGACTGGTGGGCGAGGCACCGCACTGAGCCATGTCGGAGAACAGCAGCCAGGACAAAACCGAACGCGCCACACCCAAGCGCGAACGCGATGCACGCCAGAAGGGGCAGGTCGCGCGCTCGCGTGAACTCACCACCGCGGCGCTGGTCGCCGGTGGCGCCGCGATCCTGATCGGAAAGGGCGCCGGCATGGTCGAACAGGCGGCGCAGATCCTGCGCGAGGCGCTGATCATCACGCCGGAGGACTTCGCGACGCCCCAGGGCATGGCCGCCGCGTTCGGCGCGCTGCTCGCCGCGGGCCTGCGCGTCGTGGCGCCGGTCCTGGTGCTGGGTTTCGTCGCCGCGCTGGCCGGACCGTTGCTGCTCGGCGGCTGGAACTTCAGCTCGCAGGCTTTGCTGCCGCAGTTCTCGCGTCTGAATCCGATCTCGGGCCTGGGCCGCATCTTCTCGACGCGCGCGCTGATGGATCTGCTGATCGGTCTGCTCAAGGTCGCGGTGCTGGGCGGGATCGGCGCTACCGTGCTGTGGACCCGGCGCCACGAACTGGCGCACCTGTCGAACATCGACGCCGCGGGCGCGATGGCGCGTGCCGGCGCCGACGTGATGAGCCTGCTTGGCTGGCTGGCGCTCGGACTGGCGGTGATCGCCGCGATCGACGTGCCCTGGCAGCTGTGGCGACACAACCGCGACCTGCGCATGACCAAGCAGGAAGTGCGCGACGAGTACAAGCAGTCCGAAGGTCGACCCGAGGTGAAATCGCGCATCCGCCAGGTGCAGCAGGCGCTTTCGCGCCGCCGCATGATGGCCGCGGTGCCGAGCGCCGACGTGATCGTCACCAACCCCACGCACTACGCCGTGGCACTGCGCTATTCGCCGGACCGCATGCGCGCGCCCAAGGTGGTCGCCAAGGGCGCGGACGTCATCGCCGCTTCGATCCGCGAGCTCGCCGCAGAGCACCGCGTTCCGATCGTCTCCGCGCCGCCGCTGGCGCGTGCGCTGTATCGCTCGGTTGCGCTGGAGCAGGAGATTCCGGCCGCGCTGTTCCAGGCGGTGGCGCAGGTGCTCAGCTACGTGCACCAGCTGCGACGCTGGCGCGGCGGCTCGCCGCCACCGGTGGTGCCCGATGTCGGCAATCTTCCCGGCGGCGAAATCGACGATCCCGCCCATCCGACTCCGCGACCGCGCTGAGACGCGCGTCAGGCCTCGCGGGAATAGGAAATGCACGGGCGCAACGGGGACTTTCCCCCGTGCCTGGTTTCCGACGGATCCATGACCCACCCGCTTCGCGTGGCGGTCGAGCCTCGGCGTGCGTCGCTCGACGACGACGCGCAGGCGGACGGGCGCGCGCGGATGCTGGTGATGGCGCTGCCGCTGATCGCGCTGATGATGCTGATCTCGACGTGGTGGATCTCGGCCCAACCCGACTTCAACCGGATCGAGATCGGGTACATCGCCGGGTCGGCGCTGGCGCTGGTGATGATCGCGGTGGCGTTCCGCCTCGGGCGGATGACCTACGTGAAAGCCTCGACCGCCGCGCTGGTGCTGGTGGCCGGTGTGCTGGTGGAGCGCATCCTGCGGCTGTTCCTGAGCGGCTGGTTCGACGCTCCCCATCGCCCGCTGTTCATGCCGGTGTTCTCGAGCCTGCCGGTGCTGTACCTGATGGCGTTCGTGCTGCTGCCGCTGCGCGCGGCCGAACGCGTGGCGGTGGGATTGTGGCTGCCGATCTCGCTGCTGGTCACCGTCCTGACGGTGCCGTACTGGGACATTCCGGCCAAGCGCCACTCGCTGATCTGGATCCTGTGTTTCATGTGGATCGGCAACGGCGTCTACCTGCTGATCTTCGCCGCCGCCGGCAGACGCCAGCTGCGACTGGTCGAACGCTATGCGCATCTGGCGGCGCGCGAAAGCGAGCTGCGCCTGATCGCGGCGCAGGGCGAGGCCCAGGCGGACGAGCACCGGCGCATCCGCGATTTCCATTTCGAGCACACGCCGCTGGCGGTGGTGGAGTGGGGTCCCGACATGCGTGTGCGCCGCTGGTCGCCGCGCGCAGAGCAGATGTTCGGCTGGACCGAAGGCGAGGCCGTGGGGCGCAAGGCCGAAGACCTGTCGCTGTTTCCGCCCGAGCAGCTCGAGCCGCGCGAAAAGCGGCTCTCGCGCATGTTCGGCGGCGAACTGGATCACGGCAGCGCGATCGTTCCGCTGCTGCATCGAAGCGGACGCCTGATCTGGGGCGACGTCCACAACGCGGTGATCCGCGATCCGACCGGTGAGGTGCAGACGCTCGTGTCGATGGCGCTCGACATCACCGAGAGCCAGACGATGCTGCACATGCTCAACGAGAGCGAGGCGCGCTTTCGCAGCATCTTCAACCAGGCCGCGGTCGGCATCGCGCTGCTCGATGCGGACGGCGGGTGGATGAACGTCAACCAGCGGCTGTGCGAGATCACCGGCTACGGCATGGAGGATCTGCTGACGATCGACTTCCAGTCGATCACGCATCCCGACGATCTGGATCGCGACCTGCACATGTCGCGCGCGCTGATGGACCGCACCATCGACCACTACTCGATGGAGAAGCGCTACGTCCGCGCCGACGGCAAGACCACCTGGGTGATGCTCTACGTGCGGCGGCTCGACGCCACCGGCGAGCTGCCGGCGCGCTTCGTGTCGGTGGTCGAGTGCATCGACGAGCGCAAGGCGGCCGAGGAGCGCGTGCGCGCGCTGACCGCGAGCCTCGAGTCACGCGTGGCCGAGCGCACGGCGCAGCTGCGCGACATCATCCAGTCGGGCCAGCGGCGCAACGAGGAACTCACGCTGATCAACGACATGGGTCGGCTGCTGTCCGCGGCCACCAACATGCAGGAAGCCGGGCAGGTGGTGACGCGCTACCTGCCGCGCATCTTTCCGCTGGCGGACGGTGCGCTGTACCTGGCCGGACGCGGGCAGGACCGCTTCGAGCGCCATGCCCATTGGGGCGAGGCGGCCGTCGGCGCCGCGGTGTTCGAGTCCTCCGAGTGCTGGGCGATCCGGCGCGGCGAGCCGCATCACGTCGAAGGCGAGCCGGACGGGCTGCACTGCGTGCATGTGCATCCGGACAGTTCGCGGCATCCGCACCTGTGCATCCCGATCCAGGCGCTGGGCACGCCGCTGGGACTGATCGAACTGGGCTGGGGCCGTACCGCCGAAGGCTGGGCGCCCGAAGTGCCGCTGGTCAAGACCGTGGCCGAGAAGATCGGCCTGTCGTTCGGAAACCTGCGGCTGCGCGAGGAACTCAGCCGCCAGGCGCTGCTCGATCCGCTCACCGGCCTCAACAACCGGCGCTGGCTCGACAGCGCGCTGCGCATGCGCATGGCGCGCCACTCGCGCACCGGCGAAGCGTTTGCCGTGCTGATGATCGATGTCGACCACTTCAAGTCGATCAACGATGCATACGGCCACGAAGCCGGCGATCGGGCGTTGCAGGAGATCGGCGGCGTGCTGACGCGATCGGTGCGCGACGGCGAAGCCGCGGCGCGCTTCGGTGGCGAGGAATTCACGGTTCTGCTCGACACGGGCAATCCGGCCGATGCGCAGGCGGCGGCCGAACGCATGCGCCTGGCGGTGACGACGTTGCGCATCCGGATCAAGGACCGCGACCTGCCGCCGCTGACGGTGTCGATCGGCGTGGCGCTCTACCCGATGGACGGCAGCGACGCGCAGGAAGTGCTCGATCGCGCCGACGAGGCGCTCTACGTGGGCAAGCGCAACGGAAGAAACCAGGTGCGGGTGGCGGGTGCGCCGGCGCCCCTGACGGTGCTGGCGGACTGAACGTTTTTTTCCCATTCCCACCAGCCCCCTCGCCGAAGCTAGAACGGAACTTGCTCGTGGCCTCCCAAACGGAAGGACACGATGGCCAGTCCCGCAGGCGGAATTCTCTCCAATCTTCAGACCCTAGGGCGCAGCGGCCTGGGTGCGCCGCTGCTGCTGCTGACCATCCTGGCGATGATGGTCGTGCCGCTGTCGCCGGTCGTTCTGGACCTCGCGTTCACGTTCAACATCGCGCTGTCGATCGTGATCCTGCTGGCGGTCGTCAACGTGATGCGGCCGCTGGATTTCAGCGCGTTTCCCACGGTGCTTCTGCTGGCGACGCTGCTGCGGCTGGCGCTGAACGTGGGCTCGTCGCGCGTGGTGCTGCTGCACGGCCACCAGGGCCCGCACGCGGCTGGCCAGGTGATCGAAAGCTTCGGCGAATTCGTCGTCGGCGGCAGCTTCGCGGTCGGCATCGTGGTGTTCGTGATCCTCACGATCGTCAACTTCATGGTGGTGACCAAGGGCGCCGAGCGTGTCTCCGAGGTGTCGGCGCGATTCATCCTGGACGCGCTGCCGGGCCGTCAGATGGCGATCGACGCAGATTTGAACGCCGGGTTGTTGACGCGCGAGGAGGCCAAGGCCCGTCGCGACGAGGTCCGCGAGGAAGCCGACTTCTACGGTTCGATGGACGGCGCCTCGAAGTTCATCCGCGGCGATGCGATCGCCGGAATCCTGATCCTGTTCATCAACATCATCGGCGGCCTGGTGATCGGCACGATGGAGCACGGGCTCGACCTCGCCACCGCCGGCCGCAACTACACGCTGCTGACGATCGGCGATGGCCTCGTGGCGCAGGTGCCTTCGCTGCTGATGTCGGTGGCGGTGGCGGTGCTGGTGACGCGCATGTCACGGGCGCAGGACATCGCCGGCACGGTGATCGCGCAGGTCTTCGCGCAGCCGCGCGTGCTGGGCATCGCGGCCGGCGTGCTGGGCCTGGTGGGTGTGATCCCGGGCATGCCGAACATCGTGTTCCTGCTGCTGGCCGGTGCCTGCGGCAGTGCGGCGTGGATGCTGGCCAAACGAAGAAAGACGCCCGCGGCCGATCCGGTCGAGGCGCCCAAGCCGGACAAACCGGCGGAACTGAGCTGGGACGACGTGCAGCCCGAGGATCCGCTGGGGCTCGAGGTGGGCTATCGCCTGATCCCGCTGGTGGACCCGCGCCAGGGCGGCGAGCTGATGCCGCGCATCAAGGGCATCCGCCGAAAGCTGACGCAGGAGTTCGGATTCCTGGTGCCGCCGGTGCACATCCGCGACAACCTCGAACTGCCGCCCAACGGCTATCGCATCACGCTGCTCGGTGTACCGCTGGCCACCGGCCAGATCCACGCCGATCGCGACCTCGCGCTGAATCCCGGGCGCGTGTTCGGCACCGTGGAAGGCATCACGACCAAGGATCCGACGTTCGGCATGGACGCGGTGTGGATCGAACGCGGCCGGCGCGAGCACGCGCAGTCGCTGGGCTACACCGTGGTCGACGCCGCCAGCGTCGTGGCAACGCACCTGTCGCACCTGATCGGCGAGCACGTCGCCGAGCTGTTCGGTTTCGACGAGGCGCAGCAGTTGCTCAACGCGCTGGCGAAGGCGTCTCCCAAATTGGCCGAGGACCTCGTGCCCAAGGCGATGCCGCTGGCGATTTTCGTCAAGGTTCTGCAAGGCCTGCTCGCGGAACGCGTGTCGATCAAGAACCTGCGCGTCGTCGCCGAGGCCTTGGCGGAGGCGGCACCGCGCAGCCAGGATCCCGTCGTCCTCATCGGCGCCGCGCGCGTCGCGCTGAGCCGTCAGATCGTGCAGGAAATCAACGGTCTCGACGAGGAACTCCAGGTCCTCACGCTGGCGCCACCGTTGGAACAGGTGTTGCAGAACAGCGTGGCGACGGGCACCGCCGCTCTCGAACCTGGACTCGCCGAACGCATGCACACCTCGCTCGCCTCCCACGCACAGAAGCAGGAGATGAGCGGACGCGTGCCGGTGCTGCTGGTGCCCCAGGCGTTGCGTCCGATCCTGTCGCGCTTCACGCGCCAGACGATCCCCGCGCTGCGGGTGCTTGCGTACAACGAGATTCCCGAATCGCGCCGCGTACGGATCGCGGGCGCGATCGGAGCCTGAGCCGAGTCAGAGAACCGACTGAATGAAGATCAAGCGATTCATTGCCCCGACGATGCGCGACGCGATGCGCCTGGTGCGGGAAGAGCAGGGACCCGACGCGGTGATCCTGTCGAACCGTCGGCTGGAGGACGGCTTCGAAGTCGTCGCCGCCACCGACTACGACGCCGCGCTGGTGCAGAAGGCCGCCGCTCGCGATCCCGAGCCGATCGAGGTTGCGCTTCCCGTCGCTGCGCTGGTGACGGCGCCGCGCGCGATCAAGCCGGTCGCGCAGAACGTGCCGGTGCGACCCGCGCCGATCGTCAGTGCGCCGACGCCGGCCTCCGGCGACATGGCGATGCTCAAGGGCGAGATCGGCGCGCTGCGCCGGATGATGGAACAGCAGATCGCGAACTCCGCCTGGGGCGAGCTCAAGACGCGGCATCCGGTGCGCGCCGACATCGTGCGCCGCCTGATGGGCCTGGGCATCGAGCTCAAGCTCGCGCGCGAGATCGCAAGCGAGGTCGCCGACGACACCGACAGTGAGCGGGCGCGCTATCTGCCGATGGCGATGCTGGCGCGCCGCCTGCCGACCTTCAAACACGAGTGGCTCGAAGCGCCACAGGCCGCCGACGCCAAGGTCGAGCCGCGTCATGACGTGATCGCGCTGGTGGGCGCCACCGGCGTGGGCAAGACCACGACGATCGCCAAGCTCGCCGCGCGCTACGTGCAGCACTGGGGTCTGCGCGACGTCGCGCTGATCACCACCGATCATTTCCGCATCGGTGCCCAGGAGCAGCTCTTCACCTACGGCCGCCTGCTGGGCGTGCCGGTGCTCACCGCCGACAACCAGCGCGAGCTGTGCCTGGCGCTGGAGAAGCTCAAGGATCGCCGCCTCGTGCTGATCGACACGGCGGGCATGTCGCCGCGCGACCAGAACCTGCAGAAGCAGTTCGCGATGCTCTCGGGACTGCCGGTGCCCAACCGCACCGCGCTGGTGCTCTCGGCCAACGGCCAGGCCAGCGACCTGGACGACCAGTACCAGCGCTTCGCACCGGCCGCGCCGGGCGCGGTGATCCTCACCAAGCTCGACGAGGCCACGCGTGTGGGCAGCGCGATCTCCGCGGTGGTGCGTCACGGCATCCCGCTGGCCTACCTCACCGACGGACAGCGTGTGCCCGAAGACCTTTCGGTCGCACGCGCCGACCAGCTCGTGGTGCGCGCCATGGCCGCCTCGCGCGTGGGCGTGACGCCGCCGGACGACGAAGAACTCACCCATCAATTCGCAGGAGCGGTCAATGCTTAACCGGAACGATCAGGCCGCGGGTCTACGCTCGCTGCGCCCGGCCAAGCCGGTGCAGGTCATCGCCGTCGCCAGCGGCAAGGGCGGCGTGGGCAAGACCAGCGTGTCGGTGAACCTGTCGACGGCGATGGCGATGTCGGGCAAGCAGGTGATGCTGCTCGACGGCGACCTGGGCCTGGCCAACGTCGACGTCATGCTCGGTCTGCAGCCGACCTGCAATCTCGCCAACGTGCTCGAAGGACAGTGCTCGCTCGAGGACACGATCCTGACGGGTCCTTCGGGCCTGATGGTCGTGCCGGCGTCGAGCGGCAAGAAGAACATGGCGGAACTCAACCGCGCCGAGAACGCCGGCCTGATCCGCGCCTTCAGCGAACTGTCGCGTCCGCTCGACGTGCTGGTCGTCGACACCGCGGCGGGCATCGCCGATTCCGTCATCAGCTTCACGCAGGCCGCGCAGGAAGTGATCGTGGTGATCTGCAACGATCCTGCGTCGCTCACCGACGCCTACGCGCTGATCAAGGTGCTCAACCGCGATCACGGCGTGGAGCGCGTGCAGGTACTGGCCAACATGGTCCAGAACCTGACCGAGGCCAAGGAGGTGCACGAGAACCTGCGCCGCGTGGCCGAGCGCTTCCTCGACGTGACGCTCAACTTCATGGGCTTCGTGCCGCAGGACGAATGGCTCAAGCGCGCCATCCGCCGCCAGCAGCCGGTGGTGCAGGCCTATCCGAATTCCGCCGCCGCGCAGGCGTTCCTCAACCTGGCCAAGAAGGCCGAGGCCTGGGGCATGCCCAAGGGCGCGCGCGGCAATCTCGAATTCTTCGTCGAGCGCCTGGTGAATCGCGGCGCGGCGAATGATCTGGCGGGTGCCGTTGCATGAGCGCGCTCCCTAGGGAGGCGGTCGCGCGCTACACGCGCACGCGTTCTCCCGACGCCCACCTGATGCAGCAGCACGCAGGGCTGGTCAAGCGCATCGCCTATCACCTGGCGGCGCGCCTGCCGGCGAGCGTCGAGATCGACGACCTGATCCAGGCCGGCAGCATCGGCCTGCTCGAGGCCGCGCGGAACTTCCAGGGCGATCGCGGCGCGAGCTTCGAGACCTACGCCGGCATCCGCATCCGCGGCGCGATGCTCGACGAGCTGCGCCGCGGCGACTGGGCGCCGCGTTCGCTGCATCGGCGGGCGCGCGACGTCGAATCCGCGATGCGCGCGATCGAGCAGGAGACCGGGCGCGAGGCCAAGGACAGCGAGATCGCCGAACGCATGGGCGTTTCGCTCAACGACTACTTCGAGGCGGTGACCGATGCCGCGCGCTGCCAGGTCCTGTCGACCGAAGGGTTCGCCGAGGACAGCGAGGGCTACGACGCACCCGCCGACGATGCCGACCCCGACGGGCAGGTCACGCGCGCGGAATTCCAGGCCGAGCTGATCAGGGCGATCGGCAGCCTGCCCGAGCGCGAGAAGCTGGTGATGTCGCTCTATTACGAGCGCGAGCTGAACCTCAAGGAGATCGGAAAGGTGCTGGACGTGAGCGAGAGCCGCGTCTGCCAGATCCATGGTCAGGCGCTGGTACGACTGCGTGCGCGGTTGGGCGACTGGGCGAGTGTGGCTTTGGGCTGAAGCACGGGAAAACCAAAACTCTCAACGCAAAGACGCAAAAGACGCAAAGACGCAAAGAGATAACCGGATTGTTTTTCTTTGCGTCCTTTGCGCCTTTGCGTTGAAAACGTTTTTGAAACTGGAATCGAAACATGGACAAGAACCTCAGAATCCTCATCGTGGACGACTTCTCGACGATGCGCCGCATCGTCAAGAACCTGCTCGCCGACCTCGGCTTCACCAACACGCAGGAGGCCGACGACGGCAAGACCGCGTGGCCGATGCTGCAGGCGGGCGGCTTCGATTTCGTCGTCACCGACTGGAACATGCCGGGCATGACCGGCATCGACCTGCTCAAGGCGATCCGTGGCGAGCCCAAGCTCGCCGGGCTGCCGGTGCTGATGGTCACGGCAGAGGCGCAGCGCGACCAGATCATCGAGGCGGCCAAGGCCGGCGTGAACGGCTACATCATCAAGCCGTTCACCGCCGTCACGCTCAAGGAGAAGCTCGACAAGATCTTCGCCCGCATGGCGGAAGCCGCCTGAGGCCGCGGCCTCCTCCCACCGGAGTCTCGTCGTGAACGCTCCCATGCAGGCGAACCCCGTGCGTGCCGAACAGCTCGAACGGCTGCGCGAAATGGTCGGCCTGCTCGAGGCCGGCGACGACACCGCGTTCGAAGCGCGCTTCGCGGGCTTCGTGCAGGCGCGCGAGCAGGGCCTGTTCGTGACGGTCGGCCGCCTGACGCGCGAGCTGCACGACGCGATGCGCGGCCTGAGTTTCGACCAGCACCTGTCGACGCTGGCCGACCGCGAGATCCCCGACGCCTGCTCGCGCCTGGACTACGTGGCCAAGGTCACCGAGGAAGCGGCGCACAAGACGCTGGACCTCGTCGAGCAGTGCCAGAAGCTGACGCAGGACATCGTGGTGGCGACACACGACATCTCGGCGGCGTGCCATCGCGCGCACGTCTACGCCGGATCGCCATACTCGCTGTCCGGGCTGGTGGTGAGCGTCGACGAGACGCGCGATCACATCGTCAACAGCGCCGCGCAGCTGCGCGAGCGGCTTTCGAACCTGGCGCAGGCGCAGGAATACCAGGACCTCGCAGGGCAGGTGATCAAGCGCGTGACGCAGCTGGTCAAGAGCGTCGAGCGCGCGCTGATCGACCTGCTGCGTGCCGCCGGCGGCGGTGCCGTGGTGCAGACGCGCCCGCCCACCGTCGAATCCGCCGCGGCCGCCGAACCGGCCGGCGGCATTCTCCATGGCCCCGCCGTATCGGGCGTGACACCCACCGCAGTGAGCCAGGACGACGCCGACGCGTTGCTGGCCGAACTCGGATTCTGAAGGTCGCTCCCATGCCTGCCGTCGACGACGATATCCGCGCCGATTTCCTGGTCGAGGCCGGCGACCTGATCGAAAAGCTGGGTGGCCAGCTGGTCGAACTCGAGTCCCGACCCGACGATACCGATCTGCTCAACGCGATCTTTCGCGCCTTTCACACCGTCAAGGGCGGCGCGGGCTTTCTCGGCATCGGTCCGCTGGTGGAGCTGTGCCACGCCACCGAGGACGTGTTCAACGCACTGCGCAACGGCAAGCGCACCGTCGATGCGGCGCTGATGGACGCGGTGCTGCAGGCGGTGGACCTGGTGCAGGCGATGATGGCCAGCGTGTCCGCGGGAGACCCACCGCAGGCGCCGCCGCCGGAGCTGATCGAAGGGCTTCATGCCTTGGTCAGCGAGGAAGCGCCCGCGGTGATCGTCGAGATCGCGAAGGCACCGGTGTCGGCGGCTGCGTCCGACACGATCTCGGAAGACGAATTCGATGCGCTGCTCGACAAGCTCGACGCGGACAAGAAGAAGGCGCCGCGCAAACCCGCGGACACCATCACCGAGGATGAATTCGACGCCCTGCTCGACCAGCTGGACGCCGACAAGAAAAACCCGGCCAAGCCCGCGAAGGCGGCCGACCCGAACCTGATCACCGATGACGAATTCGAGTCCTTGCTGGATCAGATGGCGATCGAGAAGAAGGCCGCCACGTCATCTCCCTGTCCCCGCGACAGCGGGGTGAGGGCAGGGGTGAGGGGCGCGCCGCCGGCAGGTGCGGTTGGCTCCGGAAAAGGTCCTGCCCCTCACCCCAGCTCTCTCCCCCCCTCGCGTGGGGGAGAGGGAGCAAAACAGGGAGGCACTGCGCCCGTCGCTTCCGCTCCCCCCGCCGAGACCTCGGTGCGCGTCGACACCGTCAAGCTCGACCGGATGATGAACCTGGTCGGCGAACTGGTCCTGGTGCGCAATCGGCTCAAGGCGCTCGCCGGCGCCGCCAGCAGCGACGTGGGACGCGCGGTGCGCGAGCTCGACTTCATCACGCGCGGCCTGCAGGGCGCGGTGATGCAGGTGCGGATGCAGCCGATCGGCAAGGTGTTCTCGCGCTTTCCCAAGCTGGCGCGCGACGTCGCGCGCGGCCTGGGCAAGCAGGTCGAGGTGACCTTGATCGGACAGGACACCGACCTGGACAAGAACCTGGTCGAGGCCTTGGCCGATCCGCTGGTGCACATGGTGCGCAACAGCGTCGACCACGGCATCGAGATGCCGGACGTACGCGTGGCACGCGGCAAGTCGCCCGCCGGACAGCTCAAGCTCGAAGCGCGCCAGGAAGGCGATCACATCCGCATCACGGTGCGCGACGACGGCGGCGGCATCGACCCCGAGCGCGTTCGCACCAAGGTGGTCGAGAAGAAATTGATGGACGCGGCGGCGGCCGCGCGCCTGTCCCACGAGGAATGCCTGCAGCTGATCTTCCTGCCGGGCTTCTCCACCAAGGACCAGGTGAGCGACCTGTCGGGTCGTGGCGTGGGCATGGACGTGGTCAAGCAGCGCATCCAGTCGCTCAACGGCACCGCGATGATCGAGTCGCATCCCGGGCAGGGCAGCGCCGTGCACCTGCGCGTGCCGCTGACGCTGGCGATCCTGCCGGCGCTGATGATCGACGCCGGCGAGCGCCAGTTCGCGCTGCCGCTGGCGATGGTGGCCGACGTGTTCGCGCTCGACCCCGACGCCGTGCGCAAGGTCGGCCACTGGCCGGTGATTCCGCTCAAGCGCGAGAACCTTCGTCTGATCGACCTTGAAGTTTGGGCCGGTGCTGCCGATACCACGGGTACACGTCACGTGGTGGTGGTCATGCTCGGCGAAGAAAGATACGGATTGATCGTGCGCCAGGTGCGCGGTCGTGAAGAGGTGGTGATCAAGCCGCTGGGTCAGACCCTGCGCGGCCTGGCCGGCGTCGCCGGCGCCACCGTCACGCCGCAGGGCCGGGTCGCGCTGATCGTCGACGTGCCGGGACTGGTCCAGACCCACGCCAAGGGACCCTGAGGCGATGGACATCCTCAGCATCCTGGGCTTCATCCTCGCGATGGTCGCCCTGATCGGTGGTTCGATCCTGAAAGGCTCCGGCGTGGCGGCGCTGTGGGGACCGGCCGCGTTCGTCATCGTGATCGTCGGCACGTTCGGCTCGATCACCGTGCAGACGCCGATGCCGGCGTTCAAGCACGGCATGAAGATGGCCAAGTGGATCTTCAAACCGCCCGCGCTCGACGGCAAAGGCCTGATCGCCAAGATCGTCGAGTGGAGCAATTCGGCGCGCAAGCAGGGCCTGCTCGCGCTCGAGGGCAGCATCGCCACCGAAGGCGACGGCTTCATCAAGAAAGGCCTGCAGATGCTGGTCGACGGCGCCGAGCCCGAGACCATCCGCAATACGCTCGAGACCGAGATGCAGGCCAAGGAGCACTTCGACCTGCAGGGCGCCAAGGTGTGGGAAGGCATGGGCATCTACGCGCCGACGCTCGGCATCATCGGCGCGGTGATGGGCCTGATGGCGGTGATGCAGAACCTCGCCGACCCCTCGAAGCTCGGTCACGGCATCTCGGCGGCGTTCATCGCGACGATCTACGGCATCGCGTCGGCCAACCTGTTCTTCCTGCCGATGGCGTCGAAGCTCAAGTCGGTGGTCGGCGATCAGACGCGCGTGCGCGAGATGATCATCGAGGGCCTCATTGCGATCAGCCAGGGCGAGAACCCGCGGGTGATTGAAACCAAGCTGCATGGGTTCCTGCATTGAAGCAGGCGTTGGGCGGTAGGCGTTAGCAACGGCGGAGGACGGGATGGGCCAAAGGTGAACAAGCGAAACAGGCGGGACAGGCGCAATCGGTGCCTAACGCCTAACGCCTAACGCCTGACGCCTGACGCCTACTCAAGCCATGGCCAAGAAGCACAAGCACGAAGATCACATCAATCACGAAGCCTGGGCGATCCCCTACGGCGACCTGATCACGCTGCTGCTCGCGTTCTTCGTGGTGATGTACTCGATGTCCTCGGTCAACGAGGGCAAGTACCGCGTGCTGTCGGATTCGCTCAACGCCGCGTTCGGCGGCGCGCCGCGATCGCCCACGCCGATCCAGGTGGGACCCAAGGCGCAGTCGTCGGACAGCACGCCCAAGCCGCGCGTGATGCCCAGCGCGCAGTCGCAACCGGGCATGCGCGGCACGATGCAGGCGTTCAAGAAGCCCGATCTGCCCGGCCTGATGCCGGCCAAGTTCTCCGGCGACGGCGGCCTGCACGAGAGGGTCGGCACGCGCGAGCGAGAGCAACTCGAGAAGATGTCGGAGGAGGTCCATGCCGCGCTCGGCGATCTGATCCTCGAAAAGCAGGTGATCGTGCGTCGCCACGAGGATTGGCTCGAGATCGAGATCCAGACCGACATCCTGTTCGCCAGCGGCTCGGCGCGTCTCGGCAATGTCGCCGGCGGCGTGCTCGATCGCCTCGCCGATGTGCTCGGCGGTTTCGACAATCGGCTGCGCATCGAAGGTCACACCGACAACGTGCCCATCGCCACGCGCGAGTTCCAGTCGAACTGGGAGCTGTCCAGCGCGCGCGCCGCCAGCGTCGTGCATCGCTTCATGGCGCGCGGCGTCGAGCCGCGGCGCATGACGGTGCTGGGCCTGTCCGAGTACCACCCGGCCGCCGACAACACCGATGCCGCTGGCCGCAACCGCAATCGCCGCGTCGTCGTCGTGGTGATGGCCAATCCGGGCAGCCGGACGCCGCACTTCGACGGCGTAGCCGGCCCCGCTGCACCTGCCTCCGCCGCTCCGGGCGCGGAGTCGGCAGCGGCCTCCATTTCGACCCCGACGCCCGCCGCCGCTTCGATCGGCGCCGAACAGGAGCACGCCGAGCCATGATCGAGATCGCGCCCGTCACCCCGCCCACGTCGTCCTCCGTCAGCCCCGTCGTGTCGGGCGCGCGTCACAGCGACGGCGGTCGCGAAGGCGACGTCGTTCGGCGCTGGATCGGGTTCGAACTCGCGGGACAGCTCTACGGCGTGGCGATCCTGGCGGTCCAGGAAGTGCTCGCCTCGGCCGAGATCGAGCCGGTTCCGGGAACGCCACGCGAGGTGCTGGGCGTGATCAACCTGCGCGGGCAGATCGTGACGGTGGTGGACCTGCGCCTGCGCCTGGGCCTGCAGGCCGCACAGGGCGCGACCGGTCCGCTGGTGGTGTTCGATGCGCCGGGCGAGACGCTGGCGGCTCGCGTCGACCGGGTCACCCACGTGCGCCGCATCCCGGACCCGGCGATCAAGCCCGCCCCGCGCGCCGGCAGCGCGCCCTGCGCGGCGGTGATCGGCGTGGTCACGCGCGACGCCGAATTGATGACGCTGCTCGACGTTCCTGCGCTGATGCGCTGACGTCTGACAATTCCCTGACGCTCAACCCTCCGGTTTTCCCTACAGTATTGTCAGGGAAACCCTGAAGTCGTCACCGCCGGACCCCATTCCGCGTCCGAATATCGGCGGACCCGATACTGGTCCGTATCTCCAGGCAAGCTGGAGTCCAGCTGATCCCCCGAACACGCGCACGCGATTTCCTCGCGAGGCGCGGCGCACGGGACCGGATCGGCAGGTGGGGAGCTTCTTCCTTTCTTGGACCAGGGCGCGACCGACAGCCGTCGGACGCGTGGAGACGGACGACGGTGTCACTGCATCGCGTGATCGTGCTGATGGTGGTCGGACTGCTGGGCACCGGCTGTTCCGCGCCGCTGCACCGCGCGTACGACCCGGCGGTCCGTCACCAGATCCGCAGCATCGGCCTGCTGACGCCAGCGGTGTCGGACGAGGTCGCCGTCCGCATGGAAGTGCACCCGGGCGAGAGCTTCGGCGTGGTCGGCATGCTGGTGGCCGCCACCGACATGAACGGCAAGTCCGGCGAATTCATGCGCGCGACGCGCAGCAAAGGTTTCGTCTGCAGCAAATCGTTCGAGCAGCAGCTCGACGCCGGTCTGCGCGAGGCGGGCTACGAAGTGCATTCGATCGACGTCAGCCGGATCACCTCCGAGCAGCAGTTCCTCGATCACTATCCGGTGTCGGACGGCAGCGTCGACGCCTACCTGGACATCTATACCGACGTGATCGGCTACACCGCCGCGGGCGGCGCGACGCCCTATCGCCCGACCGTCCACGTCAACGTGCGCATGGTGCGGGCCACCGACCACAAGGTGCTGTACCAGGACCGGATCGCCTACAACGCCTTCGGCGACGGTGACGGCGCCATCACGCTGTCGCCCGCCAAGGGCTACGAGTTCGCGCGCTTCGACCAGCTGGTCGCCGACCCGGTCAAGGCGCTCGAGGGTCTGCGCCAGGCGATGCGCGCCACCGGCCAGGCGCTCGCGCGCCAGCTGCGTTGAGCCGCCCGAACACGATGCGTCTGGTCATGCTCGCGTCGCTGCTGCTGGCGGCTTCGCTCGTCGGCGGCTGCGCCGGTCGCGCGCTGGCGCCGGCCACGGTGATGCAGCTCAATCCGCGCGGCTGCGATACGCAGTGGAATCTGTCCTCGCCGCAAGCGATCGAAATGGACTCGCCGCAGGGTGCGCAGGCGTTTCGCGTCGACGGCGACGTGCGCTGCCTGGCGCAGTCGGGCGACCGTTCGGTCAGCTACGCCGTCTACCGCCTGCCGCGCTATCGCGATCCCTGGACGCTGCAGCTCGAGAGCCGGATCACCGATGGCGCGCTGTTCGCGCCCGAGGCGATGCTGCTCGATGCCGACGGCAAGATGGTGCGCGAGATGACGTTCGATCGGTTCGCGATGCGCGGCGAGCGCCTGCAGATCACCGTTTTCTTCAATGACGAAAACGCCAGCGAGCACTACCTGGTCGTGCGATCGGCAGGGGCGGTGGTCGGTCGCGACGAGCGACACGTGGTCTCGAGCTCGTTCTACGTGCCGCTGCTCGCCGGCGCGTTGCCCTTCCTCTACATGCAGGGCACCGAGGCCGAAGGCAGCTTCAGATACGCGCACAACGGCGTGGTCTATCTGCTCGCGCGCTCGCAGGCGTACTCGCCTCTGGGGCGCAAGGCCGATTCGCGCGCGATGGTCCGCTCGGAATTCGGAGCGGTTCCGCGCTGAGACGCAGTTCTCGTACGGCGCAACCTGCGCGCCGCGGAGCGCCTTCCGGTTGGGATAGATTCGACGCGCAGCGTCCTGTCACAACCAGAACGAGCGAGGGGAACGCAGATGCCGACCGATCGGCCCCGGGTGCGCGTGGCGACGTCGATGTCGATCGTCGCAATCCTGCTGTCGATGCTGCTCGGCGCCGCGCGGGTCGCCGCCGAGCCGCTGGCAGCCGATGACGCGCTTGCGCGTCAGCTCATCGCCCACGAGCAGGCCGCGTGGGACAAATACGTGCGGCGCGATCTCGAAGGCAGCAAACCGCTGCTCGCGGACGATTACGCGGACGTGCAGGGCGACGGCTCCGTGCTGGATCGTGCCGGCCATCTGGCGTTCGTGCCCGAGGCCAACGTCGAGTGGCACGCGCTCGATCGCTTTCACGTGATCCGCCTGGCACCCGACGCGGCGCTGGTGACCTATCGCGCGCAGGCGCGCGATCGTGGCGCCAACGACACCTACCAGGCCGACGTCACGTCCGGCTGGTCGCGGCGCAAGGGGCGCTGGCTCAACACGTTCTATCGCGAGACACCGACGGCGGCCGAGACGGCACCGGCGACCGCCGCACCCTGAGAAGAAAACGAATCGAGGGAGGGACAGACGCATGCAGACCCGTCGTGAATTCCTGACGCAGGCGATGTGGGCGGGCGGAGCCACGCTCGCCATGCGCGCCGAGGCCTTCTCGCTGTTCGGTTCGGCCAACGTGCCACTGATCGACCCGGTGCGCGCCGCGTGCAAACGCCTGTCCGCCGCCGGCTGGCGCGAGCTGCTGCTCGGCGCCACCGGCGGTGCGCTCGACCTGGACGCGACGGACCTGGCGGCGGAGCTGGCCAAGTCGGTCAACGTCAATCGCGAGGTGGTGGGATTCGGCGACTTCGCGACCTCGGGACAGCGCGGCATCGAACCCGGCCATCCGTCGCGCAGCCTGCTGTATCACGCGCTGGCATCGCCCGACGTCGTCCACGAGAGGATCACGTCGTATCCGACGCTGGCCGAGATCGAGGCGGTGGAGAGCTACGTCTACGGCGTGCGCCCGGTGAGCTGGGCCGAACTCGAAGCCGCCGCCGGCAACCAGCCGCTCGGGATCGTGATGATGGCGCTGCAATATCGCCCGGCGCGCGACACCGTCGACAAGCGTCATGCCGATCTCGTCTTCTCGCGTACCGGCATCTCGCGGATGGGCACCATCGCGCCGATCTGGAACGGGCGCGATCGCAACTTCGAGGCCGTCGCCGCAGACAAGCCCTACGACTTTCCGGCGATACCGCAGCGCTTCGCACCGTTCATCGCGGTGCGCGTCACCGGCAAGGATCCGCGGCTGAGCATCCTTGACCGGGTCAAGAACGACGACGAGAACGCGTTCTGGATGCCGCTGCAGAAACTCTTCACCGGCAGCGAATGCATCGCCGGTTCCAAGCTCGAGGTCGAGCTCGGGTGCGCGTTCCGCAACGACAAGCTACGCAAGTTCCATCGCTTCCTCGAGATCAACGGCTATCCGACCGAGTGGACCGGCGAGGATCTCGAGAAATTCCCGTTCGTGATGCGCGACGAGCACATCGCCGCGTTCTCGAAGACGAATGATCACGGCCCGGGCGTGGTCGAGCCGCGCGCGGCGCCGTTCGTGAACCGCGCGAAGTACAAGGACGGCTGGCTCGGCTTCAAGGTGTCGGGCGAATGGACGTCGACCGACGGCGTCGTCTATTTCTCCAGCGGACAGATCCTGGGCGGTGAAGCCGATTCGGAGGAGTCGTTCAAGGCCAGCGAGGCGCTGTACCTGGAAGGCTCGGGTCCGGATTACGACCGCAACGCGCCGGAGTACGTGAGCCTGCGACATCGACTGCGCGAGGACGGCACGCTCGAGGATCTCAACGACAACCCGGACATGCCGCGCATCCTCAAGCAGGGCGGCTATCTGGCGCAGCACTTCATCGATTTCGCCGGCGACGGCTGGGTCGAGGCGCGCGTGAAGGGACTGCCGGCGACCAAGGAGCTGCCGCGGATGGCCGCGTATGCGCCGATCTCGCCGCCGGACTTCTTCCCGCAGGTGAGCCAGCATGACCTGATGGAGTGGTGGCAGAAGGAAGTGCCGGCCGCGATCCGCGACGGGCTGTGGGCGATCCCGCCCTATGCGCTGTCCGGTCGGCGCATGGCGCCGAACATCGACCTGCCGATCGGCTTTTCGATCTATGACGTCGGCGCCAGCGCCGTGGTGGGGCGCGCGCAGGACACGGCGGCCCCGGGTGCGCGTGCGTTCAAGTCGGGCAAGGTGTCGCGTTATTCGGGTCTGCCCGATCACTCGCCCGGCATCTTCGATCCGGGTTGGGACGCGAGCCAGGGCCAGTTCTACAACAACCCCGAGGAAGGGCTGCAGGCCTATCTGCAGAACCACGGCCTGGGCACGCCCTTTGTCGAGGACGTGAAGCTGTGTGCGGCGCTGGGTTCGTACTGGCCCGCGATCGCGCCCGATTCCAGCCGCACGTTCTCGCCGTTCAAGCGTCCGACCGGTTACGACTATCCGTGGCCGACGATCGTGCCGCTGACCGATGCCGAGACCGGCATCGAAGCGGTCGATGGCAAGTACCAGGCCTGGGATGGCGTGCGCGGACCGCTGCTGGTGGTGGGCGCCGATGGCAAGCGCGTCGTCGAGTACTCGGACATCGATCGCGTCGACTACATCGCGCTGCCGGGCACGATGACGATCACGCAGCTGGCGAAGATCGATCTGGCCGAGACCAAGTCGCGCGTGCTGGCGATGGGCGCGGTGTACTGGGCGCTGGGCATCCGCGATCCGGCCTATCGCAAGAAGTTTCCGAAGGGCCGTCGCGCGATCAACGAGCTGATCCGCGACAAGGCGGGCTGGGCGGTGATCTCGTTCCGGCCCGTGCGCGCCGACGACGAAGCCGAGCTGGCCGAGGCGCAGAAGTCGGGCGGCAAGCTGGCCGCCGGCGGCGGTCCTCGCTATCGCTTCCACGTGATCCGCCCGCAGGCGCAGACGCGTCACCCGACCGACATGAAGCGCGTGCACGTGTCGATCAAGGAAGAAGCGGTCGCCTACGTCGACGGCCTGCAGGTGCTGCTGCGTCGCGGCGAAAAGGGACCGTGGAAGCGCGACGCCTCGATTCCGACGTCCTGATCGTCGGCGGCGGTCCCGCGGGCTGCGCCGCCGCCATCGCCTGCGCGCAGGCGGGTCTGCGCACGATGCTGGTCGAGCGCGACGCGCAGCCGCGTGATCGTCCGGGCGAGGCGTTGCATCCGGGCGTCGAGCCGCTGCTGCGCGAACTGGGCGTCGCCGAGGGCCTGCACGCGGCGACGCGCGCGCGCTTCGCCGGCGTGTGGATCGCGTGGAACGAGGCGCCGCGATTCGAGGCTTTTGGGTCGGACGACGACGGCACGCGGTGGCGGGGTTTCCAGGTCAGCCGCGCGCGGCTCGACGAGGCCTTGCGTGCCCGGGCCGGTGAACTCGGCGCCGAGGTGGTCCTGGGGACGGGAGCGGAGTCGTTCGACGACGGCGTCGTGCGCCTGGGCGACGGACGCGAGTGGCGCGCCGCGATGCTGATCGATGCGAGCGGCCCGGCACGATGGCTCTCGCGTCGCCTCGCGCTCTCCGAGCGCGTGCGGTCGCCACGCCAGGCCGTTCGTTACGGCTACGTGCACGGCCATTGCGCTGCACGCGCGGATGCGCCGGCGCTGGTCGGTGATCGCCGCGGCTGGACGTGGAGCGCGCGCGTCGCCGACGACCTGTATCAATGGGCGCGGCTGGAATTCGATGCGGCCGCGCGGCCGCAGGACGAGCGGCCCGCGGAGTTGGCCGCGCTCGAGTGCGTCGGCGCCGCGCGTGGAGCCGACGCGACCTGGCGCGTGGTCGAACCGGCCGCGGGCCCGGGATGGCTGATCGCGGGAGACGCCGCCGCCACGCTCGATCCGACCTCGTCCAAGGGCGTGCTCAAGGCACTGCTGTCCGGAACGATGGCCGGTCGCACCGCGGTGGCGATCGTGCAGCGCGGCGGCGACGCGGCGCGCGGCGCGAGCGCCTATCGGCGCTGGATCGAGGACGGATTCGAGAACGAGGTGGCGACGATGGCGCCGATGTACGCGCGGCTCGGCGTCGAGGGATACGGGTGAACGGCCTTCCCGGGCTTCGCCCAGGCTACGTCGTCGACGTGCCCCCGTACCGCCGTATCCCGGGCGAAGCCCGGGAAGATCCTTACGCCAGTTTCTTGTGCCGCGAGCGCCGGTTGACGCCCGGCTCGCTGCCGGTGCGCCGGCGGAAGTCGTCCTCGTACTCGCGGTAGTTGCCCTCGAGGTAGACGATCTCGCCCGAGTCCTCGAACGCCAGGATGTGCGTGGCGACGCGGTCCAGGAACCAGCGATCGTGCGAGATCACCAGCGCGCAGCCCGAGAAATCGAGCAGCGCCTCTTCGAGCGCGCGCAGCGTTTCCACGTCCAGGTCGTTGGTCGGCTCGTCGAACAGCAGCACGTTGCCGCCCGACAGCAGCATCTTGGCGAGGTGCAGGCGATTGCGTTCGCCGCCCGACAGGTCCTTCACGCGCTTCTGCTGCGATTCGCCCTTGAAGTTGAAGCGGCCGATGTACGCACGCGCCGGCATCTCGAAGTTGCCGATGCGCACCAGATCGCTGCCGCCGGAGATTTCCTGGAACACCGTGAGATCGCCGTTGAGCGCGTCGCGGCTCTGGTCAACGTAGCCGAGCTTCACGGTCTCGCCGATGCGGATCGTGCCCTCGTCCGGCTTCTCCTGGTCGAGCAGCATGCGGAACAGCGTGGTCTTGCCGCGGCCGTTGGCGCCGATGATCCCGACGATGGCGCCCTTGGGCACCGTGAACGTCAGCCCCTTGTACAGCCAGCGCTCCCCGTACTTCTTGCCGACGTTGTCGACCTCGATCACCACGTCGCCCAGGCGCGGGCCGGGCGGGATGTAGAGTTCGCGGGTCTCCGAGCGCTTCTGGAATTCCTGGCTGGCCATCTCTTCGTAGGCCTTGAGGCGCGCCTTGGACTTTGACTGCCGGCCCTTGGCGTTCTTGCGCACCCACTCCAGCTCTTCCTTCATCGCCTTGGTGTGCGCGTCCTCCTGCTTCTGCTCGGTCTCGAGTCGATTGCTCTTCTGCTCGAGCCACGACGAGTAGTTGCCCTGCCAGGGGATGCCGTGGCCGCGGTCGAGCTCGAGGATCCAGCCGGCGACGTTGTCGAGGAAATAGCGATCGTGGGTGACGGCGATGATCGTTCCCGGGAAATCCTTCAGGAATTTCTCGAGCCAGGCCACCGACTCGGCGTCGAGGTGGTTGGTGGGCTCGTCGAGCAGGATCATGTCGGGCTTGGACAGCAGCAGCCGGCACAGCGCGACGCGGCGGCGCTCGCCACCGGACAGGCGCGCGATGTCGGCGTCCCAGGGCGGCAGGTTCAGCGCCTCGCCGGCCTTGTCGAGGACGACGTCGATGTTCTCTCCGCCACCGGAGGCGAGCTTGGCTTCGAGCTCCGCCTGCTTGGCGGCGAGCTTGTCGAAGTCGGCGCCTTCCTCGGCGTAGGCGGCATAGACCGCGTCGAGCTCGGCCTGCACGTTGGTGACGTCGGAGAGCGCTTCCATCACGTTCTCGCGCACGTTCTTGGTCGGGTCGAGCTGGGGCTCCTGCGGCAGGTAGCCGACTTTCAGTCCCGGCTGCGGGCGCGCCTCGCCGATGAACTCGGGATCGATGCCGGCCATGATCTTGAGCAGCGTCGACTTGCCCGCGCCGTTGTAGCCGAGCACGCCGATCTTGGCGCCGGGGAAAAAGGACAGGGAGATGTTGCGCAGGATCTCTTTCTTGGGCGGGACGATCTTGCCCACCTTGTGCATCGTGTAGACGTATTGCATGGGACTCGGATACGGGCGCGGCACGGGGAGGGCGGGCATTATCCACGCGCCCGCGTCCCGCATCATCTATGGCGCCGGCATCGAGGGAGGATTCCGATGAGCCGCGTGTCCCAGTTCCGCCTGCAGGCGCAGTACAACCGTTGGTTCAACCGCAAGCTCTACGAGGCGGCGGCGCGACTCGGTCCCGAGGGCGTTGCGCTCGATCGCGGCGCCTTCTTCGGCTCGATCCTGCACACGCTCAACCACATCATGGTCGGCGACCTGATCTGGCTGCGGCGCTTCGCCGCCGAGCATCCGACGCGCCCCCCGGTGGTTCCCGTCGGCGCCGAAGGCTGGCCCGATGCGGAGAGGCTCAACCAGGTGCTGTACACCGACTTCGAGGCGTTGCGGGCCAAGCGCGACCAGCTCGACGCCGTGATCGAGGACTGGATCGGCGGGTTGTCCGAAGCCGATCTCGACATCGATCTCGAATACCGCAACACCCAGGGCGTTGCGGCGCGACGTCCGTTCGATCTGCTGCTCGCGCACCTGTTCAACCACCAGACGCACCACCGCGGCCAGGTCACGACTCTGCTGACCCAGGCCGGCCAGGACGTGGGGCCCACCGACATGCTGCTGCTGATCCCCAATCCGCTGGCCGCGCCTGCGTGAATGCAGGATTGGGCCGTCGACGCGAACGGCCTAGCGTGGCTCCCGTCCCCGAGGCCGGAGTCGAACGCCATGCCCAATCCGAGATGGTTCGCGTTGGGCGCCTGCGTGCTGTGGATCGCATCGGCCGCGCTCGAACCCGCGGCGGAAGCCGCCGTGTTCCGCTGCACGGAGCAGGGACGGGCGCTGTACACCGATCGTCCGTGCCGTGCGGGGGAAATGCCCTACGCGCTGCCTTGGCTCGGCGTCGTCCCCGCGGGTCGGCAGGCCGACCTCGCCGCCGAGCACGACGCGCGACGCGAGCGGATGCTCGATTCGCGCCAGCGCGACGACCAGGCCTGGCGCGAAGCGCACAGCCAGCGCCGGGCACGAGACCAGCGCATCCAGGGCGCGATCCGCGGCAAGCGCACGGCGCCGGGCATGAGCGCCGACGAAGTGCGTCGCGCGCTGGGCCGCCCGGACGCGGTGAAGCGTGATCACAACGGCGGCGAGCGCTGGACCTATCGCGACGGCAGGAAGCAGAAGACGGTCCGGCTGGCAAACGGCCGCGTCGTCGGCGACGAGCGCAAGCCTGCGAAGGCCGCCAAGCCCGCCGACGACGCCGACGAGTAGTTGAGTGTCTGCGGGTGCACTTGAAACAATCGGGTTCGCGCCCATAGCGGCGGGAACCCCTTCGTCTCTCACGTTTTTCGCGCCATGCCGACCTACGAGTACAGCTGCGGTGCCTGCGGCACCGTGTCCGAGATCAATCACCGCATGTCCGACCCGTCGCCGACCGATTGCCCGGTCTGCGGCAAGCCGCAATTGTCGAAACTGATGTCGGCCGCCGGATTTCGCCTGAAAGGCGGCGGCTGGTACGAGACCGACTTCAAGTCCGACGGCAAGCGTAATCTGGCGGGCGACAGCGGTTCGACCGCGGGCGACGGCGCAAAGTCGGACACGACGACCGCTGCCAAGCCTGCCGGCGGCGGCGATGCGGCGGCTTCGGCACCGGCCAAGACCGAGGTCAAGACCGAATCCAAGCCGGCCGCGGCACCGGCGTCCAAGCCGGCGAGTCCGGGCGGCGGAAACGCCTCCAGTCCGTAGTGGCGCGTCGACGGCGGCCAGACGCCGGCGTACGTCGCGAGCAGCGCCGGGGGTACGCGGATACAATCGCCGCTCTTTTTTTGCCGTGCCCTGCACTCCATGCGTTCCCATTACTGCGGTCAGGTCACGGAAGTCCTGACCGGCGAGACCGTGACGGTCTGTGGCTGGGTCCACCGTCGCCGCGATCACGGCGGCGTCATCTTCATCGACCTGCGTGACCGCGACGGTCTGCTCCAGTGCGTGTTCGACCCGGACACGGCTGAGGCCTTCGCGCTCGCCGACCGGTTCCGTTCCGAGTACGTCGTGCGCATCACCGGGCGCGTGCGACCGCGTCCCGCGGGCACCGAGAACGCCAATCTCGTCACCGGCAAGATCGAGGTGCTGGCCAAGCAGGCCGAGCTGCTGAACAAGGCCGAGACGCCGCCGTTCCAGCTCGACGACGACAACGTCGGCGAGGACACGCGCCTGAAGTTCCGCTACGTCGACCTGCGTCGGCCGGCGTTGCAGAAGAACCTGCGGCTGCGCCACGACGTGATCCGGCGCATGCGCAATTTCATGGACGAGAACGGCTTCGTCGACGTCGAGACGCCGATCCTGACCCGTGCGACGCCCGAGGGCGCGCGCGACTACCTGGTGCCCTCGCGCACGCATCCCGGCCACTTCTTCGCGCTGCCGCAGTCGCCGCAGCTGTTCAAGCAGCTGCTGATGGTGGGCGGCCTGGACCGCTACTACCAGATCGCGCGCTGCTTCCGCGACGAGGACCTGCGCGCCGACCGCCAGCCCGAATTCACGCAGCTCGACATCGAGACCTCGTTCCTGACCCAGGAACAGATCATGGAGATCGTCGAGGGGCTCGTCGTCACGCTGTTCCGCGACGTGATGAACGTCGACCTGGGCAAGCTGCCGCACCTGTCGTACACCGAGGCGATGGCGCGTTACGGCTCGGACAAGCCGGACCTGCGCAATCCGCTGGAACTGGTGGACATCAAGGACCTCGTCGCGGATTCGGACTTCAAGGTGTTCGCCAATCCGGCAAAGGATCCGAAGTGCCGCGTCACCGCGCTGCGGGTGCCCGGCGGCGGCGAGAAGCTCTCGCGTGGCCAGATCGATTCCTACACCGGGTTCGTCGCCCAGTACGGCGCCAAGGGCCTGGCCTGGATCAAGGTCAACGACAAGGCCAAGGGACGCGAAGGCCTGCAGTCGCCGATCGTGAAGAACCTGTCGGACGCCGCGCTGGCCGGCATCCTCGAGCGCACCGGCGCGCAGAACGGCGACCTGCTGTTCTTCGGTGCCGACAAATTCGCGGTGGTCAGCGATGCGCTCGGGGCGCTGCGCCTCAAGGTCGGGCGGGACATCGGCATTACCGGCGAGGGCTGGAAGGCGCTGTGGGTGGTCGACTGGCCGATGTTCGAGCACGACGACAAGGACAACCGTTGGGTCTCGCCTCACCACCCGTTCACGGCGCCCAAGCAGTTCGACGCCGAGGCCATCAAGGCCAATCCGGGCGCGATCGTGTCGCAGGGCTACGACATCGTGCTCAACGGCGTGGAGCTGGGCGGCGGCTCGGTCCGTATCCACCGTGCCGACGTGCAGCAGGCGGTGTTCGAGCTGCTCGGCATCGGGCCGGAGGAACAGCAGGAGAAGTTCGGTTTCCTGCTCGAGGCGCTGTCGTATGGCGCCCCGCCGCATGGCGGCCTGGCCATCGGCGTCGACCGTCTGATCATGCTGATGGCCGGCGGCGCGTCGATCCGCGAAGTCATCGCTTTCCCCAAGACCCAGACCGCCCACGACCCCCTGACCAACGCGCCGGGAACCGTGGATGCCAAGAGCCTTCGTGAACTCAACATCCGAAGCACGGTCATCAAGGCTGCCGACTCCACCCATTGAGAAGCCGGGACGCCTCCATGGCGCCCCCTCCGAGGAATGCGATGACGAAGATTCAAACCACCGGCGCAATCGTCGCCCTGGCCCTGCTCGCCACCGGATGCAGCGGTATCGGTGACGGCAGCAAGCTGGAGTCGATCCGCATTGCGCAGGATCTGAGGAAGGAGGAGGGCGAAGAGACCCAGGTCAAGGCCTTCACCTGCCTGGCCGCCCCGCTGGTGCTGGTCGGCAAGTTCAGCAAGGGCGACGTCGGCGACTTTTCCTACAGGGCGCACTGGACCAGCGACGACGAGTCGGTGGTCAAGGTGGCGAACTACCGCGATCCGGTCGAGGGCAAGGAGGGGCAGTTCTATCTGCGTGGCGGCGTGCTGCTGCCGCAAGACACCGCGGTGGAGCGAACCACCACGATCCACGCCGAGTATCTGGGCTTCACCGCCTCGATGGAGGTCGTGGTCAAACCCTCGACCAACCTGCGGATCATTCCGTCGGTGGCGCGGATCATTCCGGATTCGGCGCAGAAGTTCCTGGTGCGCGGCGAGATCGACGGCATCGACACCGACGTGACGTCGCTGTCGGACCTGACGTTCGTCGAGGAGGACGCCGACGCCGTCGCGACGGTCGGCGAGGAGGCCCAGCTGCAGCTGGTCCGTGGCGTCGCCGTCGGTGGACCGGTGACGCTCAGGCCGCAGTTCGATGCGCCCTGTCCCTCGGCCCCGACCGCGCAGGTCTTTGTCTCGGCGATTCCGCCGAACGGGCTCGTGCTGGATTACGAGGAGGGCTACACCGACCAGATCGCCGAGCGCACCAGCGAAGCGCTGCGGCTGAAAGTCGTCTTCGGTGATTTCAACGATGACGGCGATACCGAGGATCCGGGCGAATTCATGCGCCTGGACACGCTGGACTCGCAGGGCAACACGCTCTACGGCTACGACCGTGACGACGACGGCCAGTGCGAGCTGCTGCTCGAGGACCGGAGCACCACCGAGGATCCGAATCCGCCGACCGCGCTGACGTTCGGCAGCCTGATCGCCGGCCTCAACCTGATGAACGCGGTCGCCGACGAGGACACCACCGATCGCACGACCAAGATCTGTGCGAGCTTCGGCGGCAAGTCGGATCCCGACGGTGAAGGACCGCTGCTGGCCGACAACGGCACGCTCAGCAACGTGCTGCCGGTTACGGTGCGCGACGTCACGCTGCCGCCGGACGGGATCACGCTGGCGGTCAGCGATCCGTGCGATCCGGAGACGTCGATCAGCAATTGCGAGCCGCTGGATCCGGCACCGGATCCGACCGCCCCCGAGGTCGACGAAGGCACGATCCTGCGGATCAGGGCGCAGGGCGCGTTCACCGGCGGCTATACGCAGGACATCACGAAGAACGTGATCTTCACGTCCAATACGCCCAAGCTCGCCGCGGTCGGTGCCGGCGGCGTGCTCGTGACGGCCAGCGACATCTCGGTCGTGAAATCCACGGATTGCCTCGAGACCGCTACGAGCTGCACCGCGAAGATCAAGGCGACGTGGACCCAGCCTTCGACCTCGACCGAGGCAGACGCCACCGAAGAGCTGACGATCACGGTCCGGGCCGTACCGGACGACGATTAACGCGGCGGGATCAGTCCGGGCCGGTGCGACGCACGTCGAGCCGGCCGCGGGCCAGTAGCAGTACGAAGGACGCCTCGGCCGGCGCGTCGTCCGGCGCCCGGATCACCTGGCCGCCGTCGGCATCACGCAGGCGCGCGACGGCGTAACCGCGATCGAGCACCGCCTGCGGACTCAGGCTGCGGAGCAGGGCCTGCTGGCGGTCCCAATGCGCGCGACGTAGCCGCAGGGCGGCGCCCAGCGCCGTGTTCAGGCGGCCGCCGAGCTGCGCCAGGCCGACGCGCGCGAGTTTGAGCCGCTGCGCCGGGTCGCGCGCCTGCAGACGTTGGCTCAACGCCGTCTGCGCCTGGAGGCCATCGCGCAGACGCCGCAGCAGCGCGGCGCGCAGACGCTGCTCGTGGTCGTCGAGGCGCTGGGCGCGCTCCTCCAGCGCGCGTCGCGGATGCAGACGCTGCAATGCGCCGCGGGCCCGGGCCAGGCGTTCGCCCGACATCGACAGGCCCAGCGTCATCGCGCGCGTCGCGGCGTCGCCCAGCCGCTGCAGGCGAGCGACGAACGCGCGGCCGTCGGGCGTCACCAGTTCCGCCGCGGCCGTGGGCGTCGGCGCGCGCAGGTCCGCGGCGAAGTCGGCGATCGTGGTGTCGATCTCGTGGCCGATGCCGGTCACCACCGGCACCGTGCAGGCGCGCACCGCACGGGCCACGGCCTCCTCGTTGAACGCCCACAGGTCCTCGAGCGAGCCGCCGCCGCGCACGAGCAGCACCGCGTCGACCGGCGCGCGTTTGGGCAGCTCGCGCAACGCTTTCACGATCGCCGGCGCGGCCGCCGCGCCCTGCACCGGCACCGGCCACAGCACGACTTCCAGCAACGGAAAACGGCGTGCCAGTGCGGCCCGCACGTCCTGGATCGCCGCGCCGGTGGCCGAGGTGATCACGCCGATGCGCCGCGGCATCGACGGCACGGGGCGCTTGAGGTCCGGGTCGAACAGGCCCTCGGCGGACAGGCGCTTCTTGAGCTCCTCGAACGCGCGCAGCAGCGCCCCTTCGCCCGCGGGCTCCATGTATTCGCAGATCAGCTGCAGGTCGCCACGCGCGGTGTAGAAGCTGGCCTGCGCGCGGACCCTCACGTGATCGCCATTCTGCGGCGGCGGACGCACCAGGTAATTGGCATTGCGGAACATCGCGCAACGGATCTGTGCGCGGGCGTCCTTGAGCGTGAAGTACCAGTGTCCCGACGCGGGCTTGGACAGATTCGAGATCTCGCCTTCGACCCACAGCCGCGGCAGCGAATCCTCGACCAGCGCGCGAAGGATTTCGGCCAGCTCGGAAACGGTATGGACGGTGCGGTGGGGTGGTTCGGTCATTTGGCGGCAATCTCAGCGCAAAGGTGCGAAGGACGCAAAGACAGGCTCGTCAGACCGTCCGCTCCGCGCCTTTGGGTCAAAAAAAACTTCTGAGCAAAACGAGCACCCGTATAATGGCCCCCCGACGGAGCCTTACATGCGCATTCAAACCGAGGCCCTGACGTTCGACGACGTCTTGTTGCAGCCGGCCTACTCGGAAGTCCTCCCGCGCCAGGTCAATCTGACCACGCGCCTCACCTCGCGGATCGTCCTGAACATCCCGCTGCTGTCGGCGGCGATGGACACGGTCACCGAAGCCAAGCTCGCCATCGCGCTCGCGCAGGAAGGCGGACTGGGCATCGTGCACAAGAACATGACGGCCGAGCGCCAGGCGGCCGAGGTACGCGCGGTCAAGAAGTACGAGTCCGGCGTGATCACCGATCCGATCACCGTGCCGCCGAACATGAGCATCGGCGAGGTGCTGAAGCTCACGCGCGCCAACCGGATCTCCGGCGTGCCGGTGGTCGACGGCGAGAACCTCGTCGGCATCGTCACCAGCCGCGACCTGCGCTTCGAGACGCGCTTCGGCGAGCCGGTGAGCATCGCCATGACGCCCAAGGAGCGGCTGGTCACCGTCAAGGAAGGCGCCTCGCGCGACGAGGTCATCGCCAAGCTGCACCAGCACCGCATCGAGAAGGTTCTCGTGGTCAGCCCCGGCTTCCAGCTGCGCGGCATGATCACGGTCAAGGACATCCAGAAGTCGAGCGACTACCCGCTCGCATGCAAGGACGACAAGGGTCGCCTGCGCGTCGGTGCGGCGGTCGGAACCGGGCCGGAGACCGAAGGGCGCATCGCGGGCCTGGTCGCCTCGGGCGTGGACGTCGTGGTGGTCGACACCGCGCATGGTCACTCGCGCGGCGTGATCGACCGAGTGGCGTGGATCAAGCGGCAATACCCCGAGCTGCAGGTCATCGGCGGCAACATCGCGACCAGCGAAGCGGCGCTCGCGCTGGCCGACGCCGGGGCCGACGCGGTGAAGGTCGGCATCGGTCCGGGCTCGATCTGCACCACGCGCATCGTCGCAGGCGTGGGCATGCCGCAGGTCAGCGCGGTCATGGCGGTCGCCGAGGCGCTGAAGAGCCGCAACGTGCCGCTGATCTCCGATGGCGGCGTGCGCTATTCGGGCGACTTCGCCAAGGCCCTGGCCGCCGGCGCCCACGCCGTGATGGTCGGCTCCATGCTCGCGGGCACCGAGGAGGCGCCCGGCGAAGTCGAGCTGTACCAGGGCCGCTCGTACAAGTCGTATCGCGGCATGGGCTCGCTGGGTGCGATGTCGCAGGCGCAGGGATCGAAAGACCGCTACTTCCAGGACACCACCAGCGAGGTCGAGAAGCTGGTGCCGGAGGGCGTCGAAGGGCGCGTGCCGTACAAGGGCCCGATGGCGGCGATCGTGCACCAGATGATCGGCGGCCTGCGCGCCTCGATGGGCTACACCGGCTGCAGCAGCATCGAGGAGCTGCGCACCCGCACGCGCTTCGTGAAGATCACCGGCGCGGGCATGAAGGAAAGCCACGTCCACGACGTGACCATCACCAAGGAAGCGCCGAACTACCGCACCGAGTAGGCGGCGCGGTGCGCTGCCTTCAGTAGGCGTAGACCTGCGGTCGCGACAGCGCGGACGCCTCTTCGCGGGCCAGGTGCAGCGTTTCCGCATCGGCCACGGCCAGCTGCAGCACGGCGCTCGCCACGAAGCCGTCGCCTTCGGGCACCGCGTCGACGATGTCGCCGACGGCCTGCGCATCGCCGGCAGCGTTGCGGATGTCGGTTCCCGGGCCCGGCGCGGGACCGTGGCCTCGCACGAGGAACAGGCGCTTCTTCAGGTTGCCGAGGTAATGCAGTCGCGCGACCACTTCCTGCCCGGTGTAGCAACCCTTGTCGAAACTGATGCCGCCGAGCAGATCGAGATTGCCCATCTGCGCCACCCAGCGGTCCTGCGTCTGGGGGTAGATGACCGGTACGCCGGCGTCGATCAGCGCGCGACGGTCGCGCATTTGCGCAGAGTCGTCGCTTTCGGACGCCGCGCGCGTCTCGATCGAAACCTTCGAGCGCAGCACGAACATCCGCAGCCGTTTGGCCACCGGTTCGAGCAGCGCGCCCGGCAGATGAAGGTCGAAGAACTCGTCGTCGCGCGCCAGATGAAGCACCGCCAGCATGCGGCCCTTGGGGCTGTTGTAAGCGGTCCAGCGCGGCTCCGGATCACGCACGTCACCGCTGAGCTGACCCTGCAGGAAGGCTTGCGCATCGGCGCCGCCGACGCGCAGACAGGCCCACGAGGAAGGTGGAGCACCCGCCGGCGCGGGACGCAAGCCACCTACCGGATCGAGTAGGTATTGGGAATAAGGAGCGGTCATTCGTTGCGAGCGCGGCGTCGGGTTTGCGAAAATACCAAGGTTCCCGAGCCCGTACGCGCCGAGCGTCCATGTCCTCACCCGCAGATCCCGTCGTTCGCAGCTTCAGACCGAAGCAGGACAACGTCGTTCCGCTGGCGGAATTCCTGGCCGCGAAGGAGCCCAAGGGTGACGTGACGTCGCCGCCTGTACCGCCGCAGGCGCCCGGCGCAGTACCTGAAATCGGTGGCCGCAAATCGGGTCTGGAGCCGACCCGTTTCGGCGACTGGGAGAAAGACGGTCGTTGCATCGATTTTTGACGGCCGACACCCACACCGTTCTGCCGTGATGGGAGTGATCGCGGCGAACCCTGAAGGTAAACCATGAACACATCCAAATCGCCGGCGACGAACCGGCCGCTGTCGCCCTTCATGATCGGGCCGTATTACCGGCCGCAGCTCACCTCGATGTTGTCGATCACGCATCGCGCGACCGGCGTGGGCCTTTCGGCCGGTATGCTGTTTCTCGCGTGCTGGCTGGTCGCGATCGCCAGCGGTCCGGAGGCCTACGCGAAGTTCGCGGTGCACGTCACGGCGTGGTACGGCCAGCTGATCCTGCTGGGCTTCAGCTGGTCGCTGCTCTATCACCTGTGCAATGGGATCCGTCACCTGTTCTGGGACATCGGCAAGGGACTCGACATTTCCACCGCGTACAAATCCGGTTATGCCGTCGTCGTCGTTTCCGGCCTTCTGACCGTTGCTGCGTGGGCTCTGGCCTACCTGCGCTGAGGACATCTCCATGAGCCTTCGTTCTCCGCTGGGTCGCGCGCGCGGCCTGGGATCCGCCAAGGACGGTACGCACCACTTCTGGGTGCAGCGCGTGTCCGCCGTCGCCCTGATTCCGCTGGCGCTGTGGTTCGTGTTCAGCGTCGCCAATCTGCCGGGCGCTTCGTATGAGCAGGTGCACTGGTGGGTCGGATATCCAGCTGTCGCCGTGACGCTGGTGCTGCTCATCGCATCGGCGCTGTACCACTCGATGCTGGGCGTGCAGGTGGTCATCGAGGACTACGTCGGCCACGAGGGCATGAAGATCACCGCCCTGCTGCTCTCCAAGTTCTTCCACTTCGCCGTGGCTGCCGCGAGCATCTTCGCGGTGCTCAAGATCGCGCTGACCTGATCGCACCATGACCGCCTCATACGAAATCGTTCACCACGAATACGACGTGGTCGTGGTCGGCGCCGGTGGCGCCGGACTGCGCGCGACGCTGGGCCTGGCCGAATCCGGTCTGAAGACCGCGAACATCACCAAGGTCTTCCCGACGCGCTCCCACACCGTCGCCGCGCAGGGCGGCATCTCGGCCGCGCTCGCCAACATGGGCAAGGACGACTGGCGCTGGCACTTCTTCGACACGGTAAAGGGCAGCGACTGGCTCGGTGACCAGGACGCGATCCAGTACATGACGCGCGAGGCCATCCCCGCGATCATCGAGCTCGAACACTACGGCCTGCCGTTCTCGCGCACGCCGGAAGGCAAGATCTACCAGCGTCCGTTCGGCGGCATGACCACCGAGTTCGGCTCGGGTCCGCCGGCGCAGCGCACCTGCGCGGCCGCCGACCGCACCGGTCACGCGATGCTGCACACGCTCTACCAGCAGTCGCTCAAGTGCCAGGCGCAGTTCTTCGTCGAGTACTTCGCACTCGACCTGCTGATGGACGACGAAGGCGCCTGCCGCGGCGTGATGGCGTGGGACCTGTCGACCGGCAAGCTGCACCGCTTCCGCGCGCAGATGGTGATCCTGGCCACCGGCGGCTACGGTCGCGCCTACTTCTCCGCCACGTCGGCGCACACCTGCACCGGGGACGGCAACGCGATGGTGCTGCGCGCGGGCCTGCCGCTGCAGGACATGGAGTTCGTGCAGTTCCATCCGACCGGCATCTACGGTTCGGGCTGCCTGATCACCGAAGGTGCGCGCGGTGAGGGCGGTTACCTGACCAACAAGTCGGGCGAGCGTTTCATGGAACGCTATGCGCCGAGCGTGAAGGACCTGGCGCCGCGCGACATGGTGAGCCGCTCGATGGCCACCGAGATCCGCGAAGGACGCGGCGTGGGCGACGAAGGCGATCACATCCACCTGCATCTCGAGCACCTGGGTCCGGACGTGCTGCATTCGAAGCTGCCCGGCATCTCCGAGAGCGCCAAGATCTTCGCCGGCGTCGACGTCACCAAGGAGCCGATCCCGGTGGTGCCGACGGTGCACTACAACATGGGTGGCATCCCGACGCTGTTCACCGGTGAAGTCGTCACGCTGAAGAACGGCAACCCGGATTCGGTCGTGCCGGGCCTGATGGCGGTCGGCGAGGCGGCCTGCGTGTCGGTACACGGCGCCAATCGCCTGGGTTCGAACTCGCTGCTCGACCTGGTGGTGTTCGGTCGCGCCGCGGCGATCCAGTCGGCCAAGCTGGTCAAGGCCGGGCAGTCGCACAAGAAGATCTCGAATGCGTCCGAGGACATGTGCCTGTCGCGCCTGGATGCGCTGCGCAACGCCAAGGGCAAGACGTTGACCGCCAACCTGCGCCTGGACATGCAGAAGACGATGCAGAAGCACTGCGCCGTGTTCCGCGACGGTCCGCTGATGCAGGAGGGCATCGACAAGCTCAAGGGCATCGTCGACGGCTTCCACAACGATCTGTCGGTCACCGACCGCTCGATGGTGTGGAACTCGGACCTGGTAGAGACCCTCGAGCTGGACAACCTGCTCGGCCAGGCGCTCGTCACGATCGTCTGCGCCGAGAACCGCAAGGAATCGCGCGGCGCCCACGCCCGCGACGACATCAAGGATCGCGACGACTCCAACTGGATGAAGCACACGCTGGCGTGGCGCGATGCGCCGACCGGCGTCAAGATCGATTTCCGCCCGGTGCACATGAACACGCTCGACGCGGACGTCGAGGTCATCCCGCCGAAGAAGCGCGTGTATTGAGAAGACCCCGAGATCCCCATGGCCCAGTTCACGCTTCCCAAGAATTCCACGATCAACAAGTCCGCGGGACGCAAGTTCCCGGCGCCCGCCGGTGCCAAGAAGGTGCAGACCTTCAAGGTCTACCGCTGGGATCCGGATACCGGCGAAAACCCGCGCATGGACCAATACGACCTGGACATGTCGGCCTGCGGGCCGATGGTTCTGGACGCGCTGATCAAGATCAAGAACGAGATCGATCCGACGCTCACGTTCCGCCGCTCGTGCCGCGAGGGCATCTGCGGCTCGTGCGCGATGAACATCGACGGCACCAACACGCTGGCCTGCATCAAGGGCTGCGACGAGGTCAACGGCGAGGTCGCGATCTATCCGCTGCCGCACATGCCGGTGGTGAAGGATCTCGTGCCGGACATGACGCACTTCTACGCGCAGCTGGCGAGCATCGAGCCCTGGCTCAAGACCGACTCGCCGGCGCCGACGCGCGAGCGTCTGCAGAGCGAAGAGGATCGCGCCAAGCTCGACGGCCTGTATGAGTGCATCCTCTGCGCGTGCTGCTCGACGAGCTGCCCGAGCTACTGGTGGAACGGCGATCGCTACCTGGGTCCGGCCGTGCTGCTGCAGGCGTATCGCTACATCATCGATTCGCGTGACGAGGCCACCGGTGAGCGCCTCGACCAGCTCGAGGACCCCTTCAAACTCTATCGTTGCCACACGATCATGAACTGCACGAAGACCTGCCCGAAGGGACTCAATCCCGCCAAGGCGATCGCGGAGACCAAGAAGATGCTGGTCGAACGGCGCACCTGAGGGGACGTCGACGCGTTCTGCAAGGACGGCCCCGCTCGCGGGGCCGTTCGCGTTTCGGAGCGTCGACAAGACGATCAGCGCAATGGACCCGAGCGGCGATCTGTTCATCGAGGCCGGCGACGCGCCGGTCCGTCTTGCGTTGCCGGGTGCGGACGTCGTCTATCACGCGCGACTCGACGACTGGCCCCGCGCTCCCGACGTCCTGCTGCGCGACCTGATCGAGCAGATTCCCTGGCGGCAGCAGACGATCCGGATCGCCGGGCAGGCGCGCCTGCAGCCGCGACTGACGGCCTGGTACGGCGACGCGGGCACGCGCTACACGTACTCGGGATTGACGCTGGATCCTGCACCGTGGACGCCGCTTCTCGAGCAGATCCGCGCGACCGTGCAAGCGCGATCGGGCCATGTCTTCAACAGCGTGCTGCTGAACCACTACCGCGACGAACGCGACGCGATGGGCATGCACAGCGACAACGAACCCGAACTCGGCGAGCAGCCGGTCATCGCCTCGGTGAGTTTCGGCGCCGTTCGCACGCTGGTGTTCCAGCCGCGCAAGGATCGCGTGGCCAACGCCGGCGCCTTCCGCCTGCCGCTGGCCAGCGGCAGCCTGCTGCTGATGGCCGGCGACACGCAGCACAACTGGAAGCACGGCGTGGATCGCGAGCGCGCGCCCTGCGGTCCGCGCGTCAACCTGACGTTCCGCCGCATCTTCGCGAGGTCGTGATGAGCATCGAGCTGAACCACACCATCGTCTGGTGCCGCGACCAGGCCGTTTCCGCCGGCTTCGTGGCCGAGATCCTCGGCCTGCCTGCGCCCGTGCGTTTCATGCATTTCCTGGTGGTCGACCTCGCCAACGGCGTGTCGCTCGATTACTACCAGGCCGGCAAGGCGCCTTCGCCCCAGCACTACGCCTTCCTGCTGAGCGAGTCGGAGTTCGAGGCGAGCTTCGCCCGGATCCAGGCCCGCGGCCTGGAGTACTGGGCCGATCCGGCGCGCACGCAGCCGGGCCGGATCAATCATCACTTCGGCGGCCGCGGCGTCTATTTCCCCGATCCCGACGATCACCTGCTCGAACTCATCACGCGGCCTTACGATCGGAACGCGCGCCCGTAGCCCGGTTGCGGGAGTCCGGAGCCAGGCGCACCGTATCGCACCCGCGCCAGCCCTCCGGAGGAAGACCGTGAACGCACCGCATACCGTCAAGCCCAGCGTGCTCAGCGACACCGACCTGCAGGAGCTCGCCGCCGTGCGCGAGTTCGGCGGCAAGGACACGCACATCAGCTGCGACGAGAGTCCCTGGTTCAACTGGGTGGGCGAGATCGAGGTCAAGATCCTGCGCATCGACAATCGCACGGGCACGTTCGTCATCGGTCTGCGCTCGCCCTCCGATCAGGGGCTGGGCAAGCACCGCCATCGCGGCATCGTCACGGCCACGACCATCTCCGGGTCCTGGGGTTACCAGGAGTACGAATGGGTGGCGCGTCCCGGTGATTACGTGGTGGAGACGCCGGGCACGATCCACACGCTGTACGTGTCCGCCAACACCGAGATCGTCTACACGGTCACGGGCTCGATCGAGTTCTTCAACGAGGACGACTCGCTGTCGAGCGTGTGGGACTGCTTCAGCTTCACCAATCACTACATGCAGCACTGCAAGCGTGAAGGGCTGCAGGTGAATCGCCGGCTGTTCTATTGAGGGTTCCCCGGGTTCGCCCGGGCTACCGGGTCACGCGGGGACGGCGTTGCGGCCCAGCTTGAACGTCGCATAGCCGTCCCGCGCGATCTTCTGGATCTTCTTGCGGTAATCGGCGAAGCCGATGTACGCGGCAAAGGAGCGCGGCTTGCCCGGGATGTTGGAGCCCTGGTACCAGCTGTCGCAGCCGGCGTAGAGCGTCGCGTTGGCGATCGCGCCGACTTCCTCCATCCACGCTTGCTGCAGATGCTCGGTCGGTTCGATCGACGCGACGCCTTCGCGCTCCATGAACGCGACGCAGTCGGAGGTCCAGTCGACGTGGTCCTCGATCGACATGACCATGTTCGACAGCACCGAAGGGCTGCCGGGCCCGGTGACCATGAACAGGTTGGGAAAGCCGACCGTCGTCAGGCCCAGGTACGTGCGTGCGCCGTGCTCCCAGACATCGCGCAGGGGGCGTCCGCCCCGGCCCACGATATTCATGTTGAGGAGCGCGCCGGTCATGGCGTCGAAGCCGGTCGCGAACACGATCGCGTCCACTTCCAGCAGCTTGTCCTTGCCGTAGCGCAGGCCTTTGGCCTCGATGCCGTGGATCGGTTCCTCGCGGATGTCCACCAGCCCGACGTTGTCGCGATTGAAGGTCTCGTAGTAGTCGGAGTCGCTGCACAGCCGCTTGCAGCCTACCGCGTGGTCCTTCGGTAGCAGCTTCTCGCCCTTGGCCGGGTCCTTGACGACCGTACGGGATCTTGCGGCGGATGAAGTCGGCGATCTGGTCGTTGGCCTGCTGGTTCAGCAGCAGGTCGCTGTACGCGCCGAGGAACTGCAGGCCGCCGAACGCGCTCCAGCGGCGTTCGAACTCGCGTTCGCGCTCCGCCGGAGACGCCGCCATGGCGCTGGCCGGATTCATGTAGAGGTTGAAGCCGAAGGTCTGCTCGACGCTGTGTTCGCGTACGCGGCGGTAATCCGCCTTGACCTTGACGATCTCTTCTTCGGTCAGCGGCCGGTTGCACGCCGGTACCGAGAAGTTGGGCGTGCGCTGGAACACGGTGAGCCGTACGGCCACCTCCGCGATCAGCGGAGTCGACTGGATCGCCGATGAGCCGGTGCCGATCACCGCGACGCGCGGAACCGTGAAGTCGACGCCTTCGCGCGGCCAGCGGCTGGTGTAATGGACCGCGCCCTGGAAGCCGTCCTGCCCCGGAAAAGTCGGACGGCTGGGCATCGACAGGCAGCCGGGGCGCGCCGATGAGGTAGCGCGCGGTGCAGCGACCGCCCTGCTTCGTGCCGAGGTTCCCGAGTCCGACCTTTTCGTCGTACTGCGCCGAGTCGACCTCGGTGTTGAACTGGATGTCCCGGCGCAGATCAAATCGATCCGCGACGTGGTTGAGATAGCGCTCGATCTCCAGCTGCGCGGCGTAGCGCTCGGTCCACCGCCATTCCTGCTGCAGTTCGTCATCGAACTTTTACGAGTACTCCATGGACTCCACGTCGCAGCGCGCGCCGGGATAGCGGTTCCAGTACCAGGTGCCACCGACGCCGCCGCCACGTTCGATCGCGCGCACCGTGAGGCCCTGCTGGCGCAGGCGATGCAGCAGGTAGAGGCCCGAAAAGCCGGCGCCGACGATGATCGCGTCGTACGCGGGACAGCTGCCGGGTCTGGACGTGGAAGGGCTCATGCATTCTCCCTCCGATGCGGCTCACCGAATCGCGCGCAATACGGCGAGAGGCCCCGCGCTCAGCTCCGGGGCCGCTTGGTCTTGCGGCGTCCTCTGGTCGACGGGCGCAGCGGCGAGACCTTGTCCGATCGACGCGAAGCCGTCGCGCTGCGCGTGCCGGCGGGTGGCGCCGCGCCTTCGTTCGGGGCCGGCAGGGCTTCCATGATCGGCATGCCGGGCGCCGCGCAGCCCTTGGCGCAGCACTTGCCGGGCTGGCGGTTGCGCGTGATCGAGCGCGAAGCATCGGCGAGCACACCGCGATCGAGCAGGCGCTCGACCAGCGCGACCTTGTCGCCCACCGGGTAGTGCCGATAGATCTCCTGCTTCATCGCCGCCGGCGAGCCGCCGCCGTGCAGGCTGATCACCGAATACCAGCCACCCTGGTACGACGCGGTGAGATCCTCGATGAATCGCGCCGTCTGGATGCGGCGCTCGTAGGGCACATCGGGATTGGCGCGCAGCACCTCGGCCAACGTTCCCGCCGTCGCCGGGTTGTGGTCCTCGTCCGGTCCCGGAAGCGTCACGATCAATCCGCCGGACACGTAGTGCGCGATGCGCTGCATGTCGTAGATCTGCGTGGCGAGCAGCAGCTTGCCGATGTTCGCAAACACCGGGTCCGGCACGAACGTGCCATCGAGCGGATCGGCCGCGCCGTAGACCGACGCCGCCACGCCGCAGGCGTAGAAGCCCTCGGTGATCTTGATCAGCTCGACCATCTGCTCGCGCAGGTGCGTCTCCTTGCCGGGGTCGAAGCCGTTGGCCTCGCACATCAGCGCGCCGGCGCCGATCAGCAGGTCGCCGAATCCGGCGCGCGCGCCGATGCAGGTGTGGCGGTGGTGCGTCGCGTACTGGTAGGTGAGGAAGCCCGAGTGTTCCCATTCGCCGGCGTAGAACACGCGCTCCCAGGGCACGAACACCTTGTCGAACACGCAGACGCCGGTGGACTGGCCGTATTTGTTCGAGAACAGTGCCGCCTTCTCGCCGGGACGTCCGGCCGGGCGCGCAACGATGGTCAGCCCCTTGGCATCCACCGGCACCGCGCAGCACACCGCGAAGTCGGCGTCCTCCCCGGTCATGTTGCGGCAGGGCATCACGAGCAGCTCGTGCATGTACGGCGCGCCGGTGACGATCGCTTTGGTGCCCGAGATCACGATGCCCTTGGCATTGCGCGATACCACGTGCACGTAGCTGTCGGGATTGGCCTGCTGGTGCGGGCGCTTCGAGCGGTCGCCCTTGGCGTCGGTCATCGCCACGCCCAGCGTCAGGTCCTCGTCCTGCACGCGGCGCAGGTAGGCGTCGAAACGCGGGCGCAGCTCGCGCTTGCCGTTGGCGTCGTCGATGCGCGCGCAGACCTGGCCGATCGCGTTGAGCGCGTCGTACGTCAGATAGCGTTGCGCGCAACCCGTCTCCTGGCACACCAGGCGCGTGGCTTCGAGCTTGTTGAGCAGGTCGCCCGCGCTCGTGCCAACGTGGGTGAAGCGGTTGATCGTGCGGCCGGTGCCGGCCTGCGTCGCCGTGGTCAACGGCGCGAGATCGGTGCGATGCGCGACGTCGTAGGTCAGGCCGACCGCGCGAACGCCGGGCGCGAAGGCCGGCTCGTCGGCGACGGCCTCGACGCGCCGGCCGTCCACGAAAACGGTCGGCCGATAGGCGCGAAGCGACTCGCGGTAGTCCTGCGCGTTCATCAACATGGCGGCTCTCCAGGGCGGCCCGCCATTGTCCATCCCTCGCGGCGCGCCCCCGAACTAGGGCGAGCCCGCGGGCGCCGCCGAGCCGGACTTGCCCTTGTTCTTCTCGCGCACGTACACGACGCCCGGATTGCCGTCCGCGCGCTTGCGCTGATCGACCTCGAACTGGCCGATGGCGGCGACGAGGTCGCGCAGCTTGCTGAAGCCCCAGGTGCGCTGATCGAAATCCGGCGCCTGCTTGATCGCATGCGCGCGCACGGCATCGAGATTGGCCCAGCCGCTTTCGTCGGAGGCGGTCTCGATCCCCGCGCGCAGGAGGCTCATCAGGCGGGCATCCCCGCGCAGCTCCCTGGCGTTCTTCTTCTTGGGCGCCCCTTCGCCCGTGCTCTGCTCGCCGCCTCCGAGGAGCTCGACGTAGATGAACTTGTCGCAGGCGGAAACGAAGGGCTTCGGCGTCTTCTGCTCGCCGATGCCGTAGGCGGTCAGTCCGGCCTCGCGGATCCGCACCGCGAGGCGCGTGAAGTCCGAATCGCTGGAGACGATGCAGAAGCCGTCGAAGCGGTTGGTGTACAGCAGGTCCATCGCGTCGATGATCAGCGCGCTGTCCGTGGCGTTCTTCCCGGTCGTGTTGGCGAACTGCTGGATCGGCTGGATCGCATGTTCGGCGAGCACCTTTTTCCACGGCGCGAGGTTGGGCTGCGTCCAGTCGCCGTAGATGCGCTTGACGGTCGCGGCGCCGAACTTGGCGATCTCCGCGAACAGCGCCTCGGTCATCGGCGCGAGCTTCATCGTGTTGTCCGCGTCGATCAGCACCGCGAGGCGCGCGGTGGCGGTGTTGGGATTCGCAAAAGCGAGGGACATCGGATTCTCCGTCATGAAGCGCCGAGCCTAGACGATGCGAGGCCGCGCAACTCGGCACAATAGTGCGATGGAGCCGTCCGAAATCGACGATCGACGCCTGCGCTGGCTGCTCCGGCGCGGAATGAAGGAGCTGGACGTGATGGTGATGCGCTACCACGCGCACCGTTATGCGGGCGCGCCGACCGAGGAGCGCGCCGCGTTCGTGCGCCTGCTGACCACCGCCGAGGATCCGGATATCTGGTCGTGGGCCATGGGCTATGCCGAGCCTCCCGCAGAGTACGTCGCGCTGCTGGCGCAGCTGCGCGTGTTCCGACCGGCCTGACGTGGCGATCGCGGCGCTCGATCTTGCGCTGCGCCCTTCGGCGCGCGCGCACCACCTGCTGTTCTGGGTGCACGTGCTGCCGCTGGCGCTGCTGCCGATGGCGATGGAATCGGGACCGTGGATGGTCGGCGTTGCTGCGCTGATCGCCGGATCGTGGCTGACCGTCCGCCGTCACGCGGCGTTCGGCTACGGGCCGCGCGCCATCGCGCGCGTCGCGATGGATCCGGATGGACGCTGGTCGATCACCAACGTCCACGGCAAGCGCCTGGACGCCGAACTGCTCGGCGACAGCGTCGCGTGGTCGTGGCTGCTGATCCTCAACTTTCGCGATGCCGACGGACGCCGGCGCACGCGCGTGCTGCTGGGCGACGAGACCACCGCCGAAGGCCTGCGCCGGTTGCGCGCGCGGCTGGCGGCACGCGTGTCGGAGGAGTCCGAGGGGCTCTGACCTGGGCGGGCGAAAACGGGTCTCGCGACCGCGTCCGAAAACGGCCAGACGAATCCGATCCGTCGCGCCACAATGGCGCCATGCAGCTCGATCCGATCCAGTGCTACGAGGCGATCAAGGCGCGCGATGCGCGTTTCGACGGCCGTTTCTTCGTGGGCGTCTCGACCACCGGCGTCTACTGCCGCCCGGTGTGCACCGCGCGAACGCCCGGGCGCGACCGCTGCCGCTTCTTCGCTCACGCGGCGGCGGCGGAAGATTCGGGTTTCCGGCCCTGTCTGCGTTGCCGTCCGGAACTCGCACCCGGCGCGGCACCGGTCGACGCCCCGCGCAGCGCCGCGCGCTGGATCGTGGGACGCATCGAGTCGGGCGCGATGAACGACGCCGATCTCGAGTCGCTCGCGCGCGAGTACGGCCTGTCGTCGCGCCAGCTGCGGCGCGCGGTCGTCGGCGAATTCGGTGTGACGCCGGTGCAGCTCGCGCAGACGCGCCGCTTGTTGCTGGCCAAGCAGCTGCTCACCGAAACGCGGCTGCCGATGACGGCCGTCGCGCACGCCAGCGGCTTCTCCAGCGTGCGGCGTTTCAACGCGTTGTTCGGCGAGCGCTACGGCCTCAACCCGCAACGCTTCCGGCGTTCGTCGGGCGAGAGCCTGGCGTCGGAGGGCGTGACGCTGCGATTGGCCTATCGACCGCCGCTGGCGTGGCCGGATCTGCGCGGCTTCCTGGTGGGTCGTGGTGCGGCGGGGGTCGAGGCTGCCGAGGGCGATCGCTACCTGCGTACGGTGAGCCTCGAAGGGCGGCGTGGATGGATCACGGCAGCGCCGGTCGCGGCGCGCAACCTGCTCGCGGTCGAGATCTCGTCGGAACTGGTCCCGGTGCTGGCCAAGCTGTTGCCGCGGCTGCGCCGCCTGTTCGATCTGGACGCGCATCCCGCGGCGATCGCGCAGACGCTGGCAGCCGATGCGCGGCTCGCGCCGATGGTGGCGGCCTGCCCGGGGCTGCGCGTGGCCGGCGCGCTGGACGGATTCGAACTCGCACTGCGCGCGGTGCTGGGCCAGCAGGTGACGGTAAAGGCGGCGACGACGCTGTTCGGCCGCTTCGCGCGCGCGTTCGGTGACGCGGCGCAGACGCCCCATCCGGCGCTGATGTACTTCGCACCGCAGGCCGCGCGTGTGGCCGAGGCGCCGGTGCAGCAGCTGATCGACCTGGGGCTCACGCAGCGTCGTGCGCAGACCGTATCCGACCTCGCGCGTGCGGTCGCCGGTGGCACGCTCGATCTGGACGGCGGGACCCGGATCGAAACCGCGCTGGAACGCCTGCTCGAGATTCCCGGCATCGGCCCGTGGACCGCGCAGTACGTGGCGATGCGCGCGCTACGCGATCCGGATGCGTTCCCGTCGTCGGACTACGGCGTGATGAAGGCGCTGGACGTCGTCCGGCCCGCCCACGCGCAGCAGGCGGCCGAGGGCTGGCGACCCTGGCGGGCGTACGGTGCGCTGCACCTGTGGCGTTCGCTGGCCTTCGCGGGAGGATGAGCATGACCGCATCGGCACGGCGGCACCTGCGCATGCCCAGTCCGATCGGTCAGCTGTTGCTGATCGCCGAGGACGACGCGCTGTGCGGCCTGTACATGAACATCGAACGCGGCTGGCTGCCGCGGGTCGAGATCGGACCGCGTGACGATGCGGCGCTGCCCGAAGCCCGCAGGCAGCTCGACGAGTACTTTGCCGGAACGCGCCAGGTCTTCGATCTGCACGTGCGCCTGCACGGCACCGCGTTCCAGCGCCAGGTCTGGGACGCGCTGATCGAGATTCCGTTCGGCCAGACGCGCAGCTACGGCGAGCAGGCGCGTCGCATCGGTGCGCCGGATGCGCCGCGCGCGGTGGGTGCGGCCAACGGGCAGAACCCGGTGTCGATCATCGTGCCCTGCCATCGCGTGATCGGCGCCAGCGGCGCGCTCACGGGGTACGGCGGGGGGATCGATCGCAAGCGCTGGCTGCTCGCGCACGAGGCGAGCCAGCGCACGCTGCTATAGGGCGAAACAGCGTCCGGCGTAGCCGGACGCGCATCCCGCCCTATGCGGTGCGCCCCGGTAGGATCGTCGGTTCGGTCGTCTCGCTCTTGTTGAGGTGGTCGAGCGTGTAGTGCAGCCCGCGGCTCTCCTTGCGTGCGAGCGCCGATCGCACGATCAGCTCGGCGCACACCACGAGGTTGCGCAGCTCGATCAGGTGGTGGCTGACGCGGTAGTTGCCGTAGTAGTCCTGGATCTCGCGCTTGAGCAGCTCGACGCGATTGAGCGCGCGCTCGAGGCGCTTGGTGGTTCGCACGATGCCCACGTAGTCCCACATGAACGTGCGCAGCTCGAGCCAGTTGTGCGAGACGACGACGTCCTCGTCGGAGTCGCGCACGCGCGAGGCGTCCCAGGGCTCGAGCGCCGGCGGCGCCGCCAGCTTGTCGAGACGCTCGAGGATGTCGTGCGCGGCCGCCGTGGCGAACACCAGGCACTCGAGCAGCGAGTTCGACGCCAGGCGGTTGGCGCCGTGCAGGCCGGTGCAGGCGACTTCTCCTATCGCGTAGAGATTGTCGACGTCGGTGCGCGCGCGGAAATCGGTGACGACGCCGCCGCAGGTGAAGTGCGCCGACGGCACCACCGGGATCGGCTCCTTGGTGATGTTGATGCCCAGTTCCAGGCAGTGCGCGTAGATGCCCGGGAAGTGGCTCTTGATCAGCTCCGCCGGCAGGTGCGTGACGTCCAGCAGCACGTGGCGCAGGCCCAGTCGCTTCATCTCGTGGTCGATTGCCCGCGCGACGATGTCGCGCGGCGCCAGTTCCGCGCGGTCGTCGAAGCGCAGCATGAAGCGCTCGCCGGGCGCGCCGTTGTCGCCCGGCAATCGCAGGTAGCCGCCTTCGCCGCGCAGCGCTTCGGTGATCAGGAAGTTGCGCGAGTCCTTGTGGTACAGGCAGGTCGGATGGAACTGCATGAATTCCATGTTCGCGACGCGGCATCCGGCGCGCCACGCCATGGCGATGCCGTCACCCGAGGCGCCGTACGGATTCGACGAGTACAGGTACACCTGGTTGGCGCCACCCGTGCACAAGGCCACGACCTTGGCGGGCACCGCCTCGACCTCCTTGCTCGCGCGGTCGTACAGGTACACGCCCTGCACCCGGCGTCGCGCGCGATCCACGATCAGGTCGACGGCGACCGCGCGTTCGCGGATGCGGATGTTCGGGTGGTTGGCGGCCAGCGAGGCGAGCGTGGTTTCGACCGCGCGACCGGTGGAGTCGGCGGCGTGCACGACGCGCCGATGGCTGTGCCCGCCCTCGCGGGTCAGGTGTAGGCGCGAGCCGCTGGGATCGTCGTCGTCGCGCGTGAAGGACACGCCTTGGGCCACCAGCCAGCGGATCGCGTCCGGCCCGCGCTCGACGGTGAAGCGGACGGCGCGCTCGTCGCACAGCCCGCCACCGGCCACCAGCGTGTCGCGAACGTGCGCTTCGAGGGTGTCGCCGGCGTCCAGCACGGCCGAAATGCCGCCCTGCGCCCACAACGTCGACCCCGATTCCAGACGGGTCTTGGACACCACGGTGACGTCCTTGCCGGCCTGGGCCAGGCGCAGCGCCAGCGTCAGGCCAGCGGCACCGCTGCCCAGAATCAGTACATCGGAGGTCATCCCCAGGGTCCTGCTTGATAGACTGACCGCGATTATGAACGCGGAACACGGGAGCGTCGGGTCCCCGGACCCGACGGGGACCAGGGAACCGTTCCACCGTATCCGGGTCGATGAGCCAACAACAACCCATCGTCGGCGCTGACGAGTCCATCGTCGGACGCGCGACGACATCCAGTACGAGCCGTCTGGGCCGATCGTCGGTCCGGACCGCGATCGCTCGTCGGCTGGCTTCTGCGGGGAAGCGATGAGCGAAGAGGGTCCCAGTCCGGGAGTGGACGAGCAGCTCGTCGAGCGAGCCCAATCGGGCGATCGCCGGGCGTTCGAACTGCTGGTGCGCAAGTACCAGTACAAGATCGTGCAGCTGGTCAGCCGCCTCGTCGGCGACGCCGACGCGCCCGACGTCGCGCAGGAGACGTTCATCAAGGCCTGGCGTGCGCTGAACGGCTTTCGTGGGCAGAGCGCCTTCTACACCTGGCTCTACCGGATCGGCATCAACACCGCCAAGAACCACCTGGTGGCGCGCGGGCGCCGGCCGAGCAACCAGGACATCGACGTCGAAGACGCCGAGCAGTTCGGGCACACCGAGCAGATGAGCGATGTCGATACCCCCGAAGCGTTGCTGCTGTCCGAGGAGATCAAGCAGAAAGTGACCGAGACGATCGCCAAGCTGCCGCCCGATCTGCGCCAGGCGATCACGCTCCGGGAACTCGAAGGCCTCTCCTATGAAGAGATCGCCGAGGTGATGGACTGCCCGATCGGCACCGTGCGATCGCGAATCTTTCGGGCGCGCGAAGCGATCGATATCGTGCTCAAACCGCTCATCGAATGACGCGACCGGTGCCACTCCTTTCGTCGTCCGCCGGGAACTTTCCCGTTAAGCTGCGGTTTAGCTGGTGTGCGCGTGCGAAATCGTACGACTGACCCCATGGTGCAACCGATGCCACAGGAATCTCTTTCCGCCCTTCTGGATGGCGAATGTACCGGCCCCGAGCTGGATCGCCTGCTGGACGAGCTGGAGCGTTCTCCCACCATGGGCGAACAGTGGAGCCGCCTCTGCATGGCCCGCGAGGCCCGCGCGGGAACGCGCATCGGTGGCCAACAGCGCTGCATCTGCGCCGATGTGATGTCGAGCCTGGACGCGGCGCCGGCCGCGGCCGATGCCAAGGTGGTCGACCTGGCCGTGCATCGCGCCGGCCGGGCCGTCGCCCGACGTCCGCGCGTTGCCTCGTTCTGGAAGCCGGCGGTGGGTTTCGCCGCGGCGGCTTCGGTCGGTGCGGCGGCGGTGATGTACCTGCAGCCACAGCGCGGTGGTGTGGCCGAACCCGGCGTCGGCCTGGGAACCGCGAGCATCGCCACGATGGGGCCGGCGGATCCCAACCTGCGCACGGTCGGCGCCAGCGACGTCGAGAACGCGCACGCCCAGATGCTGCGCGAGTACCTGATGGATCACAGCAACGCCGTCGCCGATGAAGGTGTGGGTGGGACCCTGCGATACGCGCGCTTTGCCGCGCACACGGCCGAATACCGGTCGCAGACGGACGAACAGCCTTGAACCGAGCGCGTCTCGCGGTTCTCGCGGCCGGGCTGGTACTGGCCTCGGGAGCACGGGCTAGCGACGACGCCGGCGATTGGCTCGTACAGATGAGCCAGGCCGCCCGCATGTCCAATTACGAAGGCGTGCTGGTTTATCGCGGCGACGACATCCTGGAGACGTTCCGCGTCACGCATCGCTTCCAGGACGGCTCGGAGCGCGAGCGGGTCCAGTCGATGACCGGCGAAGTCCGCGAGGTGCTCAAGCAGAACAACAAGGTCACCTGCCTTCTACCCAAGGATCAGCGGTTGACGACGGCCAACCGCCCGACGACGCCCAAGAGCCTGTTCAAGCCGCTGTCGCGTGAACGCCTTGACCAGATCGCGGCGGTCTACGAGCTTCGCGAGCTGGGCAAGTCGCGCATCGCCGGACGCAACTGCCGCGGGATCGCGATCGCGCCGCGCGACGAGTTTCGCTACGGATACGAGCTCTGGGCCGATGCCGAATCGCGCGTGCCGCTCAAGCTGAGCCTGGTGGCACCGGATGGCCGGCTGCTCGAGCAGATGTTCTTCACCGAAGTGCGCTTTCCCTCCAGCATTCCCGAGTCGGCCTTCGCCGCCGACGTGCCTGCAGCACAGGCGCGCGAATCGACCGCGGCCGCGGCCGATGCGATCGCGCAGGCACATGAGCGCGAACCCGTCACCGATGAGGGCCCCGATGCGGCGCCGGTGCAGTTCAGCAAACTGCCGCCGGGCTTTCGCGTGGTGAAGCGGGATCTCCAGGCTTCACCGGCGGGCATACGCGAGCATCTGCTGCTGTCGGATGGCCTGAGCGCGGTGTCGGTCTATCGCGTGCTGCGACGCTCGCCCGAAGCGGCTGCCGCCGCCGCGGCGCAGCGCATCGATCGGATGGGTCCGCTCAACGCCTACAGTCGCTCGGTCGGCCAGGTGCAGATCACGGTGGTGGGCGAGGCACCGCGCCGCACCGTGCAGATGATCGGGGACAACATCGACAGCGCGTTCGCGCCCACCAGCGCCGCGTCGGCGACACCGCCTCGCTGAGGCGGGGTCAGGCCCTTCGCGGGCCGGCAGGAGCGATTCGCTAGAATCGCGCGGACCCGCCCCCCGATATCTCCCCGGAATCTCCGACCATGCCCGGACTGCGTTCGTCCGCCTGTGCGCTGGCCTTGTTCGCCACGACCGTGAGCGCCCTTGTCGGTTGTTCCCGCGCCGATCGCGGTTTCCCGGACTTCTCCGACCTGGTGGAGCAGAACAGCCCGTCGGTGGTCAACATCAGCACGGTGGCGGGCGAGGAGGAAGTCTCCAGCCTGTCGCCCGAGGCCGGTGACGACCAGAGCCCGGAATGGTTTCGCCGGTTCCTCGAGGAGCACGCGCCGCCGGGTCGCGCGGAGGAGGGCGAGTCCGAAAGCTCGCCCGACGTGCCCCAAGCCGAGCCATTGGGATCGGGATTCATCCTGTGGGAGGACGGCTACGTCCTGACCAACTTCCACGTCGTGCAGGGCGCGCGCGAAGTGATCGTGCGCCTGATGGACCGGCGTCAGCTGACGGCCAAGATCGTCGGAACCGACCGCTCCACCGACCTGGCACTGCTCAAGGTCGAGGCCAAGGGCCTGCAGGCGGTCAAGATCGGCGACTCGCGCAAGCTCAGGCCCGGACAGTGGGTGTTCGCGATCGGTTCGCCGTTCACCTTCGATTACTCGGTCACGGCGGGGATCGTCTCGGCCAAGGGGCGCAACCTGCAGTCCGAGCAGTACGTTCCGTTCATCCAGACCGACGTCGCGATCAATCCCGGGAACTCCGGCGGCCCGCTGTTCAATCTGGACGGCGAAGTGGTCGGCATCAACTCGCAGATCTATTCGCAATCCGGCAGCTTCCAGGGCGTCAGCTTCTCGATCCCGATCGACGTCGCCACCAAGGTCGCGCGGCAGTTGCGCGACACGGGCAAGGTCACGCGCGGCTGGCTCGGCGTGGTGGTGCAGGAAGTCGATCGCAATCTGGCGCAGTCCTTCGGCATGGAGCGGCCGGAAGGTGCGCTGGTCTCGCGCGTGATGCCGGACAGTCCGGCCGAAGAATCCGGGATCAAGCCGGGCGACGTGATCCTGTCGTTCAACGGCGAAACGTTGCCGACCTCGGGCAGCCTGCCGCCGCTGGTGGGTAGCGTCGATCCGGGACAGCTGATCTCGCTCAACGTGATACGCGACGGCAAGCCCATCGAGTTCAAGGTCGAGATCGGGGTGCTGGACGAGCGCGACACCGAGGCCGATCCGGAGGTGGCGCAGGTGCCGCCGCCGCGTGCCGAGCCGCCGCGCGATGCACCACTGGGCCTGGTGGTGAGTTCGTTGACCGATGACCAGCGGCGCGCGCTGCGGGTCCTGTCCGGCGGCGTTCGTGTCGAGCAGGTCAGCGGAGGTCCCGCGGTGGCCGCGGGCATCCGTCCGGGCGACGTCGTGCTGTCGTTGGCGGGTCAGGAGGTTGACTCACCCGCACGGTTCGCCGAAATCGTCGGGCGGCTCACGCCCGGAACCACGGTGCCGATCCTGGTGAGCCGCAACGGCGCGCCGTCGTTCCTGCCGCTGGACGTGCCCGCCACCGATCGCGGGCTGCCCGGGTCGATGCCGGGCGGCTAGCCAGACTGGCCAGGAACTGGTGATGGACTCGACCGGACCGCTGCGCCTGCTGCTGATGGGTCGTCCCGAATGCGGGTTGTGCGAGGAATTCGAGGCCGAACTGGTCGCGCATCCGGACTTCACCTCGATCCACCTCGATCAGGTCGACGTCGATTCGAACGCCGACTGGCAGCGTCGCTACGGTCTGCGCATCCCGGTCCTGCTCGATGATTGGAGCGAGGTGGTGTGCGAGGGCCGATTCGACGCAGCGTCTTTCGAGACCTGGCTCGGCGACGTGCGCCGTGGCCGCTGACCCGGCCGTGACGTTTGTGGCGATCGCCTGCGCTGCCTAGGATGGAGCCGCGTCCGCTTCGGGCGCTCGGGCAGGGAGACAGGCGCATGGCTGCGAAAATGAAGCTGGACGGTATGCCGCGCGAGATCGCCGATCGGGCGAAGGCGGTGTTCGGCGGCGTCGTCAACGACCTCGATCGGCTGTTCAAGAAGCTCAGTGACCGGCTCGGCAACGGCTCGGCATCGCAGCGGGCCGAGCTGCTCAAACTGGTGCGGGCGCTGCGCAAGTCGCTCGACACCCGCCTGGGCGCGCTCGAGCGCGTGGTCGCCGGTGCGCCGAGAAAACGCGCGCCCGCCAAGAAAAAGGCGCCGGCGCGAAAGGCCGCCAAGAAGACCGCGGTCCGGCGCCGACGCTGACACCATCGCCAACCTCCGGCCCGATCGTGGGCCGGAGGATCGGCCGCTACAGCCAGGGTGGGCGCGCCCGCTATACTCCGCGACCTTTTCGCCCGCATTTTTCTGCCTGGCCGCCATGACGCTGGCGAACATCCGCAACTTCTGCATCATCGCCCACATCGACCACGGCAAATCGACGCTGGCGGATCGCTTCATCCAGCTCACCGGCGGGCTCGAGGAGCGGGAGATGCAATCCCAGGTGCTCGACAACAATCCGATCGAGCGCGAGCGTGGCATCACCATCAAGGCGCAGGCCGTGTCGCTCGACTACAAGGCGCGCGATGGTCAGAACTATCAGCTGAACCTGATGGACACGCCCGGCCACGTCGATTTCTCGTACGAGGTAAGCCGCTCGCTGCAGGCCTGCGAAGGCGCGCTGCTGGTGGTCGACGCGAGCCAGGGCGTCGAGGCGCAGTCGGTGGCCAATTGCTACACCGCGCTGGAGATGCACCTGGAGGTGCTGCCGATCCTGAACAAGATCGATCTTCACAATGCCGAGCCCGAGCGCGTCGCCGACGAGATCGAGCAGGTCATCGGCATCGAGGCGACCGACGCGTTGCGCATCTCGGCCAAGACGGGTATGGGCGTGGACGAGGTGCTCGAGGCGGTCGTCAAGAAGCTGCCGCCGCCCAAGGGCGATCCGAACGGCAAGCTGCAGGCGCTGATCGTCGACTCCTGGTTCGACAACTATCTGGGCGTGGTCTCGCTGGTGCGCGTCATCAACGGCTCGATCGCCAAAGGCCAGAAGGTGCGCGTCATCTCGACCGGCAAGGACCACGAGGTGTCGATGCTCGGCGTGCACACGCCCAAGCGCGTGTTCAAGGACCGGCTCGAGACCGGTGAGGTCGGATTCCTGATCGCGGGGATCAAGGACATCTTCGGCGCGCCGGTCGGCGACACGCTGACGCTCTCGAGCAATCCTTCGACGGCGCCGCTACCGGGTTTTCGTGTCATTCAACCGCGCGTGTTCGCCGGCATGTTTCCGGTGGACGCCGACGATTTCGAGGATTTTCGCGACTCGCTGTCCAAGCTGCGCCTGAACGACTCGGCCCTGCAGTTCGAGCCTGAAAACTCGACCGCGCTCGGTTTCGGATTCCGCATCGGTTTTCTCGGCATGCTGCACATGGAGATCGTGCAGGAGCGCCTGGAGCGCGAGTACGGCCTGAACCTGATCACGACCGCGCCCTCGGTGGTGTACGAGGTGGCGCTGGCCAACGGCGAGGTCGTGCGCATCGACAATCCGGCCGAGCTGCCCGAGAACACCGAATACGAGGATCTGCGCGAGCCGATCATCACGGCCCGCGTCCTGATGCCGCACGACTACGTCGGGCCGGTGATGCAGCTGTGCATGGAGAAGCGGGGCCTGCAGAAGAACCTGCGCTACCTGGGCCAGCAGGTGCAGATGGAAGTCGAGATGCCGCTGGCCGAGGTCGTGCTCGATTTCTTCGACCGGCTCAAGAGCGTGTCGCGCGGTTACGCCTCTTTCGAGTACGAGTTCACGCGCTTCCAGTCCGCGGACCTGGTGCGGCTCGACGTGCTGGTCAATGGCGACAAGGTCGACGCGCTGGCGAGCATCATCCACCGCGACAATTCCTATTCGCGCGGTCGCGACCTGTGCGAACGCATGCAGGAAGTCATCCACCGCCAGCAGTTCGACATCGCGATCCAGGCCGCCATCGGCGCCAAGATCATCGCGCGCACGACGGTCAAGGCGCTGCGCAAGGACGTGACGGCCAAGTGCTACGGCGGCGACGTGAGCCGCAAGCGCAAGCTCCTCGAGAAGCAGAAGGAAGGTAAGAAGCGCATGAAACAGGTCGGCGCCGTGGAGATTCCACAGGACGCCTTCCTGGCCGTGCTCGGTGTGGATCGCAAGAAGTGAAGTGAGGCCCTGATGGCGCTGCCCCCCGACGTGCATTTCGATTTCGCGGTCCTGCTGACGATCCTGACGATCCTCACCGGGATCGGCTGGTTGATCGACAAGCTGTGGCTGTCGCGTCAGCGGCGCAATCTGATCGATGGAAAAGACAAGCCCGGCTGGCTGATCGATTTCTCGCGCTCGTTCTTCCCGGTGATCCTGGCGGTGTTGGTGCTGCGCTCGTTCGTCGCCGAGCCGTTCCGCATCCCGTCGGGGTCGATGATCCCGACGTTGCTGGTCGGCGATTTCATCCTGGTCAACAAGTTCAGCTACGGGCTGCGCGACCCGGTGTTCCACACCGAATTCGTCAAGGGCAATCGCCCCAAGCGCGGCGACATCGTGGTGTTTCGCTGGCCCAACGACCCCTCGGTCGACTTCATCAAGCGCATCGTGGGCCTGCCGGGCGACCGGATCGCCTATCGCGAGAAGGTGCTCTACATCAACGATCAGGCGCAGCCGCAGACCGCGGACGGCGTCTACGCGGCGCCCAAGCTGCCGGGCGGGGCCGCCTACCGGCTGCGCGAGGAGATCCCCGGCCACACGCACCACATCATCGTCAATCCGGAGGAGCCGCCTCGCGACTTCGAAATGGTGGTGCCGCCGGGCGAATATTTCGCCATGGGCGACAACCGCGACGGCAGCTTCGATTCGCGCGGCTGGGGCACGGTGCCCGAGCGAAACCTCGTGGGTCGCGCGTTCTTCGTCTGGATGAGCTGGGATGGCGCGCAGATGCGTCCCAACTTCGCGCGCATCGGCATCCGGATCGAATGATCCCCCGTGTCGCGCGGGGCGGGCCGCGCATCCGCTAAGCTTGCCCGGCGCATCCAGGGAGGAAGAGCCGCATGGTCAGGTCGCTCGAGCGTCAGCGGGGATTGGGGTGGTTCGGCATGGTGTTCGTGTTCGGCACGATCGCGTTCTTCGCGATCATCGCGGTCAAGGTGGGGCCGATCTACATGAACCACATGACGGTCATGAAGATCGTGGGCGGAGTCGCAAAAAACGCGGACTATGCAGATGCGCCCCCCCAGGAGATCAGATCAACGCTGGAACGACGCTGGGATATCGATTACGTCAAGTACATCGACGACAAAGACATAAAGATCAAGCGTGGGAAGAGTGGCCGCATGCTTTCTTATGACTACGCCGCGGAAGTCAACCTGTTCTACAACGTTTTCGTTGTAGTGAAATTCAAGGACGACTTCGCGATGAAGCCGGGCAGCGGAGACATCGATTCCTGAGCTGCCGTCCTCGGACCCGGTCCGGAACCGTGCGGAACTCGAGCGAAGGCTCGACCACGCGTTCCGCGACCCGCTGCTGCTGAACCGCGCGCTGACCCATCGCTCGTATAGCGCCGACAACAACGAGCGGCTCGAATTCCTCGGCGATGCGCTGATCGGCCTGTTCGTCGCCGGCGCGTTGTTCGAAGCGCGACCGCGAGCAGGGGAGGGTGATCTGTCGCGGCTGCGCGCGAGCCTCGTGCGCGAACGCTCGCTCGCGGCCATCGCGCGCCGCCTCGATCTGGGCGAACACCTGCGCCTGGGTGAGGGCGAACTCAAGAGCGGCGGCTGGAGGCGCGACTCGGTGCTGGCCGATGCGGTGGAAGCGCTCGTCGCGGCGGCCTACCTCGATGGCGGATTCGAGGCGGCGCAACAGACCTGTCGTGCGCTGTTCGCCGACGAATTGGCGAACCTGCCCGATGCCGAGACGCTCAAGGATCCCAAGACGCGGCTGCAGGAATGGCTGCAGGCGCGCAGCCGGCCGCTGCCACTGTACGAAGTGCTCGCCGAATCCGGACCCGCGCATCGCCGCTTCTTCAAGGTTCGCGCGAGCCTGACCGACGAGGACCGATGGGCCGAAGCCAGCGGCAACAGCCGCCGCGTCGCCGAGCAGCAGGCCGCGTCGGATCTGCTCGCGAGCCTCGCCGACGGCGCACACTGAGCGCCCACTATCCGAACTCCCCAAAGCTCCGTTCCCATGCGCAGCGGCATCGTCACCCTGGTCGGACGTCCCAACGTCGGCAAATCATCCCTGGTCAACGCGCTGGTCGGGCGCAAGCTCAGCATCGTCTCGCACAAGCCGCAGACCACGCGGCACGCGATCCAGGGCGTGCTGCACCACGCCGAGGGACAGATCGTGTTCGTCGACACGCCGGGCCTGCACCTGGGCGGCAAGCGCGCGCTCAATCGCGCGATGAACGAGACCGCCGCGGGCAGCCTCCAGGACGTCGATCTCGCCGTCTTCGTCGTCGAAGCCGGGCGCTGGACCGCAGAGGACGACGCGGTCCTCGAGCGGCTGTCGCGCGTGCGCGCGCCGGTCGGCCTGGTCGTGAACAAGGTCGATCGCGTCGCCGACAAGACGCGCCTGCTGCCCGAGCTGGAAAAACTGTCGGCGCGCCGTGAATTCGCGTTCGTCGTGCCGCTGTCGGCGCTGCGCAAGGACAATCTGTCGGCGCTCACGTCCGAGATCCAGCAGCGCCTGCCCGAGGGGCCGCCGCTCTACCCGCCCGACATGGTGGTCGGCTACGACAACGCGTTCCTGGTCACCGAGATCGTGCGCGAGAAGCTCACCCGCACGCTGAACCAGGAGCTGCCCTATGCGCTGACGGTGGCGATCGAGGCCTACGAGGTCGAAGCGCCGCGATCGAACAAGAAGAGCGGCAAAGCCCCGGCACGCAAGTCGCCCGCGTCGAAATCGTCGATCGACGTGCGACCCCTGCACCGCATCCGCGCCGTGATCTGGGTCGAGCGCGATGGCCAGAAGAGCATCGTGATCGGCCAGGACGGCAGCGCGCTCAAGCGCGTCGGCACCAGCGCGCGCAAGGAACTCGAGTACCTGCTCAAGGCGCGCGTTTTCCTGCAGCTGTGGTGCCGCGTGCGCGAGAACTGGAGCGACGATCCCAAGGCGCTCGAGCAGTTCGGCCTGGGCGGCGCCTGACCGTCCTTTCCCGTGAACCGCGCGCGCGTGCTGCTGGAACCCGCGTGGGTGCTCAAGGCTTCGCCGTACGGCGACAGCAGTCTTTTGGTCGAAGCCTTTTCGCGCGCGCACGGGCGCGTCGGACTGGTGGCGCGCGGCGCGCGCAGCGCCAAGTCACGCCCCCGCGTGCTGCTGCAGGGATTCCGTCCGTTGCTGCTGTCCTGGAGCGAGTCCGGCGACCTGGGCACGTTGACCGGGGTCGAAGCGCACGGCATCGCCCAGGAATTTCGCGGCGAAGCCGTCTTCAGCGGCTGGTACCTCAACGAGCTGCTGCTGCGCCTGCTGCAGCGACACGACGCGCATCCCGCGCTGTTCGAAGCCTACGGGGAAACGCTGGCGTCGCTCGCCGAGCGGGGCGAACGCGCGTTGCGACGGTTCGAAATGCAGCTGCTGGCCGACCTCGGGTTCGGGCTGGATCTGCCGCCGGATCTGGAGCCCGGACTTCGCTACCAGTACCACGCCGGCGAAGGACCGTTGCCGATGCGCTCCGATGATGACGAAGAAGGCTATCCGGGACAGATGCTGATCGACCTGCGCGACGATCGCCTCGACGATCCGGCGCACCTGCGCTTGGCGCGTCAGCTGCTGCGCGAAGCCTTGGCGGTGCACCTGGGAGGCAAGCCGCTCAACACGGCCACGATGCTGCGCGAGCTGCGTCGCAGGGCCGCCGACGCGAACGCGAGGTCTCGTTAGCGCGAGCTCGACATCTGGTCACGGGCGAAGGCCGCGATGCTGGCGATCAACCAGCCGCAGAACGACACGCCGACCATCACCGCCGAAGCCAGGACGGTGGCGCGGAGCCAGGCAGGGCCGGGATCCTGGTTGAGGTACGCGAGCAGGCCGGTGCCGGAGGTGATCAGCGCGGCCAGCGAGACGATGCAGACCTGGCTGAACCGGCGAGCCGCGGGGTTTTCGTGGCGTTGCAGGTCGGCAGGCATGACGCGGCTCCGGGACGGCTGATCGGTTGAAGAAGAAAAATCGGCGCGGCCGGCGAAACGCCGGCCGAGCCGAGTCGACGACTCAGCGGGGAGAGAGCGTCGTCGAGAAAGGAGAAGGTCATCACGAGCCTTCCGCAAAGGAGTGATTGCGGCTTCTCCTGCGCCTTCCATGCCGATCCGCAAATGCATCGAATGGTCAATATAGACAAGCGCTTGCGGCGTCCATGCGAATCGCCGCGACGATCCGACTGACCGTTCGGGTCGAACGGTGACAATCGGTGGCAGGGATCGTCACGACGCTGCGCTAAGGTGCCGGCGATGAACGCAAACCCGGGCACCACCGACCGCGAACCCATCGAGGCCAACTTCGACGGCCTCGTCGGTCCCACCCACCAATACGCGGGCCTCGCGACCGGCAATCGCGCCTCGGCACGCAATGCGGGCCTGCGGTCCAACCCGCGCGAAGCGGCGCTGCAGGGTCTGGCGAAGATGCGCGCGCTCAGCGATCTGGGGCTCGCCCAAGGCTTGTTCCCACCCCAGGAGCGGCCCTGCATCGCCGCGCTGCGGGCGCGCGGATTCAGCGGTGACGACGCAACCGTGCTGCGTCGCGCGCAGCGCGCGGCGCCGGAGCGTCTCGTCGCGGCCTGCTCGGCCTCCAGCATGTGGGCGGCCAACGCCGCGACGGTCTCGCCCTCCGCCGACTGCGCCGACGGCCGGGTGCACTTCACGGTCGCCAACCTGGCCTCGCATCCTCACCGCGCGCTCGAAGCCCCGGAAACGGCGCGACTGCTCACCACGTGGTTTGCACCCGGAGCGCATTTCGTCCACCACGCGCCGCTCGAGGCGGGTTCCGATCTGGCGCAGGCCGACGAAGGCGCGGCCAACCAGCTGCGCCTGTGCACGTCCCACGGAGCGGCCGGGCTGGAAGTGTTCGTCCATGGCCGTGACGAAAACGGCGATGCGCGCGCGCCCACGGAGCCGCGCGCGCGACCGCGCCAGACGCGCGCGGCGGGCGAGGCGATCGCGCGCGCACATCGGCTCTGCCCGTCCCGGCTCCTGCTGCTGCGCCAGCACCCGGCGGCGATCGCGGCCGGCGCGTTCCACAACGACGTGGTCGCCGTGAGCCATCGCAATCTGCTGCTGCATCACGAGCAGGCCTACGTGGACGACCGCGAGCTGCCGACGATGGCGCAGGCGGTACTCGGCCCCGAGGCGCGCCTGCACTGCCTGCGCGTCGACGCGGCGGAGCTGACCCTGGACGAGGCGGTGGCTTCATACCTGTTCAACAGCCAGCTGGTCGACGTACCCGGCGCGGGGACCTGGCTGCTGTGCGCGCACGAGTGCCAGGAGACGCCGCGCGCCTGGAACCTGGTCCAGCGATGGATCGCCGATCCCGACATCCCGATCGACGCCGTGCGCGTGTTCGACCTGCGCCAGTCGATGCGCAACGGCGGCGGACCGGCGTGCCTGCGCCTGAGAGTCGTGCTCACGGCCGACCAGCGCTCGGCGGTGCATCCCGGCGCGTGGCTCGATGCGGCGCGGCACGCCGAGCTCGTGACCTGGGTCGAGCGCCACTACCGCGACCGGCTCGAGCCCGAGGATCTGGCCGATCCGCAGTTGCTGGACGAGTCGCGCACGGCGCTGGATCGGCTCACCCGCATCCTGGGCCTGGGCAACCACTACGCGTTCCAGCGATGAGCCGCGGCGAGGCGCGCCTGCACTGGTTCGAGTGGAACGAATTCGAACCGGACGTCCTGTACGCGCTGCTGAGGCTGCGCAGCGAAGTGTTCGTGGTCGAGCAGGCCTGCGTGTTCCACGAGATGGACGGGCTCGATCCGCGTTGCGCGCATCTGCTGGCGTTGGACGCCGATTCCGCGCAGGTCGTGGGCTGCCTGCGTCGCGTGCCGGCCGGGATCAAGCGTCCGCACACGCCCGCTCCGGCCGCGCCGGGTCCGACGCTCGGTCGCCTGGTCACCGCACAGCGGGTGCGCGGCACCGGACTGGGACGGGCGCTGATGCGCGAGGGCATCGCGCGCTGCGAGCGCGATCATCCGGGGCAGGACGTGTACCTGTCGGCGCAGCAACGCCTCCAGCGCTTCTACGAATCATTCGGATTCGACGCGATCGGCGAACCGTACGACGAGGACGGAATCCTCCACGTCGACATGCGCCGTCCCGGACGTGGTTAGGCCAAAGCTATACTCCGGCACTCTTTTCGGCGTCGGTTCCCACCGTCTTGTACACGCAGTTCTTCAACCTCCGGGAAACTCCGTTCTCGATCACCCCGGACCCGGCGTACCTCTACATGTCCCCGCGCCACCAGGAGGCGCTCGGACATCTGCTGTACGGCACCGGCCAATACGGCGGTTTCGTGCAGCTGACCGGCGAAGTCGGCACGGGCAAGACGACGGTCGTCCGCACGCTGCTCGAGCAGAAGCTCGACGGCGTCGAAGTGGCCATGCTGCACAACCCGCGACAGAGCGAGCGCGAGTTCGTGCAGTCGATCTGCGACGAGCTGCGCGTGGTCTACGACCGCGACCCGACGCCGACGCTGAAGGACCTGGTCGACGCGCTGAACCTGCACCTGCTGAAGAATCATGCGCAGGGCAAGCGCACCGTCGTGATCATCGACGAGGCGCAGAACCTCGCGCCGGGCGTGCTCGAGCAGGTGCGCCTGCTGACCAACCTGGAGACGCACAAGGAGAAGCTGCTGCGCATCATGCTGGTGGGCCAGCCCGAGCTCAGCGACGTGCTCGCGAGTCCGGAACTGCGCCAGCTCGCCAGCCGCATCACGGCGCGCTATCACCTGACGCCGCTCGAAGAGGACGAGACTGCCGAATACGTGCGCTTTCGCCTGGGCGTCGCCGGTACGCAGGAGGAGTTGTTTCCGCCCGATGCGATCGAGGAGATCCACCGGCGCACGCGCGGGGTTCCGCGCCTGATCAACGTGCTGTGCGACCGCGCGCTGCTCGGCGCGTACGGCAGCCACCAGCACAAGGTCACGCCCGAGATCGTCAAGACCGCGGCACTGGAAGTGCTCGGCAAGGAGCGCGACGGTTTCGGCGCGGAGCGCCGCCTCGGCGGGCGCCTGGATCGTCGCAACGGCGGCGGATTGCCGCTGCTGTCGGTGACCTGGTTCGAAGGCGTGCTGATCGCGCTGGCATTGATGATCGGCGGCGCGCTGATCTACCAGACGATCCTGCGCGGCCTGGGCTCTCCGCCGCCGCCGGCCACCGCGCAGGCGCCGGCCACGCCGCACGCCCAGCCGACGCGCGCGCCGACCGCTGCGACGTCGGCCTCGGCGGCGTCCGCGCCCGCGAATCGTGCGGCCGCCTCGACTCCCGCCGCGGCGCAGGTCGCCCCGACGGTCAAGCGGCCGGATCCCGCGGCGATGCAGCAGGTGCTGGCTTCGGGCGAACGCCTGCAGCCGGTGATCGGGCAGCTGATCCGGCTGTGGGATACGGGGATGCGCGTTCCCGCGGGCGGCACCGTGTGCCGCACGCTGCGCCGACAGGGGCTCGAGTGCTATCGCACGACCGGTGGGCTGAAGGATCTGCGCCAGATGGATCGGCCGGCGATCCTGACGCTGGCGGATGCGGCCGGTGCGCCGCGATACGCGCTGGTGACGCAGCTCACCGAGGATCGCGCCCGCATCGAGACCTCGCGCGGCACGGTCGCGGTCTCCATCGAAGATCTGAGCCGCGCATGGAACGGCGAGATCTTCGTGCTCTGGCGTCGCGAAACCCCGGAAGTGCAGCTCGGGCCAGGCCATCGCGGGCCGAGCGTGATCTGGTTGCGGCAGCGCCTCTCGCAGATGATGGGCAAGCCCGACGTGCGCTCGGATCGCTATGACGACGGACTCAAGGAAGAAGTGCGGCTGTTCCAGGAGGCGCGCGATCTGTTCGCCGATGGTGTCGTCGGGATCCGGACGCGTATCGCCCTGTCGGATCCCGCGCCGGGCACGCCGACCTTGAAGTTCCAGCCCTAGGCGCGCGCCGTGCGTCCCGCGCCACCATGAGCTTCATCCTCGACGCCCTGCGCAAGGCCGAGCGCGACCGCAATCTCGGCCGCACGCCCTCGCTGGGCGACGTCACCGCCACGGCGCCGCGCAAACCTTCGCAACGACCGTCGCCACGCACGCTGGGCTTGATCGCGCTGGTGGCGGGGCTGCTGATCGTCACCGTCTGGCTGTGGCCCCGGCATCCCCCCGGGACCGCGCCGCCGCCGATGGCCGAGGCGCCGCCCGCTGCCGTCGCGGCCCCGCCCGCGCCGTCGATCGAAGCGGAGCCCGCGCAGCTGATGAAACCGGCCGACGAGCCGGCGCCACCGGCTCCCGAGATCGCGACCGCCGTTCCGGCCGAAGCAACGCTCTCGCCCGACGTGCCCGCCGAATCGATCGACGACCTGATGGCCGAGCCCGAGCCCGAACCGGCCGCAGCGATCGCCGATGAAGTCCCGCCGCCCGAGGTTGCGGCGAGCGAGCCCGCGTCCGCGCCGGCCGGCGATGCGCTGGAAGCGGATCCCGCGCCGACGCCGGAGGAAGTCCCGCCGCCGGCGGAGCCGGCGGTCGCATCCGACGCACCGCTGCTGCGCGACATGCCGTCAGACTACCGCGGCGCGTTTCCCGCGCTGCGCGTCGACGTGCACGTGTACGACGACGATGCCGCGCGGCGCTGGGTGATGGTCAACGGTCGCAAGGCGATGGAAGGCACCACGCTGGGCGAGGGCCCGACGGTCTCGCGCATCACGCCGGAAGGCATCGTGTTCGATTTCCGCGGGCGCAGCGTGCTCTTCCCGCTCAACCGCTGAGGCGGATCAGGCCCGGATGGAAGCCATTGCCAGATAGCGCGCCAGCGCACCCTGCACCTTGAGCATGCCGCGTTCGATGCTGGCGGCGATCTCGTCGTGGATTCCGCCGGTGCCGATGCCGGCGCCCCAGTTCACGGACACCGCGATGCAGGCGTACTCGAGCCCCAGCTCGGATGCGAGGGCGGCTTCCGGCATTCCCGTCATGCCGACCATGTCGCAACCGTCGGTTCTCATGCGCTGGATCTCCGCGGGCGACTCCAGTCGCGGTCCCTGCGTGACACCCATGATGCCGGCGCCGCTGACGATCACTTCGGCCGCCGCGGCGGCGGCGAACAAGGCCTCGCGCATCGCGGGCGAGTACGGGAACGTGAACTCCGCGTGATGCACTTCGGTTCCCGGTGATCCGTCCGAGTACGTGTGTTCGCGGCCCCAGGTGTAGTCGACGACATCGCGCGGCAGCGCGATCTCGCCCGGCGCGAACCATTCGGCGATGCCGCCGACCGCGGCGATCGCGATCACCTGCTCCATGCCGGCATGTCGCAACGCCCACAGGTTGGCGCGGTAGTTGATCTTGTGCGGCGGCAGGCGATGACCTTCGCCGTGGCGCGCGAGGAAGCACACCGGGTGACCGTTGATCTGGCCGTGCAGCAGCGGCGCGCTCGCCGGACCGTACGGCGTCAGCACGTCCTGTTTCGACTGGATGTCGAGGCCGGGCCATTGGTTCATTCCCGTACCACCGATGACCGCGATGCGTTTCATGCGTCCTTCACCGCGTAGATGGCGGGCAGCTGCCGCCAGTATTCCTTGAAATCCATTCCGCAGCCGAACACGTAGCGGTCCTCCACTTCGAGGCCGACGTACTCGGCGTGCGCACCGGGTGCGCGGCGATCGTGGCGCTTCTCGGCCAGCACGGCGACGCGCAGCGAAGCCGGGCGAAATTCGAGCAGCGCGCGCCGGATCGCGACCAGCGTGTGGCCTTCGTCGAGGATGTCGTCGAGCACCAGCACGTCGCGTCCGGCGATGGCGTTGGCTTCGGGCTGGCGCTTCCACACCAGCCCGCCGCCTTCGGTGGCGCCGCGGTAGCGCGTCGCGTGCAGGTAGTCCTGCTCGAATGCGAAATCCAGGCGACGCGTGATCTCCGACGTGGGATAGAGACCGCCGTTCATCACGCACAGCACCAGCGGGTTGCGCCCGGTGTAATCGCGCGAGATCTGTTCCGCGAGCGCATCGAACGCGCGCTGCACCGTCGATGCATCGTGGAGGCAGTCGGCTTGCCGCCGGACGCGGATGGCTTCGTCGAGCGTCGCCGCGGTCATCGTGGACCCTCGGTGCGGAACAGCGAGGCGAGGCGCCTGCTGCGCGCGGGGCTCGGCGGTACGTCGCGCAGATCCTCGATCAGCTTGATCGCGGCGGGGCGGTCGTTGCACACCGGCAGCATGTCGCAGCCCGACGCCAGCGCCAGCTGCGCGCGTTCGGCCATCGTGCCGACCACGGCCGCTCCGTTCATCGACAGGTCGTCGCAGAACACCGCACCGCGATATCGCAGCTTGCGGCGCAACGTTCCGGCAATCCACTTGCGCGACAGCGAGGCGGGGATCTGGTCGACGGCGGTGTAGCGCACGTGGGCCATCATCAGCGACTCGATGCCGTCCTCGATCAGCGGACGGAATGGCGCAAGCTCGGTGCGCTCGAGTTCGCCCAGCGAACGGCGATCGACCGGCAGCTCGAGGTGCGAATCGGCCGCCACCGCGCCGTGACCGGGAAAGTGCTTGCCGGTGGCCGCCATACCGGCGCGATTGAGGCCGGAACGGAACGCGCGCGCCAGTTCCACGATCTCGTCGATCTTGGTGGCGAATGCGCGATCGCCGATCACGCCGGACACGCCGATGTCGCGATCCAGCACCGGTGCGAAGCACAGGTCGATGCCGAAAGCGCCCAGCTCGGTGCCGATGGTGAATCCGTGGTTGGCGGCCTCGTCGAGCGCGGCCTTGGCGCTCTCCTCGTAGCGCTTGCCCAGCGTGCGCATCGCCGGGATGCGCGAGAACCCGACGCGGAAGCGCTGCACGCGCCCGCCTTCGTGATCCACCGCCAGCAGCAGCCGCGGCGAGCGCTTGATCGCCAGGATGTTCGCGCACAGCGCGCGCAGCTGATCGGGGTCGCGATAGTTGCGCGTGAACAGGATGACGCCACCGACCAGCGGGTGAGCCAGCACGTCGCGGTCCTCGGCGTTGAGCTCGAGTCCTCCGACGTCGAGCATCAGCGGGCCGATGCGGCCCTGGGCAGCCTTGCCTGGCATGGATTGAAGGAGGGGGTCGATCGGTCGCGGGGATGAACTATTCGTGCAGCTCCACCTCGGCGCCCACCGGCAGCTGATCGAACAGCGCGGTGACGTCGCGGTTGGCCATGCGGATGCAGCCCTTGGATCCGGGCATGCCGAGCCGCGTCGTCGGCGGCGTGCCGTGCAGGTAGATGTAGCGGCGGAACGTGTCGACGCAGCCGAGCCGGTTGCGGCCGCGTTCGACGCCCGACAGCCACAGGATCCGCGTCAGGATCCAGTCGCGGCCGGGAAAGCGGGCGTGCAACTCGGGGGTCCAGACGTCGCCGGTGGGACGACGCGCCCGGAACAGCATGCCCTCCGGTGCGCCTGCGCCGATCTTGGCCCGGACCACGTGACGGCCGCGCGGGGTGCAGCCCGAACCGTTGATCTCGCCGACGCCGTTGCCGCCGGTGGATACCAGGCACTCGCGCAGCACGCGCCCTTGGTTCCACAGCAGCAGGCGCTGGCGTCCGAGATCGACCTCAATGTGCATGCCACGAACGATAAGGCTTTATCGACAGGCTGTGATTGTAGTAGCGGGGGTCGGTCGTGATTTCGCGTCCCAGCCAGGGCGGAGCGGGCACCCGCTGGGCCTGCTGCTCGAGTTCCACTTCGGCCACGACCAATCCCTGGTTGTCCCCCAGGAATTCGTCGATCTCCCAGGTCAGGCCGTCGCGTTCGATGTAGTGGCGGATCTTCTCGACGCGGCCGATGCAGAGGTTGTCGAACATCTCCGTGGCTTCGGCCAGCGGGATCTCGTACTCGTATTCGTCGCGGGTATCGCCGATGACGGCCGACTTGATGTTCAGCCGCGCGCGCCGGGCTTCGAGCCGCACGCGGATCGAGGCCTTTCCGCCGGGCGCGCCGAGATAGCCCTGGCGCATGCTGGTATGGCGGATGACCTCGCTGCGCCAGCGGTCGTTGGCGAGCAGGAACTTGCGTTCGATTTCGATGGGCATGGGAACGACCTCGCTAAATGGCCTGCGCTAGTCCCGCTCGAACAGGACCATCGACTCGACGTGGGTGGTATGCGGAAACATGTCCATCACGCCGGCGCGCGCCAGCCGGTAGCCGTGCTCGTGCACGAGCAGTCCGGCGTCGCGGGCGAGCGTGCCGGGGTGGCACGACACGTACACGACGCGCGCGGGCCGCAACGCACCGATGACCGGCATCATCGCTTCGGCGCCTGCTCGCGGCGGATCCAGCAGCACCGCGTCGTACGATCCCTGCCGCCACGGGGCCTCCGGGCGTGGTTGAAACAGGTCGGCAGTGTGGAACAGCACTTCCAGGCCGGCTACCTGCGCATTCGCACGTGCGCGATCGACCAGGCCGGCATCGCCTTCGACCGCGGTCACGCGTGCGCCGCGCCGCGCCAGCGGGACGGAGAAGTTGCCCAGGCCGCAGAACAGCTCGAGCACCGCTGCGCCCGGCGCCGGATCGAGCCAGTCGATCGCCTGGCGCACCGCCTGGCGGCTGACCGGACCGTTGACCTGGATGAAGTCGGTCGGCAGGAAGCGCAGGCGATCGCGGCCGCCGTCGGGGTCGTACAGAAGCCCGGGCGCCGGCGGCGTCAGCGGCGCCACGCTGTTGGGTCCGCCGCTCTGCAGGTACAGCGTGAAGCCGTGATCGCGCGCCAGCTGCGAGAGGCGTTCGCGATCGGAATCGGACGGCGGCTTGAGCACGCGCAGTACCAGCGCCACCGGCCCGTCGGCAGGTCCGTCGCCGGCGCTGGCGATCTCGATCTGCGGCAGGTCACGCCGGATCGAAAGCTGCGAGATGCATTCGCCGAGCGCCTGGAGTTTGCGACCGACGCGGGGGTCGAGCACCTGGCAGGACTCGAGGGCGGCCAGGAACGGGCTCGCGCGCTCGCGGAATCCGACCAGCGCCGTGCCGCGCTTGTCGACGTACTTCGCGCCGAGCCGCGCCCGGCGCCGATAGCCGAGCGTGGGACCGGTGATCGGAGCCGCCACCGACTCGGGTTCGACTTTTCCGATGCGCCGCAGCGCTTCGAGCATCTGCCGCTGCTTGAGCGCGATCTGTGCACCGGGCGCGAGGTGCTGGAGCGCGCAGCCGCCGCAGACGCCGAAATGCGCGCAGGGAGGCTCGACCCGATCGGGCGAGGCCGTCAGCACCTGCGCGGTCTCGCCCTCGTCGGCGTCGCGGTGCACGCGCGTGTAGCGGAACTTCACGGTCTCGCCGGGAAGGGCGCCATGGATGAAGCAGACCTTGCCGTCGATGCGCGCGACGCCGCGGCCGTCCTCGGCGAGGTCGACGATGGCGGCTTCGAACTCGCCCTCGGGGAGCGCCTTGCGCCGGCGCGGCGTGCCACGGAATCCGCTCATTCGTTCCAGGCGGCGGCGAACTCGGCCCAGTGCGGCGCAGGGTTCTGCTCGAGAAAGTCGCGCGCAAGCAGGATCTCCTGCTCGTACTCGTCCTCGGACAGGTGCCCGCGCATGAACTGGAAGCGCAGGTAGACCAGCCAGGTGTTCATCACGTCGGTCTCGCAGTACGCACGGATTTCGCCAATGCGTCCTTCGCGCCACGCGCCGAACACCTTGGAGCCGTCCATGCCGAGCTTGCCGGGCAGGCCCAGCAGCAGCGCGATCTCGTTGAGCGGCGCGTTCTGCCGGCCGGTGTAGAGCGCCAGCACGTCCATCAGGTCGGTGTGGCGGAACTCGTAGCGCTTGAGGTAGTTGTTCCACTTCGCCTCCCGGTCGAAGTGGCCGTTGTCCCAGTACGCCTGTGCGCGCACGGCATGGATCAGCCCGCGATAGTGCAGCACCGGCAGGTCGAAACCGCCGCCGTTCCAGCTGACCAGCGTGGGCTTGAACTTCTCCACACCCAGGAAGAATTTCTGCACCAGCTCGGCCTCGTCGGCGTTCTCGTCGCCGACCGACCAGCAGCGCAGCGTGTCGCCGGCGCGCAGCAGGCAGGAGATCGCTACGACCTTCTGCAAGTGCGCAGGCTGGAACTCGGTGCCGCGCTCGGCCCGGCGCAGCGCGCTCATCGCGGTCCAGACGGTGTCGTCGTCGGCGCTGGGCAGGCCCAGGATGCGGCGCGCACCGTCCAGGTCGGGAACGGTCTCGATGTCGAAAACGAGGGTTGGGGCGCTCACGGTCTCGGAAAAATCTCAGCGCAAAGGCGCAAAGGACGCAAAGAAAAAAATCTTGCTTTTCCTTTGCGCTCTTTGCGCCTTTGCGTTGAACGCTTCATTCGCGTCACGCCGGAAACACGCCGGTGGACACGTACCGATCGCCGCGATCGCACACGATGCAGACCACGGTGGCGTTCTGGACGCGCTTGCAGACCTGCACCGCCGCGAAGATCGAACCGCCGGAGGAGGGGCCGCAGAACAGTCCCTCCGAACTCGCCACCTCGCGCATCATGCCTTCGGCGCTCTGCGCGTCGACCTCGATGATCCGGTCGATCTTGCTGACGTCGTAGATGCCCGGCTCGTATTCCTTGGGCCACTTGCGGATGCCCGGGATCGACGACTCGCCGGCCGGATGCACGCCGATGATCTCGATGTCCGGCTTCTTTTCGCGCAGGAAGCGCCCGGTTCCCATGATGGTGCCGGTGGTGCCCATGGTCGCGACGAAGTGCGTGACCGTGCCCTCGGTGTCGCGCCAGATCTCGGGACCGGTGCCCTCGTAGTGCGCGCGCGGATTGTCGGGATTGGCGAACTGGTCGAGGACGCGGCCCTTGCCATCCTTCTGCATCCGCAGCGCCAGGTCGCGCGCGTACTCCATGCCCTGTTCCTTGGTCACCGCCACGATCTCGGCGCCGTAGGCCCGCATCTGCGCGCGGCGCTCGGCGCTCATGTGCGCCGGCATGATCAGCACCATGCGGTAGCCGCGCATCGCGGCGGCCATCGCCAGCGCGATGCCGGTGTTGCCGGAGGTCGCCTCGATCAGCGTGTCGCCGGGCTTGATCTCGCCGCGCTCCTCGGCGCGCTTGATCATCGAATAGGCGGGACGGTCCTTGACCGAGCCGGCCGGGTTGTTGCCCTCGAGCTTGGCCAGCAGGACGTTGTTGCCGATGCCGGGCAGGCGCGTGAGCCGCACCAGCGGCGTGTTGCCGATGGTCTCGGCGAGGGCAGGGGTATTCATGGCCGCTGATTTTAAGCCAGCGGGCCGCCAAGGACCGCCATCAGCCGATGATCTGGAACTCCATCTGGGTTCCCGCGAGCTCGACCTTGTCGCGATCGGCGAGCCGGCGCGGCTGCGCCTCGACCTCGACGCCGTTGATGCGCAGCTTGCGTCCGCCGGTGGAATCGACCTGGACGATGTAGTAGCCCTCGGCGCGGCGGGTGATCGCCGCGACCTGTACGCCGGGCTTGCCCAGCGTCGTGAGCGGCTTGTTCAGTTCGAGTTCGCGGCCCTGGCTGCTGCCGCTGGCGATCCGCAGCCTGCCGAGCACGGGCTTGCCGGCGCTGGTGAGGGCCGGATTGGGCGGAGCCGGGCGCGACGCCGGCTTCATCGCGGGTGGGACGCTCCCGGGGCGCAGGATCATCGTCTTGTCCATCTCCGCGTCGCTGGCTTCCGCGGTGAAGTAGCGCAGCGTGTTGCGGCCGATGGTGATGACGTCTCCGTGCGTCAGCGGATGCTTGGTCACGGGCTGGCCGTTGACCTGCGTGCCGTTGGTCGAATCGAGATCCTCCAGGAACGAGTCGTCCAGGATGGTCACGATCGCCGCGTGCCGGCCCGAGGTGGCCTTGTCGTTGAGCACGACGTCGTTGCCCGCGGCGCGGCCAATGGTGACGCGCTCCGCGTGCAGATCGAACTGCGTCGTGGCGCCGTTGTTGTCGGTGATGACGAGCTTGCCCATGGTCTCTTCCCTAGCGTCGGTGCGAGCGTAATACAGTCGGACGCAAAGGTCCGTCAGAACCAGTCCAGCAGGTGGCGATACCAGGGCCGGCCTGGCGCGAGTGACTGGTCCACCCGTGCCAGTACGACCGAAACATTGTCCTTGCCCCCGCCCTGCAGCGCCTGTTGCACGAGGTCGCGGGCGGCACCCTGCAGGTCGTCGCCGTTGCGCCGCAGGATGATGCCGATCTGCTCGTCGCTGACCATGTCGGTGAGTCCGTCCGAGCACAGCAGCAGCGTATCGCCGACTTCGACCGGTGCCTCGTTGAGTTCGACGTTGACCTCGGCCTCGACCCCCAGCGCCCGCGTGACGATGTTCTTGCGCACCATCATCGCCGCTTCTTCACGCGTGTAGTGGCCCTTGGCGATCATTTCTTCCTGCAGCGAATGGTCGCGCGTGACCTGCTGCAATTGGCTGAAACGGTAGCGATACAGCCGCGAATCGCCGACGTGCGCGATGCTCATCATGTCGTCGTGCAGCAGTACCACGACCACCGTGGTGCCCATGCCGGCGCACTGGGGCTGCGATTGCGCGGCCTGGAAGATCGTCGTGTGGGCTTCTTCGACCGCCTTCTTCAACAACGTCGCGTGCGGCGAGGGCATGCCCTTCACCGATGGCGGATTGGTCCGCGGCAGCGACTTCCAGTCGCGCCGCACGACCTCGGCAATGGTCTTGGTGGCGATGCCGCTGGCGACCTCGCCGGCGTTGTAGCCGCCCATGCCGTCGGCCAGAACCAGCAGGCCGAGTTCGCGGTCCTCGGCCACCGCGTCCTCGTTGTTGGTGCGCACGCGGCCCACGTCCGTGATCAGGGCGGTGCTCACCTTGTCCTTGATGGGCATCGTTGGCGTGCTCAGGCGGTCACGGCGAACAGGGCGCGAAGGTCTCGCGCGAAGTCCGCGCCCCGCGCATAGCGGCGGTCGTAGTGCTTCTCGAGCACCCGGTCGAGAATCGCGTCGACGCCGCGGGGCAGATCGCCGCGCACCGCAGTGGCGGGTTCATGTTTGTCATTGGCGATCTTGAACATCAGTGAAGCCATCGAGTCCGCCATGAACGGCAGCGAGCCCGTCAGCAGTTGGTAGAGGGTGACCCCGAGCGAGAACAGGTCGGAACGACCGTCGACCTTCTTGCCCGAAAGCTGCTCCGGGCTCATGTAGCTGGGCGTGCCCAGCACCATGCCGGTCTTGGTCTTGCTGGCATCGGTGATGCGTGCCACGCCGAAGTCGGTGACCTTGATGGTCTTGGTCTGCTCGACGAGCATCAGGTTGGCGGGCTTGATGTCGCGGTGCACGACGTTGCGCGAGTGCGCGTAATCCAGCGCATCGGCCGCGTCGGCGATGTACTTGATGACGTCCGCGACGGGCAGCAGGTTGGGCGGCCGCGTATGGCGCACCAGGTCGTAGCCCTGGATGAACTCCATCGCGATGTAGGCGAGGTCGTGCTCTTCGCCGGCATCGAAGATCTGGACGATGTGAGGGTGGGACAGGTTGCCCGCGGCCTCCGCTTCGCGGAAGAAGCGCTCCTTGACGCCATCGATGTCGTCCGACGCGAAATCTCCGGTCAACGCCATGGTCTTGATCGCGACCCTGCGACCGATCTTGGGATCACGGCCCAGATACACCACGCCCATCGCGCCCTTGCCCAGTTCCTTTTCGACCTGGTAGCGGCCGAGCATCGGCAGTTCCATGCCGGCTTCGCCGAAAAGGAGCAGCGTGCCTTCGGAATGGGGTCCGCCCATCCCGCCACCGGGGATCACGGTGTCGGACAGCTTCCTGGCCCGCACCTGCTTGGACTGCACGTCGCGGAAGTTCCTGTCCTTCGAGCCGATGAACTGGTAGACGCTTTCGGCCTTGTTGAACTGACGTTTGCGTTCGAAGTCGAGCGCGAGGTTGTAGACCAGGTCGAGCAGCTTGTCGTCGACCGGCTGCACGCGCTTGAACTTCTCGAACGCCATGTCGAGCTGACCCTGCCCCTGCAACGCCAGGCCCAGCATCTTGTTCGACTCCGCGCTTTCGGCGTCGCGCGTGAGTTTGAGCTTGTCGGTGATGCGCAGTCTCTTGCCCGCGATGAACAGGTGCCCGGCGACGAGCAGCACCGCCGGGACCGTGAGCTGTACCCACACCGCGCCGGCCGCGAGCAGCGAAAATTCGATCAGCAGCAGGACCAGCACCAGGCCCGCGCCCAGTGCGAACCCGAGGACGGGCGAGAGCATCGGCAGCAGCACCGCCAGGTAGACGATCACCAGGATCAGCACGATCGCCGTCAGGACGCCGGACCCGGAGGGCTCGGTGAAGTAGTGGCCCTGCAGAACGCTGGAGACCGAGTGCGCCAGCATCATCACGGGCGGCACGCTGGCGGACACCGGTGTGGCCAGCGCATCGCCGGTGCCGGCCGCGGTGGTGCCGATCAGGACGATCTTGTCCTTGAACGCGTGCTTCTGGATCCTGCCTTCGCGCACGTCGTGGAACGAATACACCGGGAACGGCGGACGGCCGTTCACGTCGCCGTAGAAGTGCGTGCGCATCTGCAGGTGCGGCGTCGTCTCGATCAGCGCGCCGCCGAGCACCACGCCCTCGCCGAGTCGCACCTCGATGTCCTCTGGCTTGAGATTGAGCGCCCTGGCCGCGGTCATCAGGCTCAGCGAGGGATACAGCGCATCGTGGTACTGGACCGCCAGCGGTTCCTCCCGCACCACGCCGTCGGAATCGAGCATGAACAGCAGGTGGCCCATGCCCGCGGCGGCCTGACCCAGGTCCGGCAGCGGCAGCAGGTCGGCCGAGATCGTCGGCATCGGCAGACTTCCCGAAGCCCGGGCCCCCACGGTGTCGTGCACGTTGGTCAGCGCGAAGCGGCTGACGTAGGCGGGCATTGGCGCGTCCGGATTCCCCTGCGGCCGACCCGGCGTGAACATCATCGGCAACAGGCTGGCGCCGGACGCGCGCATCGCGGCGCCGAGCGAGTCGTCGGCCGCGAGCCGGCCGCGCGCGGCGTCGAGCCGCTGCTGCAGTTCGGACAACTGCGTCGAGAATCGGGTGGCGAGCGTCGAGCCGGACCACGTCTTTCCGAGCTCGCGGATGGCCATGATGTCCGCCGGCACGGCCAGCGACGGGTGGGTCGGCCGCGCGGCGGTCAATGCACCGACCTCGGCAATCTGGTTGCCGACCACCTGGACTTCGCCCGGCATCGTCTGCGTCAGCGGTGATTGGGCAAGAAAGGCCGAGAGATCGTTCAAGGCCGCCAGACCCGGCTCGTCCTGCGTTTCGGAAAAGAAGATCGCGCTCGCGACCACCTTGGCGCCCGACTCGCGCAAGCGGTCGATCATCTGGGCGTGCACCGAGCGCGGCCAGGGGTAACGACCGATCTTGCTGATGCTGTCGTCGTCGATGGCGATGATCGCGATGCGATCGGACGGAGCGCGTGAGCTCGATCGCAGGCCGAGGTCGTAGCCGTACCGCTCGAGTGCGCTGAAGCTGTCGGGGACGACGACGTAGGCCAGCAATACGAACGCCGCCGAGAAGGCAAGCGCCGCAAACCAGTCCTTGGACCAGACCCCCTGCTTCACCTTGCCCCCGTCCCCTCGCGCGAACCCCAGCGCGTTCCGCGGGTGATACTAGCGTGGATTTCAAACCCTTAGGGTCTGTTGACCGTCGTTTGGTCGCTGCGTTGCCCCCGCAATTTCGGCCAAGCAAGGCGCGAGGAGCGAGGTGTATTGGACATACATGAGCGACGAGCAACGCGGCATGGCCGAAATTGCGGGGGCAACCCTCCGGGCAGGGGTCTGTTTTCGCGCATGGCCGCGTCACTCGCTCCTCATGTATATCCAATACACCTCGTCGCTCGTTCCTTGCCCCGCGCGAAAATAGACCCCTGCGCAGCGACCAAACGACGGTCAACAGACCCTTACCAACAGACTTCACGGTAAACCGCATGGCACGTCACAAGACCGCCTACGTGTGCCAGAACTGCGGTGCAGCGGCTTCGAAATGGGCCGGCCAGTGTCCCGACTGCGGTGCGTGGAACACGCTGGTCGAGTCGATCGTCGCGGCCACTCCGACACGCGCCGCAGGTCGATCGGCCGCCGCGGTCGGCGGATCGGCGGTGCGGCGCCTGCATGAAGTCGACGCCGAGTCGGCGCCACGCCTGGCGTCCGGATTGTCCGAGATGGATCGCGTGCTCGGCGGCGGATTGGTGCGCGGTGCGGTGATCCTGATCGGCGGCGATCCGGGCATCGGCAAATCGACGTTGCTGCTGCAGATGCTCGCCGCAGTCGAGGGTCGCGTGGACACCTTGTACGTGACGGGCGAGGAATCGCTGTCGCAGGTCGCGTTGCGCGCCAAGCGTCTGGGCCTGCCGCGCGTGGACCTGCCGGCGCTGGCCGAGACGTCGATCGAAACGGTGCTCGCCGCGGTGAGCGCGACACGACCGGGCCTGGTGGTGATCGACTCGATCCAGACGCTCTACACCGAGAGCCTGGATTCGGCGCCGGGATCGGTCTCGCAGCTGCGCGAGTGCGCGGCGCAGCTGGTGCAGCACGCCAAGCGCACCGGCACGACGGTGATCCTGGTCGGACACGTGACCAAGGAAGGCGCGATCGCCGGGCCGCGCGTGCTCGAGCACATGGTCGACACGGTGCTGTATTTCGAACACGACCCGGGATCGCGATTCCGGCTGATCCGCGCGGTCAAGAATCGCTTCGGCGCGGTCAACGAACTCGGCGTGTTCGCGATGACCGACGCCGGGCTCAAGGAAGTGAGCAATCCTTCGGCGCTGTTCCTGTCGCGGCACGAGCAGCCGGTGCCGGGCAGCGTCATCACCGTCACGCGCCAGGGCACGCGCCCGATGCTGGTCGAGGTCCAGGCACTGGTCGATCGCTCGATGATCGGCAATCCGCGGCGCGTGGCGCTGGGCCTCGAAGGCAACCGGCTCAACATGCTGCTCGCGGTGCTGCACCGCCACGGCGGCGTTGCGCTCGGCGACCAGGACGTGTTCGCCAACGTGGTGGGCGGCATGCGCATCACCGAGCCGGCCGCCGACCTGCCGCTGTTGATGGCGGCCCTGTCGAGCTTTCGCGGACGTCCTGTTCCGACCGACCTCGTCGTCTTCGGCGAAGTGGGGCTGGCCGGTGAGATCAGGCCGGTGCAGGGCGGCGAGGATCGCCTTTCCGAAGCGGCCAAGCAGGGCTTCAAGCGGGCGCTGGTGCCCGAGGCGAACAAGCCGCGGCGCGGCACGAAGCTCGATATCGAAGTGATTGCCGTGAACCGGCTCGATCAGGCGCTCGCGGAAATCCAGTAGCAGACGGCGGGTCGGCCGCTTTCCCGCTCTACGCCGGGATCTGCATCGTCACGCAGTGCAGGCTGCCGTACTGCCGGATCAGCCAGCGGCAGTCGATACCGATCACCTCGCGATCCGGAAAGCACGGGCGCAACGCGGCCAGCGCCGGCTCGTCCTGCGGCACGCCGTAGGTCGGCACCAGCACCGCGCCGTTGATGATCAGGAAGTTCGCGTAGCCCGCCGGCAGTCGACGGCGATCGGCGTCCTCGTCATGGATCGCCTCCGGCAGCGGCAGCGCGACGAGCCGATACGGCCGACCGTCCGCGTCGCGGAATGCGCGCAGTTCGTCTTCCATCGCCGCCAGGTCGTCGTGGTGCGGGTCGCCGCGATCGGCGCAGGCCTGGAAGGCGATCGTGTGCGGATCGCAGAAGCGCGCGACCGTGTCGATGTGACCGTCGGTGTCGTCGCCGAGCAGGTCGCCGTGCTTGAGCCACAGCACCCGGCTCACGCCGAGCCGCGGTTTCAGGAACGCCTCGATGCCCGCCTTGTCCAGGTGCGGGTTGCGCGTCGGCGCGAGCAGGCAGCGCTCGGTCGTCAGCAGCGTGCCGCGACCATCGACCTCGATGGCGCCGCCTTCGAGCACGAAGTCCTGCGTCTCGACCGGCGCATTCCAGGCACCGAGATCCGCGAGCCGGCGCGTCAGCGCATCGTCCCGTGCTGCTTCGAACTTGCCGCCCCAGCCGTTGAAGCCGAAATCCAGATGCACCCAGCGGCCGTCGCGTCGCACCGTGATCGGCCCGTGATCGCGCGCCCAGACGTCGTCCGACTCGACCTGCCGGATGTCGATGCGATCGGCCCGTGCCCCGGCCGCGACCAGACGGGCGTGCAGCGTCTGCGGCGTGAGCCCGTAGTTGATGTGCACCGGCTCGAAGCGGCTGATCGCCACCGCGATACGGACGAAGTTGTCCTCGACGGCATCGAAGTGACGGGCGAAGTCGCCGTCGGCGCGTGGCCAGGTGAGCATCACGCCGGATTGCGGCGCCCACTCGGGCGGAAGGTAATCGGTCATGTCAGCTGCGCAGAAATGACAAAGCCCCGGCGGTCGCAACCGCCGAGGCCATGAAAAAGGAACGTTGCCGACGTTACCGCGGCGGACCTCCGGCCAGTCCGTCGTACACCGCGATCGGCGCGGGATTGCCGCGCTGCACGGTATCGACGACGTGGTCGTATTCGAAGATCACCGTGTAACCGTCGTAGTCCCAGCGCGTGATCGGCGGTTGCTGGCGCGAGCTGCCACCGACCGGCGCACGCTTGGCGCTCGGCTGGCCGTAGCGCGCGACGACCGCGGACTTGTTCATTCCCTTGGTCGGCAGGATCGAGCTGCTCGGCGCCGCTGATGCGCCGGTGACCACGACGACAGGAACCTGATCGTCGTCGGTCGGCTGGGCGACGGCCGCGAGGGGCAGGCAGAGGACCGCGGGAAGAAGGAGAAATCCAAGGCGCATGGGGAGGTTACCTCGACAATCTCGGCAGCAGGATAACACCGCTCCGGCCGCGGCAAACAGCGCCGGGCCGAGGCGGCGGGGCCCGTACCGCCGTTCGGCGAACGCCTTCGACCGGGGGCGGGCGCCCGCTTCGAATCGCCGTAAGCTTGCGCGATGCCAGCCGACTACCACGACGGAATGCTCGCGCCGCTCAAGGAACTCTACGAACCGGACGGCGCGCTCGAACTGGTCCAGACGATGCACGACGACCTGGGCCGCAAGCGCCGCGACCTGCGTTCGGCGGTCGCGGCCGGGGACCGCGTCTCGGCCGCACGCGTGGCACACAGCCTCAAGTCGGAAGTCCGGATCGTCGCCGCCGATGCGCTGGGACACGCGCTCGAAGCGGTCGAGCAGGTGCTCAAGTCCGGCGATTTCGATACGGGCATCGCGACGCTCGAGACGCTGCTGGAACGCTGCGAAATCCTGTTCCAGCGCTTGCGCGAGGCGACCCAGGCCGGGTGATTCGCAGTCAGCGCGCCGGAGCCGCTGGCTAGAATGGGCGGATGCGGAATCCCTACGAGCTGTTCGCCGGCCTGCGGTACACCCGGGCCAAGCGGCGCAACCACTTCATCTCCTTCATCTCCGGCGCCTCGATGATCGGCATCGCGATCGGCGTGACCGCGCTGATCACGGTGCTGTCGGTCATGAACGGATTCGAGCGCGAGCTGCGCACGCGCATCCTGGGCATGGCCAGCCACGCCACGATCTCGGCCTATCGCGGCAAGCTGGAGAACTGGCCCGATGTCGCGCAATCGGTCTCGAAGCACGCCGACATCGCCGGCGTTGCCCCCTACATCGAAGGCGAGGGCATGCTTCGCGTCGGCCAGGACCTCTCCGGCACGATGCTGCGCGGCGTGCTGCCCGCCGAAGAGGTCAAGGTTTCCGAGATCGGCAACCACATGACCAGCGGCTCGCTGGAGTCGCTCGAGGCCGGTGAATTCAACATCGTCGTCGGCTGGGAACTGGCGCAGGCGCTCGGCGTGCAGCCGGGCTCCAAGCTCGACCTGATGATCCCGACCGCGAGCATCACGCCTGCGGGCGTGCTGCCGCGCTTTCGCCGGTTCACCGTCAGCGGCGTCTTCAAGGTCGGCATGTACGAATTCGACCGCGGGCTGGTGCTGATCCACCTGGGCGACGCGCAGTCGCTGTACCGGATGGGCGAGGGCGTGACGGGCGTGCGCTTGAAGCTGCACGACCTGTTCCGTGCGCCGGCGGTCGCGCGCGAACTGGCGATGACGCTCGACGGAACGTTCTACGTCAACGACTGGACGCGCAGCCACGCCAACTTCTTCAAGGCGGTGGCCACCGAGAAGATGGTGATGTTCATCATCCTGTCGCTGATCGTCGGCGTGGCGGCGTTCAACATCGTCTCGACGCTGGTGATGGTGGTGCAGGACAAGCAGGCCGACATCGCGATCCTGCGCACGCTCGGTGCACGGCCGCGCGCGATCATGGCGATCTTCATGGTGCAGGGTTCGATCATCGGCGTGATCGGGACCCTGCTCGGCGTCGCCGGCGGCGTGACGCTGGCGCTCAACGTCGAGGCGCTGATGCCGCTGCTGCAGGCCGCGACGGGCCAGCAGTTCCTCGATCCGTCGGTCTACTACATCAGCGATCTGCCGTCGGAGCTCAAGACGTCCGACGTCGTGCGCATCGGCGCGTTGTCGCTGGCGCTGGGATTGCTCTCGACGCTGTATCCCGCGTGGCGTGCGTCGCGCGTGCAGCCGGCGGAGGCGTTGCGATATGAGTGAGAAGGAACAGCCGGGACCCGCGACTCGGGACTCGGGACCCGATCAAGCCGGCGAAAAAACGGACGCGTCCTCGAACAAGCTGTCCCCGAGTCCCGACTCCCGAGTCCCGAGTCCCGTCCTGGCCTGTACCGGCCTCAAGAAAACGTTCGACGACGGCCGCCTGCGCCTGACGGTGCTCGACGGCGTCGACCTGGAGATCGCGCGCGGCGAGCGCATGGCGATCGTCGGTGCATCGGGTTCGGGCAAATCGACGCTGCTGCATCTGCTCGGCGGTCTGGACTCGCCCACCGAAGGCGAAGTGTGGGTGCAGGGTTCGAAGATGTCGGCGCTCAGCGATGCGGCGCGCGGCGATCTGCGCAATCACGCGCTTGGATTCGTCTACCAGTTCCACCATCTTCTGCCGGAGTTCACCGCGCTCGAGAACGTGGCCTTGCCCCTGCTCATCCGTCGGGAGAAAAACGAGGTCGCCTACGCACGCGCCCGCGAGCTGCTGGAGCGCGTCGGCCTGGGCGAGCGTCTCGCGCACAAGCCGGGTGAGTTGTCCGGCGGCGAACGCCAGCGCGCGGCGGTCGCCCGTGCCCTGGTGACGCGCCCCGCCTGCGTGCTCGCCGACGAACCCACCGGCAACCTGGATACGCGCACCGCCGCGCGCGTGTTCGACCTGATGCTGGAGCTCAATCGCGAACTGGGCACCAGCCTGGTGGTGGTCACGCACGACCTGGGACTGGCGGCGCGAATGGAACGGACGTGCACGCTCGAGTCCGGCCGGCTGCTGCAGGCGATGCCCTCCGGCTGAGCCTCGCGCTGGTCGCCGGCGTGCTCATGGTGCACGCGGCGGCCACGATCTCCTTTCCCGGGTTGGTCCCGCTGGCCGCCGCGCTGGCGCTGCCGGCGCTGGTCCGCTGGCCGGGGCGCGCGTCGTGGGGCGCGGCGCTGCTGGGCGCGCTGGTCGCGCTGTGGGCCGGACGCGCGTATCTCGACGATCGTTGGCCGGCGGATCGACACGGCCAGATGCGGGACGTGGTCGGCCACGTCGCGAGCCTGCCGGAGCGCGCCGGTCCGGCGGATGCGCAGACGCTGCGATTCGAGTTCGAGCCGATCGATCCTGCGCTTCCGCGACGCCTGCGCGTGTCCTGGTATCGCACCGACGCAACGGTGCGCGGCGGCCAGTGCTGGCGCATGAGCCTGCGCCTGCGTACGCCGCACGGTTCGGCCAATCCGCGCGGCTTCGATTACGAGGGCTGGCTGTATCGGCGCGGCATCGGCGCGGTCGCGACGGTGCGCGACGCCGCGCGTTGCGATGCAACGCGCTCGATGCCGGTGCTGCGCGCGCGCCAGGCGCTGGTCGACGCGATCGATGGCTGGCTGGCGACGCACCCGTCGCGCGCGATGGTCTCGGCGCTGACCGTCGGCGATGACGCGGGTTTCAGCGACGCGCAGTGGGATGTGTTTCGACGAACCGGCACGAGCCACCTGGTCGCGATCTCCGGTTTCAACATCGCGATCCTCGCGGCGGTGGCCTATGTGTTCGTGCGCTGGACCTGGCCGCTATCGCGGCATCTGGCGGCGCGATGGCCCGCACAGAAGGGCGCGGCCGTCGCGGCCGCCTTTGCCGGTCTGGCGTATGGCCTGCTCGCGGGCTGGGAGTCGCCGGCGCAGCGCGCCGCGTTGATGCTCGGCCTGCTGCTGTTCGCGACGCTGCCGGGCCGCAGCGCGGACCCGCTGCGCGGCCTGGCCTGCGCGCTCGCGCTGATGCTCGTCAGCGCTCCGGCCGCGGTGCTGTCGTCCGGGATGTGGCTGTCGTTCGCCGCGGTGGCGGCGATCTTCTATTCGACGACCGGACGGCTGCGCCGCGCGCCGGCATGGAGACTGGCGCTGGTGCTCCAGGCGATGCTCAGCGTGCTGCTGGCGCCGCTGACGCTGTATTTCTTCAGCGGTGCCGCCTGGCTCGGACCGCTGGTCAACCTGGTGGCGGTGCCGGTGATGACCGTGCTCACGCCGCTGGTGCTGGCCGCGATGGCCGCAGCGTGGGCGTTCGGCGACATCGGCGTGCGCGCGCTGGTGCTCGTCGCCGATGCGCTGCACGGGATCGAAACGGCGCTGGCGTGGCTCGCGTCGAGCGCGCCGGCGGCGTGGCTGCCCGCGGCGCCGCCACTGGCGGCATTGGCGCTTGCGCTGTTCGGGGCGGTGATGGCGTTCGCGCCGCGCGGATGGCCGCTGCGCGCGCTGGCCGTTCCGTGTTTCCTGCCGCTGCTATGGCCGCCGCAGCTGCCGGTCCGCGGACCTTTCGAGATCACCGTGCTCGACGTCGGCCAGGGCCTGTCGGTGCTGGTGCGCACGCGCCATCACGTGCTGCTGTACGACGCCGGTCCCGCGTTCGAGGAGGGTTTCGACGCCGGCGAGTCGGTCGTTGCGCCGGCGATCCTGGGTCTGGGACGGCGCGGCATCGACCTGCTGCTGCTGTCGCACGGTGACGGCGATCACGCCGGCGGTATGGAGGCGGTGCGCCGATTGGTTCGCGTCGACGCCGAGCTCGGCACGCCCGGATCGGTCGCCTGCCGCGACGGACAGCGCTGGCGCTGGGACGGCGTGGAATTCGAGATCCTGCATCCGGCAAACGGCGACCCCGACGCCAGGTCCGACAACGATCGGTCCTGCGTGCTGCGCGTGACGGCCGACGGCCTGGTCGCGCTGCTGGCCGGCGACATCGAACAGGCCGCCGAAGCTCGCCTGCTGCGCGACCACGCCGACCAGCTGCGTGCCGACGTGCTGATCGCCCCGCACCACGGCAGCCGCACGTCGTCGACCGAAGCGTTCGTGCAGGCGGTCGCGCCGAGCGTCGTGGTGTTCGGCGCGGCGTGGCGCAGCCACTTCCGCCATCCGCGGCCGGAGGTGGTCGATCGCTACGTGGCGATCGGTGCGCGTCCGCTGACGACCGGCGTCGAAGGCGCGATCCGGATCTGGCGTGAAACGGACGGCGGGATCGGAACGCGATCGTGGCGGCGCGAGGTCGCGCGTTTCTGGAACGCGCCGCCCGAGCCCTGAGCGATCAGAGGATCGTGGGGTTCGGCGCGTCGCCGTACACCTTCTTCGGATCGAAGACCTTTTCGCTTTCCTCGAAATGCAGCTCGCGCGTGTCACCGCCTTCGCCGGTCGGGATCGAACGGTAGAAGCAGGAGCGATAGCCCACGTGGCAGCTCGCGTCGCCCGGGATCTCGACGCGCAGCCAGACCGCGTCCTGGTCGTCGTCGATGCGCATCTCGACGACCTTCTGCACCAGGCCCGAGGTCGCGCCCTTGTGCCAGAGCTGCTTGCGGCTGCGGCTGTAGTAGTGCGCCTCGCCGGTCAGGATCGTCTTCTTGAGCGCCTCGGCGTTCATGTAGCCGAGCATCAGCACTTCGCCCGAGCCGGCGGCGGTGGTGACGCAGGCGATCAGGCCGTGCTCGTCGAATTTCGGCGCCAGCTCATGGCCTTCCTCGACCTGTTCGATGGTCAGGCGCTTGGAGAACTGGACGTCGGTAGAAGACATGGCACGGCTCGGCTGACGCTGGGGGGCGGCAATTATAGGGGGTCGCGTACAGAGGGTCGGGCCGCGGTGCCGCGGTTCAAGCCCCGGCCGGCAGGCGCGCCAGGCCGCCCTTCATGACGCCCTCGTAGGCGCGCACCTCGACAGCGGCCCGCGGCCGACGCGCCCGCACCACCCAGGACAGGTGCTCGGCGATGCGCTCGACGGTGCTGTCGCCTTCCAGCCAGTCGATGTGCGGCTCGGGCAGCGCCAGCTCGAAGCGGCCTTCGGGCGCGTCGTAGGCGAAGCGCACCCGGCCGTTGGCGCGCGCCACGGTGTCCTCGCGCGTGGCCAGATAGATGTCGGTCCAGGCCAGCGCGATCTCCTGTTCCAGCGCCGCGTCGCGCTGCCCGTCCACGCGCACCTCGAGTCGCGAGCGATGGCCGTGCGCGATGCGCTGGCACTGGCCGGCGTGCTTCTTGAGGCCGTGCACGTACTGGTAGCAGGCGCCGTCGATGCGCTCGTGGCGCAGCCGCAGGCCCAGGCGCGCGACGTTGGCGGGCAGGATCGGCTTCAGCTGGGTCTGAAGATGGGCGGTGACGGCGGCCTGGTCGACTTCCGCGGCCGCCACCGATGTGACCGCGATCGCCGGCGAGCGATGCTCGATGGCGCCCAGTTCCGAACGGAACAGCAGCTCGACCATGCCGTCGTGCGCCGACAGGCTCAGTTCCGGCGCGGCGGTCGGCACCAGCAGCGTGTGGTCCATCCCGGCGTCGATCGCGCGCTTCAGGCGCCGCTTGACCTCGCCGAAGTCGAGCACCATCGACTGGTGGTCGAGGTCGCCTTCGAGTTCGACGTCGACGATCCAGCTCTCGCCGACCAGCCCGCGCTCGGCGTCCAGGTAGGCGCAGTCGATGACCGTGAGCTGTTCGACGAAGAGGGTGGACATGGCACTAGGCGTTAGGCGTTGGGTGTTAGGCGTGGCGCGGGAGTATCGGCGGGAATGGGCGCCCGCTAGTTTAGAATCCGCGGCCTGTTGGCGCGGCCCGATGCGGGCGGCGGCACGCGCCCAAGCCCTAACGCCTAACGCCTAACGCCATGACCGTCACCCGTTTCGCGCCCAGCCCGACCGGCTTCCTGCACATCGGCGGTGCCCGCACGGCGCTGTTCTCGTATCTCTATGCCAAGGGTCGTGGCGGCAGGTTTCTGTTGCGCATCGAGGACACCGATCGCGAGCGTTCGACCCAGGCGGCGGTCGACGCGATCTTCGAGGGAATGGCCTGGCTGGGGCTGGCCGGGGACAACGCGCAGCCGATCTACCAGACGCAGCGCTTCGGCCGGTATGCCGAAGTGATCCAGCAGATGCTCGATGCGGGCACGGCCTATCACTGCTACGCCAGCAAGGAAGAGCTCGACGCGCTGCGCGCCGAGCAGCAGGCGCGCAAGGAAAAGCCGCGCTACGACGGTCGCTGGCGACCCGAGCCGGGCAGGACGCTGCCGGCGCCGCCGGCCGGCGTGAAGCCGGTGGTGCGCTTTCGCAGCCCCGACGAAGGCCAGGTGGTGCTCAAGGACCTGATCAAGGGCGAGATCGTGTTCGACGCGGTCGAGCTCGACGACCTGATCATCGCGCGTTCCGACGGCACGCCCACCTACAACTTCTGCGTCGTCGTCGACGACATGGACATGGGCATTACGCACGTCATCCGCGGCGACGATCACGTCAACAACACGCCGCGCCAGATCCAGATCCTGCAGGCCCTGGGCGCGACGCCGCCGGCCTACGCCCACGTCTCGATGATCCTGGGCGCCGACGGCGCCAAGCTGTCCAAGCGCCACGGCGCGCTCGGCGTCACGGAATACCGCGCGATGGGCTTCATGCCCGAGGCGTTGCTGAACTACCTGGTACGCCTGGGCTGGAGCCACGGCGACCAGGAGCTGTTCACGCGCCAGGAGATGATGGACAAGTTCGACTTCGACCACGTCTCGGCCAGCCCCGCGCGCTTCGACATGGAGAAGGCCTACTGGGTCAACCACCAGTACCTGAAGGTCACCGACCCGGCGATCGTCGCGCCCGAGTTCGACTGGCACCTGCGCCGGATCGGCGTCGACCCGAGCGGCGGACCGTTGCTGATCGCGGTGATCGAACAACAGCGCGAACGCTGCCGCACGCTGGTCGAGATGGCGGAGAAGTCGCGCTTCTTCTTCGAGGAGCTGTCCGGCTACAACGAGAAGGACGCCGCAAAGCATCTCGCCGCCAAGGCCGTGCCGGTGCTCGGCGCGCTGATCGAGGCGCTGAACGCCGCGGACTGGCAGCCCGAGGCATTGCACGCCGCGGTGCACGGCGTGGCCGAGAAGCTGGGCCTGAAGCTGGGCGACGTCGCGCAGCCCATCCGCGTCGCGATCGCCGGAATGGCGGTGTCGCCGCCGATCGACCAGACCCTCGCGCTGCTGGGGCGCGAGCGCAGCCTGGGCCGTCTGCAGGCGGCGTTGCGACGCGCGGAGTCCGCCGCATGACGGTGTCGCAGCGCGTCGGGCTGGTGATCGTCTTCCTCTGGTTCTTCTGCGGCGGACTCGGCCACTTCCTGTACGACGACTTCTTCGTCGGCATCGTGCCGCCCAACGTCAAGGCGCCGGAGACCGCGGTCCTCGTCACCGGCGTGTTCGAGGTGCTGGGCGCGATCGGCATCCTGATCCCCGGCACGCGACGCCTGGCCGGCGTCGGCCTGTTCCTGCTCACGCTGGTGGTGACGGCGGCCAACCTCCACATGTGGGTGAATTTCGACCAGTTCCCCGCATACTCCCCGATGCTGCTCGGCCTGCGGCTGGTGATCCAGGTCTTCCTCCTGGCATTTGATCCTGTTCAGCACCCAGCCGCTGCCGTCCACTGATCCTTCCTGATCCATGTCCGTCAACATCACGTTCCCCGACGGGAACCAGAAATCGTTCGAGGGCCCGGTCACGGGCCTGTCCATCGCACAGGGCATCTCGCCGGGCCTGGCCAAGAAGGCCGCGCTGGTGCAGGTCGACGGCGAGCTGTGGGACCTGACCCGTCCGATCGAGAAGGACGCGCGCATCAGCATCATCACGCGCGACAAGCCCGAGGCGCTCGAGACCATCCGCCACGACGCCGCGCACGTGCTGGCGCAGGCGGTGCAGGAACTGTTTCCCGGCACGCAGATCACGTTCGGGCCGTCCACCGAGACCGGCTTCTATTACGACTTCGCGCGCAGCGAGCCCTTCACCGAGGCCGACCTCGAGAAGATCGAGCAGAAGATGCGCGAGATCGTGAAGCGCGATCTGCCGATCACGCGCGAGGTGTGGAGCCATGAGGACGCGGTCGCGCACTTCGAGAAGTCCGGCGAGACGTTCAAGGCCGAGTGGATCCGCGAGGGCATCAAGGCCGACGAGCAGCTGACGATCTATCGCCAGGGCGAGCAGTGGCTGGACATGTGCCTGGGACCGCACCTGCCGTCCACGGGCAAGCTGGGCACGGCGTTCAAGCTGACCAAGGTGTCGGGCGCGTACTGGCGCGGCGATGCCAGGAACGCTCAGCTGCAGCGCATCTATGGACTGGCGTTCGCCACCGACGACGAGCTCAAGGCGCACCTGCGCATGCTCGAGGAGGCCGAGAAGCGCGATCACCGTCGCCTGGGCCGGCAGCTGGACCTCTTCCACATCCAGGACGAGGCCATCGGCCAGGTGTTCTGGCATCCGAAAGGCTGGACGCTGTACCGCACGCTCGAGAACTTCGTGCGCGGCCGGCTCGACGCGGCCGGCTACCAGGAGGTGCGCACGCCGATGCTGGTGGACCGCAAGCTCTGGGAGGAGTCCGGTCACTGGGCCAACTACCGCAAGAACATGTTCATCGCGGAAGTGGACGAGGGCGAGGTCGCCGGCGTGCAGCGCAAGGCGACCTTGGCGGTCAAGCCGATGAACTGCCCCTGCCACGTGCAGATCTTCCGCCAGGGCATCCGCAGCTATCGCGATCTGCCGCTGCGCATGGCCGAGTTCGGCGCCTGCCATCGCTACGAGCCGAGCGGCGCGCTGCACGGCCTGATGCGCGTGCGCGGTTTCGTCCAGGACGACGCGCACATCTTCTGCACCGAGGACCAGATCAGCTCCGAGACGGTCGCGTTCTGCGACCTGCTCAAGGGCATGTACAAGGACCTGGGCTTCGAGAACGTCAGCGTGAAGTTCTCCGACCGACCCGACAATCGCGCCGGCGAAGACGCGATCTGGGACCGGGCCGAAGGCGCGCTGAAGAAGGCCGTGGAGGAGGCGAACCTGCCGTACACACTCAACCCGGGCGAGGGCGCGTTCTACGGGCCCAAGCTGGAGTTCGTGCTGCGCGACGCCATCGGCCGCGACTGGCAGTGCGGCACGCTGCAGGTGGACTTCGTGCTGCCCGAGCGCCTCGATGCCGAGTACGTGACCGAGGACGGCAGCAAGAAGCGCCCGGTGATGCTGCACCGCGCGGTGCTGGGCAGCTTCGAGCGCTTCATCGGCATCCTGATCGAGCAGCACGCCGGCGCGTTTCCGATGTGGCTGGCGCCGGTCCAGGCGGTGGTCGCGCCGATCGTGTCGGACGCCGACGGCTACGCCAGCCAGGTCTGCAGCGAAATGCGCAAGGCCGGCATCCGCGCCGAGGCCGACCTGCGCAACGAGAAGATCAACTACAAGATCCGCGAGCACGCCACGCAGAAGATCCCGGTGATCGTCGTGGTTGGACGCAAGGAGGCCGAGGACGGTACGGTCACGCTGCGATTCCGTGGCGAGGAGAAGCAGGAGACCTTGCCGCTGGCCCAGGCATTGCAGCGCCTGCGGACCTGACGTCCGGGCGCTTCCTCGTGCCCGGGCGGGATGCCGGGTGCAGGGAGACCCATATGTCATCGCAGCACGAAGCATTGCCCCCGCTGGTACCCGTGAGCGCGACGCCGATCGAGCGCATCGACGCGGCGCTGTATCGCGATCTGCTCGAGTCGGCGCCGGACGCCGTGGTGCTGATCGAATCCGAGGGCCGCATCCTGCTGGTCAACCGACAGGCGGAGCGCTTGTTCGGATATACGCGCGATGAACTGGTCGGCCAGCCGATCGAAACGCTGGTCCCCGAGCAGTTCCGCAAGGTGCACTCGGTCCATCGCGACAGCTATTTCGCCGAGCCCAAGGTGCGCGAGATGGGCGCCGGCCTTGAACTCGCCGGCCGCCGCAAGGACGGGTCCGAGTTTCCGATCGAGATCAGCCTCAGCCCCATTCGTACCGGGCGAGGCTTGCTGGTCACGGCCGCGATCCGCGACGCAACCGAGCGCCGACGCGCCAATGAAATGTTCCGCGCGCTGCTCGAGTCGGCGCCTGACGCGATGGTCATCATCGATGACACCGGCGTCATCCGCCTGGCCAATGCCCAGGCGCAGTCGATGTTCGGCTACCAGCGCGAAGCGCTCGTCGGAAAGCGCGTCGAGGTCCTGATCCCGGAACGCCTGCGCTCGCAGCACGCAGCACACCGAACCGGCTACTTCACCTCGCCCAAGCTGCGCAGCATGGGTACCGGCCTGGAGCTGTCGGGACGGCGCAAGGACGGCAGCGAGTTCCCGATCGAGATCAGCCTGAGTCCGCTGCAGACCGAGGACGGCGTGTGGGCCACCGCGGCGGTGCGCGACATCTCCGATCGAAAGCGCGCCGACGAGCGCTTTCGCGCGCTGCTCGAGACCGCGCCCGACGCGATGGTCATCATCAACGCCGCGGGCCGCATCGAGCTGGTCAACGCGCAGACCGAGCGGATCTTCGGCTACCCGCGTGCGGACCTGGTCGGCCAGTCGGTGGAACTACTCGTGCCCGAGCGCCTGCGTGGTCGCCACCTGGGGCATCGCGGCGAGTTTTTCCGCGCCCCGAAGGTGCGCGAGATGGGTGCCGGCACCGAACTGGCGGGACGCCGGCGCGACGGCAGCGAATTCCCGATCGAGATCAGCCTGAGTCCGCTCGAGACCGAGCAGGGCACCTGGGTCACCGCGGCGATCCGCGACGTCACGCAGTCCAAGCGCGAACGCGATGCCGCGGTGCGCCTGGCCGCGATCGTCGAGTCGTCAAACGACGCGATCATCGGCAAGGACCTGCACGGCCGTATCACCTCGTGGAACCGCGCTGCGGTGCAGACCTTCGGCTACACCGCCGACCAGGTCATCGGCAGGGAAGTCACGATGCTGTTCCCGCAGGAACGCTTGCACGAAGAGCAGCTGATCCTCGAACGCGTGCGCGGCGGCGAGCAGATCAAGCATTTCGAGACCCAGCGCCTGGCCGCCGACGGCCGTCTGCTGGAGATGTCGCTGACGATCTCGCCGATCCTCGACGCCAACGGCAAGGTGGTCGGCGCCTCGACCATCGGCCGCGACATCTCGGAACGCCGCCAGGCCGAGGCGCGCTTCCGATCGCTGCTGGAGACCGCGCCGGATGCGATGGTCATCATCGATCGCACCGGGCGCATCGTGCTGGTCAATGCGCAGACCGAGCGGCTGTTCGGCTATCCGCGCGAGAAGATGATCGGCCAGCCGGTGGAGATGCTGATCCCGCAGCGCCTGCGCGGACGCCACGCCGAACATCGCGGCAGCTACTACACCAGCCCGAAGGTGCGCGAGATGGGCGCCGGGCTGGAGCTGTCGGGCGTGCGCTCCAACGGCGAGGAGTTCGCCATCGAGATCAGCCTGAGCCCGATGGAGGCCGGCGGCGAGCGCCTGGCCACCGCGGCGGTGCGCGACATCAGCGACCGCAAGGCGGTGGAGCGCAAGCTGGCGCGCTACGCCGAGGACCTGGCGCGCAGCAACCGCGATCTCGAGCAGTTCGCCTACGTCGCTTCGCACGACCTCCAGGCGCCGCTGCGCAGCGTCATCGGCTTTTCGCAGCTGCTGCGCCGCCGCTACGACGCGCAATTCGACCAGGACGGACGCGAGTTCCTCGAGCACGTCGAATCCAGCGCGCGCCACATGCAGGCGCTGGTCAACGGCGTGCTGGCGTTCTCGCGCGTCGGATCGCAAGGGGCGGACTTCGTCGAAGTGGACGCCGAAGCGATCCTGCGCGAGGTGGAGGGCAATCTGTCGGGCGTCATCCGCGAGCGCGGCGCGATCATCACGCACGATCCGCTGCCCTCGCGGGTGAAGGCCTCCCGGATCGAGTTCAACCAGCTGCTGCAGAACCTGATCGTCAACGGACTCAAGTTCCAGCCGGGCGACGAACCGCGCGTGCACGTCTCGGCGGTGCGCGAAAAGGAAGGCTGGCACTTCAGCGTGCGCGACTGGGGCATCGGCATCGGCGCCGAGCATCAGGAACGGATCTTCCAGATCTTCCAGCGGCTGCATCCGCCCGAGGCCTACGAGGGCACCGGCATCGGACTGGCGGTCTGCCAGAAGATCGTGCAGCGTCACCGGGGTCGCATCTGGGTGGACTCGACTCCGGGCGAGGGTGCGACCTTCCATTTCACGCTGCAGGTTGAATGAAACGATCGGCTTCGCGGTTCCTCTGCTGTGCACTGCTGCTGACGACCTTCCCGCCGGGCACGGCCCTGGCCGTGGACGCGGGCGCCCCGCGCATCGACAACGGACGCTGGACGCAGGGCGCGCCGGTGTTCGGCAGCGTCGCGCCGGGCTCGCGCGTGAAGTTCGGCGATCGCGAGGTCTCGGTCTCCGATGAAGGGCGCTTCGTGGTCGGCATCGCGTTCGACGCGGGCCCGGCCGCCGAGCTGGTCGTCACCGATCCCGGCGGCGTGACGCGCCGCTACGAGTACAGCGTCGAGCCGCGCACCTACGACGTGCAGAAGATCGGCGGTCTGCCGCAGGCGATGGTCGAGCCGCCGCCGGAAGTTCAGCAGCGGATCGAAGACGACCAGCGCCGGGTTTCGGAGGCGCGGACGTTCGACAGCGGCATCGACGAGTTCGCCAAGCCGTTCCTGTGGCCGGTCTCCGCGCAGGTCACCGGCGTCTACGGCTCCAACCGCATCCTCAACGGCGTGCCGCGCCAGCCGCATTTCGGCATCGACCTCGCCGCGCCCGAGGGCGCGCCGGTGAAGGCGGCGGCCGGCGGCGTGGTGCGGCTGGCCGCGCGCGACCTGTATTTCACCGGGGGCACTATCATCATCGACCATGGGCACGGACTGACCACCACCTACCTGCACCTGTCGAAGCTCGACGTGGCGCAGGGTCAGACCGTGGATCGCGGTGCGGTGATCGGACGGGTGGGGCACACGGGCAGGGCCACGGGTCCGCACCTGTGCTGGCGCGCGAACTGGTTCGACGTGCGCCTCGACGCCTCGCTGCTGCTGCAGCCCGCGCCGGCCAAGAAAGGAGAGAAGAAGAAGTGAAAACCCTGGTCAAGCTGCTGTTGCTCGTGATCCTCGTCGTCGGCGGTCTGGGCTTCTACCAGACGGTCACGCAGCCCGATCACCTCTATGCGACGACCGGCCAGTTCTCGGGCTGTCCGGCGCGGCCCAACTGCGTCTCGTCGCTGGCCAAGGACGACGTGCATCGCGTCGCGGCGCTGGCCTACACCGGCGATGCGGGCACCGCGCTGTCGATGCTGCGCGAGGTCATCGAACGCATGGGCGGAACCATCGAACACGAGTCGCCCGGCTACGTGCACGCCGTGTTCGTCACCACCCAGCTGCATCTGCGCGACGACCTGGAACTGCTGGTTCTGCCCGAAGGGACCATCGAGGTGCGATCGATCTCGCGCTTCGGCTACAAGGACCTGGGCAATCGGCAGCGCGTCGAAGCCTTGCGCCAGGCGTTCGAGGCGGTGCCGCAGCCGTCGTCGAGTACGGTCATGCCCTGATCCGCGAGCGACGCCGCAGGACTTTGTTCCTTTGCGTTCTCTGCGTCTTTGCGTTGTTGCGTGATTCTTGAGAAGCCGGATCCCCAAACGCCTACGCGCATTCCAGCACCACGTACGCCAGCACCATCCCGTCCTCGTCGCTGAGCGAGACGTGTCCGGCGACGATGCCCAGGCCGTCGAGCCGGGCCTGCATCGACTCGGAATAGACCAGCTGCGGTCGTCCGATCTCGTTGCGCACGATGCCGACGTCCGGGTTGGCGTAGCCGCGAACGCCGGTGCCCAGTGCCTTGCCGAAGGCTTCCTTTGCCGCCCAGGACTTGGCCAGGAAGTTGGTCGCGCGTTTCGACTGCATGTACTGCAGCAGTTCGGCCGGGTGCAGCAGCTTTTCGGCGAAGCGCATCGGGTGCCGCGCCAGCACCGTGGCGATGCGCTCGACCCGGATCAGGTCGGTGCCGATGCCGTAGATCACTCGTCTGTTTCGGCAGGATTGCGCGCGGACAGCATCGCGCGGCGCATCTCGCCGATCGCCGCGGGCAGGCCGACGAACACCGAGCGCGCGATCAGCGCGTGGCCGATGTTGAGTTCGACGATCTCGCCGATCGCCGCGATCGGGCCGACGTTCTGCGCCGTCAGTCCGTGGCCCGCGTGGACTTCCAGGCCCGCGCGCGCGGCGTCCGCGGCGAAGCGGCGTATCGCGCCCAGCTCGGTCTCGCGCGCCGCGCCGTCGCGCTCGCAATAGCGGCCCGTGTGGATCTCGATGTGCGGCGCGCCCGACCGGAGCGCCGCCTCGAGCTGGCGCGGATCGGGATCGATGAACAGCGCAACGAGAATCCCGGCGTCGGCCAGTTCCTTGCACGCGTCCTTGACGGCCGACAGGTTCCCCGCGACGTCGAGCCCGCCTTCTGTGGTGAGCTCTTCACGGCGCTCGGGAACCAGGCAGGCGAAGCGCGGCGCGGCGCGGCTGGCGATCGCCAGGGTCTCGTCGTCGAGCGCCAGTTCCAGGTTCACCGGCACCGGGCTGCTCGAGATCAGGCGCGTCAGGTCGTGATCCTGGATGTGGCGCCGATCCTCGCGCAGATGCAACGTGATGCTGTCCGCGCCCGCGCCGGCGGAGACCAGCGCGGCCTCGACCGGATCGGGATACGGCGTGCCGCGCGCCTGTCGCAGCGTGGCGACGTGATCGACGTTGACGCCCAGGCGGATCGGAGCAGGAGGGGTCGGGCTCATGGCATCAGGCGAAGGCCGGTACGTGATGCACCGCATGATACGCGCGACCCGCAGCATTGCCGTGCATGCGCCGCATGGGCTAAGAAGCGGGCACACAGGGAGGAGCACAGAGCATGGGCAACATCGGCTTGTGGTTGCAGCCGCGCTACGCCGCGTTCGCCGTGATCGTCGGCGTGTTTCTCGCCTCGGTCCTGGTGCTGCCCTTCCTGATCCCATGGGCGATGGCCACCGTCGGCCTGGTCGCGCTGGTGAGCGGCCTTCTCGTGGCGGTGGGTATCCGCGACCTGTACCAGTCCAAGCAGTCGATCCGGCGCAATTATCCGGTCATCGCGCACCTGCGCTTCCTCCTCGAGTTCATTCGCCCCGAGATCCGCCAGTACTTCCTCGAGGACGACCAGGAACGGATCCCGTTCTCGCGCGCGCAGCGGGCGCTGGTGTACCAGCGCGCCAAGGGCGTGGTCGACAAGCGTCCCTTCGGCACGCAGCTCGACGTGTACGCCGACGACTACGAGTGGATCAATCATTCGATGCATCCGGTGCACATCCACGACTGGAATTTCCGCACGCGCGTGGGCGAGCACACCTGCTCGCAGCCCTACGATCTGTCGCTGTTCAACATCTCGGCGATGAGCTTCGGCGCGTTGTCGGCCAACGCGGTGCTCGCGCTCAACAAGGGCGCCAAGATCGGCGGCTTCGCGCACGACACCGGCGAAGGCTCGATCAGCAGCTACCACCGCGTGCACGGCGGCGACCTGATCTGGGAGATCGGATCGGGCTACTTCGGCTGCCGCAACGACGACGGCTCGTTCGACGCGGAGCGGTTTTCGGCGTGCGCGCGCGATCCGCAGGTGAAGATGGTCGAGATCAAGCTGTCGCAGGGCGCCAAGCCCGGACACGGCGGCGTGCTGCCCGGAGCCAAGGTCACGCGAGAGATCGCACTGGCGCGCGGCGTGCCGCAGGGCGTCGACTGCATCTCGCCGGCTTCGCATTCGGTGTTCACGACGCCGATCGAGATGATGGAATTCCTGGCGCGCCTGCGTGAACTCTCCGGCGGCAAGCCCGTGGGGTTCAAGTTCGCGCTGGGACATCCCTGGGAATTCTTCGCGATGTGCAAGGCGATGATGAAGACCGGCATCACGCCGGACTTCGTGGTCGTCGACGGCGCCGAGGGCGGCACCGGAGCGGCGCCGGTGGAGTTCACCGATCACGTCGGCACGCCGCTGCAGGAAGCGCTGCTGCTGGTGCACAACACGCTGGTCGGCCTGAACCTGCGCTCGCGCGTGAAGATCGGAGCGGCGGGCAAGGTCATCACCGCGTTCGACGTCGCGCGCAGCCTGGCGCTGGGCGCGGACTGGACCAACAGCGGGCGCGGCTTCATGTTCGCGCTCGGCTGCCTGCAGGCGCAGGCCTGCCACACCGGCCATTGCCCGACCGGCGTGACCACGCAGGACCCGGTCCGGCAACGCGCGCTGGTGCCGGACGACAAGGCCCAGCGCGTCGCGAACTACCACCGCAACACGCTGGTGGCGCTGGCCGAACTCACCGGCGCCGCGGGCTTGACGCACCCCGGCAGGCTCGGCCCGCAGCACATCGTCCGTCGCGTCTCGACCAGCGAAGTGCGGCTGCTGTCGCACCTGCTCACTTTCATCAAGCCGGGCGAGCTGCTCGAAAGCCAGGCCCAGCACGCGGTGTATCGCGTGTTCTGGAACATGGCGTCGGCCGAGTCCTTCGCCCCTGCCGCCTGAGGCTCCGTTCATCCCGACAGGGCGCCGGTTCCCTGACCGGGGACGTCGGAATTCCGCCGGCTCGGGCAGGAACGGAAGTTGTATCGACGGCGCAGGACCGTCGCGCAATGCACGCCCGACCCGGGCGGACGGCGGTTCCCGGAGACCCCATGGACCGCTCGGAACCCATTTCGCTGCCACCCTCGGCCGTCGCGTCCGGCGTCATCGCCCTGCCCGCGGAACTGGGCATCGAAGCCGCCTCTGATCTTCATCGCGAACTGATCGCGCACGTCGACGATCCGACGCCGATCGTGCTCGACGCCGGCGAAGTCGCCCGCATCCACACGGCCGCGCTGCAGCTGTTCTGCCTGTTCTGCCGCGATCGCCGCACGCAGGGCTATCGCACCGACTGGCGCGCCCCGTCCAACGCCCTGCGCGCCGCGGCGGCGCTGCTCGGCGTCACCACGCTGCTCAACATGTCGCAGGAAGCGCACTGATGCGTAGCCGCCGGCCGCCCGAAATCAATTCACGGAATTTCTCTTCATGAGCAACAGGATTCTTGCGGTCGACGACTCGGCCTCGATGCGCCAGATGGTCGCCTTCACCCTCAAGTCCGCCGGGTTCGACGTCGCCGAGGCCGAGGACGGCCAGGCCGCGCTCGATCTGGCCAGGACCGAGAAGTTCAAGCTGGTGCTGGCCGACGTGAACATGCCGCGCATGGACGGCATCACGCTGGTGCGCAACCTGCGCACGCTGGCCGACTACAAGTTCACGCCGCTGCTGATGCTCACCACCGAGAGCACGCCGGAGAAGAAGATGGAAGGCAAGGCGGCCGGTGCGACCGGCTGGCTGGTCAAGCCCTTCAATCCCGAACAATTGGTGGCGACGGTCCAGCGCGTGCTGGGCTGAGTCCGCTGCCTTTTCGACCGTGAACGCGTCCGTCCCGATCGTGGGCGGCGCCACGCTGCTGCTGGCGCCGGCGCGTCCGATGCCGGATCCGATCACGCTTCTCAGGGAGCTGCGCGACGAGCGCGTGCTGCGGGTCGAGATCCTCAAGGGCGCGGTACGCGCGCTGGCGCAGGTGCTGGCGGTCGCCGATCCCGTGGCCTACACGCAGGCGCTGCGGGTGCAGAAGCTCGCACTGCAACTGGCCGAGGCGCTGCACCTGACCCCGTGCTGGGAGCTCGAGAGCGCCGCGGTGCTGGCGCCGCTCGGCGGCCTGAGCCTGGCGGCCGACCTGCACGAACGTGCGCGCCAGTCCGACGGCTTGAACGCGGACGATCGCAGCGTGCTCGCCGCGCTGCCGGCGCTGACCGACCGCATGCTCGCGCCGGTTCCCGGACTCGAGGAAGTGCGCACGGTGCACCTGCTATGGCACCAACGCGCACCGCCCTCGGCCTGGATCGATTCGTTCGGCGAGGAACGGATGGAGACGCTGCGGCGCATGGCGGCGGTCCTGCGCCTGTGCAGCGACTTCGAGGCCTTGCTGGGCCGCGGTCTGACCACGTCCGAAGCACTGGGCCTGCTGTCGCGCGGCGATCGGCTGCAACCGCAGGATCTCGAGCTGGTGCTGATGCTCGATTCGCTGCATCGCGGCGACGCGGCGCGGGTGGAGATCCGCAGCCTGCCGCTGTCCCGGCTGCGCGCCGGCATGGTGATGGCCGAGGCGCTGTACACCAGCGGCGGCCAGCTGCTGGTGCGGCGCGGCTTCCAGATCACCCCCGCATTTCTCGAACGCGTCGCGGGCTATCGCGCCGGCTTCGTGCGCGAGCCGATCGCGGTCACGCTGCCGGGCGCCGACGGCGTGGCCCGAAACTTGTAGCGATCGCTCCGGCGTCGATCCGAGGTGGCGGAGCAATGAACACCAAGCGCGGCAAGGATGAGCTCGTGGCCCTGGTGGCCGAGGATTCGAACGCCATCCGCGAACTGGTCTGCGAGATGCTGCGGTTGCAGGGCGTCAGCCGCGTCATCGAGGCCGCCGACGGCGAGCAGGCGCTGCGCTGCGTGCGCGACCACGGCCGCGACGTCGACCTGATGTTCTGCGACCTGGCGATGCCCGGCATCGACGGCATCGACGTGCTGCGCAGCGTCGCGCTGGCCTATCCGCACATCGCCGTCGTGGTGTTCTCCGGCCTGGATTCGCGCCTGCTGCGCTCGGTCGCCGACATGGCCGAAGGCATGGGCCTGACCGTGCTCGGCGTGCTGGGCAAACCGTTTTCGGAAGAAGAGGTGGGCTCGCTGATCCGGCGCTTCCGCGAGTCGGGACAGGATCGCGGGCGTTTGCAGTCGGCCACGCTGACGCCCGACGAGATCGACCGCGCGCTCGACGAGGACCGCATCGAGGTCTACTACCAGCCCAAGACGCGCATGTCGGACGGCGTCGCGGTGGGCGTCGAAGCCCTGGTGCGACTGAGCGACCGCCACCTGGGCGTGCTGGGTCCGGCCTCGTTCCTGGCGGTGGCCGAGGCCTCCGGCCGGATGCAGGCGATCACGCGGCGCGTGCTGTCCAAGGCGCTGCGCCAGGCCGGCGCGTGGCGTCGCGACGGCCTGGATCTGCACGTCTCGATCAATCTCACGCCCGGCAGCCTGCGGCGCATGGACCTGCCCGACGAGATCGGCCACCTGGCGCGATCCAACGGCGTGACGCCCGAGCGCATCACGCTCGAGCTGACCGAGTCGTACTCGGACCTGACGCCCGAGATGCTGCACACCGCGAGCCGCTGCCGGCTCAAGGGCTTCCATCTTTCCGTCGATGACTTCGGCACCGGCGACTCGGGCCTGTATCGCCTGCGCAGCCTGCCGTTCACCGAGCTCAAGATCGATCGCGGCTTCGTGCAGCACGCGCAGCACCGCGAGGACCTGCGCTCGGTGCTCGAGACCAGCATCGACCTGGGCCATCGCCTGAGCCTCACCGTGGTCGCCGAAGGCGTCGAGAACTGGACCCAGTGGCACCTGCTGAAGGGCATCCACTGCGACCAGGCACAGGGCTTCCTCGCCGCGCCGGCGATGCCGGCCGAGCGCATTCCCGACACCCTGATGCGCTGGCGCAAGCGACTGGCGACCGAGGGCGGCGCGGCGATGGCCGCCTGATCAGGCGGGTCGCGGCGCGATGTGCTTCGGTGTCCGGCCTCCGGAGGAGGCCGGGGAAGCAGGGCGCATCCCGCGCGACGTAAACCCCGACGTGCCGGATTTCCGGCGGCGTGAGTCACCAAACCGGGGGAACGGAACTTGTACGGGCCGGTGCCACGCCGGCGACAACGCCGGCCCGACGCACGGGGTTGTCGCGCATGAGCCTGGACCTGGCCCGCTTCCACAAGACCTTCTTCGAAGAGTCGTTCGAGAACCTCGAGACCATGGAGCAGGCGCTGCTGCGCCTGGACGTGGCAGCGTTCGACGCCGAGGTCATCAACACCATCTTCCGCGCCGCCCACTCGATCAAGGGCGGTGCCGCGACGTTCGGGTTTTCCGCCGTGGCGTCGTTCACGCACCACGCCGAGACGCTGCTCGACCAGATGCGCTCGGGCGCCCGGGCGCTGGCGCAGGACGACATCGAACTGCTGCTGCGCGCGGGCGACACGATGCGCGGCCTGCTGACCGCCGCGCGCGACGGCGGTGACGCCGACGTGAACCAGGTGGCCGAAGTGCAGGCCGCGCTGGAACGCGCGCTGTCGGGCAAGCCTGCCGCCGCACCGGTGGCCGCCACCAAGCCCGCTGCCGCGGCGCCTTCGGGCTGGCGCATCGGATTCGCGCCCAAGCCGGACCTGTTCCGCAGCGGCAACGATCCGCTGCGCATCCTGCGTGCGCTCGGTCAGCTCGGAACGCTGCAGTCGACGGCCCTTCTTCCGGACGAGCTGGTCCTGCGCGCGGCCGAGCCCGAAACCAGCTACCTGACGTGGAACCTCACCCTCGACGGCGAGGCCAGGCTCGAGGCGGTGCGCGACTGCTTCGCCTGGGTCGAGGATGAGTGCGAGCTGAGCTTCGAGCCGAACGTGGCCGCCGCAGTCGCCGTCGCGGTCGAGATTCCCGAGCCCGCGACGCCGGCGCCGGTCGTTGCGTCGAGGTCGGCGTCCATCGCCAAGTCCGACGTCCCGGTCGCCGCACGCGGCGCCAAGCCCGCCAACGACGGCGCCTCGATCCGCGTCGGCACCGAGAAGATCGACGCGCTGATCAACCTGGTCGGCGAACTGGTGATCACGCAGGCGATGCTCACGCAGCTGGCCAGCGGCCTGGATCCGGTGCACAACGAAAAGCTGCTCTCGGGCCTGGGTCAGCTCGATCGCAACACGCGCATGCTGCAGGAGGCCGTGATGGCCACGCGCATGCTGCCGATGGAAGCGGTGTTCTCGCGCTTCCCGCGCCTGGTGCGCGACCTCGCCGGCAAGCTCGGCAAGCAGGTGCGCCTGGTCACGGTGGGCGAGCAGACCGAACTCGACAAGAGCGTGATCGAGAAGATCATCGACCCGCTCAACCACCTGGTCCGCAACAGCCTCGACCACGGCCTGGAGAAGACCGAGGACCGCATCGCGGCCGGCAAGGAAGCAACGGGAACGATCCTGCTCAAGGCGGCGCACCAGGGTGGCCACATCGTCATCGAGGTGGGCGACGACGGACGCGGCCTGAACCGCCAGAAGATCCTCGCCAAGGCGCAGGAGAAAGGCGTCGCCTGCAACGAGTCGATGAGCGATGCCGAGGTCTACCAGCTGATCTTCGCGCCGGGGTTCTCGACGGCCGACCAGGTGACCGACGTCTCCGGTCGCGGCGTGGGCATGGACGTGGTCAAGAAGAACATCCAGGCGCTCGGCGGCACCGTGGAGCTGTCGTCGACGCCGGGCAAGGGCGCTGCGGTGCTGATCCGCCTGCCGCTGACGCTGGCGATCCTCGACGGCATGTCGGTGGGCGTGGGTGACGACATCTTCATCCTGCCGCTGTCGTCGGTGGTCGAGTCGCTGCAGCCGCAGCCCGACCAGGTCAAGCGCGTGGCGCAGGCCGGGACCGTCGTGCGCGTACGCAACGAATACCTGCCGCTGGTGGACCTCCGCGAATGGTTCGCGCTGCCCGGAGCGCTGCGGCCGCCGCAGGAAGCGATCGTCGTGATCGTCGAGTCGGAAGGGCGCAAGGTCGCGATGCAGATCGACGAGCTCGTGGGCCAGCAGCAGGTCGTCATCAAGAGCCTCGAGGCCAACTACCGGCGCGTCCGCGGCGTCTCCGGCGCCACGATCCTCGGCGACGGGCGGGTGTCGCTGATCCTGGACGTGGCGGCGGTCGTACGCCTGTTCAGCCACGTTGCGGCGGCTTGAGAGCGTTCGAAAAAGCCGTCACCGCAAAGGCGCAAAGGAAAAGAAAGGACGCAAAGGAAAACCCTTTGAAATCTTTGCGCCCTTGTTTTTCATCTTTTTTGCGCCTTTGCGGTGACGGCTTTTTTCGTCCGAACCGCAACGTGTCGAGAGGAACGGAACTTGAAGGAACCCCGCCGGCGAGCCGGAAACCCGGCACCGCCGTCTCAACCACGAACACCGAGACCCCTGCATGAGCATTTCCGCCAACGACACCCAGCCGGTCAACGCGCAGATCGCGGCCGGCATGCCCAATGAATTCCTCACCTTCACGCTGGGCGCCGAGGAATACGGCGTGGACATCCTCAAGGTGCAGGAGATCCGCGGTTACGACACCGTGACCCGCATCCCCGAGGCGCCGGACTTCATCAAGGGCGTCATCAACCTTCGCGGCACGATCGTCCCGGTCGTCGACATGCGCCTGAAGTTCAAGCTCGGCAAGGCCGACTACAACGAGTTCACGGTGATGATCATCCTGAACATCGCGCGACGCGTGGTGGGCATGGTCGTCGACGGCGTCTCCGACGTCATGCAGCTCACCAGCGAACAGATCCGGCCCGCGCCGGAGTTCGGCGGCGCCGTCAACACCAAGTTCATCACCGGTATCGGCGCGCTCGACCAGCGGATGCTGATCCTGGTCGACATCGAGAGGCTGATGTCGGGCGCCGACATGGCGCTGATGGATGCCGCCTCCCAGTCCCTGCAGTGAGTTCGTACGCGTCCGCCGGAGCATCGTCATGAAATCGCCGTCGTCTTCCTCCTCGTTCGAAACCCGGCTGCGCTTCGCGGCCGCCCTGCTGCTCTGCCTTCCCGCGATCGTCGCGGCCGCCTGCTTCGCGCACGGCCACGGCGCGATGGGCTCCCCGGGCCTGCTCGCGGTGATCACCGCCTGCATCGCCGCGGGCGCCGCCGGCAGCTATCCGCTGCTCCAGATGATTCGTCCCCGGACCGGCGCGATCGCCCCGGTCGCTTCCTCTTCCACGCTCTGAACCGCCAGGTCCGACCGACATGAAAGCCAAGAAACCCGCCAAGCGCAGCGCCAAGCTGGTGAACCGCAGCAAGATCCCCGTCGCCACGGCCTCCAAGGCCGAGGCCGCCGCGCTCGAGCGCGCCAATCTCGAAGGCCAGCTCGCCGCGATCAATCGCGCGCAGGCGGTCATCGAGTTCACCCTCGATGGGCGCATCCTCCACGCCAACGAGAACTTCTGCGCCGCCCTGGGCTACTCGCTCGAGGAGATCAAGGGCCAGCACCACTCGATGTTCGCCGACCCGGTCCATCGCACCAGCCCCGAGTACCGCGCGTTCTGGGAGAAGCTGGGTCGCGGCGAATACGACGCCGGCCAGTACAAGCGCGTCGCCAAGGGCGGTCGCGAGATCTGGATCCAGGCCACGTACAACCCGATCTTCGACGGCAACGGCAAGCCGTTCAAAGTCGTCAAGTACGCCACCGACATCACCGCGCAGAAGCTGCAGGCCGCGGACCACTCCGGCCAGCTCGCCGCCATCGGCAAGGCGCAGGCGGTGATCGAGTTCACGCTCGACGGGCGGATCCTGCACGCCAACGAGAATTTCTGCGCCGCGCTCGGGTACTCGCTGGAGGAGATCAAGGGCCAGCACCATTCGATGTTCGCCGAGCCGGCATACCGCACCAGCGCGGAGTACAAGGCGTTCTGGGACAAGCTCGGGCGCGGCGAGTATGACGCGGGCCAGTACAAGCGCATCGCCAAAGGCGGTCGCGAGATCTGGATCCAGGCGTCGTACAACCCGATCCTCGACATGAGCGGCAAGCCGTTCAAGGTCGTGAAGTACGCCATCGACATCACCGAGCAGCGCAAGGTCAACTTCTTCAACGCGCGCCTGATGAAGGGCCTGGCGGTCGTCGACACGAACGTGATGGTGGCCGACGCCGACTTCAACGTCGTCTACGTCAACAACTCCATCAAGCAGATGCTGGCGACGGCGGAGAGCGACATCCGCAAGGACGTGCCGTCGTTCAGCGCCCGCACGGTCGTGGGCACCAACATCGACACGTTCCACAAGAACCCGTCGTACCAGCGCCGGCTCCTCGGCGAGCTTCGCGGCACGCACAAGGCCAAGCTGGTGCTGGGCGGCCGCACGTTCTCGCTTCTGCTGAGTCCGATCGACGACGACGAGGGCCGCCGAACCGGCTACGTCGTCGAATGGAAGGACATGACGGCCGAGCTCGCCGCCCAGGCCGCCGAGCAGGAGCGCCTGGCTGCCGAGCGCAAGCTCGCCGACGAGAACCTGCGCATCAAGAACGCGCTGGACAACGTGTCCGGCAACGTGATGATCGCCAACAACGAGCGCGAGATCGTGTACATGAACACGGCGGTGCGCGAGATGCTCGTCAATGCCGAAAGCGAGCTGCGCAAGGTGCTGCCGCACTTCGATGCCCGCAAGCTGCAGGGCGCGCTGATCGACGTGTTCCACAAGAATCCTGCGCACCAGACGCAGATGCTGGCGAACCTGCGCAGCACCTACCGCACCGAGATCAAGGTCGGAACGCTGACCTTCGGACTGATCGCGAGCCCCATCGTCAACGACCGTGGCGAGCGCCTCGGCACCGTGGTCGAGTGGCGCAATCGCACCGCGGAAGTCGCGGTGGAGAACGAGGTCTCCAGCATCGTGGGCGCCGCCGCCAACGGCGACTTCACCCGCCGCATCGTGCTCGAGGGCAAGGAAGGCTTCTTCAAGATGCTCGCCGAGAACGTGAATCTGCTGCTGCAGACCAGCGAAGTCGGTCTGAACGAGGTGGTTCGCGTGCTGGGCGCGCTGGCCAAGGGCGACCTCACCGAGACGATCACCGCCGAGTACAAGGGCACCTTCGGGCAGCTCAAGGACGACGCCAACACCACGGTCGAGCAGCTCACCCAGATCATCACGCAGATAAAGACGGCCACCGACACGATCAACACCGCCGCCAAGGAGATCTCGTCGGGCAATAGCGACCTGTCCGCCCGCACCGAGCAGCAGGCCGCCTCGCTGGAGGAGACCGCTTCTTCGATGGAAGAGCTGACCTCGACGGTCAAGCAGAACGCCGAGAACGCCAAGCAGGCCAACCAGCTCGCGATGGGTGCATCCGACGTGGCGCGCAAGGGCGGCCAGGTGGTGTCGGAAGTCGTGACCACGATGAGCGCGATCAACGAGTCGTCGAAGAAGATCGTCGACATCATCAGCGTGATCGACGGCATCGCGTTCCAGACCAACATCCTGGCGCTGAACGCCGCGGTGGAAGCCGCGCGTGCCGGCGAGCAGGGCCGCGGCTTCGCGGTGGTGGCGGCCGAGGTGCGCAGCCTCGCGCAGCGCTCCGCCGGTGCCGCCAAGGAGATCAAGACGCTGATCGGCGACTCGGTCGAGAAGGTCGGCAACGGCGCCAAGCTGGTCGACCAGGCCGGCAAGACCATGGAGGAGATCGTGACGAGCGTGAAGCGCGTCACCGACATCATGGCCGAGATCAGCGCCGCGTCGCAGGAGCAGAGCCAGGGCATCGAGCAGGTCAACCAGACCATCACGCAGATGGACGAAGTCACGCAGCAGAACGCGGCGCTGGTGGAAGAGGCGTCGGCGGCGGCCCGTTCACTCGAGGAGCAGGCCGGTGGCCTGAGCCACTCGGTGAGCCTGTTCAAGCTCGAAGAGGCCGAGGCGCCGGTGTTCGGTGCATCGCGTCCGGCGGCGGCGGCACGGCCGGCCATGGCAGCACACAAGCCCGCGGCGCGGGTCGTCGGCAAGCCGGTGACCAAGGCGCCGGTCGCCGCCGCCAAGCGGCCCGCGGCTGCCGCGACCACCGCCAACGGCAAGCATCCGCCAGCCGCGTCGGCCGACAAGGCCGGCGAGCAATGGACCGAGTTCTGAGCCGGACCTGATCGGGCGGTGCGCGTATCGCGCGCACCGTCCGGGTTCCCTTCTTCCCCACATTCCACCCGACCGTGCGCGAAATCCGATCGACCAAGCTGCTCGAATCGGTCGTGGACATCACCGCCGAGGCTGACCGCGAGCATTTCCGCAGCAGCCTCAGCGGGGCGATTCGCGAGCTGCTGAACATCGAGGACGTCGGATTCCTGCGGCCGATGTCGGACGCATCCGGCGAGCTCGTTTTCCAGGAGCTGCACTACGTCGCGATGCGTCCGCGTGCGGCGGACAACCGCCCTGACGAAGACGCTCGACCGCGGCAGCTGCGCACCGAGCAGATCACCGCGATGGTGCGCATGGGCTACTCGCTGCAGTCCGCGGACGACCACTCCACGCTGTTGCTGCCGGTGCTGGTGAGAGAGGCGCTGACCGAGGTGGTCGTTCTGCGCGCCCCGCTGATCCCGTCGGACGTGGTGGCGATGCTGCGCGGCTTCGTGCGCCTGTACCGCAACTTCGTGGCGGTGATCAACGAAGGTGAGCGCGACGCGCTCACCGGCCTGCTCAACCGCCGGGTGCTCGAAACCCGGCTGTCGGAAGTGGCGCGCGACAACGCGCGGCGCCATGCCGTCGTGCACGTCCGCGAAGACGGCGAGCGACGCCAGGTCAGGGACCTGACGCCGCATTTCATCGCGGTGCTCGACATCGACCACTTCAAGCGTGTCAACGACAGCTTCGGCCACCTGTTCGGCGACGAGGTGATCCTGCTGGTCTCGCAGCTGATGCGCGAAGAGTTCCGCGACGACGACATGCTGTTCCGCTACGGCGGCGAGGAGTTCGTGGCGATCCTTGCCACGCACACGCGGCAGGGTGCGATGGCGGCCCTCGAGCGGTTCCGTTCGCGCGTCGCCGCACGGCGGTTCCCGCAGCTCAACCAGGTGACGATCAGCGCCGGACTGGCCGAGATGCGCGGCCGCGAGCTGGCGGCGGCCGTGATCGCCCGCGCCGACCGGGCGCTGTACTGCGCAAAGGACGACGGACGCAACCGCGTCTACGACTACGACGACCTCTCGGCGAAAGGTCGCTTCACCGAGGAGAAGGCGGGAAATGAAGTCGAACTCTTCTAGCCTGATCGCCTCGCTGCTGCGCTGGCTGGCCGATTACGGGCTGAGCCTGAGCGCCGCCGACTACGTGCTGCCCGAAGAACGCGAGTCGGCGTGCCCGTTCGCGCATTTGCTCAGACCCGAACAGAAGAAACCTGTCTGATGGCCGACGGTTCCGTGGAAGCGCGCGATTTCGTCTTCACCGCGCGCGATTTCGAGCGCGTGCGCAAGCTGATCTACGGCAAGGCCGGGATCGCGCTGGCCGACTCGAAGGAGGAGATGGTCTACAGCCGACTGGCGCGACGCCTGCGCGCGCTGCGCATCGACTCGTTCAAGTCCTATCTCGATGGCCTCGAGGAAGACGGCACCGAGCAGGAATGGCAGGAGTTCACCAACGCCCTGACCACCAACCTGACCTCGTTCTTCCGCGAGGCACATCACTTCGATGCGCTGCGCGAGACGCTCTTGCGGCTGCCGCGCGGACATCGCGCGACGATCTGGTGCGCCGCTTCGAGCACCGGCGAGGAGCCGTATTCGCTGGCGATCGCCGCGTGCGAGGCCTTCGGGACGCTCACGCCGCCGGTGTCGATCCTGGCCACCGACATCGACACCAATGTGCTGGCCACGGCCGAGCGCGGGGTCTATCCGCTCGACCGGATCGAGAAGATGAGCGCGGAACGCCGGAAGAAGTTCTTCCTGCGCGGAAGCGGCAGCGTCGCGGGCCAGTGCCGCGTCGTCGAGCCGTTGCGCAAGCTGCTGACGTTCCGCCAGCTCAACCTGCTCAACGCCACCTACCCCGTACGCGGGCCGTTCGACGCGATCTTCTGCCGCAACGTGATGATCTATTTCGACAAGCCTACGCAGCTGGCCGTGCTCAGGCGGATGGTGCCGCTGCTGTCGCGCGAGGGCCTGTTCTTCGCCGGTCACTCCGAGAGCTTCTTCCACGCGGGCGAGGTGATCCGATCGGTCGGTCGCACGATCTACCGCCGCGCCGACGTGCACTGATATGTACGCGATACGCAAAGCCCGCGGCGAACCCGCGCTGGCAGAGCCCAAGGGCTACTTCGATCCCAAGTTCAACGCGCAGGCGTTGAAGGTCCTGCCCGGCGAATACCTGGTCACCGACAGCGACGTGATGCTGGTGACGGTGCTGGGCTCCTGCGTCTCGGCATGCATCCGCGATCCGCTGGCCCGGGTCGGCGGCATGAACCATTTCATGCTGCCGGACGCGGAGCCCGACGGTCGCTCGAGCAGCTGGGGCACCGAGTCGGCGCGCTATGGCGGCTACGCGATGGAAATGCTGATCAACGACCTGCTCAAGCGCGGCGCCTCGCGATCGCGGCTCGAGGTCAAGGTCTTCGGCGGCGGTGCGGTGCTGGCCGGCTTCACCGTGAGCAACGTCGGCGAGCGCAACGGCCGCTTCGTCCTCGACTACCTGCAGAGCGAGGGCCTGAGCGTCAGCGGCCAGGACCTGTTCGACGTCTGCCCGCGTCGCGTCCACTACTTCCCGCGCACCGGCAAGGTGATGGTCAAGCGTCTGCCGTCGGCCAACGACACCGAAGTGCTGGCGAGCGAGAGCCTGTACCGGTCGCGCCTGCAGGAGTCGCCCACCACCGGATCCGTGGAACTGTTCTGAGTGCCATGACAAGCAAAGCCACCACCGCAAAGGCGCAAAGGGAAAAGAGGGGACGCAAAGATTTTTCTATCTTTTCCTCTGCGACCTTTCTTTTCCCTTTGCGCCTTTGCGGTGACGTCTTTGGGAGATATCGAGGATGAACCGAATAAAAGTGCTTGTGGTCGACGACTCCGCGCTGATGCGCAAGCTGCTCACCGAGTTCCTCGAGCGCGATCCGCAGCTCGAGGTGATCGGTTCGGCGCCGGATCCGTTCGTGGCGCGGGAGAAGATCAAGCAGCTGGCACCCGACGTGCTGACGCTCGACGTCGAGATGCCGCGCATGGACGGCCTGACGTTCCTCGAAAACCTGATGCGCCTGCGGCCGATGCCGGTGGTGATGGTGTCCTCGCTGACCGAGCGCGGCGCCGAGACCACGTTGCAAGCGCTGGAACTGGGTGCGGTGGACTTCGTCACCAAGCCCAAGATCGACCTGGAAGCCGGCATCCGCCAGTACGCCGACGAGCTGATCGTCAAGATCAAGGCCGCGGCGCGCGCCCGCGTGCGCGGCATCAACACGCTGGGCGGCGCGGCCGCCGCGGTCCGGGCGTCGCCGACGCCGCGCAAGATGCTGCGCACGACCGAGCGCCTGATCGCGATCGGCGCGTCCACCGGCGGCACCGAGGCGATCAAGGATGTGCTGATGGGCATGCCGGCCGACGCGCCGGCCATCGTCATCGCGCAGCACATTCCCGCGGCGTTCTCGGGACCGTTCGCGGCGCGCATGGACCGTTGCTGCGCGATGCGCGTGTGCGAGCCCGCCGACGGCCAGCAGATCGTGCCCGGTCATGTCTACATCGCGCCGGGCGATTGGCACCTGCGCGTGGTGCGCGACGGCGCGCGTTACGTCTGTCGCCTGGATCAGACCGCACCGGTGAACCGTCACCGGCCGAGCTGCGACGTCCTGCTCAAGTCGGTGGCGGAGAACGCCGGCGTCAACGCCGTCGGCGCGATCCTGACCGGCATGGGTGACGACGGCGCGCGCGGCCTTCTGGCGATGCGCGAGGCCGGCTGTCGCACCGTGGTCCAGGACGAGGCCACCTCGGTGGTGTGGGGCATGCCCGGCGCGGCGCACAAGCTGGGCGCCGCGGAACAAGTCTTGCCTCTGGAGAGAATCGCAGACGCATTGCTCGACCTCTGCGCCGGAACTCCGGCGCGCAATGCGGCCTGAAAGACGGTCCACGCGGAGCCAATCGTGAACACCAAACCGATGATCGAATCCTTCTGGCGGATTCTCGCCGTTCCCTCGGCGGCGACCGCCGCCCACGTCGCCGTGCAGATCGGCGGGGCTCCGGCCTCGGTGCTGATGCCGGCGGCCGTGGCGTCGCTCGGCGCCTGGGCCTGGGCCTGCTGGCGCCTGGCCGACCGGGCGCACAAGGCCGAATCGGTCGTCGATGCGCATCGCATCCGTGAATCCGACCAGCGTCGCGTGCTCGAGGAGATCCGCGGCGGCCTGTCGGCAGAAGCCGGCGGCGTGCGCCACGAGGCCGAGCGCGTGCAGGGACTGCTGCGCGAGGCGATCCGCGATCTGACCCGGGCCTTCGGACGCATGAACGACCAGGCGCAGCGCCAGTCGCAGGCGGTTTCGCAGGTGCTGTCGCAGGCCGGTCGCGGCAACGGCGGTGCCGGACTCGACGTGCGCCAGTTCGCCCATCGCGCCGGTGTGCTGATGGAGAACCTCGTCGGCGTGATGACCGAAGCCAGTCGCCAGAGCGCTGCCAGCGTGCAGCGCATCGACAGCATGGTGAAGCACCTCGATGCGATCTTCGAACTGCTGGGCGACGTCAAGACCATCGCCGATCAGACCAATCTTCTGGCGCTCAACGCGGCGATCGAAGCCGCGCGTGCGGGCGAGGCGGGTCGCGGCTTCGCCGTGGTCGCCGAAGAGGTGCGAAATCTCTCGGAGCGCTCGACCAGCTTCAACGAGCAGATCCGCAAGCTGGTGTTCTCGTCCAAGGATGCGGTCGCGCAGGTGCGCGAGACCGTGGGCCAGCTCGCCAGCCGCGACAGCGGCACCACCGATCGTGCGCGCCAGGAGGTCTCGACGTTGCTGCACGAGATGGAGAACCTCAACAGCCTGCTCAACGACGGCATGCGCGAGGTCTCCAGCGCCGGCGATCAGATCCGCGACGCGGTGGGCCAGGCGGTGCGCTGCCTGCAGTTCGAGGACATCGCCACGCAGGCGCTGGGCTCGGCCGTACGTCACGCCGGTCGCATCGACGCGGTGAGCGCCGAAGCGGGTCGACTGCAGGCCGGGATGCCCGTCTCGATCCCCGCCGCCGTGGCGACGCCGGTGATGCCGATGGCCGCGCCGATGATGGCCGCCGCCGCGATGGCCGCTCCGGTCGCCGCCGCGCCGATCGTCTACAGCACGCCGACGCCGGTGATGTCCGCGCAAACGACCGCGAACAACGGCCAGCACAACGGCGCCAACGGCCACGACGTGATGGACTGGCGCACGCCGGTGCACAAGCCGGTGGCGCAGGAGAACATGCAGGCTGGAGCGGTGGAGCTGTTCTGAGTTCCGGCTCTCGCCGTAGAGGAAAAAGCCCGCGAAAGCGGGCTTTTTCATGGATGTCGCCGTAACCGTAGCCCGGGCGAAGCCCGGGGCTGTCTGGAGGTAGAGAAAACCCCGGGCGTCGCCCGGTCTACGCGTCAACGCGGTAGCAGTTCGAGCAATTTCTCCGGCGCCACCGCCGGATAGAACAGCCAGCCCTGCGCGTAATCCACCCCGATGCGCTTGAGCGCCTCGAGCTTGCGCGCGTCGTCGACGAACTCGGCGACGGTTTTCTTGCCGGTGACCTTGGCCACGTGATGGATCGCGCGCGTGATCTCCTGCGAGACCGCGCTCTGGGCGATGTCGCGCACGAAGCGGCCGTCGATC
>NZ_JAJFBP010000035.1 GCF_020697055.1 Panacagrimonas sp. | reverse complement strand
GCCCGAATGGCGCTCGACCTTCCAGGCGGCGTAGTCGGCCGCGCCGTCGAACGTGCACGCGGCCTTGAGCAGGCGCAGCACGTTGAGCGGCTTGCCCAGGCGCTGGCGCAGCGTCCAGTGGCGCGCCGCAAGCGAGCGCTCCTCGATCGGCAGCTGCGGTGCCAGCAGATCGGCGTCGCGTTCGAACGCGATCCCGACGGCGTCCCAGGCCAGAACGAGCAGCGCCGAATAGCGCTCCGCGTCGCGCGTGACCAGGTCGTCGCCACGGGTGCTGCGCTCGACCCGCAGCTCGGCGCCGTAGGTGCGCGCGAACAGCGCACGCCAGAAGTCGACCGGGTGTGCCCAAATCGGATCGAGCGCCGCGGACCAGCGCGCCGCGGTGATCACCGCTCCCGACACGGCGTCGGTGATCGATGCGTGCGCCGCGGCGTCGCGGGCGTACACGCAGACGCAGGGCTGGCAGAAGCGCGCCCAGATCGTCGTGTCGAGCGACCGCGGCGACATCGCGGCGCGGAACTGCGCAACGCTCATCACCGCGAACTTGGCGCGAACGGCGCGTCCGTCGACGGTGTCCTCGACGTAGCCGACGTTGGGCGGCAGCCAGCGATTGGCCAGCCGCGCGAGGCGCGATCCGGGCCAGTGTCGAACGTCGTCGAGCAGCACGTAGAAATCGAGCACGCCGTCGAGCGCGTCATCGCGCAATGCCGAGCCGTAGAACAGCACGGCGGCGGTCGCACCGCCGGCGCGTGCGGCGAGCCGGCCGGCGAGCGTGCGGACCGCCGCGGGCGGATCGCGGCGCAGTTCGTCGTCGATGCGTGCGCGCAGCCCGGTGCGCGCGGCGTCGTTCATGAAGCCGACGACGCGAGCCACGAACGCAGCGGTCCGTGCCGGCGCGCCAGCGCGGCCTGCACGATGCGCAGCGCGTGCACCAGCAGGCACAGCGCGACCCAGATCGCGACGATCACGATGCCCCAGTCCGGACGTCCGACGAGCACCGCCAGCGTCAGGATGATCAGGTTGGGATTGCGCCGCGCGGTGATCAGCCGGAACCGGCTGTCGAAGCGCTGCCATACGTGCATGTCCATGCCGAATCCGGCCATGAAGATGCCTTCCTCGATGCGCTGCAGGACGTAGCCCGCGACGATCACGCCCAGCACCAGGCCCGGTTCGGGCAGCGGCAGGTGCGCCGCGGGCAGGCCCACGATCCAGGCCCACCACCAGAACGGCGGATGGATCAGGTCGATGCCGTGATCGAACACGTTGCCGAGTTTCGACGAGGTCAGCGTCACGCGCGCGAGCTTGCCGTCGACGGTGTCGAGAAAGGTCATCGGCCAGGCCGCGAGCAGGCCCCAGCCGTAGTGGCCGGTCCAGAACGCCCACATCGCCAGCAGCACCAGCACGAAGCTCGCGCTGGTCACCTGGTTCGGGGTCACGCCCAGCGCCGCGCACCAGCGCGTGACCGCGCGCGCCGGCGCCGGCCACAGATACAAGGTCACGATGTCGGTGACGCCCTTGTACGAGGCGCCGAACACGCGCCGCTCGATCGCGTCGAGGTTCTCGGCGGTCAGCGGCATCAGGAAAGGCGGCTCGCGCTTGCGCAGCGCATCGTTGTAGCCGTCGGCGAGGTCCGCCGCCGTGGCGCGGCGCACCTCGGCGGGCGCTTCGGATCGATCCAGCGCGGCCTCGGCCTCGGGCTGGCGCGACACCGTCACCGACATCGCGACGCAGCGCCCGTCGGGTGCGATCAGCGCGACGTCGTCGCGCGCCGCCACCAGGCCGCGCACCAACGCGTCGTCGAGCACCCAGTCGGCGCGCAGCAGCACCTGGCGCGCGGCGCCGGGCTGGTCCAGCGGCGCGCCGAAGCGCGCGAGCTGCCGGCCCAGCCGGGTGCGAGAGTCCAGGCTCCAGATGCGCAGGTCGGAGAATCCGACGACGCGGCCGCCGACGCCGGACGCGGACGTGGGGCTCACAGGTCGAAACGGCCGCGGGAGCGCGGCAGGGCGTGTGGCATGATCCGGAAGCGAATGGGCATAGAGAAACGTGTCGGATTATCGATGAAGCCGGTCAGCTTGGCGCACGTCTCGGACCTGCACCTGCCGTTCGAACCGGCCCTGAAACCCTCGCAGCGCCTGTCCAAACGCCAGCTCAGCGCCTGGTCCTGGCGTCGGCGCGGCGCGATCCAGCGCCCCGAGATCGTCGAGGCGCTGGCCGCCGACCTGCGTGCGCAGGCTCCCGATCACATCGTGGTCACCGGCGACGTCACCAACTTTTCGCTGCCCGCCGAGTTCGAACGCGCCGCCGCCTGGCTCTCGGCGCTGGCGCCGGTCGAGCGCATCAGCCTGGTTCCGGGCAATCACGACGCGCTGGTCCGCGTCGAACCCGCGCAGGGCATCGATCGCTGGGCGCGCTGGACGCGGCTGCGCGACCAGACCTGGCCGTTCGTGCATCGCCTGCCGGGCGACGCGGTGACGCTGATCGGTCTGAACTCCGCGTTGCCGACGGCGCCGCTGCTGGCGCGCGGGCGTCTCGGATCGCAGCAGCTGCAGCGCCTGGAGACGATCCTGCGCGACGAGGGCCGGGCCGGTCGGCTGCGCGTGCTGCTGCTGCATCACCCGGTCGCCGTGGGCGCGGTGCGCTGGCGCAAGGCGCTGGCCGATGCCGCCGCGCTGCGCGCGCTGTTGGCGCGCCACGGTGCCGAACTGGTGCTGCACGGACACGCGCGCGATTCGCGCTTCGACCTGCTCGAAGGCCCGCGTGGCGCCATCCCCTGCCTGTGCGTGCCCTCCTCGTCGGCGCTGCCCAACCCGCGCGACGAGGGCGCCCGCTGGAACCGGCTGCGGTTGTCGCAGGACGCCGAGGGCGCGCTGGCGCAGGTCCAGGTGCGCGAGTGGTCGGTGGCGCGAAACGGATTCGTCGATGGGGCAGTGCGCACCCTGCGCCTGCCGTCAGGCCCTCGGGGCTAGAATCGACCGTTCCAGCGCGGACTCGGACACCGACCGATCCGGCGCAACCCCACAGAGCGCCATCGAGATGAGCAATCCGACCGAGGCCAAGTTCGGCGACCCCGCCAACCGCATCGCGCAGACCAGCCACTGGACCGTGCTGCTGCGACCCAAGCAACCGACGCTCGGTGCGCTCGCGCTGGTGTGCCGCGAACCGGTGAAGGCCTTCGGCGAACTGAGCCCGGGAGCGTACGCCGATCTGCGCGGCGTGGTGCGGCGCATCGAGCGCGCGCTGCGCGAAGTCTCGTCGTACGAGCGCATCAATTACCTGATGCTGATGATGGTCGACCCCGACGTGCACTTTCACGTCGTGCCGCGCTACGAGGGCGAGCGCGAGTTCGGCGGGCAGATCTATCGCGACGCCGGCTGGCCGGGGCCGCCACAGCTCGAACCGGCGATCGCACCGGAAGGCGCGGCGCGCGACGCGCTGATCGCGCGCCTGCGTGCCGCCTGGAACCGCGCCGAAGGTTGATCGGTGGTGGGTGCATCCGTTCGCTGGCGACCTGACCGGCTCGACCTCTACACGCTGCGACTGTTCGCCGCGCCGCTGCTGTTCGCGCTGGCGACGCTGCTGCTGGCGCAGATGCTCGAACGCCTGCTGCGCCTGTTCGACCTGGCCGCGAGCACCGGTGCCGATCTGGTGGCGCTGCTGCGCATGGCGGGCAACCTCGTCCCGCATTACCTCGGGATGGCGCTGCCGACCGCGTTCACCGCCGCGATCTTCATGGCGGTGGCGCGCCTGGGCGACAACAGCGAGCTCGACGTGATGCTCGGCACCGGCCGCTCGATCGTGCGCGTGGCGATGCCGTACTTCGGCGTCGCGCTGCTGCTCAGCGCGTTCAACCTGTACCTGTTCGGCTACCTGCAGCCGATCAGCCGCTACGGCTACCACGCGGCGGTACACGACGCGCTGCAGGCGGGCTGGGACGCACGCGTCGAAGGCAACCGGTTCGTCAACGCCGGCGGCGGATACCTGCTCAGCGCCCGGACCGTCGAGCGCGACGGCCGCACGCTGGGCGGCGTGTTCGTCCATCGGCGTGTCGGCCAGAGCGAGGAGATCACGACCGCCCGTCACGGCCACCTGCAGCCCTCGCCGGACGGTCGCCGCCTGCTGCTCGAACTCGAAGACGGCGTGATCCTGCGCGAGAACGCCGACGCGAGCGTGACGCGTCTGCGATTCGACAACGGCCGCATCAACGCGGACTTCACGCCCACGCCGCCGGCGTTCCGCCCGCGCGGCGACTCGGTGCGCGAGCTCACCGTGCGCGAGCTGTGGCGCGGCCTGCACGGCGAACTCCCGGACAGCGACATCCCGCGGCGCAAGCTCGCCGGCGAATTCCACGGGCGCCTGGCGCGCTCGGTGCTGCTGCCGCTGCTGGTGCTGCTCGCGCTGCCGCTGGGCATGGCCTCGAAGCGCGGCCGTCGCGCGCCCGGCGTGGTGTTCGCCTGTCTGGCGCTGCTCACGCTCAACCACGCGCTGCAGTTCGGCGAAAGCCTGGCCGAGAGCGGACGCGCATCGGCGCTGATCGCGGTATGGCTGCCGGTGGGCACGTTCGCGCTGTTCTCGGCGTGGCTGTTCCGCGGCAGCCTGGCCTGGCCCGGCGACAATCCGGTGTCTCGCGCGATCGCCTTCATCGAGACCGGGTTCGAGGGATTCGGCCGGCAGAGGAAGCGCAAGTGAACGGCGTGATCGCGCGTTACGTGCGTCGTCGCGTCGCCTCGCAGACGCTGGGCCTGCTGCTGGTGCTCACCGCGTTGATGCAGCTGCTCGAGATGCTCGACGTGACCGGCGACGTGCTCGATCGCCAGCTCGGCGCCACCGGCCTGCTCCAGTACGCGCTGCTGCGCACCCCGGCGGAGATCGTCGTGGCCCTGCCGCTGGCGGCGCTGCTCGGATCGATGTCGGCGTTCTACGCGATGGCGCGCCACCACGAGGTCGTGGCCATGCGCTGCGCCGGCATGAGCCTCAAGCGCCTGGTGCTGCTGCTGCTGCCGGTGCCGATCGTGCTCGCGGGCGTGCAGTTCGTGCTGTCGGATCGCGTGGTGCCGCGCGCCGAGGCCGCGCTCAAGGCCTGGTGGGATTCGACCGAGCCGCCGGAGGCCGAACCCGAGCCGCGCTGGGTGCAGACGCGCGACGGGCCGGTGTCGTTCCTCCACGCGAGTCCCAACGGTCGCGAACTGCGCGGCGTGAGCATCTACCAGCGCGACGAGAGCGGACTGCTCACCGCGCGGTTGCGCGCCGCCCGTGCGAACTGGGCCGACGGCGAATGGCGCCTGACCGACGTCGAGCATCTCGATGCGTCGCCGACGCAGCTGCATCGGCAGGACCAGGCGGAGCGCGAATGGTCGATCAATCTGCGTCCCGACGACGTGCTGCGCCTCGATCTCGTCCAGCCGCACCTGTCCAGTATGATGCTCGTCGACGTGATCGCAGGTGAGCGCGTGGGAGCGCAGCCGCTGAGCTTCTATCAGACCGTCCTGTACCGCTCCTTCACCGCTCCGCTGGCCGTTTTCGTGATGTTGCTGCTGGCCGCACCGACGGCGCGGCTGATGTCACGTGCGGGAGGCGGGGCCAGCCTGCTCGTCGCGCTGGGGCTGGGGCTGGGCTATCTGTTGTGCGACGGCATCATGGCCGCGCTCGGAACGGGCGGACGTCTGCCGCCGGCGATCGCCGTGTCGGTGGCACCCGCATTGTTCTTCCTCATCGGCATCGTGCAACTCGAGTACTGCGACCGCACATGAATCTCTGGATCGACTCGCGCGGTCTGGCTACGGCGCTGACGCTGTTCGGCGTGCCGCCGCTCGAGCGCTTGCGCCGCACGATCGGCAAGCTGCCGGCCGGCGATCACGTGACGTTGTCGGGTGATGCGAACGCGCGATGGGCCGGCGCAACGCTCGATGCCGCCGGCGACGAACCGCTGGGCGCGCGCCTGCGACGTGCGCTGGCAAGCAGCAGCGGAACCGTGGTCGCGATCGACGGCGCCAACCTGATCGACCCGCGCCTGATCCGGCATCTGGGCGGATTGGCGCAGGCCAGCGTGGCCTCGCGCGGCGAACGCGCACGACGTGCCGTGGCGCTTTCGCTGGATGCGTCGGTGGCCGATGCGATTCCGCCCGACGCGCGCGATCTGCGCGAGGTCGCCGATGCGCTGCTGAGCGCCGGCCGCGCCCGGCCGCTCGACGAGGGCAGGTTCCCCGCCTACATCGACAAGCTGCGCCGCAGACTGCCGTACTGGATCCACGCGGTGGACAGCGTCGAGACGCGCGCCGTGCTCGAACGCCAGATGTTCTGGGACAACTACAAGGGCTCGACCGACCTGCTGACGCGGTATGTCTATCCGCCGCTGGTGTGGCCGCTGACGCGCTTCTGCGCGCGCTTCCACATCCATCCGAACGTCGTGACGGTGCTGTCGATCATCCTGTGTTTCGCGTCCGTGCCGCTGTGGGTCGACGGGCAGTGGCTGGCCGGCTTCGTCTGCGCCTACGCGATGAGCGTGCTCGACAGCGTCGACGGCAAGGTCGCGCGTTTGACGCTGACCGACTCCAAGATCGGCAACACGCTGGACCACGGACTGGACCAGGTGCATCCGCCGTTCTGGTACTTCGCGTGGGCCTGGGGACTGGGCGCGACGTTCAATTGGGACAATCCGCTGTTCCAGGCCGGCGTCTGGTTCGTCTTCTTCTACTTCGCCGATCGCCTCGTGCTGATGGTGGCCAAGCGCCGCCTCAAGCACGCGCTGCATTCGAGCACGCCGCTGGACGAGCGCGTCCGCAGCATCATCGCGCGGCGCAACATCACGATGACGGTGATGGCCATCGCGCTGCTGCTGGGCCTGGGCGTGCAGGGCTTTTATCTGGTCACCGCGTGGCAGGCCCTGACGTTCGCGTGGCACGGCTGGCGCACGCTGTACCTGGGCTTCTTCACGACCGCACACCGAGGCATGCCATCGCCATGACGGGCCGCACGCAGATCGTTCCGGTCCGCACGCCGGCAGAACTCGACCGCTTCGTCCGCCTGCCGGCCAGGCTCTACGCGGGCGACAAGCACTTCGTGCCGCCGCTGCTGCTCGAGCGCAAGGAAGCGCTGTCGCCGAAGAAGAACCCGCTGTTCGAGCACGCCGAGGTGCAGTTGTTCCTGGGCGTGCGCGACGGTCGCGACGTCGGCCGCATCAGCGCGCAGGTGGATCGCCTGGTGCAGGACCCGGCGATCGGCCACTTCGGAATGATCGCCGCGGAAGACGATGCGGAAATCTTCGCCGCGCTCTTCGCCGCGGCCGAAGGATGGCTGCGCGAGCGCGGCCGCACGCGCGTGCTCGGACCGTTCAGCCTGTCGATCAACGAGGAGACCGGCCTGCTGATCCAGGGCTTCGACACGCCGCCGATGATGTTCATGCCGCACGACCCGCCGTACGCCGCGGTGCGGGTCGAGGAACAGGGCTACGCCAAGGCCAAGGACGTGCTGGCCTACCTGTACGACATGAGCCGCGAGTTCTCGCCGACGACCACGCGCATGATCGAGAAGCGCAAGCCGTCGAGCCTGATCGTGCGCAACCTCGACATGAAGCGCTACGACGAGGAGTTCGACACGATCACCGCGATCTTCAACGATGCCTGGAAGGACAACTGGAGCTTCATTCCTTTCACCGAGGCCGAGATCCGGCACATGGCGCGCAGCCTCAAGCCGCTGATCAATCCGGATCTGGTGGCTATCGTCGAGTACAACGGACAGCCGGTCGCGTTCGGCATCACGCTGCCCAATCTCAACGAGGCGATCGCCGACTTCGGCGGCCGCCTGCTGCCGTTCAACTGGATCAAGCTGCTGCTGCGCCTCAAGCGCGGCACCCGGACCGGGCGCGTCCCGCTGATGGGCGTCAAGCGGACCTTCAGTGCGGGCATCCTCGGCGCGATGGCGCCGTTCCTGGTGATCCATTCGATGCACAAGGGCGCGGCCAAAACCCCGATGCAGAAGGTCGAGATGTCCTGGATCCTCGAGGACAACCTGCCGATGCGCCACGTCATCGAGAAGCTCGGCGCGGTCGCCTACAAGACCTATCGCGTGTACGAGAAGTCGATCGCCACGTGAGCGGCGGCGCGGCGCTGACGGCACTGGTCCTGGCCGGCAGCCGCGCCGGCGGCGATCCGCTGGCCGCGCACGCGGGAGTGAGCCACAAGACGCTGATCGACATCGGCGGCCGCACGATGATCGAGCGCGTGATCGCGGCGCTGGCCGCATCTCCTTCGGTCGCGCGCATCGTGATCTGCATCGAACGACCCGAGGTGCTGGCCGACCTTCCCGGCCTGCGCGCGCCGGACTGCGCCAAGCCGATCGAGACGATGCCGGCCGCCGCGGGTCCGAGCGCCAGCGTGGCCGCGGCGCTGGAGCGTCTGGGTACGCCGCTGCTGATCGTCACGGGTGATCACCCGCTGCTGCGACCCGGGTGGATCGAGTCCTTCCTGATGGACGCGCCGGTCGATGCGGACGTCGCGGTGGCGCTCTCGCGGCGAGAAGCGGTTCTCGCAGCAGTGCCCGACACGCAGCGCACGTGGCTGCGTTTCTCCGACGACTGGTACTCGGGCTGCAACGTCTTTCTGATGCGCGGCGCGGCGGCTCGCGGCGTGGTCGGCCTGTGGCAGCGGATCGAAGCCGAGCGCAAACGTCCCGTGCGCATGATCGTGCGGCTGGGCGTGCTCTACGCACTGCGCTATCTCACCGGTCGCCTGAGCCTGGCCGATGCGCTGAAACGTCTCGGCCAGTTGTCGGGCGCGCGACTGGCCTGGGTCGACATCGCCGACGGACGCGCCGCGGTGGACGTCGACAAGCCGGCGGACCTCACGCTCGTGCGGCGGCTGTTCGCCGAAGCCGAAGGCTGATCGCGCTCAGGCGCCGGGGGCGCCGAGTTCGAGCCGCGCAAGCAGTCCTTCGGCGCCGGGTGCCTGAAGCAGGAACAGCTCGCCGCCGTGCAGTCGCGCGATGTTCTGCGCGATCGGCAGTCCCAAGCCGCTGCCTTCGCCGCGACCGCCGCGAACGAAACGCTCGAGCATCTGCGGCCGCTGGTCCTCTGGAATGCCGGGGCCGTCGTCCTGAACTTCGACGGCCACGACGGGATGCGACGCGACGCGCAGGTGGATCCGGCCGCCTTCGCGGCCGTACTTGATCGCGTTGTCGAGCAGGTTGCCGATGGCTTCGCGCAGCAGGTCCTCGTCGCCGGTGATCCACACCGGTCGATCCTCGGGTGTGGCCGAGAAGTGCATGTCCTGGCCGCGGGCCAGGACCCGCGGGGCCCATTCGGACCCGGTGTCCTGGGCCAGCGCGTACAGGTCGAATCGGCGCATGGGCCGGCCGCCGCGGCCATCGGGTTCGGCGCGCGCCAGCGACAAGAGCTGGTTGGACAGGCGCGCGGCGCGATCCGTCGACTGGCGCAGCGCTTCGATCAGGGGTCGCGCTTCTTCCGAGGTGTTCTCGCGCAGGATCGCTTCGGCCTGCAGCTTGATGCCGGTGAGCGGCGTGCGCAGTTGGTGCGCGGCCTCGGAGATGAAACGGCGTTGCGCCAGCAGCGCGTCGTTGAGCCGCATCAGGAGTTTGCGCAGGGCACGCGTCAGCGGCCTGACCTCGGGCGGGACGTCGTCGTCGGGGATCGGTGCGAGCTGCTCGGGACGGCTCGCTTCGAGGCGCGCCGCCAGCGTGTCGAGCGGCGCGAGGCCGCGGCGGACCGCGCGCCGCACCGCCGCCGCCGCGACGCCGATCAGCAGCAGCTGCGGCGCCAGCGTCGCGAGCAGGATGGCCTGCGCCAGGCCCTTGCGCTTGCCCGTGGTCTCGGCGACCTCGACCGACACGACCTCGCCGAACGCCGAAGCGGGAAGATCGATGACGGCGATGCGCACGTCCATGCCGTCCATGCGGCCGTCATAGAAGCGGCCGACCACGTCCTCGTCGGGATCGAACTCGAGCATGTCGTGCACCAGCTGCTCGAGCAGGTCGGAGAAACGCGCGCCTTCGTATTCGTCGACGTCGCCTTCGATGATCGGCATGTCCGCGCGGCCGGCGATCAGCCCGCTGCGCTCACCGCGGATGCGGAAGTACGTCCGGTCCGTCGTGTCCCACTCGAACAGGCGCCGTGTCGCGGCCGGAATGTCGGCGCGCGGACCGTCGGTGCCGTGATCCACCTCCAGCGCCAGCGAGCTCGCGGAATCGAACAGCCAGCCGTCGTAGACCGTGTTCGAGAAGTACTGCGCCAGCGCGTAGGAGACCAGGCCGCCGAGCAGGAACAGGATCGTCAATGGCCCGAGCAGGGCCAGCAGCAGGCTGGAGCGAAGACTGCGCGCGGAGCCCCGCTCAGTTTTCGCCATCGACCTGCAGCAGGTAGCCGAAGCCGCGCAGGGTGCGGATGCTGCAGCCGGAGTGCTCGATCTTGCGGCGGATGCGGTGCACGTAGAGCTCGACCGCACCTTCCGAGGGGTCGCTGTCGCGATCGTCGATCAGCTCGAGCAGCTGGCGCTTGCCGACGACGCGCCCCTGTCGCAGAAGAAGGCATTCGAGCACGCTGAATTCGCGGGGCGAGAAGTCCACCGGATGGCCGCCGATGTAGATCCGGCGCTCGGCCAGCGACATGCGCAGCGAACCTGCGCCCAGGTCGTCGCCGCGTCGCGCCAGGGCCCGTCGCGTCACCGCGCGGATGCGCGCTTCGAGCTCGTCGACCTCGAACGGCTTGACCACGTAGTCGTCCGCGCCCAGGTCCAGCCCGAGCACGCGATCGCCGGTGTCGTCGCGGGCGCTCAGGATCACCACCGGTGTCTGCACGTTGCGATGGCGCATCTGGCGCAGCACCTGCGTGCCGTCCAGGTCCGGCAGCCCGAGGTCGAGCACGATGCAGTCGTACTCGTGCACGCCCAGCGCGAGCAGCGCCGAACGACCGTCGGACCTGACTTCCACCGCGTTGCCCGATCGCTGCAGCGAACGCTGCAGTCCCGACGCGATGTCGCGGTCGTCCTCGACGATGAGCAGCTTCATTCGATCAGGGCGTCACGAGCGTTGAAAGCCTGGCGAAAGACAGCGCCGATACCGTTTGGGTTCATCGTCGCGACCTTTTTACGCTCCGTCGCCAGCCTGGTTGTAAACCTCCACGCATCACGGTGGCGGAGCTTTTTCATTCGATGCCGACGGCCGCGTCGTCACCGCCGCGTGGTGCGACGCGGCCGCCGGTTGCGCATCGGCGGTGATCGACGGCAGCCCCGCGATCCGAAGCCCGGGCCGAACGTTGCACGCGGAGCGAACGCCGCGTCAGCCGGCGACGCCGACCGCCGGGACCGTGTCGGCACCGCGCACCTGCGCCGCTGTCCAGCCGCCCGCGATCTCGCGGTTGCGCACCAGGTCGGCCGGAAAATCCAGCTCTCCCCACTGCAAGCCCTCGATCGAACAGACGCGCACGTCGACGCCGGCGTTGGCCAGGCGATGGATTGCCGACAAGTACCAGAGGCCGGGCCCCTCGGGCGTGCGCATCGTGCGTTCGATCTCGGCGACGAACGCCGCCGCGCCGGCCGCCTCGAAGCGCAGAAAGCCGATCGACTCGCCGTTGGTCTCGTGCGCCGGCAGCTTCTTGCCGATGGCCTTGAGGCGCGTGCCTTCGGTCCAGACCTTCATGTCGTCCGCGTCGTAGGCGGGCTTGCGGTCGATCGTGACGGTGATCGCAGCGGCCGGCGCCGACAGCAGGCGGCGCGCGATCTCCGGTTCGAACAGCGTGTCGCCGTTGAGGATCAGGAACGCGCCGTCCATCTCGCCGCGCGCCATCCAGCAGCTCGCGAGGTTGTCCGCCAGCTTGTAGAACGGGTTGTAGAGCGTGCGCACGCGCAGGCCGGGCGGCGCGTTCTGCGCCACCGCGCGGTCGATCTGGTCGTCGCGAAAGCCGGTGACCACCACCGCTTCGCGGATGCCCGCCTCGGCCAGCCCGCGCAGCTGCCACTCGAGCATGCTGCGACCGCCCAGGTCGAGCAGCGCCTTGGGGGTGTTCTCGGTGTGGGGGAGCAGGCGGCTGCCCTGGCCGGCGCTGAGGATGATGGCGCGGGGCAAAACGGGGTCGCGACTGCTCACGGTCAAACCTTTTGATACGGGATTCGCGAGTCTACCTCAGCGATTCCGGCGAATGAGCGCGGATCACGATCGGCGGCGGGGGAGCGACGCAGGCCAGGTGGGCCACGAACCCGGGACCCAGATCCAGCGGCCGCAGGAGCCAGCTTCGGCCCTCGCAGTCGGTCCGATCGGAGCGGACATCGATCTGCCCGAGCAGGCGCAGGCCGCGCCGGCTCGCCGCCTTGGCCACGGCTTCCTTGCGGGTCCAGAGCCACAGCAGGCGTTGCGGGTCGTCGCCGGCGAACGTGCGCTCGTCGGCGTTCACGTACAGGTCGGTCCGGCCCGGCGGATTCGCGTCCAGCGGCTCGACGTCCACGCCGAGCGGCGTATCCCGCGACACGGCGCAGACCACGCGACCGGCGCAGTGGGCGGTCGAGACGTGCGTCGCCGCGTGCACCGGTAGCGCGAGGTCCTGCGTGCCGCGCAGCAGCAGCCGGCCGGCGATCAGCGAGCGGCGCCGATCGGCGGGATCCGGCATCGACTCGAGCCGGGCCCGCCGGTCCGCGGACAGGTCGTCGAGCCAGGCGGCTTCGAGGGCGGGCTCGAGCGCGTCGTCTCCGGCGAACAGGACGCTGATGCGCTCGGGCGATAGCATGGCGGGCTGAAAATGGGACGGATCGTGGCGCGAAGAGGATGACCGAGATTACGCAGGACCAGGCGCCGCTGGCGCCGGGGCCCGAACAGGCCTGGGACATCGACGCCAACGACGAGAGCCTGCCGGTGCTGCAGGGCCTGCAGCCGCGCTGGGGCGACGTGGTGCGCGTGCCGACCGTGACGCGGCCCAAGGACAGCCTGGTGGTGTTCGATCCCGATCATCTGAAATGGATCCTGCTGACCAACCGCCAGAACTACCGCAAGGGCGTGGGCCTGGAGCGGGTGCGCATGCTGCTGGGCAACGGCCTGATCGTCAGCGACGGCGATTTCTGGGCGCGCCAGCGCCGGATGATGCAGCCGGCCTTCCACAGCCGCGTGATCCGCCAGTTCGCCGGCCTGATCGAGCGGCACAACGCCGCGTTGATGGAGCGCTGGGCGCAACGTGCCGTCGACGGCGAACCGGTCAACGTCACGCGTGAAACCAGCGAGCTGTCGCTGAACATCGTGCTGCAGGCCTTGTTCAGCGTGGACCTGGACAAGCTCACCAACGAGATCGGCGAGCACCCGTTCACGATGATCGCGCGCGACAGCCAGCGCGACCTGCGCTTCGCCGCGCAGTTCCGCGCGCTGACCAAGCTGGTGCGCCAGATGATCGAGGACCGGCGCCGCGAGCAGCGCGTCGAGATGGATTTCCTGTCGATGCTGATGGAAGCGCGCGACAAGGACAGCGGCGAGGCGATGCCGGAAAAGGCGCTGATCGACGAGATCATGTCGCTGATCGTCGCGGGTCACGAGACCACGGCGGCGACGCTCAACTGGACCTGGTATCGCCTGTCGCAGCATCCGGAGATCGAGGCGCGCCTGCAGGCGGCGGTGGAGGCCTCGGCGCCCGATGTGCCGGTGCCCTATGCGGAGCAGGTGCTGCACGAGACGCTGCGCCTGTATCCGCCGGTCTGGCTGTTCAGCCGTCGTGCGATCGAGGACGACCGGCTGGGTCCGTACCGCGTGCCGGCCGGCGCCGACATCTTCATCAGCCCGTACCTGCTGCATCGCGATCCGCGACACTGGCACGGCGATCCCGAGGCCTACGATCCCGATCGGTTCACGCCGGAGGCCGAGGCCAGCCGCCACCGTTTCGCGTTCATTCCGTTCTCGGCCGGGGCACGCCACTGCATCGGCGAGGGCTTTGCGATGGTGGAGATGAACCAGCACCTGCGCATGGCCGTGCGCCGCTTCCGCCTAAAATACGCGGGACCGGTGCCGCCACCGGCCGAATTCCAGGTCAATCTTCGTACGCGCGAGGACTTGCTGATGCAGGTGATCGCGCGCTGAGCTCTCGCGTGCCTCCTTCCATCGACGTGTCCGCTGCTGCGCGTTTCGAAACCCTCACTGCGGCCCTGCGCGCCAACCGGCGCGAGGATCGCCAGCTGATCCTGATCGACGGCGAAGACGATCAGCGCGCGCTGACGTTCGTCGAGCTCGAACGCCGCGCGCTGCGCCTGCTCGGCGCGCTGCAGCGTCGGGATCTGCGTCCCGGGGACGCGGTGATCCTGTTCGTCAACGACAACGAGCGCTTCCTGGAGATGTTCTGGGCCTGCGTGCTCGGGCGCCTGGTGCCGGTGCCGATCGCGGTGGGCATCAGCGACGAGCACCGGCGCAAGCTGTTCCGGGTGTTCGGGCAGTTCGATCGCGCCTGGGTCTACAGCGATGCGCGCACGTTCGAACGCGTGGACGCGTTTGCGTCCACCCACGATCTGGGAGCGGAGCACGCCCGCCTGCGCGAGCGCAGCCTGCAGATCGGCGCGCTGGATCTGGCCGGCGCGGCCGGCGTCGAATCCGCGGCCGCCGCGGACGACATCGCGTTCATCCAGTACTCGTCGGGTTCCACGCGCGAGCCCAAGGGCGTGGTGCTGACCCATCGCAACATCTGCGCGAACCTGGCATCGATCCGCACCGCGGCGCGTTTCACCGACCGCGACGTCGCGCTGAGCTGGATGCCGCTGACCCACGACATGGGGCTGATCGGCTTCCACCTGAACATGCTCGCCTGCGGCGTCACCCATGCGGTGATGCGTACCGAGCTGTTCGCGCGACGCCCGCTGCTGTGGCTGGCCAAGGCCACCGAGCTGCGCGCGACGGTGCTGTGCTCGCCCAACTTCGGCTACGAGCACTACCTGAAGCAGTTCGAATCGAAGAGGCCGCAGGGACTGGACCTGTCCCCGGTTCGTCTGCTGTTCAACGGCGCGGAGCCGATCTCGGCGGCGCTGTGCCGACGCTTCCTGGACGTGATGGGGCCGCTGGGCCTGCGCGCGAGCGCGATGTTCCCGGTCTACGGGCTGGCCGAGGCGAGCCTCGCGGTGAGCTTTCCGGAGCCGGGCAGCGCGCTGCAGTCGACGCATGTCGATCGGGCGGAGCTGGCGATCGGGCGGGCGGTGCGCGCGCTGGCCGCCGACGCGCCGCGCGCCGTCGAACTCGTGCGGCTCGGCCGGGCGGTTCCGGGCACCGATCTGCGCATCGCGGCCGAAGACGGCGCAGCGCTGGAGGCCGGCCGCCTGGGACACGTGCTGATCCGCGGAGACAACGTCACGCGTGGCTATTTCCGCGACGAGGACGCCACGCGCGCGGCGCTCCCGGGAAGCGAGGGCTGGCTCGACACGGGCGACCTCGGGTTCCTGTCCCCGGAAAGCGGCGACCTGGTGATCGCCGGGCGCACCAAGGACGTGATCTTCGTCAACGGCCAGAACTGGTACCCGCACGACCTGGAAGGGCTCGCGGCCGAGGTGCCGGGGATCGAGATCAACAAGGTCGTCGCGGCCGGTGCGCAGGTGCCGGGGCGCCAGGGCGGGGAATCGCTGGTGCTGTTCGTCCTGCACCGCGAATCGATCGAGGCGTTCGTGCCGCAGGCGCGCGAGCTGCGCCGGGTGCTGGGCCAGCAGGCGGGCCTGGAGGTCGGTTACGTCGTGCCGGTGACGCGCATCCCCAAGACCACCAGCGGCAAGCTGCAGCGCCATGCGCTGGCGCGCGCGTTCGAACAGGGCGAATTCGACGAGGCCGTGCGCGCGCTCGCGCCGCTGCTGGACCCGGTGGCGGGCGACTCGGGCAGCGCGGCTGCGGCGGCCGCGCCCGGAACGCTCGAATGCCTGCAGGGGTTGTGTGCGCGGGTGATTCCGGACAAGCGCATCGATCCGGGAACCAATCTGTTCGAGATCAATCTGAGTTCGCTCACCCTGGCGCGATTGCACGAGGCGATCGATGAGACCTTCCCGGGACGGCTCGACGTCATGGACCTGTTCGACTATCCGACGCTGCAGGACCTGGCCGGATTCCTCGATCGGCCGGCTTCCTGAACGAGCGGACAGAAGCTTTCCCGGGCCTTACGCCTGCCTTACATCGTCAGGGCATATGGCAATGAATTCATGACAATGTAATTGCGCGCTTGTGTCGCACCCATTACAGTGCCGGGCGCTGACATTCCGATGATGGGTCGCGTGCATTCACGGGGAGCGTCCGACGGGGCGGCGGGACGCGCGAACCCAGGCGTTGCGGGAGTGAATTCCTTTGGAAGGTGCCTTGGCTGCTGACAATCAGTTGACTCCGACTGAGAGCGGAATATCGCTTCGGCGCGCGGACTTCGCGACGCTGCCCGAAGCGCTTGATTACGCCGCTCAGGGATCGACGGGGTTCAACTACTACGACGGACGCGGCGAACTCGTCGCGGCGTTGCCGTATCGCGCGCTGCGCGAGCAGGCGCGCGAACTCGCGCTGCGCCTGCAGAAGTTCGGTCGCGGCAGCCGCGTGGCGCTGGTGGCGCACACGCATCCCGATTTCGCGGTGATGTTCTACGCGTGCCAGTACGCGGCGATGGTGCCGGTGCCGCTGCCCGCCGCGATCCATCTGGGCGGGCGCGAAGCGTACGTGCGCCATCTGCGCCAGATGCTGCGCGATTGCCAGGCCGTCGCGGCATTCGCGCCGGCCGAGTTCGAAGACCTGCTGCGCGAAGCCGCGCAGGGCGTGCCGATGAAGCTCGCCGGAACGCGCGAGCAGTTCATGGCGCTGCCGGCCGACACCACGCTCACCGAGCCGCCGCGTCCGGACGAGCTGGCCTACCTGCAGTACACGTCGGGCAGCACGCGCTTCCCGCGCGGCACGATGATCAAGCAGTCGGCCGTGCTCAATAACCTCGAGGCGATCTTCAACCACGGGTTCCGTCTGAATCCGGGCGATCGCTTCTGCTCGTGGCTGCCGTACTACCACGACATGGGTCTGGTCGGGATCGTGCTCGGCTGTGTCGCCACGCAGCGCTCGGTCGACTATCTGGCCACGCGCGAATTCGCGATGCGACCGCGGCTGTGGCTGAAGCTGATGTCGCAGAACCGCGCGACGATCTCGTTCAGCCCGCCGTTCGGCTACGCGCTGTGCGCGCGCCGCCTGCGGCCGAAGGACGCCGAGGCGCTGGATCTGTCCGCCTGGCGCGTCGCCGGTGTCGGCGCCGAGATGATCCATCCCGAGTGGCTGCAGACGTTCGCCGACGTGCTGTCGACGGCCGGGTTCAATGCCAGCGCCTTCCTGCCGAGCTACGGCATGGCCGAATGCGCGCTGGGCGTGAGCTTCGCGCCGATCGGCACGGGTTCGCAGATCGACCACGTCGACGCCGAGCACCTGTCGCTGCACGGCGAAGCGCGCCCCGTCGCCATCGATGCGCCGCGCAGCAGCGGCTACATCAATTGCGGGCGGCCGCTGCCGGGATTCGAAGTGGAGATTCGCGACGAGCGCGGCGCGCTGCTGCCGGATCGCCGCTGCGGCCGCATCTTCCTGCGCGGGCCCAGCGTGATGTCGGGCTACTTCGGCAACGTCGACGCCACGCGTGAAGCGCTGTCCCCGGACGGCTGGCTCAATACCGGCGATCTGGGCTACTGCGTCGACGGCAACCTGCACATCACCGGTCGCGCCAAGGACCTGCTGATCATCAACGGCCGCAACATCTGGCCGCAGGACATCGAGCTGCTCGCCGAGCAGCAGCCCGAGGTGCGTCCGACCGACACGTCCGCGTTCTCGATCGCGGGCGAAGACGGCGGTGAGGTCGCGGTGCTGGTCGTGCAATGCCGCGAGACCGATCCATCCGCGCTGACCTCGCTGGTCGAGCGTCTGCAGCAGGCGGTCTATGCGGAATTCGGCATCAATTGCCTGATCGAGCTGGTGCCGCCGCACACGCTGCCGCGCACGTCGTCGGGCAAGCTGTCGCGCAGCACCGCGCGCAAGGAATTCCTCGAACGCCACGCCGGCGAGCGCTGGAAGAACGCCTCGCGCGGCCTGATCAGCGATGGGGCCCGGGTGCGGATGCGTGCGCCCGCCGACGAGGCCACGGTCGCCGCGACCGGCTGAGCATCGGGCGCTTTGCCCTTTTGTCCCGAACCGAAGTCCCGCGCGCCCGCCGCGCGGTGAGGCAATCTGGTTCGTCCCGCTCCCGTTTTGAGATACTGGCGCCTCTTGGGCCTTGGGCCGCGGCAGCATGGAATCGGTTTCGATGACGAATACGGCCTCCCGGGTCGAGCAGGCGGTTCGCGCGGCATTGGCGACCGTTCGGCCGGACGCCGTCGACATCGCCGGCAGCACCGATCTGGCGCGCGAGCTCGGGCTGGATTCGGTGCAGGTGATGGACATGGTCATGGAGATCGAGGATCGACTCGACGTGTCGGTGCCGGTCGAGACCCTCGCCGACGCCCGCACGCTGGATCAGCTCTGCGCCGGTGTCGCCAAGCTGCTCGCCAAGACCAACTGACCCCAGCCCCGCGTGAGCCTGTTCGACAAATTCGAAGCGCTGGCCCGGTTGCGCTCGGCGCTGGGCGACGACAAGCGGCCGTCGTCGGTGGCCACGCCGATGGACGAAGTGAATTCGGCCACCTCGGCCGTGATCGCGGGCCGTCGCGTCGTTCTGGCCGGCACCAACAACTATCTGGGCCTGACGTTCGATGCCGAATGCCGCGCCGCGGCGATCAAGGCGATCGAATCGATGGGCACCGGCACCACCGGTTCGCGCATGGCCAGCGGCAACTACGCCGGCCACCGCGAGCTCGAGCGGGCGCTCGCCGATGCCTTCGGTTGGCCCGCCGGCATCGTGTTCTCGACCGGATATCAGGCCAACCTCGGCGCGATCTCCGCGCTGGCCTCGGCCGGCGACACGCTGGTGATCGACGCCGACAGCCACGCCAGCATCCACGACGCGTGCCGGCTGAGCCTGGCCACGACGATCCGCTTCCGCCACAACGACGCGGAGAATCTCGACCGCCGACTCGCGCGCCTCGGTGAGGAAGCCAAGCGAGCACTCGTCGTGGTGGAGAGCCTGTACAGCACGCTGGGCGATCGCGCGCCGCTGCGCGAGATGGCCGAGATCACGCGCCGCCACGGTGCGTACCTGATGGTCGACGAGGCGCACTCGTTCGGCCTGTTCGGCGCGCGCGGACTGGGCATCTGCGAGGAGCTGGGCCTGCTCGACCAGGTCGACTTCATCGTCGGCACGTTCTCCAAGAGCCTGGGCGGCGTCGGAGGCTTCTGCGTCAGCCGCCATCCCGAGCTCGAACTGATCCGCATGGCCAGCCGGCCGTACATCTTCACCGCCTCGCCGCCGCCGGGCGTGATCGCGGCCACGCGCCAGGCGCTGCGGCGCGTGCTCGATGGCCAGGATCTGCGCGCGCGGCTGTGGCGCCACGTCCACCGGCTCTACGAAGCGCTTGCACGACTGGGCTATCGCACCGGCACCGAGGAGCCCGGGCCGGTCGCGGCCATCGTGTTCGATCAGCGCGACGCGGCGATGGCGCTGTGGCAGGGCCTGATGGACGCCGGCGTGTACACCAACCTGATGATTCCGCCGGCCACCCCCAGCGGGCTCAACATCGTGCGCATCAGCCTGAGTGCGGCGCACAGCGACGAGGACCTGGGCCACATCATCGCGGCGCTGGAAAAGCTCTCCCTGCAGCAGCCGCAGGCGCCATCGGCGGCGGCCTGAGCTAAACTCTCCGCGGTTCAATCCGCGCCTGTAGCTCAGCTGGATAGAGTATTGCCCTCCGAAGGCAAGGGTCGGACGTTCGAATCGTCTCAGGCGCGCCAAGCAACGAAAAAAGCCCGATCCGCAGCGATGCCGATCGGGCTTTTCCGTTTGCGAGGTTCAGTCGGTGTAGAACGAGTAGACGGCGCCGATCGTCAGCAGCGTGAGGTCTTCCTTGTTGGCGAAGTCTTCCACGCCGAACAGTCCCTGCGCGTCGAACGACACGCCGAAGCGGTCGGTCAGCATCCAGTTGATCGTCAGGCCGACCATCGCGCCGCTGCCATCGTCCTTCGCGTCGCCGAGGCTGGATTCGAGCTCGGTGTCCTGGATGTAACCGCCGCCCTTGAGGACGATGTCGGATCCCTTGTCGCTGAGCACGGCGCGATACCCGACGGCCGCGGTCCATCCATCGAACTGCATCGAGATATTGTCGACGCCGTCGAAGTCGTCGATGTCCAGTTCGCCCGAATCGAAGTACTGGACTTCGAAATACAGCGGCAGGTCGCTCGCGCGATAGCCCGCGAAGACGCGATACGCGGTTCCTTCGTCGACGTCCTTGTATTTCGACAGCTGCGACAGACCGCCGCCGGCGCCGACGATCACCTCGGCCCGTGCGGACTGGATGGCGCAGCAGGCAGCAAGACCCACAGCAAGTGCAATGGCAGCAGCGCGAGGCATCATGTCCGTCCTCCGTCGTGGTGAGGTATCACGCGTTTGTCGCTCGAGGCCGAGGCTACCGCGGCGAGCGTGACCCCGATGCGACTCGCGCAGCGTCCTGCACAGCGAGCTTTTGCGTTTGCGCGGATGTGCTAGTCCAGGCGGTGTCGAAACGCTGCTGCGGACCGGAGTGGATCATCCATCGAGCGACTCGTAGAGCTCGTGCGTCAACCGCGCCGCGGTGATCGCACACGGAAACCCGGCGTAGAACGCCAGGTGCGTGACGATCTCCTCGAGCTCGGCGCGCGTGACGCCATTGTCGAGCGCGCGCTTCAGATGCGCCGGCAGCTGCTCGGCGCGATTCATCGCGATCAACGCGGCGACGGTGACGACGCTGCGGTCGCGTTTCGACAGCTCGGGTCGCTGCCAGATGTCGTCGAAGACGACTTTCTGGGTGACATCGGCGAGTTTGGGCGCGACGTCACCGAACAGCGCCTGCAGCGTGTCGCGCACTTCGTTGTTGGCCATGGGTGTGTTCTTCCTTCTTTCTCAGCGCGCCTTGCGCGTGGCGCCGATGACGCTGAACACGACGAGGCAGATCTCGCTGCCCGCGTTGTGCCAGCGATGCCGCGTTCCGTTCTGGATGACGCAGTCGCCGGGCCCCAGAACCTTCTTCACGCCGTCGTCGAGTTCGAGCTCGACGTTGCCCGACAGCACGATGCCGTAGTCGATCGTCACCGAGGCGTGCATGCCCGGCACGTCCTCTTCCATGGTTCCGCCGAGGCCCGGAAGCGCGGCGAAGAATTCCTGCGTGGCCTGCACCGGATCGACACCGCGCCGCGCCGCCTCCTGCGCGAACGACTCGGGCAGGAATTCCACGTAAAGAAAGCGGCTGCCGCCCGCGTCGGGGAAATACTGGAACGCCTTCAGGCTCGGGTCACCGGGCGCGACCGGGATCGAAGCGGTCTCCTCCGTTGCCCATAGAACGCCGATGCCGTATCCGCCCGCCTTGTTGATGACGTAGCGCGGCGCTTCGCCGTCGCTGACGAAGACCGACTTGCCGCTCGCATCATGACCGGTGACGACGCGTCGCATGGTGGGCTCCAATGTTCGTGATCGTGGAGCGTCGATTATTCGCGCAGCGTCGCGGCGATTCGATGCGGGGCGGATCCTACCCTTAGGAGCAGTATTGCTTGCCAAAGGCCCACGCTAACGTGCGGCCACACCGGATCAACAGCTGCACACAAGAGACTCCGGACAGCGCGTTCTTGTTCACCCGGCAGGTACGAAGACGTGGGCCCGCAACGAGGCCCCGATCCATGCCCAATGAAGGAGGAGCGCCCGTGCACATACGACAATTCGATTTCGATTACAGCCGCAGATCGTTTCTGAACAAGACCGCCCGCGGCCTCGGCGGCGTGGGCGTGCTCGCCCCCATGTGGTCCGTCGCGGCGGGCAACGGCGACATCAGCAAGGCGTATCCCGACGAGCTGATGTCGATCGAGATGTACACGAAGGGGAAGATCAAGACCGGCGACTACGTCGACGCCAAGAACGTCGACGTCGTCAAGGACATGCTCGATCCCATCGAGTACATCAACATCAAGGAGCAGGGACGACGCATCAAGATCGTCCCGACCACGCGCGATGTCACGCACATGTTCAACGCCGATCACCTCGACGCGACCTTGCGCAACAAGGGCCGCGCGAAGTGGAACGGCGAGGGCAACCTGATCACCGACAACGGCGAGAACTGGCTGGGCGGCGTTCCTTTCCTCGAGCCCAAGGACGGCAAGGAGGCGCTGGCCAACATCACGATGAGCTGGGGCCGCCACAATTTCTCGCTCTACACGATTCCGGACGTCGACCTGAAGCCGGACGGCAGCGTCGGCTACGAGTACGAGTTCATGTGGGCCGAGCTGCAGTGCCAGGCCCGGGCGGACGGAAAAGTGTTCCAGGACCGCAAGGATCTGCTGCGCCTGCAGTCGGTCTGGTTCACGCGTCCCAACGACACCAAGGGCGCCTCGTTCCTGTCGATCTGGTACTACGACCAGCGCAAGTTCCCGGACCTGCATGGGTACTTTCCCGCGTTCAAGCGCGTGCGCCAGTTCCCGACCAACCAGCGCTTCGAGCCGCTGGTTCCGGGCATCACGTTCTTCCTCTCGGATGCGTGGTCATCGGGCGATCCGATGCTGACCTGGGGCGATTTCCAGCTCGTCAGCCGCCAGCCGCACCTCGCGCCGGTTTCGGAAAACTGGCAGGGCGACAAGCCCAACTGGGACAAGACGGTCCACGGCGGCGGCAAGGGCATCACGTTCTACGACACCAACTTCCAGCTCGTGCCGGAGTGCGTCGTGATCGAGACCAAGCCCACCGGCTATCCGCGCGCGCCGGTCGGCAAGAAGCGCGTGTGGATCGACACGCGCAACAACATGTACAACTCGAGCATCACCTACGACCGTCGCGACAAGGTCTGGAAGTCGTTCGAGACCGGCTCGGGTCGGCAGATCAAGGGCAACCACGTCAACAAGAACACCGACGGCTCGCCCGCGTGGTCGTGGGACTACTGCCACGTGCACGACATCCAGTCGAACCGGATGAGCCGCTTCTATCACGCCAAGGCCAGCCCCGCGGGCTACAAGTCGGAGTACGACCCGAGCTACGACTTCTACAACGCGTACCTCACGACCAGCGCACTCAACCGTCTGGGCAAGTAGGCGGCGACGTGCACGACCTCCGCAGCCGATGGGTTTTTCGCTCACCGGCCACGTTGCTCGAGTCTTGAGCAATCCGGCGCCTCGAAGTTCCTTCCTCTCGGAGACGCCGGAGACTTTTCTTCATTCCAGCTTCTGCTCCTGCCGGGGCAGTCCGGCGATTGCGGCATTCCCGCAATCGCCGGCTCTTTTTTGGGCATCGCATCGCAACAGCTTCGTAGCCCGGGCGCCGCCCGGGGTTGCGCTCCGTGTGCGATCGGGAATCCCGGGCTGCACCCGGGCTACGCGCTTGTCGGCCTCGTGACAGGAACAGTCGGAGCCGTCATGGGCAGCATGGGTGAGGCCACCGAACGCACTTCACTGCGAGCTACTCCGACCCGCCGGGCCCGGTGAAGTCCTTCGGATTGATGTCCAGCTCGGCGAACTTGCGGTAGAGCGTCGATCGGGCGACGCCGAGCTTGCTGGCGACGTGATTCGCCTTCCGGTACTTGCGCAGCATCGAGATGATCAGCCGCCGCTCGTACTCGCGGACCGACGCGATGCTTTCGGCCGACGCTGCGGGGCTCGGCGGATTCACGCACCGCAGCTCCGGTGGCAGGCAGCCCAGTTCGATCGCTCCGGACGTCGAGCACAGCACCGCGGCTTCGATCGCGTTGCGAAGCTCGCGCGCATTGCCGGGCCATCCGTGGCGCTGCAACGCAAGGCGCGCCTCGTCGGAGATGCGCACCGAGTCGAAGCCGTGCTTGCGCGCCATGGCTTCTGCGAAGTGATCGGTGAGAAGGCGGATGTCGTCTGAGCGCTCCCGCAGCGGCTTGATCGTCCGCTGCACCACCTTGAGGCGGAAATACAGGTCCTGGCGGAAGCGGCCTTCCGCGATCATCTGCTCGAGATTGCGATGCGTGGCCGCGACGATGCGGCAGGTCGCGCTGCGTGTTTCGCACGAACCCACGCGTTGGTAGCTGCCGTCCTCGAGCACGCGCAGCAATGCGGTCTGGATCGACGGCGGCAGTTCGCCGACCTCGTCGAGGAACAGCGTGCCGCCCTTGGCGGACTCGAAATAGCCGGCACGACCGCGCGGATCGGCGCCCGAAAACGCGCCGCGCACGTAGCCGAAGAACGTGCTCTCCATCAGGTGCTCGCTGATCGCGCCGCAATTCACCGCCAGGTACGGCGCCTGTCGGCGCGGGCTGCTTTCGTGGATGGCGCGCGCGAGCAGCTCCTTGCCGGTGCCGGTCTCGCCGTTGAGCAGGATGTTGACGTCGCTCGATGCGATCCGGCGCAGATCGTCGAACAATGCGCGCGTGTCCGCATCGCAGGTGGTGAACGAGCCGAACCTCGCGATCTCGTCGTGCGCACGTCCCGACGCGGTACGGACCGGGCGGGCGCCCGCCGGCGTGTCGGATAGCAGCACGATCGATCCGATCGGCTTGATCGAGTGCGGCGCCTTGACCTCGAACACGGCCCGCACGTTCGGGCGCGAGGCCACATCGCTGGCCCATCGATCCGCGATCTGGCGACAGCGCTCCGTCGGCGTGTGCGTGACCGGTCGGCCCAGATAGTCCAGCGCCAGCATCTGGTCGTGCGGGTACTGCCGCGCCGCGTCGGTGAAGGCGTTGAGGATGCGCCGGCGCTCGAGCTCGCGGTGCAGGCTCATGCGGGCGTGGATCGAGTTTGCGACCGACACCGTCAGGCCCAGTGCCTGGTCGCGGAAGTCGGTCTCCACCGCGGTGAAATCGATGACGCCGAGCACGGTCTGTCCGTCGGCATCGAAGATCGGTGCGGCGGCGCATGACCACGTGTGCCAGCCCTCGCAGAAATGCTCGGTGGCGAACACGTGCACCGGCTGCCCGCGCGACAGCGCGGTGCCCATCCCGTTGGTGCCCGCGTTGAACTCGTTCCACTGCGAGCCTTCGACGATTCCGGACTGCGATGCGGCGCGCTCGCGCACCGCGGGATCGCCGGTGATGTGGAGGATCGTGCCGGTGCCTTCGGTGAGGATCAGGATGCCGGGCACGTCGAGAAGATAGCGGCCGACGTCTTCGACGATCGGCACCGAGGTCTGCACCAGCAGCGCTTCGGCGTCGCGACGGCGGGTGAAGTCGTCGTCGGTCAGACGACGTCCCTTGGTCATCGCCACGTCGACGCCCAATGCCGTGCAGCGCTGCCACTCGTGGAGCAGCAGCTGCTGATACGGCGAGCGGCGTTCTTCGACGTCGAGGACGCCGGCATTGAAGCGCTCCCAAAGATTCCGCACGCCGCTCGGATCCTTGTGGAACCCGACGTACGGACTGGCTGCAGGATTCATCCGCTGCTTCTCCTGATCGACTCGAATGGCGATGGAGCGATCGACATCTCCAAGGCCGCGTTCTGTGACGCAAGCGCGCTATTCAACTCCCCGCAATAAGGGGTTTCAAGCAGCGCAGTGCCGGCGTCGCGATCGCGGTCCGGCCCGTGTCCGATCCTTCGGACACTTCTGATTCGAAGGCATCGCGCTGGGACGCCATGCCCGCGGCGGCGCGCCGGTACGGCGGCCTCCCGGACCTTGAAAAACACGGTGTTAGTCGGAAACGGACCGATGGCACAGGTATTGAGACAGGTGATGCGCGCGACTTCGGAACGATCACGCCGTTCGGCGGATCGATTCGCGAAGCGGCCTGGATGAAGCCCACCAATGAGGAGATCGAGTCGATGAGCGCTGATGGATTCGCGGTTCCCGTTTCCGAATCGAAGTCGAAGCCGCACGGCGACAACCGCTATGACGCCATCGTCATCGGTGCCGGCGTCGCCGGCCTGTACCAGCTTTATCGCCTGCGCAGCCTCGGATTGCGCGTACGCATTCTCGAGGCGGGATCCGGCGTCGGCGGCACCTGGTATTGGAACCGCTATCCGGGCGCACGTTTCGACTCGCAGGCCTACATCTACCAGTACTGGTTCTCCGAGACGATGTACAAGGAGTGGAACGCCAGCGAGCGCTTTCCCGCGCAGCCCGAGACGGAGCGCTGGCTCAACTACGTGACCGATCGCTGCGACCTGCGCAAGGACATCGAGTTCGGCGCCAAGGTCACGCGTGCGGCGTTCAACAATTCCACGCAACGCTGGGACATCGACACCGCCTCGGGCCAGCGCTACGACGCGCGCTACTTCGTCACCTGCTGCGGCATGCTCTCGGCGCCGCTGGAAGAGGCGTTCCCGGGACAGATGTCGTTCAACGGTCCGATCTTCCACACCGCGCGCTGGCCCAGGACGCCGGTCGACTTCACCGGAAAGCGTGTGGGCATCGTCGGCACGGGCGCCACCGGCATCCAGGTGATCCAGACCATCGCGGGGCAGGTGGGGCAGCTCAAGGTGTTCCTGCGCACGCCGCAGTACATCATCCCGATGCAGAACCCGAAGTTCAGCGACACCGATCGCGAGGCCTACAAGGCGCTGTTCCCGTATCTCAAGGAGCGCCTGCCCAATTCGTTCTCCGGTTTCGATTTCGATTTCCGCTACGGCAACTTCGCGGACCTGACGCCGGAGCGGAAGAAGGAACTGCTCGAAATGTTCTGGAACGAAGGCACGCTGGTGCTGTGGCTGGCCTCGTTCCCCGACATGTTCACCAGCGAGGCCGTCAACGAGGAGATCTCGGAGTTCGTGCGCCAGAAGATGCGCGAGCGCCTGAAGGATCCGGAGCTGTGCCGCAAGCTGATTCCGACGACCTACGGTTTCGGCACGCACCGCGTGCCGTTGGAGTCGGGATATCTGGAGGCGTACCACCGTCCCAACGTCGAGATCGTCGAGGTCGCGAACAATCCCATCGCGTCGGTGGTGCCCGAAGGCATCCGGCTCGCCGACGGAACGGTCCACGAGGTTGACATCCTGATCCTGGCCACCGGTTTCGACGCGGGCTCGGGCTCGCTGACGCGCATCGACATCCGCGGCAAGGACGGCCAGTCGCTCAAGGAGCAGTGGAACCAGGAGATCCGCACCACGCTGGGCCTGGCCGTGCACGGTTTCCCGAACCTGTTCACCACCGCGGCGCCGCTCGCGCCGTCAGCCGCGCTCTGCAACATGACCACGTGCCTGCAGCAGCAGGTCGACTGGATCTCCGACTGCATCGACTTCATGGAGAAGAAGGGACATCGCGTGATCGAAGCGACCAAGGCGTTCGAGGATTACTGGGTCGATCATCACGACAGGATCGCCAACGCCACGCTCGTGACCAAGACCGACTCCTGGTACATGGGCTCCAACGTCGACGGCAAGCCGCGACGGCTGCTGTCGTACATCGGCGGCGTGGGGCGCTACCGTCGCGAGTGCAACGAGGTGGCGGTGAACGAGTACCGGGGCTTCACGCTCGGCTGATGGCGATGAACAGGACCCGATACGAAACCCGCTCGGATTTCTGCAAAGCGGATCTGCAAGGCGGCATGCCGCGGCTGCAGGAGATCGACGACGCGGCGCCGGCGCTGTTTCCCGATCGACTGACCGGCCAGGAAACCCGCGTGGTCGCCGAACTGCTGCGCGGCTGCTCGAACCGGCAGATCGCCCGCCGCCTGGACCTGAGCGAGAACACGGTGAAATTCCACATGAAGAACATCCTGCGCAAGTTCGGCGTGCGCTCGCGGATGATGATCGTCGTGCAATCGGGCATGTCGGCGGCGGTGGTGGCCGCCGCGTAGCGGCGCATCGTGTCGGATGCCCCCGGGAAAGCGCCTTGCTACTGCCTCCGGACAACCCCCGGATGCGGAGCAGTCCCATGACCAAGCAGGATCCCGAGCGACGAACGGCGCGCACCCAGCGCGACAGCGGCGGCGCCGCCGAGGCGCAGAAGAGCAGCGGCCCCACGACGCGCAAGACGGCACCGCCGCGCAAGCCGACGACGCCGCCTCCCGGCGCGCCGTGACCGCTGTGGGCGTCCGTGCCGCTCGCGGACGCCCGGGCTGAAAACGGCCGGTGGAGCCGATGCCGCGATAGCCGTATCGCGGCACCCGCATCATTCCGCCGGCCCGGTCGGGCCTAGTGCATTTCGCTGCCGGCGGCGCGCATGACGCTTTCGCGCGTGTCGTTGCCCATGTAGCGCGTGAACTCCTCGTCGTAGCGCTTGGTGAGGCGCGTCATCGTCTCGGGAGAAGACGCCTTTTCCTGGAGCTTCAGGAACCAGGTGCTTTCTTCCTCGTACATGTGGTGCGCGACCGCGCCGCGGATGTGCGCCACCTTGTCGACGTAGTCCTGGCTCATCGGATCGAGCTCCTCGAGCGCGGCGGTCTCGCCCTTGGCCGCGCTCTGCTCCTGGTAGGCGAGCTGCGCGCGGATCTTCTCGTGATGGGACGCCAGCGCCGGGTAGAGGGTGACCTCCTCGGCGATCGCATGACCGGTGAGCAGCGTCGCCAGCCACTTCTGCGCGGCCCGACGCGTCAGCGCCGTGTCGGCGTTCTCGAGCGCATCGAAAGCGCCTTCGATCTGGCGGTGATGTTCCAGCACCATCGCCAGCCAGGTTCCGGGTTGCGCCACGGCCAGCGCGTCCTCGCGCGCCTTGGCGCGGGCGGCGTCGGATTCGGGAGGCATCACGGCGGCGACGACTTTGTCGATCAGGGACATGGGCAGGCACTCCTTCGGAACTGATTCTGGGCGGATCTGCCAGCAACGGTCGGGCCCGCCGGCCGCCGCTCAGTAGGCCGGGATCGTCACGACGGGTCCACCACGTTCGCGATCGCTCTGCGCCAGCGCGGTCAGGTTCATCAGCACGCTGAAGGCGAACTTCGAGTCGAAGTCGCGCCGGTCGATCCAGAAGGCACGACCGTCGCGCTCGATGCTGATCCAGGCCTCGCGTGGGACGTGCTGGCCGACGTGGATCACCGCCACGGCCCTTCGTTCGATCTCCAGCCGCGCGACCGTCGTCAGCGTCGTGCCGTCGTCGATGTCCTGTTGTGGCACTTCGATCTGCGCGCCCACTTCGGTGAGCATGCCGGTGACCGAGCGCGTGATGATCGGGACGCGCGCGCCGCGCTCCTCCAGGCTGCCGTACACGATCTCCACTTCCTTGGTGCCGGGCGCGACCTTGAGCAGGCGACGCGCGAGTTCGGCGTCCGCGACCGCCTCCTTGCTGCCGTCGTCGCCGGGCTCCATCGCCATGAACACGCGCATTCCGCTGGCGCCGGACTCCAGGCGCATCGTCAGCATTCCCTGCAGCTGCAGACGCCGCAGCACCTGGATCAGCTGAAAGAACCCGACGTCGCCCGCACTGCTTGCGCCCGACAGCGCCGCGCTGTTCTGCAGGTCGCCAACCGACTGCACCACCAGGCGGAACAGCACGTCGATGGGCACGCCGCTCTGGATCAGCGGCAGCACCAGCGACGGGGCCAGCGGCCGGATGTAGGCGGTGGCGTAGTCCTCGCCGGTGATCGGCGTGAACGTGAAGGTGGGTCGAGTGGAGAAGCCCACGCCCGCACCGATGCCGCCGGTGGTGGGCGCGTTGTTCTGTGTCGAGAGCGACGCGCTCGCGTTGGCGGAGCCATCGAACGAATACGCCGCGATCACCGAACTCACCGGCAGCGTCGCCGGCGGATCGGCGTAGCGCAGCCCGACGATGTTGGAGAGCGTCTGGCGCTTCTGCGCCTCGGCCAGCGCGCGGGCGTAATCGACCTGGTCGGTCTGGAGGCGGGAGCTGCCGAACGTCATGCAGCCGCTGAGGGTGGCGGCCAGCACCGCCATGCAGATGACTCGCACCATCGGGAATGCCGTCGCGTCTCGTCGAATGAACGCGACGACGCGAGCAAGTTGCACGCCTCGGTTCTACGCGGGGACCACCCGGGCGACGCCGCGATCCAGCACCACTTCGTCACGCTCCACGCTGCGGCTCTGGAAACGCACCTGGCGGTCCTCGATCCACCACTGCGTGCGGATCGTCTCGCCCGGGAACACCGGCCGCGTGAAGCGTGCGCGCATGCCGCGCAGGCGCGAGGCGTCGAAATCGCACAGCGCGCGCACCAGCGACTGGCAGGCAACGCCGTAGGTGCACAGCCCGTGCAGGATCGGCCGCTCGAAGCCGGCCTTGCGCGCGACCTCGGGGTCCGCGTGCAGCGGATTGGGATCGCCGCTCAGGCGGTAGATCAGCGCCGCCACGGGCAGCGTGGGCAGTTCGATCGACCCGTCGGCGGCGCGCGAGGGAACCGCCGGGGATTCGCGATCGGCTTCGCCCCAGTTCCCGCAGCCGCCGTCGCCACGCATGAAGTAGGTGCTGGTGACCGTGCCGATCGCATCGCCGTTTTCCAGGCGCAGCGATTTCTGCAGATACAGCAGCGCGCCTTTCGACGGTCCCTTGTCGGCGAGCCCGGTGATGCGATAGCTGCCGATCACCGCGCCGTGCGCCGGCAGGGGACGGTCGAGGTCGAAGGATTGTTCGGCGTGAAGCAGGCGCACCCAGTCGATGCCGAGCTCGGGTTCCGCGACCCAATGACCCGGATGCGCCAGCACGCAGGCCATCGAGGGCAGCGCCTGCAGATCCTTCTCGTAGACCCAGCGCAGCTCGCGCGTATTCATCGGATCCTGCATCGCGCCCAGGCCGAGGGCATACAGGATGGTGTCGCGCGGCGCATAGGGCGCGCGGATGTCGGCGAAGACGCGGCCGAGCACTTTGTCGCGGTTCATGGGCAGGTCCTCAGATCGATTCGGCTTCTTCTTCGACGTCCTCGATCGCCCGGCGTCCGGTGGTCGAGGCGGGCACCGCGTCCATCGCCTTCAGGTTGTGCTTCATCTTGGTGAGGATCGCGATCAGCTGATGCTCTTCGTCGGGCGAGATCCCTTCCATGATCCGGCGGTTGACCTCGAGGCTGACGTCCTCGATCCGCTCGAGCAGCTTGCGGCCCTTGCGCGAGAGCTTCACGCGCTTGGCGCGGCGATCCACGGCGTCCGCGACCCGCGTCACCAGGCCATTGGTCTCGAGCCGGTCGATCAGGCCGCCGAGCGTCACCTTGCCCACGTCCAGCAGCCGCGCGAGCTCGATCTGCGAAAAACCGCCGCCGGTATCGCGATCCACCTGGCTCAGAACCCACCATTGCGAGCGCGTGATGCCCAGCGGTTTGAGGTGTTGATCCATGACGGTGCGTCGCAGGCGCGACGCGTCGTGGATCAGGAAGCCGGCCTTGATCGTGGCGGACTTCTTCGAATGGGAAGGGGACATGCGCGGACGGGTAGGAGCATAACGGTATGCCTGCGCACTTTATCGCAGCCTCAACCCGGACCGCGCGCCTCCTGCTGCCCGATCGCCCGGAACAGCACCGGCGTCATCAGCATGAACCACAGCACGAAGGCCACCACCGGGATCCAGAATCCGATCACGCCGTTGTAGGCGAAGGGCCCGGTGAAGAAGAAGCCGGTGAGCACGCCGGGGATGAACAGGATGCCCATCCACAGGTTGAAGTAGCCGGCCCAGCGCGGGAACACCGAGTCCACGCTCTTGTCCGACAGCGTGGCGATGCCGATCGACAGCAGCTGCACCGTTGGCACCGGAAACGTCATCACCAGGAACAGCCAGCCGAAGTCGTTGAGCGCCTGCACGATCTCCGGGGCGCGATCCACGCGGTACGCCGCGGTCACCCAGCACATCACCGGGACCAGGATGATCAGCCCGACCACCGCGGCGCTGATGGCCTGGATGATGCTCAGGATCGGCGACACGCCTTCCATGCGGGCCATGTGCAGCGAGATCAGCGCCGTCCACGGCACGAGGAAGAGCGTCGAGGTCATCGCCAGCGACAGGCCGACCAGCAGCCCCATGTGGTTCTGCGAATACAGCGCGGCGATCGTCGCAGCGTCCATCGACGGCGATGGCGGCGGCACCAGCGGCGTGAACAGGAACATCGATCCGAACATCAGCACGACAAACACCAGCCCCGAACCCGCACACACCTTCTGAAACCCGATGCTCATCGCGCTCTCCCCGGTGATCGATGCCGCGTCTTTTCGACGGCTCGTTCGTTCGTCCCTTGCACCGCGGGCATACTCGCCGGCGGGCCGATCGATCCTGTCGTCGCGGAGCAGTGTGTGAGAAAGCCGGAGCAAGAGCAGCAGGGGGAAATCCCTCACTGGAACGAGGCGGAGCTGGAAGCGGTGCTGCGCCTGGATGCCACGGACGGCGTCGATCGCTTCGTGAATCCGCGGCTGTCGCTGAACATGAGCAGCAAGCTCTTCGGCGGCCAGTTCATCGCCAACACGCTCAGCGCCGCGATGCTGACCGCGCCGGACACGCTGCCGCGGATGTTCCAGGGCGTTTTCCTGCGCCCGGGTCACGCCGGCATCCCGATCGAGCTGCAGGTCGAGCGCGTTCACGACGGCACGCGGCTGACGCATCGCCGCGTGCGGATGATCCAGGACGGGCGCGCGATCTTTTCCGCCCATGTCTATCTCGACGCCACGCCGATCGACCAGCCGCCGCTTCACGAGCACGCGGCGCGGCACCTGCAGCCCCCGCCGGAGGACCTGGTCGATCTCGAGCATCTGCGCGAGCGATACCGGGAACGCCTCGGTCCCGAGATGCATCGGCGGCTGGGCATCAAGGCCGCGGTGCAGGTGCGGCCGGTGCAGGGCGCGCACGGCCTGATCGAGCGCTCGAGCGAATCGCGCCTGGCGCTGTGGATGAAACCGGTGCTGCCGGTGTCGCCCGATCCGGTGATCCGGTACGCGGCGCTGGCCTACATGTCCGACTACTGGCTGTGCTGGCCGACACGCAGCGCGCACATGGACGGCCTGATGGATCCGGGCCATCGCATGTTCAGCCTCGACCACGCGCTGTGGTTCCACGCCCCCCCGAGCGTGGACGACTGGCTGCTGTACGAGGTGGAGAGCCCGCAGGCCGGCAATGGGTACGGGCTGGGTCGCGGCGCGATGTACCGCCGCGACGGGCAGCTTCTGGCGAGCACCGCGCAGCAGGTCCTGCTGGCATGAACCGGCCCCCCGGATTGGACGTCGCCCACGCATATAGTAAGCTTGCGAACCTTATTGGACCGTGGCGGTGCCATGCCCGGTCCTGACCTCTTTCGTCGGATCTTTCCCGGAGCCTCCCCGTGACCCCCTCGACGACGCGCGGCATTACCTCCTTCGGCGCATTCGTGCCGCGCCGACGACTTCAGCGCGCCGCCATCGCGGCCGCACACGCCTGGGCTTTTCCCGGTCTCAAGGGCCTGGCCAAGGGCGAACGCGCGATGTGCGGATGGGACGAGGACGCGATCACGATGGCGGTCGAAGCCGGACGCGATTGCCTGCGCGGTCGCGATGTCGGCGTCGTCTCGTCGTTGACGCTGGCCAGTACCACCGCACCGTATGCCGATCTCAACAACGCGGTGCTCGTGGGCAGCGCGCTGCGACTGCCGGCGTCGATGTCGGCGTCGGATCTCGGTGGCTCGACGCGCGCCGGACTGTCCGCATTGATCGCCGCCTGCCAGGCCGAAACGTCGGGCGAACGCCTGGTGATCGCATCGGAAAAGCGCAGTGCCAAGCCCGGCAGCGCGCAGGAAATGACGACGGGCTGCGGCGCCGGCGCCGTGACCGTCGGCGCGGGCGGCGACGTGATCGCACGGTTCGTGGGCAGCGAGACGGTGTCGGTGCCCTTCATCGATCACTTCCGCCGGGCCGGCGCGGACTTCGATTACGGCTGGGAGGAGCGCTGGATCCGCGACGAGGGCATCGCCAAGATCGTGCCGCGCGCGGCCGCGCGTCTGCTCGAGCGACTGGGCCTGGCCGCGGATCGCATCGCGCACTTCGGCATGTCCGGCGGGCCGGCCAAGAGCGATGCGGCGGTGGCCAAGTTGCTGAAGATCGCGCCGGAGAAGGTGCTGCCGGACCTGGCGGGGACCGTCGGCGAAACCGGCGCCGCGCATCCGCTGCTGCTGCTGGTCTCGGCGTTGGAAAAGGCCAAGGCGGGCGACGTGATCCTGATCGCGGCCTTCGGCCAGGGCTGCGAGATCGCCGCGTTCGAGATGCTGGCGCCGGTACCGGCGGTGGGCGCACGCCGCGGCCTCGCCGGTTCGATCGCGCGGCGCATCGAGGAGACGGCGTATCTCAAGCTGCTGTCGAACGACGGCCACATCGAGCTCGACTGGGGCATGCGTGCCGAGACCGATCACAAGACCGCGATGACGCAGCTGTATCGCTCGTCCGACCAGATCTTCGGATTCGTCGGTGGGCAGTGCAGCGCCTGCAACGCGGTGCAGTTCCCGCGCCTGCCCACTTGCGTCAACTGCGGCGCGAGCGATTCGCAAAAGCCCTATGCGCTGGCCGACGAGCCGGCGAAGGTCGCGACCCACACCGCCGACTGGCTGCAGTATTCGCCGTCTCCGCCGCTGTACATGGGGCTGGTGCAGTTCGATGTCGGCGCGCGCGTGCTGATGGAGATCGTGGACGTGGGGCCCTCGGGCCTCGAGGTCGGAACGCCGCTGGGCATGAGCTTTCGCAAGAAGGAGCGCGACCACCTGCGGGGTTGGGATCGCTACTTCTGGAAGGCCAGCCCGCTCAACTGAGGATCAAATCATGGCAACGGGCATCAAGGACAAAGTCGCGATCCTCGGCATGGGCTGCTCGCGATTCGGCGAGCGCTGGGACTGCGGCACCGAACAGCTGCTCAACGAAGCCTTCGGTGAAGCGCTGAAGGACGCAGGCATCGAGCGCAAGCAGATCGAGGCCGCGTGGTACGGCTCGGCGCTGGATCGCGTGAACGTCGGCAACTCCGCCATTCCGCTGTCCACCGCGCTGCGCCTCGAAGGCATCCCGGTATCGCGCGTGGAGAACATGTGCGCCACCGGCACCGAGGCGCTGCGCGGCGCGGTGTACGCGGTGGCCAGCGGCGCGGTCGACATCGCGCTCGCCATCGGCGCCGAGAAGCTCAAGGACACCGGCTACGGTGGCCTGCCGGTCAGCAGCAAGGGCACCTTCAACGACCTGTGGATGCCGTACGGTTCGGCGCCCGCGGGCTTCGCGCAGCTCGCCACCGGATATCGCGCGAAGTACGGCGTGTCCAAGGAAGACCTGAAGAAGGCCATCGGCCGCGTGTCGTGGAAGAGCCACCAGAACGGCGCCAAGAATCCCAAGGCGCACCTGCAGAAAGCCGTCGAGATGGAGACGATCCTCAACGCGCCGACGATCGCCGAGCCGCTGGGCGTGTTCGACTGCTGCGGCGTCAGCGACGGTTCGGCATGCGCGATCGTCACGACGCCGGAGATCGCGCGATCGCTGGGTCGCGACAACCCGCTGGTGCTGATCAAGGCGCTGCAGCTGTCGGCCAGCGCCGGCCGCGAACTCTCCACCGGGCAGTGGGACGGCAGCTACGTGCAGAACACCCGCAACGCCGCGCGCGCCGCGTACAAGGAAGCCGGCATCACCGATCCGCGCAGGCAGCTCTCCGCGCTCGAGGTGCACGACTGCTTCTCGATCACCGAGCTGGTGACGATGGAGGATCTCGGCGTGTCGAAGGACGGCGAAGCGTGGAAGGACGTGATGAACGGCGTGTTCGACGCCGACGGCGAGCTGCCGTGCCAGATCGACGGCGGCCTCAAGTGCTTCGGCCATCCGATCGGCGCCTCGGGCCTGCGCATGGTCTACGAGCACTATCTGCAGCTGAAGAATCGCGCCGGCCCGCGCCAGCTGAAGAATCCGAAGCTGGGGCTGTCGCACAACCTCGGCGGCGTGCCGTACAACGGCGTGTGCGCGATCTCGATCGTGGGCCTCGAAGGCACCTGATCGATGTCCGCATCGTCTGCGTTCGACCCACCTGAAACCAGCGAAGCCGAGCTCGACCTCGCGCGTCGATCGGCCGCCGCGATGCTGGACAACGACCAGGCGTCGCAGGGCCTGGGCATGTGCATCGAGGACTCGGGAGTCGGCTACTCGCGCGTCTCCATGCGCATCCGCAAGGACATGCTCAATGGCCATGGCAACTGCCATGGCGGGTTCATGTTCACGCTCGCCGACAGCGCGTTCGCTTTCGCGTGCAACAGCCGCAACGAGGCGACCGTCGCGGCGAGCTGCAGCATCGATTTCCTGCGCCCCGTGCGCGAGAACGAACGGCTCACCGCGATCGCCCGGGAGCGCGTGCTCGTGGGTCGCACCGGGATCTACGACGTGATGGTGATCGACGAGGCCGGCCAGCCCGTGGCCGCGTTCCGCGGCAAGTCGGCACGGGTCAAGGGCGAGGTCATCGGGTCGCGAGCTGCGCCCACGGGCTGAGGGCGGACCCTTGGTGGCGTTTCACGCGCGATCGCGACGCTAGCATCCGATCGCACCGTCGCCATCGTTGCGACACGTTCGTACAAACGACAGTAGGAGGAAGATCATCGATGGTGATCCGATGCGGCAGGCGCTTGTCCCGGGCGCTGGCGTTTTGCGTGAGCGCGGTCGCAGCGTTGGTCGCGGCGGGATCGGCGCACGCCGGCGGCGGCTACTTCATCCTCGGCTACGGGCCCTACGCCCATCAGACCTCCGGCACCGTCACCGCGACGGGCATGGACACGTTCGTCGGATCGTCGAACCCCGGAAAACTCAATGCCGTGGGCGATCGGCTCGACCTCGGCATGCTGATGTTCCACCCGTATCGGAAGGTGTCGCGCACCGGGGCCCAGGGCGATGCCGAGATCTTCAATTTCTCCTCGACCAGCGAGAACGAGTTCTACCTGCTTCCGGACGGCGGCTACGCCCGGCGCATCAACGACCGCTGGGCCTGGGGCGTCACGCTGTACGGCAACGGCGGCTTGAACACCGAGTACAACGGCGACACGGGCATTCCCAACACCAACAGCAACCCCGGCAGCACGCGCTGCCGGAACCAGAACCCCGGAAACTTCTTCGGCGGCTGCGGCGAGATCGGCTTCGACCTCGCGCAGGTCATCGTCGCGCCGACCTTGTCGTATCGCCTGACCGACCGGCACAGCTTCGGCATCTCACCGCAGTTCGGCTTCCAGCAGTTCAAGGCCTACGGTTTCCAGGGTTTCGAGCCGCTTTCCAAGCATCCCGGCAACGTGACCAACAACGGCTACGAGCGCTCGTTCGGCGCCGGCGTTCGGGTCGGCTGGTTCGGACAGCTGACGCCATGGCTCGATGCGGGCGCCTCCTACGCCACCAAGATCTATTTCGAACCTTTCGACGAGTATCGGGGCCTCCTGGCCGACGGCGGGCGCTTCGACATTCCCGCCAACTTCGCGGTGGGAATCGCGCTCAAGGACGACAACGTCACGCTGGCGCTCGAAGTGCATCGCATCTTCTTCGGAAACATTCCGTCGCTTGCCAACGGCGTGACCGACACGTTGACCGACCCGGTGAACAGCGGATTCGGTGATCGCAACGGCAGCGGGTTCAACTGGCGCAACCAGACCAACTACCGCGCGTCGCTCACCTGGCACGCGACGCCGCGGCTGGATCTGCGCACGGGCTTCACCTACGGCCGCCGGCCCAACGCCGACGGTCAGGTCGACACCGCCAGCTTCAACATGTTCACGCCCAATCCGCAGCTGAACCTCAACGCCGGCTTCAGCTGGCGCTGGCGTCCGGATACCGAACTGCACCTGGCCTATGGGCGCTATACGCGCGCCGAATACGAAGGTCCATCGGCGGTGTTCCCCGGCGCAACCGAAAAAGTGCAGCCGCACGTCGACACGCTGTACATGGCGTGGTCGCTGCTCTGGTGAGCACGGGTGTGCGTCGTCCCGGCCGGCGCCGGTTCCTCGCGCTGGTCTGAAGCGCCGTGGGGTCCCTCTGCCGCGGGCGCGCGGCTCTCCGCGCTCGACAACGACACGAACGTGAGTCCCGACAACAGCACGGCGGCGGTCAGGTTCTTCATGTCGGCGTTCCCCTCGTGAGTGCGTCGTACGGTGAGCAACGGCCATGCCCGCGGACGCCGCCGGCGGGTTTGTCTACCATCGCGTGATGCGACGATCGACCATTGCACTCGCCTTCTGCTGGATGGCCCTTCTGCTGGGAGCCTGCGCCGGTTCGGGCGACGAGAAAAAGCAGCAGGATGCCGACGAGCACGCACCGGTCGTGAGCCAGAGCGGTACGGCCACCAAAGCGGTCGCCGCGACCGCGCCCGCCGCGGCGGCGCCGGCACGGTCGCTCGACGAGGTGGAAAAAGCGTTCGAGGCGCGTCGGGAAGCGTTCCGACGGGCGAACTCCGCGCGGCGCAGCCAGCACGCGGGCGCGTTCAACGTGACGGTGACGTTCGCGCCGACGGGGGAAGTGGTCGAATGCCGGATGCTGTCGACGGATTTTCGCGACGACCCGTCGTTCAACGCGGCGGTGATGGCCGAGGTGTGGCGACTGCGCATTCCGCCGCGGCCCGGCGCCGGCGAATTCGTCGTGAGCAGCTATCCGATCGCGTTCTCCGCGCGCAGCGAGGCGGTCGAGACGCCGCCTTCGATGCCGATCGTGTCGCCGCCGCCGCCGGTCGGCGTGCCGGTGCCGGTGCCCTGACGGACGCTCAGCGCAGCGTCATCAGGCCCACCACCGACGCGTTGCCTTCCATGCCGGCGGCGCCGCCGCCCATGGTCTCTACCATGCCGAGCGTGGCCTTCTTCACCTGGCGCTCGCCGGCGGTTCCGCGCAGCTGCCAGACGATCTCGGCGACCTGCGCGGTGCCGGTGGCGCCGAGGGGATGGCCGCGCGAGAGCAGGCCGCCGCTGGGATTGACCGGCTGCGGACCGTCGAACTGCGTGTGGCCGCTCGGCGCCAGCGCGGCGCCTTCGCCGACCTCGCACAGGCCGAGCGACTCGAGCGTGAGGATCTCGCCGATCGTGAACGAATCGTGCACTTCGAACACGTCCACGTCGGAGGCCTTGAGGCCGGTTTTTGCGTAGACCGCCTGCGCCGCGCGGCGCACCGGCGCTTCGCCCCAGAAGTCGGTCGAGCGATGGTCCCAGAGCCCGCCCGAGGCCAGCGCCGAGGCGAGCACCTTCACTTCGCCCTTGGCGCCCCTGGGACGCCCGACCACGATCGCGGCGGCACCGTCGCTGACCGGACAGCACTGCAGGAAGGTTAGGGGCTCGGCGATCATCCGCGCCGACATCACCTCGTCGAGCGTCGGCGCGTGACCCTTGAGCTGCGCGCGGGGATTGCGCGTGCCGTTGCGCTTGTTCTTCACCGCGACTTCGGCGAACTGCTCGGGCCTTGCGCCGAACTGGTCGAGATAGCGCTGCGCCTGCAGCGCGTACAGGCCGGGCAGCGGAAGACCGGCGCGGCCTTCGCCATCGCTGGCTTCGGGAACGATCGCGCCGCTGGTGAACAACGACGACAGGTGCTCGACGCCGAACACCAGCACGTTCGAATAGCGGCCCAGCGCGACGGCCTCGCAGGCTTCGTGGAACGCGGCGGTGCCGCTGGCGCAGGCCGCTTCGATCGTCAGCACCGGTACGCCGCCGATGCCGATGCCGCGCAACGTGCGTGTCGCGACACCCGGCGGACCGAACACGCTACCGACGAACACCGCCTCGATCTCGCCGGCGTCGGCGCCGGCGTCCTGCATCGCTTCGAGGATCGCCTCCCAGGCGAGGGATTCGACGCGACGATCCGGGAAGCGTCCGTAGCTGGAACTGCCGACGCCGCGGATCACCACTTCGTTTCGGTTGCTCATGGATGGATTCTCGTAAAAGACGTCACCGCTAGGCGCAAAGGTGAAAAACAAGGACGCAAAGGTTTCTTGTTTTTTCCTTGGCGTCCTCTCTTTTCCTTTGCGCCTTTGCGGTGACGGCTTGAAATGTTCGCCTATGCCACGCGCACGAGCAGATCGCCGCCCTCGTCGGCACCGACGATGCGCACGCGCGTCCCCGCCTTCACGATCGCCGGACTCGCGAGGTGCGCCAGCACGCGCGGTCCCTCGTCGAGATCGACATACGCGATCGCATACGGCGGCTTCCAGCGTCCGACCGGGATCTGCACCAGCGTCGACGACCACACGGTGCCGCCGGGCCCGAAGCTCGCGGGCTTCTGTTCGCGCGACTGGCACACGGGGCACCACGGCGCGGCCGGCGCGCTGGGATAACCGCAGGCGGCGCAGCGAACGCCCAGCACCTGGTCAGCTTGCACCTGCGGCCGCGGATCGGCGACGAAACCGCCGCCCATCGCTTCGCCGGCGCGGCGCTTGTTCGGAGATGCGCCCGTGCTCATGCCGCGCTGCGTCCCAGGCTGATCGAGAAGTCGGCGTTTTCGAAGTCGATGTGATTGCCGTGCGGCTGGTTCATCAGCCGCTCGATCAACGCCACCGCGCCGCTCTTGACGCCCTTGATCTGGTAATCGCGCTTCGGCGGTCCGGCGGCGCGCATCGCCGCGATCTCCTTTTCCGGCACCAGCAGGCGCAGGATCAGGTCGTCGTCGGAAATGTTGCCGCCGAAGCTCTTGCGCAGTTCGTCCAGCGAAGGCTGCGGCGGCGTCCAGTTCACGAAATCCTTGGCACGCGCGTTGGAAAGAATCCGGTCCTTCGCATTCTCGTCCAGCGGCGCCACCGGCTTGCCGTAGTGGCCGAGCACGTAGGTGATGATCTCGTCTGGCACGAATTTGTAACGCTCGCCCGGCGTCATCAGGTTCATCACCGCCTGCGTGCCGATCAGCTGCGAGAAGGGTGTGGCCATCACCGGGTAGCCGAGCTCGCGGCGGATGGTCGCGATCTCCTCGAGGATCGCCGGCAGGCTCGCCTCGATGCCGCGGTCTTTGAGCTGGTTCTTCAGCGTGCCGGTCATGCCGCCGGGAAGCTGATGCTCGTAGTGGAACAGGTCGTACTCGGCCGGCTGGCCGATCGGCAGGTTCTCCTGCTCGGCGATCGCCTTGAGCTTCCCGGAAATCCGTTCGATCACCGACAGATCGACCTTGCTGCTCCAGCCCTTGGCGGCGATGTTGCGCAGCATCGCCTCGGTCGACGGATGCGCGACGCCATTGGCCAGCGGTCGGCAGATCGTGTGGATCGTGTCCGCGCCCTGCTCGAGGCCTTCGAGATAGTTGAGCGGGGCCAGACCCGTGTTGTTGTGGAAGTGCAGCTCGAGCCGTTTCTTGCCGATGGCCTTCTTCACCACCTTGCACAGCGAGCGCGTGCGATCCGGCGTCAGCACGCCGCTGGCGTCCTCGATCTCGATGCCGGGAACATCGAGCGCCGCGAGTTCCTTGGCGCGTGCCGCGTAGTACTCGTCGGTGTGGTACGGGCTCGAGGAGAACAGCATCGTCGGCACCGCGTCGCATCCGGCAGCCTTGGCGACCTTGGCCAGGCGACCGATCTTGTCGACGTTGAACAATCCGTCGTAGATCCAGAACGCGCGGATGCCGTTCGCCGCGAGGCGCTGGATCCACAGGTCCATCACCGCGTCCGGTGTGAGATTGAACGTGACGATGCCGTTGGAGCGCGTGCCGGCACGCAGCTTGGTGCGCGGCATCGCGGCAGCCAGGTTGCGCAGGTTTTCCCAGGGATCCTCCTTGCAGTGGCGCACCTGGATCTCGAACAGCGAGGAGCCCGTGATGTCGAGCTCGTCGTAACCGGCGCTGTCGAGGTCGCCGGCCAGCGCCATCGAGATGGCGAAGGGCATGCGCATGCCCCACCAGCTCTGTTGTCCGTCGCGCAGCGTCTGATCGACGAAGCGAATCGTGCGGCTCATGGGTGTTTTCTCCAGATCAGGCCGGGTCGATGTAGACCAGCGCCTGGTCATACTCGACCAGGTCGCCGTTGGACACCGCGATGTGCGCGATGGTGCCGCGCGTGCCGGCCTTCACGTAGTTCATCAACTTCATCACTTCGAGAATGCAGACGTTGTCTTCCGCCGAGACGGACTGTCCGACGCTCACGAACGGCGGCGCGCCCGGCTTCGACGCGGCGTAGTACGTGCCGAGCATCGGCGCCTTCACCGCGATCCAGCGTGGATCCAGGGCGACGCTCGGTGTGGGCGCCGAATGGACGGGCGCCGCCTCGCGTGGCCCGGGCGAAACCCGGGGAGATTCGATCACGCCGCCCCGGGCTGCGCCCGGGCTACGGGGCGATGCGGGCGCCCGGCCGGACTTGGAGATGCTCAGCCGGACGCCGCCGCTTTCCAGCGTGAGGTCCTCCCAGCCGGACTTCTGGAACAGCTCGAGGATCTCCAGGATTTCTTTTTCGCTCAACGCCATCGTCGTCCCTTCTTTCTCATTTCATCGCGGCGCGCTTCTGCGCCAGGCCCACGTACAGCGGCACCACCGCGCCCCAGCTCGCGAAGCGCGGATCGGTCGCCCGACCGGTGCGCGACAGGTGAAAACCCAGCGCGATGATCGCGGCGACCTTGCACATGGCCAGCGTCTCGTAGAGACGCAGGTCCACCGTCTTGCGGCCGGTGACGCGTTCCCACTGGTCGATCACGCGCTCGCGCGGCCACCAGCCCGGCAGTTCGAAACCGGCGTTGGCGAAGGACACGTCGCCCTGATCATAGAACTGGAACATGTAGCCCAGATCGGTGAGCGGCTCGCCGACACCGGCCATCTCCCAGTCGAGCAGCGCCTGCAGCTCGGGGCCTTTCCACAGGCAGTTGCCCTGCTTGGGGTCGCCATGAACCGGCGTCATCGGACCCGATGTCGCCGGCGGCCGTTTGCGCAGCGCTTCGAGAAGGTCGATCAGCGGCGTCTCGGCCTCGGCCTGCTCAGCCACCGCGCGCCAGTGCGCGATCTCCTGCTCGACGGTGCGCGATCCCGACGGCATCCGCGACACCGGGATGCGATGCAGCGCGATGATCGCGCCGACCCATTGCGAGCACATGCCGGTCACCACGTGCGCGCCGGCCTTCTGCATCCACTCCGGCGCGGCGTGGTCGAACGCCTCGCCCTGCAGCTTCTCCATCAGAAAGAACGGATCGCCGATCACCGACGGATCGGTGCACAGCTCGTACATCTTCGGAACGGGCGGACCGCCGGGCGCCTTGCCCACCGCGTCGAGGATCGCGTGCTGGCGCGCCATGTCGTACGGCGGCAGCAGCCCTTCCTCGGACGGCGGCATGCGCAGGATGCGATCGAGGCCTTCGACGAGATAGGTCTCGTTCGAATGCCCGGTGGAGAGCGCGACGATGCCGGTGATCTTCGACCCGTCCTTGAGCCAGGCGCGAAGGCCGAGCGTCATTCGATCCAGATTGCGAGCCATGGAGTTCAGCTCCTGATCCCCTCTCCCGCTTGCGGGAGAGGGTGGCGCGAAAGCGCCGGGAGAGGGCGCATGGAAAAGCACGCGCAGTTGCATCCGGCGCACGCCCTCTCCCCAACCCCTCTCCCGCAAGCGGGAGAGGGGTTCTCGGGTGTGCCGGGTGAGGCGACGTTCAAATGAACGAGTTCTCGCCGCTCAGGCCGAACTCCGGCCAGTTGCCGACGAGCACCGACTCGAAGATGCCGAAGCCGGTGGCATCGCCTTCGCGGATCCGGATCGGACAATCGCGCAGCTGGTGGATGCGCTCCAGCGTCTTGCGATCCAGCGTGTCCTCGATCTTCTCGCCGTCGACGAACAGGTCGCCGCGGTACATGCCGTGCTTCTTGCCGTCGAGGCCCAGGTACAGCGCGCAGCCCAGGTGGAAACCCGCCTCGCCGGGCACCTCGATCTCGATCGTGCGGTTCTCGCCGTTGAGCATTTCGAAGTGGATCTTGCCGCCCTTGAGGCGTCGCGTGTGGTTGTCGTACTTCAGGTCCTGGCGAATGCGCGCGATGCGCTCCTGCGTGCCGTCCTGCCTGTTCAGATAGCCGGAAAAGTAGAACGGCTTGTGATCGCGCATCTGCAGGTAGAAGTGGTACTCGTAACGCTCGCCGTTGGGCTTTTCCATGAACATCGGCGACCAGTTGAGCAGGAAGTCCATCTTTGCCATCTCCTTCTCGCCCCAGTCGCGCGCGGGCTTGAGGTCGATGGGCGAGGCGCCGACGTCGAGGCGCACGCCCCAGGAGTGGTCGCGGAACGCGATCCAGTCCTTGGCGGCGACGTCCTCCTTCTTGCCGTCGACCGAGTACCAGCCGCGGACCTGGCCGGCCTGGTGGTAGCGCACGATGTCGGACACCGCGCGGTAGCCGTGCTCGTCGTACTGCAGGTGGCGGTCCTCGCAGAACGGCGGGTTGAGCGCGGTGAACTCGAGCTCGTAGGCCACCGGCTGCGTGCTGTTCTCGGCCAGCGCGATCCGCAGCTTCTTGAGCGGTTCGACCACCTCGTACTGCAAGGGGCCGACGCCGAGCAGCGCGGGCTCGGTCGAGAGCAGGCGCGAGCCGCGCACCGTCCACTGCTGGCGGCCGCGCGAGATGCCGCCGAAGCCGTCCATGACATTACGGTTCTGGTACTTGCCCAGGCCGAAGTCGATCTCGACCGAGCCGTCCTTCTTGGGAATGGCGAACCAGATTTTCTCGGTCCAGCCCAGGTCGGATTCGCCGACGCGGCTGAACAGGTTCGCGGTCTGGTGGTTGAGCTGTTCGTCCGCGGGCAGCGGACGGCCGAGATTGGGGGTCATGGGCGTCTCCTCGTGGGTCTCGTTCGGTCCGGCCATTGAAGGCCCCGGCGTCCGGGTCGTCTTTCGAAATCGTGCATGGCTTGTCGGAAACGAAGCGTGTCGCAGTCCGGGCGCAAGAAGAGCGCCGCGCCGGGCTTGCCCCGGCCAAATCGAAGGGTGTAGAAAACCGCATGTTGCCCGTCCTGTCCGCGCCGTCCTTGGCGCCCCCCGCGCGTTTTGCCGCCTCCGGGCGTGCGATCCGCTCGGCCGTGGGGTTCGCCCCCGAGCTGTCCAGCGACGCGGCCGGCTGGAGGCACGTGGCGCTGTACGGCTGGCGCGGCGAGTGCCGCGAGGCCGAGTTCGAGCCGTTCGACGAACCGGTGGTGATCTTCCACATCGGCGGCGCGCCGAGCGTGCCGGTCCGGGTCGACCGTCGCTGGGACCGACGGACCCATCCGGGGCTGATCACGGTCATCCCGCCGCGCACGCGGATCGGTTGGGACATCCGCGGCGAGGTGCATTCACGCTCCGTGCACCTGGGCGCCGGATTCTTCTGCAACGGCGACGGCGAACCCATCGCGGCGCCCGACCTGCAGGTGCGCTGCGGCGTACGCGATCCGCTGCTGATCTCATCGATCGAAGCGCTGGAAGGCGAGCTGCGCCATCCGGGTCAGCACGGCACGCTGTACGCCGACTCGATCTCGAACGTGATGGCGCTGCACCTGCTGCGCGAGGGCGCGCGACCGCTGATGCCGCCAGGTCGCAGCCTGCTGTCGCGCGAGCGGCTGTCGCGCGTGATCGAGCGCATCGAGGACAGCATCGAGCACGGCGTGTCGCTGCAGGCGCTGGCCGACGAGGCCGCGTTGAGCCGCACCTATTTCGCGGCGGCGTTTCGTGATGCAACGGGCTTTTCGCCGCATCGCTATCTCACGCGCCGCCGCCTGGCACGAGCACGCGAGATGCTGCAGCAATCGGACATGAGCCTTGCGCAGATCGCGCTGCGCTGCGG
>NZ_JAJFBP010000034.1 GCF_020697055.1 Panacagrimonas sp. | reverse complement strand
CACAGGTGGTGGTGTCGCCGCCATCGTCCGCGGACGGAGAGGGCAAATCCCCCACCGCACTGCGTCTCGACAACGGCTATTTGAAGATCACGGTCTCTCCGCAGTCCCAACATGCGCGCTTCGCCGTGGCCTTCGGGCGGTGGCTCGCGCACGTGGACGGCGGCGAGGTTGCGTTCGAAACGCAGGGCGGGGACTCGATCGCGTGTCTGATCTCGGGTTCGATGCGCATCACGGGTGCCCCGGACTGGTCGGGCTCCCCTCCGGCCGGCAGCTGTCTGCGCTTGAATCGACAAGTCCCGACCCTGGCGAACGTGGCGTCGGAATCCTGGGCTCGTGTACAGGCTCGGCGCATGTTGCTCGCCCACGTCGCACCGGGCCGCCCGTTCGAACCATCTGAGGCCACCCCGGGCGTGACCGCGTCGCCCGGCAGTCCGGCGCTCGCCAGCGTCCTCCGACCGACCCAGGGTGCCGCGTCCGTCCCACCCCCGGTGACGGCGAACCTCGCGACGAACGACGCCTCGTACCCGCCGCTTCCGATGCCGCGCGTCCGATCCGTGCCGATCGCGATTCCGGAGCCGCTGCCGGTGTCGGACCTCGAAGCGATGGAGCGGAACGTCAATCGCGCGGTCACCCGCGAGCGCGAGCGTGTCGCGGCAACGCTGGTCTCGATGGCCGAAGCCTTCCCACCCGGCGCGGGTAAACCGGCCTTGCCCGGACTCGCGCCGAACGCGCAAGCGGGCGCGATGACGCCTTCGGAGGCCGCGGGGCGTGCGACGACGAGCGGCGCACGCGGATCGCCGGCCCGTCCACCAACGGCTCCGGTCGTCTCGGAGCGAAGCATCGACGCGAAGGCGCCGGTGGCATCGACGTCCACGCGCGCGCAGGAAGCCCCACCGTCGCACGGCGGCTCACCCTCTGTGCCGGCCGACCGCGCACGACCCGAGGTGTCCGCTTCGTCCACGTCCACGTCCACGTCTACGTCGGCCGACGTGGCGGCGGCGCGAACCCCGGTACCTTCGTTCGACACGCCCCCCATCAAAGCCGAACGCCCCGTGGAGCCGCTGATCGCGTTCGCGCCCGGCCCGGTTGCACCCTCCGAGGTGCCGATCCCCCTTGCGCCACGTGACGCCGATGGCGACGTCGCGCCCTCGAGCGAATGGATCGTCAACGTGCAGACCTATGCCTCCTCGGAGGCGGCGGAGTACGTGGCGGCGCAACTGCGCGAGCGGCAGATCCTCGCCACGGTGCGTCCCGAGATCGTGCGCGGCCGCTCCTCTTACCGCGTCGTGGTCGAAGGGCTCGCTACCGAGGACGACGCCAAGGCCGTGCTGCGACGCGTGGCCGAAAACGGCGCGCGCAGGGCCTGGATCCTTCGCAAGCGGTGAGGCCTTAGCGGAAGCAACGCAGCGTCGGTCGGTGTGCGCTGATAGGCATTGCACTTGCTGAGGGACCGAATGCTTCCTCCCTCAAACGACGTGCGAGACCGTCGTGGCGCCGGCTGAATCGCCTCGTTCGTCGCGTCTCCCGCGGATGTCCACCGGTGTACCCGGACTGGATCTGGCGCTGAAGGGCGGACTGCCCGCGGGATCGGTGACCCTGGTTCGCGGCCCTTCTGGAGCGGGCAAGACGATCCTCGGGAATCAAATCTGTCATCACCATGTGGCCGAGGGTGGCACTGCGTTGTTCGTGACGCTTCTGGTCGAAAACCATGCGCGCATGCAGCTCCACATGTCGCAACTCGGCTTTCATCGGCAAGAGGCGTACGAACAGCAGCTACACTTCATCAGCGCGTTTCGTATCCTCGAAGAGGGCGGACTCGACGCGCTGCACGTGGTGATGCTGCGCGAAATCCAGCGACTCGGGGCCACGCTGGTCGTGCTCGACGGCTTTTCCACGGCCGCGCTATTGGCCCCTGACGACCTTGCGCTGCAGAAGGTCGTCCATCAGTTCCAGGCGCAGTGCACCTTGTTCGGGTGCACGATGATTCTGCTGAGCCCTCCGCGGTCCGAGCGCTTGCGCGAGGCCCAGGGAATGGTGGACTGCCTTATCTATCTGGGCATGCGCGTGCAGGGCCGACGGCTCTTGCGCACTATCACCTTTCGCAAGATGCGCGGGATGGATTTTCTCTCGGGTACGCACGCCTATTCGATCAGCGCCGCCGGCATCGAGGTCTTCCCCCGGATCGAATCCATCGTCGACCCCGACGCCTCGCGCCATACGGCCGGCCCTGCGCGGTCCACCGGCTTGGCCACGCTCGATCAGCTGTGCTCCGGGGGCGTCTCGACGGGTTCCACCACGCTGGTGATCGGTCCTCCCGGGATCGGCAAGACGACCCTGGGGATGCACTTCCTCGAGCCTTGCGGCGGCGACGAGACCGGCTTGATCCTGGGTTTCTACGAGACCCCGCCAGATCTGGCAGCCAAAGCGACCCGGCTTGGGCTGAATCTCGAGGCGCGCCTGCGCGAGGGCGTGGTGGAGATGCTGTGGTGTCCCACGCTCGAAACCACGATCGACGAGATCCTGACCCGGCTGGTGAAACAGTTGCGGAGCCGTCGGCCCCGGCGGGTCTTCATCGACAGTGTGGCTGCGCTTCGGCAGTTGGTCGACGAGCCCGACCGCCTCTCCGCCATTTTCACTGCGCTCGCGCTCGAGCTGCGCAACCACGGCTGCACCGCCATGGCCAGTGTCGAGGTGCCCACGCGAAGCGATCCTCAGGATTACGCCCTGGATCAGCTCTCGGCCGAAGGCGTGTCCGCTGCCGGCCACAACGTGGTGGCGCTCCGCTACCTCGAGTATCAGAACGAGCGGCGCCGCACCGTTTCCATCCTCAAGGTGCGCAATCAACCGCTGAATCCACGCGTGCACCTGTTCGAGATCACCGACGGGGGGGTGCACATCGAGCCCGAATCCGTGTGTCTGCCGACCACGGGGTTCCGGCCTGCGAACGCGCCGGAGCGTCGGGCCGAAAACCCGTGACGACCATCCTGATCGTGGACGACGAGCACGACTTGTCGAGCGCTCTGTCCGCATGGCTACGGGACGAGGGCTACTCGGTCGAGACCGCGAGCGACGGGCGATGGGCCATGGAACGGTTGCTCCAAGGTGGGATCGACGTCGTGCTGCTGGATCTGATGTTGCCCTTCATGGATGGGTGGGCCCTGCTGAGCGAGATCCGCGGGCGCCCGGCCTTGGAGGGGGTGCGCGTCATTCTCATGAGCGCCGCGCGGCGCGAGTCGGCACTGCCTGCAGGGATGCCGGCCTCGACGGAGTTCCTTCAGAAGCCGTTCGTGTTGCCCGATCTGCTGGTGCTGTTGCGGCAGCTGCCCGCGCGCGCGTCGATGGGTGAGTTCGATCCGCAAGTGTGCGAGAGGATCCTCACGTCATCGGCATGGAACGCCGCTCACCCACCGGGTCGGACGCCCTTCGACGCCACGGACTGAGGAGCCGGCCCATCCACGTATCGCTTGCGACCTGCCCGCGTGCGAAGTGGAACAGGCGGAATCGCATCGCGCTGGCCCAGTGCCCGGCGACCAGGGTGCCCCCGGATCGCGCGATCACCGACGGACCCCACCGCAGCTTGGAAACATCGCGTCCCGTCGACAGGTGCACGCGACGAAACCCCCGCTGGATCGCCCAGCGCAAGGCCTCGACCACGACGGTCGTCATCACGCTATAGCGCCGCCATGCGGTACAGGTCGTCGCCGAAAGCGAATCCGAGGCGTGTGGCGACCACCTCGCCCCCAATCGACATCTGGAAAATGCGCAATTGATTGCGACGCGCCAGCGCCTGTGCGTAGTCGGTCAAGAACCGGCGGGCCACGTCGCCGGCAAAGACATCCGGGTGCGCCACGGTATCCGCGAGCAGGGCACGTTCGGCGTGCAGGTGGAAGAAGATCTCGAGCGCCACGCCGACGTCGTCGGGATGGGTCACCACCTCGAAGGTATGCGCGAGTCCGTCTCGCTTGAGCGAGTTGTAACACCTGCGGATCGATTCTTTCACGTTGCGGATCAGGGTGCCGCGAAATGCGTCCCAGGTGTCCGGCAAAGGCAGGTAGAACTCTTCCAGCGGCTCCGCCCGTTCGAACTGGTCATCTTCGAACAGCGGTTGCCCGAGCTTCGACGACAAGGGTCCGAACCATTGCAACCAGTCCCACTGTGCCGATTCCACCAGCAGGCGGTGGCGCAGGGCTTCGGCCACGCGATACTGATCGCGCGGCCGGCAGATCGGCCCGCGAATCTCGGTGACATTGGGATCGGCGCCGAAGTACTGCAGTTGCCGCACCAGCGGAAGCAGCCCGGGACGGCGCGTGAGCACCATCGGAGCAATGCCGATCAAGGCGCCTTGGACATCGCGAAACGTATAAACCCGCATCTCGTCGCGCGCCTGGGACGACGCCTCGCCGAAATGACGCCACCAGAGCTGGTTCCAGAGGCGGTGCGAAAAGGTGTGCGCGGCAGGATCTGTGACTCGAGGGCGTCCCACTCGGGTTCCAGCGCTGCCAAGGCCTGTGCGTCGGTCACGCCCCACGCGGAGTTCGCGCGCGTCGATGCGACGCGATCCCAGCGCCCGCAGCAGCGGAGTGGGGGTCCGCCCGCCAGCGCGTTCAAGGACGGCGGCCTGCGCCCGGGAGGGACGGTGCGTCATGGGGTACTGGTCATCTGATTCCGTCCGCCGGCGCAAAGCACGTCGGTACCTGCGCGAAGTTGCTGCGATCAATGAGCGCGGGGCCGTGCGATTGGCGCCAGTTGTTGCAGAAGTCCCGTGAGTCGCGTCAAATCGACCGGCTTGGCGAGGTGGGCGACGAAGCCGGCGCTGAGCGTCGCATCGCGATCCGCCGGCTGGTTGTAACCGGTGACGGCCACCAAGGCCGGCGCCTCGACCAGGCGGAGCCCCACTTCGTTTGCCACCTCCAACCCCGAAAGCTCCGGCAGGCCGATGTCGAGAAGGACGACGTCAGGGCGGGTCCGGGTGATGGCTTCGACCGCCGCACGTCCGTCGTAGACCACCTGCACGTCGTATCCGAGCGTCTCAACCAGCAGCTGCAGCGTGTTGGCGGCGTCGATGTTGTCATCGACCACGAGCACGCGTGGCTGACCCGCGCGCGGCGCCGCGGCGACGTCGTGAGGCGCGTCCGCCACCCGGAGGCGGACGACGAATTCGCTGCCCTTTCCCGGAATTCCGGCGCTGAAGAGTTCGAGCTGGCCGCCGTGCAGGTTTACAAGGTGTTTGGCCAAGGACAACCCCAAGCCCAGTCCCCCCTCGGTGCGCGAGATGTCCTGCCGGCCTTGCACAAACAGATTGAAGACGCCGTCCTGCAGGTGGGGCGGAACCCCGGGTCCGTTGTCCCGAACACGGATTTCGACCATGGCACCGTCCACCGTCATGCCCACGCGCAGGCGTCCGCCTCGTCCCGTGAACTTCGCGGCGTTTCCCAGCAGGTTGCTTACGACCTGGACCAATCGAGCCTGGTCTCCGGAAACCCACACCGGCTCGGTGCCGATGTCCATCGTGAAATGATGCTGTTTTGCGCGCATCACGGAATCCACGGATTCGGCCGCTTGCAGCACTACCCCGCGCACATCGACTGGCTTGCGCTCGACTCGGACCTTGCCGGTGGTGATGCGCCCCACGTCCAGCAGGTCGTCGACCAAACGCGTGATCTGGTGGAGCTGGCGACGCAGGACCTGTCTGGCCACCGTGACGGTTTTGGTTGGGGACGGTTCGCTATCGAGCAGCGCCGCGACGTGCCCGATCGGCGCGAGCGGATTGCGCAGTTCGTGCCCGAGCATGGCGAGAAAGTCGGTGACGCGTCGCCCCTCATCTTCCAGGGCGGACACCCGCCGCGTCTGGGTCAGGTCTTGCGTGACCTTGGCAAATCCGCGGTGACATCCCGACTCGTCGTGCACCGGCGTCAATACCACGCGGGCCCAATAGCGGCTGCCGTCCTTTCGTAGCCGCCATCCCTCATCCTCGAAGCGGCCGTGGCTTAACGCCGTTTTCATCTCCTCTTCTGCCGCGGCCACGGCCACCGGCCGATCTTCGGCATAGAACATGGAAAAGTGCTGGCCGATCACGTCCTGCGCCTTGAAGCCCGAAATCTTTTCGGCGCCCGTGTTCCAGCTGACGACGTGGCCAGAGGGGTCGAGCATGAAGATCGAAAAGTCCCGGACGTTGTCGACCAGCAACCGGAATCGCTCTTCACTGAGCCGCACCAGTTCTTCGTGCTCGCGGCGCTCCGTCAGGTCGCGCGTAATCTTGCAAAACCCGCGGAGCTCCCCGGTGGGTTGCAGCAAGCGCGTGATGATGATGTTGGCCCAAAAGCGCGTCCCGTCCTTTCGCAGGCGCCATCCTTCGTCCTCGAATCGCCCCAAGCGGGCCGCCTCAGTCAGCTCGTGCGTCGGCCAGCCTTTCTGCACCAGCTCCAAGGGGTAGAAAAGAGAGAAGTGCTGGCCAATGACCTCGTGCGCTTCGTAGCCCTTCAAGCGGTGCGCGCCGGCGTTCCAGGTCTGCACCACGCCATTCACGTCGAGAAGGAAGATCGCGTAGTCGGTAACCGCCTCGATCATCGATCGAAAGTCCGCGTCGGTCACACTTCTCAGTCCGAGCGGTCGGGGGTCGTGGTGTTCAGGGGGCGACGTGGACCCGTGGGGAACCTCGTGCATAGCTCGCGTGTGTCATGAATGACCCGACGCGCTGGAAAAGTCGTCCGGGGGATGTCGAAGTAGCACGAACCACTCCACGGACCGGTCTCGTAGATCAAGAGGCTCGTTGTCCCACGGCAACTTGCCCGAAACGCGAGCCGCGCCCGATTCGGCGGGTCCCTCGAGGTCACACCGCCGGCTGTGGAACGAGTCGATCCAGTCGGTTGGCATACGCGTTTCTGTTGCTCCGGATGTATATCCACGGCATGCGGCGGGCACGTCCCAACCTTTTCTCGCGCGCTGGCATGGCTACCCTCGATCATCGCGCGTCCGTGGTCGGCGAAGAACAGGGCGTTACGCGACCCTGCCGACGACGAAGGCGGCGAGTTGCAGGGAGCGTCTCCGTAACGCGCATTGTGATGCGGCTGGGGTTGCATCAGCGTCATGCGAACCTCGCGAACGGCAGCTACACCCCGTCGGCGCGGTCGACAACGCCATCTCGCGACACGCCGAGCACGGCATCGTCATGGCGCTGACGAGACGGCGTGTGGAACGAGCGGGCGCGGCGTCGGCTGCGCGACCTGGCATGCGAAGGGGAGCGGCTCGCCGCTGCATTCCCACCGGCCGTGAACCCAATGCCGACGGATCTGGAGAAGTCTGCCCCGCGGGATTCCGCATTCGTACCCCCGATAGGCGCCCTACGCGGTCAATATCGGTTGCAGCGGGGTGACGCTCACCGAAGGCCATGGGGATCTCTTTGGGGGAGTAACTCCATGGCAAATCGTGCGCCAACGTAAAGGCGACGCACGAATGCTGATTTCAGGGGTTTTTCGTGCGACTGGATCCGTGGTACGCCGCGCACCCGCGAAATGCCGCGTTCGACCGACGTGCCAGTCTGAAAGTGCACATCGAGCGCGTGAGAGGGTCAGGAGTTGCGGAGGTCGACGTGTCGTCGCTCGAGGCGCTCCGCCGCCGCCCGAAGGGCGTGGGCGAGCCGCACGGGATCGATCGGCTTCGAGAGGTATCCGTCCATGCCGGCGCGAAGACAGGCCTCGCGATCTTCGGCGGTGGCGTTGGCGGTCAGCGCAAGGATCTGGGGCTGCAAGGGCAGCGGCACCTCGCGTCGAATCCGGCGCGTGGCGTCGAGCCCGTCGAGTTCGGGCATCTGCACGTCCATCAGGACGACGTCGTAGATGCGCGCCTGTACCGCGTCGACCGCCTCGCGACCATTGGTCGCCACGTCCAGCGCCGAATAACCCATTTTCCGGAGCAGGAGCTGCGCGACCTTGCGGTTGGCCATGTTGTCCTCGGCCAGCAGCAATCGCAGCGGCGGCATGCGGTCGGGCGACGTCGGTGGGGGGGACGTCGGCGTGTCTGTCGTGGCCGCACCTACCCCCATCGAACGGCAGACCGTCTCATAAAGGGCTGCCTGATGCAGCGGCTTGCTGAGGGTGGCCGTCACGCCGGCCGCTGCGACGACATCCGGGTCGAGGCTCGTCCCCAGGCTCGTCATGAGCAGCACCGGCACAGAGGGGCGGGCTTGCCGAAGTCGTCGGACCAGCTGCAGGTCGCGATCGAACGGCATCGGATGATCCAGCACGGCCAGATCGAAGGTAGCGGGCGATCCGCCATCGAGGCCGGGCGGTACCCGTGGCGACGCCGGTAGATTGGCATCCGCCAACGTGACGTCGAAGCCCCACGATCGAAACACGCCGCGCAGGCTGTCGAGACTCGCCACGTTGTCGTCGACGATCAGCACGTGCCGCCCTTTCAAACCCGGATGCGGGGTGAATGGGAACATCCGTTCCGACGCGCACCGACGCGATGGAATGACGAACGTGAAGGTACTGCCGCGATCGGGCTGACTCGTCACCCGGATGCAGCCGCCATGGGCTTCGACCAAGCGCTTGCTGATGGCCAAGCCCAGCCCGGTGCCGCCGTACCGCCGAGAGACCGTGTCGTCGAGCTGGCTGAAATCCCGAAACAGGCGGTTGAGGCTTTCGGTGGGAATGCCCACGCCGGTATCGCGCACAGCGAACTCGAATTCCCATTCGTCCGGGGTCAGGGGCCGCGCCGTCACCGAGACCTCGATCTCGCCCTGCGTCGTGAACTTCACCGCGTTTCCCAGCAGATTCAGCAGCACCTGTTTGAGTCGCGCCGGATCGGCATGGCACAGGGCCGGAACACCTTCGGCGATGCGATAGAGCAGTTCGATCTGCCTGGCTGCGGCCTGGCTCGCGACGATGTCGAGCGCAGACTCGAGCAACTGTCGCAGGTCGCAATCCGCAAAATCCAAGGCCAGGTGACCCGATTCCATTTTCGAGAAGTCGAGAATGTCGTTGATGACGCCCAGCAGATGGTCTCCGCTGGCGCGGATACCGTTGACGAAGTCGCGTTGTTCGGCACCCAGCGCGGTGTCGCTCAGCAGACCGGCGTATCCCAGCACCGCGTTGAGCGGGGTGCGGATCTCATGACTCATCGTGGACAAGAACGCGCTCTTGGCCCGCACGGCGGACTCCGCCGCCCACCGCGCCTGCAGCAGGTCCTCGATATCGATCGCCAGTCCGTTCCATCGCGTCACGTTCCCTGCCGCATCGCGACCTGCGATCGCGCGGACCTGGTGCCAGCGATGTGCGCCTTGTCGATTGCGCACGCGATAGCGGGTGTCGATGGCGTCGCCCGTCTTCAGGGCCCGGCCCCAGAGCGCGGCCAGAGCCGGCGCATCGTCCTGGTGCACGAGCTCGAGCCATCGATTGCCCATCACCTCGGCCGCGGTCCATCCCAGCTGCGCCTCGCACGCATCGCTGATGAAGGTCAGCGTGCCGTTGGGATCTGCGCGCCAGACGATGCCGGGCACCGTCTGCATGGTGGCGCTGGCCAGCTCTTCACTGTCGTGGAGCTGGGCCTGGGTGTGGACCAGCTGCGTGACGTCGGTGGTGGTGCCATACCAGCGCACGATCCGTCCGTGGGCGTCGCGGCGGCAGATGCCGCGGGCTTGTAACCATCGATACCCGCCTCGCAGGTCCCCCTGACGGAAACCCACCTCATATAACTCGCCGGTTTCCAGCGAACGCCGCCATCGATTGCGGACCCGCTCGGCATCTTCGGGGTGCACGAAGTCCAACCAGCCATAGCCGACGCGCTGCTCGATCGACGCACCGACGTAGGTTTTGCCGGCACTGCTGATGAACTCGATGTCGCCGTTCGGGTGAGCGGTCCACAGCGTGGCCGGAACGGATTCGATGATGAAACGTTGGTGTTCCTGGCTTTCCGCGAACGCCTGTTCGGCGCGCTTGCGTTCGTCGATGTCGAACACCGTGCCCGAATAGATCGAAGGCTCTCCGGGAAAGGTGCGGACGCGGCCATCGACCCACCGGATCGACCCGTCGCGACAGCGGATGCGGTACTCGACCCGCACCTCGCGACCCTCCTGCGCCTGCGCTGAGAGCTGGCGGGCGACCGGCTCTACATCCTCCTGCACCATGATCTCCGCCCAGCGATGACCTTCTTCCAGGAAAAAGGAAGGCGAGTAGCCGGTGAGTCCTTCCACACCGTCACTGACGTACGTGAACTGCCAGGGAGGCTCGGCATAACCGCGGTACACCATGCCGGCGATGTTGGACAACAAGGCGCGCTGTTCGCGTTCGCGTGCAACCAGCGCGCGCCACTCGGCGGCGGTCGGGACAGGCGCATCCGAACGCGCGAGGTCTTCGGTCATCCGCATGAGCGAGCGCTTGCAAGAACCGGACGAGGGCGACCCGTCTCAGGTGCCGTTCACGCGATCGGACCCCTGCGCTCGTCGTCTGGTCCGGGTCTGCACGTCGATGCCGCCAACGTGATGCGTCAAATCGACGGCGTCACTCTACGGGATCGCGCCGCGCGCTTCGGCGGTCCTGTTATCCACTGCGCCAAGACATCGATGACATCCTCGAGGACCGCTTGGTCGGTGCGACCCGAGCGGGCAGGGACGTGAAACGCGTGGTCGGCTTGCGAAACCGGGTGCAGTCGGGCCGCGAGTTTCAGATGCGTGATCACGCGCTGCAGCGATCGAGTCGATCCAAGCGCGTCCCGTGTTCCCTGGACGATCAGCATCGGAATGCGCACGTCGGCCAGGTGTGCGGCGCGTTGTGTCGACGTCTTGCCGGCGGGGTGCAAAGGGAAACCGAGAAAGAACAGGCCCCGAACCCCTGGCAGCGGATTCTGGGACTGCGCCTGGGAGGTCATCCGCCCGCCGAACGACTTGCCGCCGGCATACAGAGGCAGGTCCCCAAATCGGCCTGCCGCGACGCGCACGGCCGCACGGATCGCCGCGTGCGCAACGGCGGGTCCATCGGGTCGTCGACTCCCGCGCTCCATAAAGGGAAACTGAAATCGCAGCACTGCGAGATCTCGATCCGCGAGCCCTTGTGCGACGGCGGACATGAAGGGGTGCTCCATGCCGGCACCCGCACCGTGGGCCAGGACCAGCGCTGCGCTCGCTGCCCGCGGTGCGTCCACGAGCCCCGAGATGGAGTCGGCGGCGCCCTCGAGGCGAATGCGAACGCGACGGGCCATGACGGCATCGTTACCGGGTGCGTGGAGGAATGCCATCCTCGCGGCAGGCGTGCCTATGTTGAGGTGCACTGAATGGCGTGGCGTTGCGAGCCCCACTACCGGCGCTAACGCTTCGACAGAAGGGCAGGGGTACCACCGGCAGACAATCGTGGTCAGCGTCTGCGAAAGACCCCGTCGAACCCATAGCGCACATGCATCCTGTCGTGCACCTCTTCAAGAAATCCAACTCCAGCATGGCAAGGACGAACGCTTCGGTCTCAGCGCTGCTGCCCGTCGACACGGACCGATAGATGAAGCCGCCCGAGTTTCGAATTCCGAAACGGCGGTCCGAACCAGAGTCCTCCGGAAATCGTTCAACGATCGCCATGACAGTCCCATCGAAGCTCGGCACTTCGGCGTTGTCGACGCGGTACGTTTTCATCGGCCCCCAGGATAGGGAACAAAGTATTGCCGAAAGGGGATTTTGCGGCGAGCACGTAGAACCCCCTACGCGCTCTTACGCGTACTTCCAACGCGAATGCGCCAACCACGCGACGATCGCCGCCACCGCAACGATTCCAACCGCCAGGGCGACGTCGGTGGGACTGGGATTCGACAATAGCCGACGCGCCTGCCGGCCGAAGACGCCAAAGGTGACGATGTAGGGCGCGATGCCAACGGCCGTTGCAGCGGCGAACGGCACAAGGCGCAAGCGCAGCGCTCCGGCCAGGATATTCGTCGCGGAAAACGGAGCCACCGGAAGCACGCGAATCGCTAGCACCTGGAAGAATCCGCCGCGTCGCAATTGCTTGCTGATTTGATCGAAAGCACTGATCTGCAATTTCTCGATGCGCCGATGGCCCCAGCGTCCCATCGAGTAGCCGACGACTGCAGCCAACATGCTGCCCAGGCGTACGCGGTACCGAGCACCGGACCCAAGGCCAGGATGACGCCCAAACACAGCACGGTATTGGGGAACAACACCCAGCTGGCAGCCACGAACAGCGCTCCGACGAGCACTGGCATCCAAGGTGAATCGCCGGACTCTCGTAGCCAGTGAATCATCATGCCGGGCTCGGCGACTTCCTGAAACGGCGTCCAACGCCAAGCCGCCGCCAACGAGAGCATGACGACGAGGATGATCCCCGCGCCGATGAGCGTGGTTTTTCGCGCCCGGGGACACGCTCTCATGCGGTGATTCATTTGATCTCATGCCAGTCTGCCGTCGCCGTGCGACAGCCAAGGGGACGGGAGATGCTTCGGGCGTCGCCGACGAAGACCGCGTCCAAGCGGAGCAGCGGCCCACAGACGTCCCCCAAACGGCTAAGGACCCAGCGGTCAATCGAGATCGGCGCGGACTCGTGGTACACGCACGGCTCTGACCTCTTCGCACGCGCCAACGGCAGGCGGGGGCAAACGCCCCCGCCACCGTTCTGACGTTAGGGATTGACCTTCTTGTCCAGATCCTTGGCCATCGCGCCGTGATGCTGCAGGGTGGGGAGCGTCTTGCCGGCCCACGCCTTGACCTCCGCATCCTTGCTGTCCGTCGAGACCTTGCTGAACAAGGTCACCGCCTCCTTGTGCGCTACGACCTGGATGTTCTGGTACGCCTTGTCGAATTCCTCGCCCGGCTTCTCGTCCTTCAGGTGATCGAACATCGTCTGATGGTGCTTCGACATCGCGGTGGGCAGCGTGATCTTCTTGGTCGCAGCCAGCGCCTTGAGTTCCTCGTCGGCCTTGGTGTGATCCTCGACCATCTTTTTGGCGAAGGCTTTCACCTGGGCATTTTGTGAGGTGGCAAGCGCCAGCTTGGAGGTTTCGATCTCGAGCATTCCCGCCGAAGCGGCCGCCGGGAAGAACTCGTCGTTTGCGGCGGACATGACGACCTTGCCGACGGCCGAGGGCTTCATCGGTTCGGCAGGTTCGTCCGCGGCCATCACGGGAGCCGCGAGGCAGCAGCTCAAGACGGCGGCAAACAGCGTCTTTTGGAAGACATGCATGAGGTAGCTCTCCTTACAGTCGAGGGATCGCACTCGACAGCACTAGTCATTCCCAACCGCCACCGTATTGAGAGAATCATCTCGACCTGTCACACAGGCTCCTCCCAGGGAAACATCTAATACTGGTACGTACACACTTTTACGCAAAATTCTCTGGAGATGGCGTTGAAATACGCCTCGCATTCCTGCTGCGGTTTCTAGGTACCAACTCCTGTCCCGGCCCCCGAGGACGCGGACGGGCGAATCGCTATGTGACCGGATACGTTGAATGCATTAGATATTAGGTCCAAATTTGGGTATCGTGCGCTCCGGCCAAATCGCATGGTATTGTGCGATCCATGCAAACGCTCTCTGCAAGCGAGGTGAAGCAGCGCTTTGGCGAAATATTGGCTGCGGTGGCTCACAAGCCGGTCGCCATCCAACGGCACGGGCGAACCATCGCGCTTCTGGTCGATTCCTCTCACGCGGCCCCTGGGAACTGGGAACAACGGCTGGCACGGGCTGATCAGGCCGCTGTCGAGCATGCGCGTCTGGTGAAACATTTCCGGATCGCGTTGGAACTGGTATCGGACCGAAAGCGCGCAGCACAGCTTGTTGCAGCGGCACGGGTGGAGGTCGAACGATGGCGCGATAAGGGACTCTGCAGCCCCGACTACATCGATCGCTGGTCCTCCCTTCTTCGACTTGACCCTAAGCGGCTGGCGGTCGATATGTGTGGCGACCTCGATGGCTGGGGGACTGCTATGCGGCAAAACTCGCCTTGGGTGGGTCTCGCATGAAGCTCGAGGAGCTTTTTACGCTCGCGGATGAGGCGCGCCGATTAACTGGCCACGCTGAGTTGGTCGTCATCGGCTCTAACTCGATCCTGTGCCTTGCGAATCATGCGGCAATTCCCGACACGATGACGATGTCGATCGACGTCGACGCGTATTTGAAATCAGATCCGGGTCGAACGGGCTTACTGAAGGCTGACCTTGGAGAAGGAAGCCATTTTCATCGTCAACACGGGATCTTCCTGGACCCGGTCAGCCCCCGACTGGCGACCCTTCCGGAAGGTTGGACGGCGCGGCTGCTTAGCGAATGTCGCGGAACCGTGACGCTGTGGTTCCTGGATCCTGATGACGCTGCGATCTCCAAGTACGCGCGCCTCGAAGCACGTGATAGGAGATGGATTCGCGAAGGGCTCGCCGCAGGCCTGCTATCGATGCCCAAAATCAAGGCCAGGTTGGGAAAGACCACATTTCTCGATAAAGCCGAGGAGACCAGAGCGCGCGCGGCGATCGAAGAAGATGGTGCGTGGCTCGCGCGGGCCGTCTGACCGCTACGTCCATGGTAGGTCGCGTCACCTTTCCAAGTTCGCATGCGCCGCCGGCACGGCGGGCCTGATCGATCCGCACGGCTGCGGTTTGCGCAGGTGGCGGTAGCAGCGAAGTTTAGAGGAGGACGCAAGGCACCCAGCGTTAAGTCGTAAGCATTCGGTGACACGGTTCCCAGCAGGTCCGACGAACCCCTAACCCGCGTGGCCTTGTAGTTGATCCTCGAATGAGACAATCGCCGCGAGGGTCAGCTGCGTACGCGTGTCTCGCCCAGCAGCTCCAGTGACAAGTGGCCGTTGCCCGGGGCCGCGATGCGCTTGAGCAGCTGAGCGTGCAGCGACAAGTTCATGCCGGCGACGTCCTCGAAGTCGTGGTTGTTACATAGCCGTCGCGCGAGCTCCTGTCGCGAGTTGCGATCGGATGGCTCGCCCATGAGGTTCAGCAGCTCGCGTCAGAGTTTTTCCAAATCCCACCGCGCCGAAACCGTTTCGAGGTCGCATTTAGAACGCCCTCCAGATGCCGGTCGTTCAAATGGCCGCCTTCGCCGCGATCAGCGCCGCCAAGTGCGCGCGGCCCAGCAGGTGGCGAGTCGTTGCCGCGCACGTGCGGACGGACCGGATCCCCCGCTGCGTCGGAGGGTTTGCCCTCGCATGATGGAACGGCAGGTAGATCATATGGTCCGCATGATTGACGGTCCCGGCGGAGGCTGGGATACCGCATGGTGACGCGGTCGGCTCTTCCTACGTCAGGCCGAGCCCCGGGGTAATTTCTGCACCGAGCGTCTCCACGTTCCATTCTCGCTGCCGCGGGAACGCATCATCTCAAGCATCAGACGCGCGAAGGGCTACCGCGGGGCCCGGGCGGCACCTCCGGGGCTCGAGAGGCTCGCAACATCCCGCGATGACCTTCGGCGCGTGACCGGCACGGAACATCCGAGATCTCGGCAAACTTCGATGCAAGCGGATCGGGCAATCCAGCGCCAGATCCTCACATCGGTCTGCGCCTGCAGTTCGGCCAGGCGCTGCGCGTACTGTCGGTCGGTCAATCGAGCTGCCTCGGATCGAACCGCGACGAACTCACTTCGGAGTCGCCGGCATTCGGCCACCTGGGTTCGAATAGACCGCCCAATCGAAACGACCCAGTCCAAACGCCGCAACAAATCCAAGCGACATCACCAAGGCCACGGTGCGGGCAACACCATCGAGCATCGCGTACCACCTGCCTTGGCGCTGCAGCACCCGCATGCCGTACATCGCCTCAAAATCGCATTCGAAGCGACGCTGGCTCGGTAAGGCAATCGTCAGACCGTCGTCATGCAACGTCGCTGCGGAGGCGCGAAGTCCTTTGATGCCGGTGGGAGTCCATGGAGGCTTGAGCATTCAAACGATTCCTGTGCACCGCGATGAGGGAGCGCAAGGGGCCGCACAGAACGCGCCCGCATCGTGAAATGCCCGGATCAAGCGAGCGGACGGTGGAGGTTTCGCGGTTGGGAGCCCACGGCCAAGATCGTGGATCGCGTCGGCTTTCTACGTCAGCGGTGTGGCGGGGCGCCTCATCCCAGTAGTTGCCCGGATTTTCATTCGCTCGGGCGTGCAAGCGTGGAACGCGAACCTGCCGGCGCGCGCGTCTGTCCCCAACAAGGCAATCAGCTGTGGCGCCCGATGTTAGCTTTTTTCCTTAGGTCAACTCGTACGCGTCCATGGCACGTGAACTTTCGCGCCGATCACGTCCGGTAATCGTCCGGGACCTGCAGCAGAAAAAATCCTTACAGGAAGGAAGCGATCGCTGGACCTGCCGGTTGTTTCCCGCTCAGTGTGCTCTTTGAGCATGAGTACCATGAACGTGTCGCTTCCGGAAAAACCGCGATTCGTTGGCGAGGACAAGGCAGCTCAGGGCGGCTGCGGCACCCACCGCAAGTACATCCGAGCGCGCACTAATCAAGCTCGCTCGCTTTCGGGGCCTATTGCTGGCCGGCGGCGCGGTCTGCCCCGTCGGTCACGACCCACGGCGCCATTTTCAAGCGCTGCGCGGTCCGTGCCCCCGAGCGTCGGTTGGATTCAGGCGAACGTCAATCTCTAGAAACCATGGGTTGGGGTGGCCCGTCCTTCAAATTTGGAACATAGCAGCGTGCGATACCGCACAGCGGCGGCCGTGGCATTTAGTCAACGCTAATTGAGGTGCGGGGCTGTCCTGGAATAGCGGTCGTAGCTAACCGTGGTCCGACAACAGCTGCACACCGTCGTTTGTGCGCGCGCGCGCTCCCTCCACGTAAGGAATACAACACCGTGTCGACCCCTCTCAATACCCATCTCGTCCGATCATTCGGCCTGCTTCTCGCCATCGCCGGACCTGCGTACGGGGCAGCCCCGGAAGTGGCGCAACGCTCAGCGGCGCAGTCGGTGCAACCAGCGCAGCCTGCCGAAAATGCGGTAAAACAGCCCGATACGGACCGTGCGATGTCCAGCTCGGGGGCAATGGTTCCGGGACAACCTATCCGGCCTGAAGGGGCGCAAGAGGCGACCGTCCCCAAAACGCGGATGGACAAAAATGCCGCCAACTCGGCGGATGTGGGCACGAATCAAGTCAACGATAAGTCGATGACGCCAGGGTCGGGCGGCGATGGATCCGTGTCACCGAATCGTTAAATCACGGGCGCATCGGTCTAATTCCGCTGCAGCCGAGATCCCTCGTCAAAGACGCCTGCCGCATCGACGATCGCACGTAGTCGAAACAGGGGATTCAAGGCTGGCACCGATGGTTTTAGGCTCCGGGCGCTTCGTTCCCGTTTCGATCGCGTAGATTATTGCAACGACCTTTGGTCGCACCTCTCTCGTCGTCGAACACTGCCCGGCTGGTACCGAGTCGGCGGCATCGCGGGCCATCGGCTCGAACCGTAGCAAGTGCCCCGGCGTTAAATAATCGACTTTAGGTCGCAGCCTCGCGCGCAATACCGGCCAAGCGCGCGTGTCTAGCGGTGAACCGGAGCCTCCACTTCTCGATCTGCGCTTGCGCGAATACGGACGCGGCAGAGCGCCGCTGCCAGTTTGTGTCCGCGCCGACGTCTAGCCGTCAATGGGACGCCTACCCAACAAGCTCAGTCGCGCGCAATCGTGAGGTGGATTCACAAACGTGGGCTTTGCAAATTCGTGTGCGAGGTTGGCGGAACCGCGCGGCGGGACCGACGCAGCATACGAGAGAACCCGGAGTTGCGGGCATCGAACGTGCAGCGGGGCACCCACAACTTACCGAGCACTGAGGACCCAACTCGGCGTCGGGCCCGAGCTCATCAACGGTGACGCTATGCCCAGCCCTCTGCAGAACTGGCTATTTGCGGCGCTTCCGGAGAATGTGCAGCGGGGTCTTGTTCCTCACCTTGAGCCTGTCGACTTGCCCGTGGGCAAGGTGCTCTACGAAGCAGGCGATCATCAAGCCCGTGGCAGCGCATCAAGGCCACGAGAGGCAGAAAGCTCGCACACGGTGCCATCGGGAGGGCGCGACGGAGTGTGAGCCTTGCAAAGCGGCCGGGCGAACATCCACGCGAGCGCTTTGGCGCGTCGTGATCTTCAACAATCTTGCAAGCCCGCCACGAGATGCTGTTGGCCTCCATCGGATAAGGGATCGGCGGAGGTCGGATATCCAGAGCCGTCACCGCTGGGACGTGGCCGCGCTCGGCAGTCCCAGAAGCTACGCGGGTGTCACTATGTCTTGACTCCGGCAGCCAACAAGGACTGTGCTTTGTGCACTTGGCACGACTTGACGTTAGCCAGATCAACGGCGTTCTTGCTCAGGCTGCGGCAGTGCGTTTGGATGGCCGTCTCGCCCTTGCAGACTTGCTGTGCGATTTGTTCGACGTTGTAGTCCTCGAACGGCTTTCCCGGCACGTAAGCGTAAGCCGAAAATACTCGGCGCCCGGCGGCGGAGTTCAACGTCGCCTCGTCGAGCTGACTGGCCAGTGCCGCTGCCATGTACACGGTGGACGTGTGGTGGTGCTGGGACTGCCATACATGAGTGAACTCGTGCAGCAAGGTTTCGTTACTCGGTGCGGCTCCCGCGTTGACGACCTGGATGGCGGGCATCCCGAGCAAGGGACTGGGGATCGTCAGAACGAAGGCGCGGCCGTCCATGCCGGTGGCTGTTGTCACCACCACGGTTGCAAAGTTGATGCTCGAGCCGAACACCGGGATCAGAATGGCCTTTTCGGCAAGGCTCACACCCCGCGCGTTGCTTGGTGGACTACTGGCAATCCCTGGCGCTTTGGCGGCTTGATCATCATAGGGACGGCCTCGCATCACGGGCGCAACCCGCGAACGCGCCGTGCTGGGGTTGAGCCGCAGTATCTCCGCAGCGATCTGATAAGTCAGACCCAGTGAGGTCGCGGTTCGCACCATCGGCGTTCCGTTGCAGCACAAAGAGGCAGACACAATGGCGCTTGGGGCTGCTGAAGAGGTCAGGAGTTTGCCCCAGGTCATCGGTCCGACGATGCCGTCCGCAACGAGCTTGAGGTTGAGCTGAAACTCCTTCACCCGGGCTTGCGTTTTGGGTCCGAAAATTCCGTCTTCCGCCAGCGTCGCGAGCTTTGTTGGAAACCCGTTCAGTGCGGACTGACAGAGGACCACGTCTGTCCCCTTGGAAAAAAGCTTCACGAGCGCCGGCATGAATTGTTATCCCCCTTCAGATCCGCCCAGGGTATCCGGTGCGAACGGGGTCAGGTGACGATAGTGTGCGCCGCGTCACCATTACTTCAGGGTCGGCAGAGTCTTCGTGCTCGGCCGACCGACGAAGAAAAGAGAAGGCGGTCTCATCGCCGACTAGGGGAATGGCCTCCGATGTTCGCTCGCCTCTCGGCATGCGCATTTGTTGGCACTGGAATGGCAGGGCGGCGTGCGCGGTAGGCACGTTGCGTGCACCACCGCGTCGATCAAATATCGAGCAAGCCCACCCGATGCAACTCCACTCGACACAAGCCTCCTCGCGTGTTTTGCGAGTGCTGGTGATCGACGCCCATCCGCGCGCCGACGCCTTGGTCAGTGCCCTGGCCGAGGCGTATGCGCGCGGTGCTCGTAGCGCGGGCACCCACGCGGAGATGCTCGCGTTACGGGTGCTGTCATTTGACCCTGATGTGCGAACGCGACGACCGCAGGACCAAGGGTTGGAACCGGATCTGATGCACGCATTGGAGTTGATCCGAAGCGCAGACCATCTGGTATTCGCGTTTCCAATCTTTTGGGGATCTATGCCGTCGAAGCTCAAGGCGTTTTTGGATCGCGTGATGTTGCCGGATGTGGCGTTTCGCGAACGTCCGGGGCACGAAGGCTACGAGGGTCTGCTTGTTGGCAAGACCGCAGATTTGCTGACCACGATGGACACGCCGCCCTGGGTCCACCGATGGATCTACCATGAGCCGGGTATTACCTCGCTTGCCCGTTCGACGCTGGAATTCTGCGGCGTGCGCATATGCCGCATTCGTCGCTGGGGGCCTGTGAATCAATCCGCTTGCACGCAGCGAACCGCCTGGCTCGCGCAGGCCGCCCAGGACGGGGCGTCGGCTGAGGGGCGCACGCGATCAAAGGCATCGCGAGGTCGGGGACGCGTGTCCGCTTGGCTGGCCGCCCTTCGATTGCAGTTCTATCCGATGGTCTGGGCGGCCTATCTGATGGGCGCGCTGTATGCCGCGGGGACGTGGTCGGCCATTGCCATAGGACCTGCGATGCTCGGCCTGATCCTGCTCTTTCTGCTCGAGGCGGCAACCGTATTCGTCAACGATCTGTATGACTTCCCCAGCGATCGGCGCAATACCCACTACGGACCGTTCACTGGCGGGTCCCGCGTATTGGTCGAGGGCCGTCTGACGCCCGCAGATCTGCGTCAGGGTGCCTTGCTCGCACTGTGCGCCGCGGCATCGCTCGCGATTGCGGGCCATTCTTTGCTTTCTCCCGCGGCGTGGATCGTGCTGGTTGCGCTGGCGGGGCTTGCGATCGGCTACACACTCCCTCCACTGGCGCTGTCTTGGCGAACCTGGGGCGAACTCGATGTGGCGCTCACCAACGGGGTTGCGCCGGTGATCCTGGGATGGCTGCTACAAGGCGGAAGCCTTGCGAGCCCCACGCCGTGGGCGCTTGCGCTCCCGATCGCCTGCTCGATCCTGCCGGCGATCCTGCTTGCGTCGCTGCCGGATCGGGAGGCTGACGCCGCTGCAGGCAAGCACACCTTCGCAGTTCGCTTCGGCGTGACGCCGGCAATCCGCTGGGCGCAAGGCGTGGTTGGGATCGCCTGGACGGCCGCGCTGATGGTCTGGAGCGCGTGCTATGGCCTGTCGATCTCGCTAACCACCGCCTTGCTCGCCGCGGCGATCCACGGGGCCGCTCTGTGGAGAGCCGCGGGGCGACTGCGTCAGCGTCTGATCGCCCGGCGAATGGATGCAACCTTGATGCTGGCCCTGAGCTATATCCCCTGGTTTGTGGCGTTCCCATTGCTGGTGGGGCCTCCCGCGACAATTTGAATAAGATCGTCGCGCACCCAGCGAGCGGTTCGCGCACGGCGTGCTTTCGCGAGCTTCACGCGATCGGTTCGGATGTGTGGGATGCCGCCGAAGGGATAGGCTGGGCCATGCGCGCGGCGTGGCGCGCCGGCAGATCGCCGGCGACGCGCGCGGTCAGCAGCGGGCCGGCCAGGCGCGCGATCCACGCGCCGATGAACGTGGGGATGCGACGAAAAGCGCGCGTGATGCGCTGGAACAGCTTGCGATCGAACGCGTGGAAGCGGTCGTAGACGCTGCGACGCAGCCCGCGCACCTGTTCGGCGGGCAGTCGTTCGAGAAATGCCAGGCGATCCGGATCCGCGCCCAGCGTGCGGCACAGCTTGGCGACCTCGGCGCGCGCGGCAAGGCGCGTCATCGGCGCAACCAGGGCAGCACGAAACGGTGCAGCGGCCACGGCAGCAGGCGCACCCGCGCGTGGTGCAACGCGCCTTGGCGTGCCGAAAGCGCCGCGTCCAGGCTCGCGCACAGCACGGCCAGTTCTTCAGCGTTCAGATCGTTGAACGCACGCAAGCTCGCCACGGGCCGATTCAGCCGCTGCGACAGCGCATCCAGACGATCTGCGCCCGACTCCGTTGTCTGTTCCACGGCTCACACCCGGCGCGACGCCGCGAGTGTAGCCGGGTCAGAACGCGGCGCTGCTCCGATGCCGCGGAAACACGTTTTCGGCGAGCTGGCGCAGGCCCATGCGGAAGTGCTCGAAGCGCTCGGCCAGATGTCTGAACACCTCGCGCAGTCCGAACTCGTGGGCGTGCGTGCTGCCCGCGGCGCTGGCGTAGTGGCTGCGGCCCATGCGCTTGTAGAACTCCAGCGAGACCGGCCGCCGCTTGAAGTCGCGGCGGTATTCGACCCACGGCGCGCACACGCCCGACAGGTAGAGCGCGTAGTTGCCGATGTGCGCGTTGACCAGAAAGCGGCGTTCGGGCCCGGCTTCGAGCCCTTCGCGCATCAGGTCGGCGAGATATTCGAAGCTCGCCTGTTCGTGCGGCTGCAGGCGATAGATCCGATCGGTGCGCGAGAACACGCCGAGCAGGTTGGCGAGATAGTGGATCACCTGCCGCTCGAGCCGGTCGCGCGGCCCGGGCAGCGCGCGGCGCAGCATCACGTCGAAGAACAGCTGCGGCGAGACGTCCAGCCAGGTCGACTGCTGATCCATCAGCGCGTCGTGCACGTAGCGCGACTCGAGGATCGACTCGAGCATCTGCGGCTGCTCGTGGACCCTTCGCACGGCTTCGACCGGATCGACACCCGGTACCGGGAAGTGCTCGAACAGGAACAGCAGATCCTTCTGCTGCAGATGCTGAAGACCGACTGCGGCGAAATCCGGAGACTGCATGCGCGAACCCTCGTGAGGGACACCCAGCGTGTCTGAAGCAAAGTCTGGGCCGGATGGCGATGCAATCACCAGTCAGCACTCCGCTGGTGCGGCTGCCAGCACCGCCGATCGGGGACGCGGTACCGCCCCGCGTGCTCAGGCGCTCAGCGAGTACCGCCAGGCCATCGCAACCAGCACGCCGACGGTGAGCGTGGCGCGCAGCGGGAAGTAGCCGCCGACCGTGCCCAGCGTCCGCTCGCGCCAGAAGTCCGCCGCGAGCAGCAGCAGGTAGGTGATCGACAGCAGGCCCAGCGCGGACCGGAACGGCAGCGCGGTGGCGACCCACGCCAGCAGCATCAACGCCATCGACACCAGCAAGCCGGCCTTGCCGGCGCTGCCTTCGCAGGCAGGCAGCGAAAAACCCCACATCGAACCCGCCATGAACGCGGCCACCAGCGCACACCAGCTCAGCCACACCGCGTCGAGCCAGTCGGGCGCGTTGCCGGGAGAAAACGCGAGCCACGCAGGTGCGAGCAGGAAGGGCAGCAGGCCGGCGTATCCGAACAGCGTGACGACGGTCGGGAGGCGCATGCGTTCGACCTCAGGTGCCGGGTTTGATCTTTTCGGGTGGCGGCGTCGCGGCCGGGGCGGAGACGTTGGAGCCCGGCGTGAGCAGTTCTCCGATCTGCGCGGCCACGCCTTCGCACGCCGCGGATTCGGTGCGCGCGATCAGCGGAATCGGGATGATCAGCGCCGGCATGTACGACGTGCCGCTGGCGTTGACGCTGACCTTGCCCACCGGCGCCCGATTCTCGATGTCCCAGATCGAGACCTCGTACTTGGACTCCTTCTCCCACCAGCCAAAGCCCAGGCAGCCGCCGCCGGCAGGCGAGATCGCGCAACCGACGCTGCCGCCGCTGTCGACCTCCGCGGTCTCGCCGTCGATCCACACCATGAAACGCACACCGGTGGCGCGCACCCGCTGCGCGATCTCGGGTTCGTCGAGCAGCGTCGCGAGCGCGTCCGACGACATCGGTGCGGTACGCGGCTCCAACCACGGGAACATCGCATCGATGAACGACTTCTCGGCGTAGACCGGCAGGTTGCGTGCACCCAGCGAGGTCGAGACGCACTGGTTGAAGCTCTCCTCGGTCTCGCGATCGCCCCGATGCCGGCGTCCGAGCACCACCACCGACTCGCCGCCGCGCACCACGGCGCCGCGTCCGCTCTGGCGCATCTGCTCGACCTTGGAGGTCACGCAGGCAACGAGCAGCACGGCCGGCGCAACGATCAGGAGGCGGGCGGCCCGGCTCATGGCGTGGCCGTCGCGGGCGCGGGTTGCGGACTGGCCGCGGCGATGCGCGCGCGAAGCGCGTTGCCGTCGCGAAAGATCAGCGCCATGCCGGCGGCCGCGTCGCGCATGGCATCGCGCACCGCGGCGGTCAGTGCGGCGTTTGTGCCGCCCATCATCGAGCCGCGATGCTTGCCGTAGGCCGCCAGTTCCCACGCCGCGATCTCCTGGCCCCAGGGCGTGAGCAGGCGCAGCCGATACTTGATCCACGCCTCGTGAAACGGATCCTTCTCGGTGCGCGGACTGGAGATCTGCACGTCCTGCACCACGGGCTGCAGCACCGCCTCGACGCCGGGCGCGATCATCTGGCCGCTCGGCGCGGCCGTCACCGGCTGCAGCCGTGTGAACTGGGCGGCCAGGAACTCGTCGAACAGCACGCGCGAGGCCGGGCCCACCGAGACGTCCTGCTTGGCGCCCTTTTCCGGCTTGTCGTGATGCACGTAGTTGCGGAAGGCGTCGTCCATGTACAGGCCCATGGAGACCGGGATCCGGCGCAGCACCGGTTTGGGGAACTCGGTGGGCGGCGTCACCGGCGTCGTCGAACAGCCCGCGAACAGCGACACCGCGAGAACGCCCGACCGCGCCAACGCCCTGATGCCGGTGCCTGTGGACACGCTCGTCCGTCTCCGATCAGCCGCTGCGAGTCAGTCCGACGAAAGCGCCGCCATTCTCGCGGCACATGATACGCATCAGGTTGGCGAACCGGACGCCGGTGGGGGTGACGCCGCCACCCATCTGCTGCGTCGGAAATCCGATCGCATGGATGCGCGCACGCGGCACGCCGCGCGCGTCCTTGGGATTGATGCGACGGATGCGCTGCAGCGCCGCGGCGGCGGACGCGCCGGTGAAATCGTCGCCGAGCACGTAGATGCTGATCTTCTTGTCGGGCGCGGCGAACGCGCGGATCGCCGCCTCGATGCCCTCGACCGGGCTCGAATCGGAAAACGGTGCCCAATGCCGGATGGCGTCGATCACGGCCTTGCGCCGGCCCGGCGTATCGGGAATCCACTGGCCGCGATAGGAGCTGAAGAGATAGGCGCCTTCGTCGCTCATCACCTGCAGGCCCTTGACCTTCGGATACAGGTCGAGAACCTCGACCATCGTCTTGAGCATCGAATTCCACGCGTAGCGCTGCATCGAGCCGGACGTGTCGATGACGAAGATGATGTATTCGCTGTCGACCGGGATGCCGCCGACAGGCGCGTTCGGCCGCGTCTTGACGCCTTGCGCCTGCAGCCGGCGCATCTCCTCGGTCAGCCTCTGCTTGGCCGCGGCGAGCTGCCGTTCGATGGTGGCCGCCGCCTGCGTGTCCTTCTCGGCGTCGCGGGTCTTGTTCTCCAGCGAATCGGCCATCACGCGCAGCCGGACGAGTTCGCGCTCGGCCTCCTTCTGGCGATCGCGGCTGGACGCGAGCGATTCCTCCAGGCCCTTGAGCTCGCCGGCGGTCTTTTCGCCGAGCAGACGCAATTCCTCGGACTGGCCTTGGCCGGGTTCGATCACCGGCATCGACACCGGCGGCGGCTTGGACTGGCTCAGCACGAGCAGCAGGATCATCGCGCCGAAGCCGCAGCAGATGCAGTCGATGAACGACATCGAGAACACCGCGACCTCGTGCCGGCGCTTGATGGCCATCAGTGCGCTTGCCGCGCAGCGGCGCCGACGCCCCTCGCCCGCGCAGCGGGAGAGGGGGGAACCATCGGCGGAGCCGATGGTGGGGAGAGGGAGCCCGGATCCATCACGCCCTCACGGCCAGTCCAACGACGGATTGAGATAGCTCCCGCCCGTGACGCGCGCCAGCTGCCAGTACGCGCTGGCCGCGCGCGGGTCGCCTTCCATCGGCATCAGGATGGTGCTGACCTGCACGCCATTGGGCAGCTTGCGCACCGCCTCGTCGAAGAATCGCGCGCGTTCCTTGCCGCTGACGGTGCCGCTGCTGCCGCCGGTGCTCATCGTCGGCATGCCGTCGGTGATCAGGTACACGTGATCGGGTCGCGGCTGCAGCGTGGCGATGACGTCGAAAGCGCGCGTCAGGCTGGTGCCGCCGCTGGGCATCGTGCGGCGGATTGCGCCGACCGCGGCGTCGAGCTGCTTGCCGCCCGCCACCGGCAGCCATCTGCCCTTGGTGTCGGCGATCGCCGGCGATGCGTTCTCGTTGAAGCCGTAGACCTGGAACTGCGCGCCGGCCGGCATCTGCGCCGCGATCCAGTCCAGCGCGGCCACCGAGCGGCGCCACTTGGGCGACGCCAGGCGCTGCGAATCGCTCATGTTGCGACGACGCACCGCCTCGACGATGGTGTCCGCCGCCATGCTGGCCGAGGTGTCCATCAGCACCAGGATGTGGCGGCCTTCGACGCTCAGGCCCGACAGGTACTGGCGCCGCGCCTCGCCGATCACCTCGCGCACCGAATCGCCGGAGTCGTCCTTGGCTGCGGCGCGCATGGCCTGTACCTGGGACTCGAGCGCCTTGAGTTCGTTCTCCAGGATCAGCACGCGCGCGCGTCCATCTTCGTTGCCGGGATCCTCCTGCAGCATCGCCGAGCGCGCTTCGTCGAGTTTCTTGCGCAGGCGTTCGGCCTCCCTGGACGCGAGGTCCTGCGCGTTTTCGGAATCCTCGAGCGCCGCGCGCAGCACGAGCAGCTTGTGGCGATCGTCGAGCAGCTGGTCCTCGGCGCCGCTGACCTGCGCCTGTGGAACGTGCGCCTGCGCCTCGGGCACCGGCGCCGAGTGCTTCATCAGCATGAACACCAGCACGGTGGCACCGAAACCGCAGGAGATGCAGTCCAGGAACGACATGTTGAAGATCTGCAGTTCCTGGCGGCGTTTCATCAGCCGACCACCTCGATCAGGCGCAGCAGCGCGCCGCCGACCTCGACCCGGTCGCCCAGGCCCACGCGCAGCGGCAGCCGCGCGGGCTTGCCGTTGAGCACGACACTTTCGTCGCCGGCACCGTCGATCCACAGCCGACCGTCGAGCAGCCGCAGCGCGCCGGGCAATCCGCCGCGCAGGTGAGACAGCGGCAGCATCGCGTCGCCCTCGCGCCGCGGAAGCGCGAGCGCGCGATCGCCCAGCAGCACGTGCGTCGGGCTCGAGGCGTCGGCGGTCGGATCCGCACGCCGCGCGATGCCGGGCAGGCGCGTGACGTAGGCCAGGCCCGCGCCCGGCACGGCGATGCGCGCGGCCTGCGCCAGCGCGCCGCGCGCCGGTGCCAGCGGATCGAGCCGCACGGCGGTGATGCCGGTGGCGTGCTCGACGTGATCCGCCAGGCCTGGAATCGCGGCGGCGCGTGCGCTGAGCAGCAGCGTCACGGGGCGCGGTCGACCGTGCTGGTCGACGCCGCCCGCCACGTCCTCGAACGGATCGACCAGGCGCTTGACCAGGTCGTCGCGCGAGACGCTGGCGCGATGGGTGCGCGTGCCGGCGACCAGTTCGAGCACCGCGTTGGGCGAACCGCCGAGCAGCGCAAGCCAGCCGGGCAGGGCGTCGAACAGCGTCTGTTCGGTGCTCGCGTTGTGCAGCGGATCGAATCGCGTCTGCTGCACGAAGGCCTGCGCGGCGACGCGCGACAGCGCATCCCAGATGACGGTGATCCCCGGCTTGGAGACCTCCTCGATGCGCAAGCGCGAGACCTCGGCACCGCCGCGCAGCACCGTGAGCACGAAGCGGTGCAGTTCGACGTCCAGGTGCAGGGTCGTCTCGAGCGTCTCGACCTGCGTGGCCGACGCCACCGCCGTGTCGACCAGTCCTTCGGCGCGCAGGCCGCTGGCCTCGATCAGGCCGAGCAGGATCGCCAGCTGCTCCCGCGTCAGCGTGCCCGGCGCGGACAGGATCAGCGGCTCGTTGGCTGCCGCATCGATCAGCGATTGCAGGTGCGCGAACGCAAGGTCCGCGTGCGAACGGGCGGCGCCGGCGGGCGCGGGCAGCGTCGCGTCGAGCTGGTACCAGAAGCGGCTGAAGGCGCGTCGCGGGTCCAGCCGGCTGCGTGCGCGCGCCGCGGCACCCACGTGCAGCGTCTTGCCGTCGAGCGCGGCGAAGCCCGGGCTCTCGGCGATCACGCGCGCGCCGTCGCTGAGCAGCAGGCCGGTGTCGTTGATCTCGAGGACGTTCATGGCGACGTTCTCGATGCTCCCTCTCCCCCTGCGGCTTCATCGCATGGGGAGAGGGTTGGGGTGAGGGGCGATCCGAGAGCGCCCCTCACCCTGGCCCCTTCCCCGCAGGCGGGGAGAGGGGACAGGCCGGCGACCCGTCGATCGCTCATGCCGGTGCCTGCAGGTTCTGGATCAGCTTGCGCTCGCAATCCTGGTGCGCATCGAGCACCAGGCGCTCCTGCACCAGCTGCAGCTGGTAGAGCAGGAACACCGTGATCAGGCTCAGCAGCAGCGCCACGAGCGTCGAGTTGAACGCAACGCCGAGGGCCTCGGTGACGCCGGTCATGTCGCCCTGCAGCACCGACTGCGCGTGCCCCAGCGACAGCCCGATGCCGCGCACGGTGCCCACGAATCCGATCGAGGGAATGGCCCAGCAGATGTAGCGGATCACCGCGAGCTCGGCGTCGAGGCGATCGTTCACCGACTCCGCCACGCGGCGCGCTTCCTCCGACGCGTCCTGGACGCTGCGCGTGATGCGAAAGCGCGCCAGCGCGCTCTGGTAGAGCCGCGGCAACAGGCGGTCGCGCCGATCTGGTGGCAGCGATTCGATGGCTCGCGAATGGGTGCGCGCGTCCTCGGGAAGAATGCTCTCGCCCTCGGCGACGCTGACCAGTTCGGTGTCGAACAGGCGACGCTCGAGCCCGACGTTGCGGAACTTGTAGCCCATGATCGCGAACGCCCAGATTGCGAAGATGATCGCGAGCTCCTGTTCGGGGCCCTTGATGATGACGAAGAAGTTCTGCTCCATCGCCACGTATTGACCGGTGCCCTGGGCCGCCTCTACCTGGGCGGCGAGTTCATCGAGCGCCGCGCGCGCCTGGGGACGGATGCCCACCGTGTAGATCGCGTGAACGATCACGGCGGCGATCACCAGCGCGAACACCTGATAGACGAACTCGACGGGGAAGGGCCTGCGCATGGATTGAAGTCGTTCGATCGGAAAGGCTAGAGGTCGGCGGGGAAATCCACTTCCTGGTCCGGCGAGACCTCCTCGCTGGGCTTGAATTCGCGCGTCGCTGCGGAGGGCGCAGGCTTGCGGTCCGGCGCCGCCGGTGCTGCCTGCTCGTTCGGCGCGGCGTCGTCCGCGGACGGTCTGGCGGTCGGCTCGTCCTGCGCGAACACCGCCGCGGCGCCCAGCACGCAGCCGAGCCACCACCATCGAAAGAAGAAACGTCGTGCTGCCATGTCCGGAACCGGCCTACTCCGCGTAGCGCGCCACGCGGAATCCTACGTCGGCGCGCGGTTCGCGGCCGACGTCGCGGTAGGCCAGGCGCAGTTCGACGAGGCGGCCATGCATCCAGCTCGAGCCGCGGATCACGTGTTCGGCGCCCCCGTCCGGACCGAACGGGTCGGCCGCTTCGGGCGGGTCGATCGGCAACGTGCCGTCGTAGACATCGTGGACCCACTCGGCGACGTTGCCGCCCAGATCGAACAGGCCCAGCGCGCTGGCTGCGTAGGTGCCGACCGGCGCGGCCGCGGGATAACCGTCCTCGTAACCCGCGATGATCGCCGGCACCAGCGCCTCGGACAGCACGTCGGCGAAATTGCCCGAGCGCGCCGGCGGCGGATAGCCGCCGCCCCAGGGATAGCGCTGACCGTCGCGCACCGCGCCGCCGACGAAGCGCGCGGCCCACTCCCATTCCGCTTCGCTGGGCAGGCGGTAGCCCGTCGTCGCGGGCACGATGCGCTTCATCGCGCCGCCGTCGTCGCGGTACGCCGGCGGCAGGCCGTCCTGCTGCGAGAGCCAGTTGCAATAGCGCGCCGCGTCGTCCCACGAGACCCGCACCACCGGCTGGCGATCGTTGTCGAGCGTCTCGCGCTTGACGATTCCCGACGAATGCGCGGAGGCGAAGCGCCGGTACTGCGCATTGGTCACCTCGGTGGTCGAAAGGTAGTAGGGCCGCGTGAGGCGCACGGGACGCAGCGCTTCGTTCGACTGGCGGCCCTGCTCGCCGCGCGGCGTGCCCATCACGAAGGCGCCCGGTTGCACCAGCACCATCGCCGGCCCCGCCTTGCTCGCGACTTTCGCCGGCGTGCGCGCGGCGCGCGCTTCGGCCTCGCTGCGCAGTCGGATCTCGACGCGCTGCTCGAAGCCGGGGCGCGGCGTGATGCTGCCCGACCACGGCGCGTGCCCCGGCGCCGAGGCCTCGATGCGATGGGCCACGGCGGTCAGGTCGACGCGCGAGGTGCCGGTGGCCAGCGCGCGTCCGTCGATCGACACGTTCGCCTCGGGTGGCAGCACGTCGAGCGCGATCGATCCGAGGATCGGTTCGAGCGCGACGCTGAGCTCCTCGCTGCCGTCGGAGGCGACTTCCACGCTGCGCTCCGCCGACTTGTGGCCCGGCGCCGACAGCTGCACGAGGTGCGATTTGCCTGGCGCGAGCTTCAGCTCGATCGGGGTCTGCCCGCGAAATTCCTTGCCCACGCGCACCGACGCGCCGCTCGGCGTGCTGGTCACGCGCACGGTCCCGGCGGCCGCCTGCAGCCGCACTTCGGCCAGCTGCAGCGGTTCGTTGGCGCGCACGGTGATCTGGTCCTGCCACGCGGCATGGCCGGCCAGGCGCAGTTCCAGCGCGTGCGCGCCTTCACCGAGTTCGAGCGTCTGCGGCGTGACGCCCGCGGGCTGGCCATCGACGCGGATCTCTGCGCCGGCCGGCTGCGATCGCAGCGTCACCGGCGCCCAGCCCGGTTCGAGTTTCACCTGCAGCGTCTGCTCGACGCCGCCGCCTTCGACCTGCACCTGCACCTGGTGTACGCGGTAGCGCGGCGCACGCAGCATCAGCTCGTGCGCGCCGGCGACGAGCTCCAGCGGTGCGACGGGCGTCGTGCCGTGCGGATTGCCGTCGACGAACACTTCCGCCGCCGGTTCGACGATCAGCTTCAGGCGTCCCGGCAGCCGCTGCAGCGCCAGTCGCACGCGCTGGTCCGGTGCGTCGCCGACGGTGAACGGCATCCGCAGATCGGTGTGGCCCTCGGCGCGCGCACGGACCTGGTAGCTGCCGGGCAGCAGCAGGTACGACGAACCCATCGCGATGCCGATGCCGCCGTCGACGTCGACCTGCGCGGTCGCGGGATCGACCTGGAACTGCACCGAGCGCGCGAACGCGAAGAAGGCGCCGACCCCTCCGAGGCACAGCAGCACGACGGCCAGCGCCGCGATCACCGCGGTTCGTCCGGTGCGGGTGGGCGCGCCCGCGACACCCGAGGGCGGGCGGTACGGAACCGCTTCGATGCGCGCGCCGCCGCGATCCGGATCGGTCACAGCCGCTCCTCGCAACGGATCTCGACGCTCACGTCCTGCGCGCCGGCGGCGACCTCGAAATCGTGGCGCACGTCGCGATAGCCGTCGCGCGTGCCGACGGCGACGTAGCGCCCCGGCTTGAGCTCGAGCGCGTGCGACGTGAATTTTCCGAGCGGACCGATGCGATACACCGAGACCTCGGTCTTGCCGTCGGATCGCAACTGCACGGACACGGGCTTTGCCGCGGCGGCGAGCGCCCGTTCCAACGCGGCGCGCTGCGCGCCCAGGCGCGGACCGGGCGCGGAGATGGCACGTGCATCGGCCAGCGCCTTCTCGGCGTCGGCCGCGATGGTCGGCGTGGACAGGCGCACCGGGCGATCGATGAAATCCTGCAGTCGCTGCGCCAGCGCCGCGCGCGGCTCCGCCTGCGCCAGGCCATCGCGCGCATACGCCACGCTCGGATCGATCTGCAGCGCCTTGCGATACGTGGACACCGCGTTGGTCCAGTCCTCGGCGGCGACCTGCGCCGCGGCCTCGCGCTGCAGGTTGGCCAGCGCCTGGCCACGCCGCGCCTCGGCCAGGCGTGCGCCGGCCTGCTGCACGCCGGGGTCGCCGGCATTTAGCTTGCGCGCCTGCGCGAGGCGCTTGTCCGCGAGATCGTACTGGCCGCGATCGAGCGCATCGAAGGCTTCACCGAGCACGCGACGGAACTCGGCGTCCCGCGCATCCGCGTCGGCCCTGGCGAGCGCGTCGCGCGCGCTGCGCGTATCGGGATCCAACGCCAGCGCCTGCTTCCAGGCCGCGCGCGCACCGGCGATATCACCGGCCTGTTCGAGCCGGCGCGCGGCATCGAGCTGTGCGCGAACCACATCGAGCGACGCCACGCGCCGCAGGCCGCGCGTCGCACCGGCGTGGGTGGGCTCGATCGCCTGCGCCAGTTCGAACGCCTGCTGCGCGGCAGCCTTGTCGCCGGCTTCCAGCGCGTGCGTGCCGGCATCCAGCGTCGCGGCGAGTCGCTGCGGGACTTCGGCCAGCAGCGCCGCGGTGGTGGTTGCCGCCGCTTCGTAGTCGGTGCGCGCGGTGGCGAAGTCGCGTGCGCCGAACGCCTTTTCGCCGGCGCTCGCGCGCGCGTTCGCCCGACCCAGTTCGCCCGAGCCCCAGCGCGACACGCCGTGCGATTCCAGCTGCGCCGATTGGTCCTGGTACTGCGAGCGGGCGGCCTGCGCCGCAGCACGCGCTTCGAGCAGCGCCGGGTCGTCCCAGGCAGCCTTGGACGGTTCGACGGTCGGTGGCGCCGGCGCCGCGGGCGCGGGTGTCGCCACCGGCGCGGCGGGCGACGGTGCGGCGGCTGTGGGCGGGCGCGCATCGCGATCGACCCAGCGCGGCAGCACCGCAAACACCAGCACCGCGAGCAGCGCCAGTCCGATCGCGGTGATCCAGAAGGCGGTCGCCGAGATGCGCGCCGCCGCATGCGGATCCGCTCGTTGCGCCGTTGCGCCGTCGACCGTGCCGGCCGGTCGGCGCGGCACGATGCGGTCGAAGTCAGCGGGCGGCTGTGGCGCCCCGGATTGCGGCGTCAAGGTGCACCGATCTCGGCCGCGTAGCGCTCATGCAGCAGCTTGCGCCACTGCGCGTATTGATCCTTGGCCGATCCGGTCAGCGTCACGGTCTTGCCTTCGAGTTCGACCACGCGCGGCGCGACGTCGGCGTTGATCGAGCTGTTGAGTTCCTTGACCGCCTCGGCGTGCACCTTGGCTTCCTGACCTTTCTGCAGGCCGCTGGCAAAGATGCCGACACCCGCGATCACGCCGACCTGGCCCGCGACCGACGTGCCGACGTTCTCGGCACCCGCCATCGCCACGACGCCGCCGATCACCGCCGCGGCGCCCGCGACCTTGCGCCACAGCGCCTGGCGTTCGAGTTCGCGCAGCGCGATCACCTCGGTGTAGCTCGCACGGCGCCATTCCTGGTAGGCGGGCTGCATGCTCTGGCGAAAGTTCGCGTAGTGCGCATCGAGCGTGTCGACCAGCACGTCGTCGCGTGCACGCACGCTGGCCACGCGCTTGACGATCGGATCGTTGTCGGGCGGAAGGCGCTGCACCGAGGTGCGGCCCTTTTCCGTCTTCAGGTAACCGGCGAAACGTGCCGGCGCGAGGTCGGCGGCGAACTGCAGATCCGACACGCGCCGCACTTCCTGCACCTTGTCGGCGTCGAGCTTGCGGCGCTCCTGCAGCAGGTCGTTCGAGACGCGGCTGTACAGATCCTGGAAAGGATCGGTGCCCGACGCGGTCTTCTCGGTGTACGACAGCTCGGCCGCGGTCTCCTCGTAGTTCTTGTCGAGCCACTCGCGGCCCGTGGCGTCACGCGCCTTGATGTGCAGCTTCAGCGTCTCGCCGTCGGAGTGCAGGATCTTGCCGGTGACGGTGAGCATCGACGACGGCGTGACCTCGGGCAGCACGCGTACCGTGCCCCAGTAGCCGGTGCCGTCGAGCGTCTGGCGCAGGATCTGCGGGAGGTAGTTGGCCTCGGCCTGGCGCACCGCGGGGAAGATGTTCTCCTTCTGCTGCTCCTTGATCGATTCGGGAACGCCCGGATCGAACGCGACGATGGTGACGTCGAGCAGCTGGTCGAGCGCGAGTTCCTCGGTCGCCTGCTTGGCCTGGACTTCGTTGACGCGCTTGACCTGCTTGGACACGCAGCCCGTGCCGAGCAACAGCACCAGCGGCAGGAACAGGACCAGCAGAGGCGGGGATCGGATCATCGGTTTCAGGACTTGCGCGACTTGTACTTTCGGTACTCCTCCCACAGCCGCGTGCGCAGCTCCGGGTCCTTCTCGGTCTCGGCCGCCTCGCGCAGCTGGCGCGCGACGACGTCGTCGTCCTTGCCGTCGGGCATGCCCGCCGGGGGAGGAAACTTGGGCCCGCTGGCGCCGCTGCTGCCGCCGGGTCCGCCGATCGCCGAGGACTCCGCGCTGCCGCCGGATGCGGGCGAGCCGCCGGCCTCGGTGGTCGAGACGTCGGTCGGCACCTGGCCGCTGATGCCGCCGCCGCCCGTCCCGCCGTCACCCGATTCGCCGCCCTGGCCACCGCCGGCGGTTGCGATCTCGCCGCGCCGCTTCTCGATCGACGCCTGTTCCTTGGACAGTCGCTTGTCGAATTCACCCAGCGAACCGTAGAAAGCCTCGTCCCATTCGGCGTTCTGCTCGGCCTCGGTCTTGCCGCCCGCGGTGCCGGCGCCGTGCGCACCACCGGAAGGGGGCGGTGCACCCTTTGCGCCCGCGCCACCGGCAGGCTGCGTCGGCGCGGACGGCGTCGACGACGATGCCGAAGGCGACCCCGAGCCGGCCGACTTCTGCGTCGAAGCCTGCGGACCTTTCGACGACGAAGAGGACGACGGCGCCGACTTGGACTGCGAAGAAGACGAGGAGGACGAAGGCGAACCCGGGCTCGAGGGCTTGGGTGTCGACGGACTGGGCGTCGTCGATGGCGGTGGAGGCGGCATCGGCGGCTGCGGCGTCGAGGGCGATTTGGTCGCACAACCGGATGCCAGCAGCAGCGCGAGCGACGCGGCGATGCATCGCGACCGCCTGGCCCGTACTGACGCGATGTTCATGATGTCCGCCTTCGATCGGTCATGGCGACGTGACTTGGACGTGCGCGCATGTGCGGAGTTTCATTCATGGACCTGAACCGCCGCGGACTGGGAGGCGATAGCGTACCCCGGTCGTCTCGATCGCTTGCCCGTCGACCACGCGCGGCCGCAGGCGCGACTGCTTGAGCGCGCTGACCAGTGCATGCGTCACCGACGCCGGCATCCCGGTCGGCTGCTGCTCGACGATGCGCACGTCGCGCGGCTTGCCGGCGGCGTCCACCGAGAATTCCGCGAGCGCGTGGCCGGGTGGGCCCTGCAGCGGCTCGGGTCGCGGCGGCAGGAAATGAATGAACGCCGGCTCGTCGAACGGCGGTCGCGCGCCGACGCTGGCGAGCAGCGCGGTGGCCTTGGCGTAGACCTTGAGCGCCGAGTCGCGCCGGTTCATCACCAGCAGTGCGTCGCCGACGCGGATCAGGTCGGCGGCGCGCGCCGCGGGCGTGCCGTCGGTGCGCGTATCGGTGAGCCGCTCGGCGCGCGCCAGCGCCACGCCCGGGCTCGGCACGCCGACCAGCGGCGGCTCGTCCGGATCGCGTCGACGTTCGTTCCCCGCCAGCGCCGCCTGGATCAACGGATCGATCAGTCGCGGGTCGTCCTTGGACTGCGCTTCGTAGATCTGGATCGCCAGCGCGTTCAGGCGCAGCGCCTCGTAGGGGCGCCCGACGTTGCGAAACCAGCGACCACCCGAGGCATACACGGCTGCCAGCGCCGGTGTGCCCAGCCCGTGGACCCGTTCGGCCACCGACATCCGCCGCACCTGCGTCTCGTCGGCTTTCTCGACGTCGCCGCGGGCGCGCTGGGCCATCGCCACCGCGTGCAGCACGTCGAGCTGCTCGACGCTGTAGAGCCCGCGATTGATCCGATGAAGCTGCAGCGCGGTCTCCAGCGCCGCCCCGGCCGCGTCGTATTGACCCGCCTTGAGCTGCGCGTAGCCCATGCCGTACCAGGCCTCGAACAGGCGCGGATCGCGCGGTCCGCCGGCGGACTCCAGCGCGGTGATCGCGGCCTGGTAATCGCGCACCGCGCCGACGGTATCGCCGGCCCGCTGGCGTGCGGTGGCCAGATTGATCACCGGCAGCGCAACGCGTGCGTCGTTCGGGCCGTAGGCCACGCGACTGGCCGACACGGCTTTGGACGCCAGCGTGACGCCGGCGCCCGGGCCGTCCTCGGCGCTGACGACGTCGAGTGCCTCCGCGGTCGGCGCATCGGCGGGTCGGGCCGGATCGGCGACGAAGCGCGGGGTCCGCGCCGGATCGCCGCGTGCGGCGGGCTCGGCGATCTCGCCGGCCCGGGAAGCGAACGCAAGGCCGGTCAGCAGGATCAGCGGGATCACGTGCCGTGCGCGCATCGCGAACGCGAGACGTGATGGAGGCGAGGACGACGTTGGGGCAGGACGCACCCGCCGTATCTTAGTGCCGGTCGATGCGATGCCGGCCTGCGCGATCGCATGACCGAAGACGTCGTCAGGTCATGGCGCGGTGAGACGTTCCAGGCGGCCCAGGAAAAACAGCGCGTGTTCGCGCGTGTCGCCGCACATCTCGCGGCCCGGCTGCAGGCCCGAACAGACTGCCGGCCGGTCGGGTCGACCGAACAATCGGCAACGATCCGCCTCGTCGAGCTGGATGCAGCGCACGCCGGCCGGCTTGCCTTCGGGCATTCCGGGAATCGGCGAGGAGATCGACGGGGCGATGCAGCATGCGGCGCAATGGGAACGGCACTTCATCGCGCGAGCCTACGCGTCGGCGTGCTGCTCGACATCCAGGTCGTCGCGGCGCTGCGGCCAAGGCCCTCAAGGAGGCATACGCTAGAGTACGGCGCGTTCCCACGTTCTCTTTTACGGAGTCCTCGATGCCGACTTACACGCCCCCCCTGCGCGACATGCAGTTCGTGCTGCACGAGCTGCTCAACGTGTCGGAGGGACTGCGCAAACTGCCGCCGCACGCGGACATCGATCGCGAGACGATCGACTCGATCCTCGAGGAAGGCGGCAAGTTCTGCGCCGAAGTGTTGTTCCCGCTCAATCAGGTCGGCGATCGCGAAGGCTGCACCTACCAGGGCGACGGCGTCGTCACCACGCCGACCGGTTTCAAGGAGGCCTACCAGCAGTTCGTCGAGGCGGGCTGGGGCGCGCTGGGCATGGATCCGGAATTCGGCGGCCAGGGCCTGCCGCACGTGATCCACAGCGCCTTCATGGAAATGATGAACAGTGCCAACCAGGCGTGGACGATGTATCCGGGCCTGAGCCACGGCGCCTACAACGCGCTGCACGCCTTCGGCACGCCCGAGCAGAAGAAGGTCTACCTCACCAAGCTCGTGTCGGGTGAATGGACCGGCACGATGTGCCTGACCGAAGCGCACGCGGGAACCGACCTGGGCATCCTCAAGACCAAGGCCGAGCCCAACGCGGACGGTTCGTACTCGATCTCCGGCACCAAGATCTTCATCTCGGCCGGCGAGCACGACATGTCGAAGAACATCATCCACCTGGTGCTCGCGCGCCTGCCGGATGCGCCGGCCGGCACCAAGGGCATCTCGCTGTTCATCGTGCCCAAGTTCATTCCCGACGCGAACGGCGAGCCGGGCAAGCGCAACACGTTCAAGTGCGGCTCGATCGAACACAAGATGGGCATCCACGGCAACGCCACCTGCGTGATGAACTTCGACGGCGCGCAAGGCTGGATGGTCGGTGCGCCGAACAAGGGTCTCAACGCGATGTTCGTGATGATGAACAGCGCGCGCCTGGGCGTGGGCATGCAGTCGGTGGGCCTGGCCGAGGTCGCGTACCAGAACTCGCTGGCCTACGCGAAGGATCGAATCCAGGGTCGCTCGCTGACCGGTCCCAAGATGAAGGACAAGGCGGCCGATCCGATCATCGTGCACCCCGACGTGCGCCGGATGCTGCTCACGCAGAAGGCCTACGTCGAAGCCGCGCGTGCCTTCTCGTACTGGGCGGGCCTGGCGATCGACCGGGAGCACAAGCATCCGGATGAAAAGGTGCGCAAGGAGAACGCCGACCTGGTGGCGCTGCTCACGCCGGTGATCAAGGGCTTCATCACCGACAACGGCTACGAGTCGACGACGCTGGCGATGCAGGTGCTCGGCGGTCACGGCTACATCGCCGAATGGGGCCTGGAGCAGCACGTGCGCGATGCGCGCATCAACATGATCTACGAGGGCACCAACAGCATCCAGGCGCTCGATCTGCTCGGTCGCAAAGTGCTTGGCGACATGGGCGCCAAGCTGATGAAGTTCGGCAAGGCGATGCAGGAGACGCTCAAGCCGTTCTCCGAGAACCCGCAGATGCAGGAGTTCTTCGCGCCGTTCAACGCGCTGCAGAGCGAAGTCCAGAAGCTGACGATGGAGATCGGCCAGAAGGCGATGAAGAACCCCGACGAAGTCGGCGCTGCGGCGGTCCCCTACCTGCGCCTGCTGGGTCACCTGGTGTTCTCGTTCGCCTGGTGCATCTCGGCGGGCGTGGCGATGCGCCGGCTCGCCGATGGCGCCAACGGTGACGCGGATTTCTACAAGGCCAAGCTGACGACGGCGCGGTTCTACTTCGCCAAGCTCTACCCGGAAACCGCCGCACTGGCGCAGCAGGCGCGCGCAGGTGCGGGCTCGCTGATGGAGCTGGCCGAAGCCAACTTCTGATCGGGTAGCCCGGGCGCGGCCCAGGGTTGCGCTCCGTGCGTGCGAGGGAAATCCCGGGCTACGAACGGATCGCCGGTCGACGCGATAAGAAAAAAAGGCCGCGAGCGCTCGCGGCCTTTTCGTTGTTGCGAAAATGTCAGTGCCGCAGCGGCGAGCGCAGCTGCGCGTACTCGGCGAGGTCGAGGCGTCCGTCGCGACTCTCGTCCAGGCGCTGGAACAACATCGCCACCTGCACGTTGCGCTCGGCCTCGCTCGGCGTGACCGCGCCGTCCTTGTCCCGATCCAGTTCGGCGAAGCTGTCGCTGATCGGCGGCTCCGAGAACTCGGTACCGCTCATCGGCGGCGCGGGCGCCGGCAGCGGCGCGGTGGAGGGCGCTTCCGGCGGCGTGGCCTGCGCGTGCGCGACGCCGCACGCCGCGACCAGCGACAGTGCCGCCATCACGCCCCTGAAGTTGCACAGCTGGAACTTCATCGATCTTCCTCCGTCGCGAAGCGATCACCATCGCCAACGCAAAGAAACCTGCGCTGAACTCGCAAGGTTCGTGCGCGGCCCGGATCGCGCGGATCAGCGATGACCGGACAGACGCGCGGTCACGGCCCGGGTCAGTCGATGCGGCAGCCAGCGCGACGCCAGGTACAGCGCGTGGGCCTGCGCACCCACCGGCCAATGCACGCGGTGGCCGCGATGATTCGCCGCTTTCCAGATCGCGGAGGCGACGTCGTCGGCGGTCAGCCGCACGCCCAGTGATCGGATCGACGGCAGGCTCAGTCCTTCGACCATGCGCGTGCTCACGAACAACGGCCACAGGTCGCAGACGCGGATGCCCTGGCCGCGCCATTCGAGATCGAGCGCTTCGGTCAGGCCGCGCACCGCGAACTTGGTGGCGGAATAGCTGGCGAGCCCCGCGGCGCCGTAGATCGCAGACGCCGAGGCCAGGTTGATCAGCCGCCCGCCGCCGCCGGGATGCCGGCGCAGGAAATCGTGGCCCGCGTGCGCGCCGTTGATCACGCCGTTGAGGTTCACCTCGAGGATCGCGTGATGGGTGGCGACCGGCAGCGATTCGAAGGCGCCCGAGGTGGCGATCCCGGCGTTGTTGAGCAGTACGTCGAGGCGCTGGCCGGCAGCGTCCCAGAAACGCTGCAGCGCGGGACTCCAGGCGGCGGCATCGCGCACGTCCAGCTGCGCCGCGATGGCGTTGTCCGCGCCGAGCCGATCGCGCAGGGCCTCGACGCCGGCCCGATCGATGTCGTGCAGACCGACGAACCAGCCCTGACGCACGAAGCGCTCGGCGGTGGCCGCGCCGATGCCCTGCGCGGCGCCGGTGATGAAGATCGCGCGGCGGTTCATGCCGGGGCCCAGCGATCGCGCAGGAAATCGGCGATGCGCCCGATCGCGGCATCGGCGGCGTCGAGCACGCCGGCGTGGATCTGGAAGTCGTGCCAGTAGCCGGGCTCGATCTCCAGGCGCACGTCGAGCCCGCCGGCACGGGCCTTTTCGACCAGGCGTCGCGAGTCGGACAGCAGGATCTCGTCGCTGCCGACCTGCACCAGCATCGGTGGCAGGCCGTGCAGCGAAGCGTGCAGCGGCGAGACGCGCGGATCGCTGGCCGGCAGATTGCCGCGATACGCGTCGCCCGCGCGCTGCAGCCAGGCGCGACCCAGCATCGGATCGATCGCATCGAGCCCGTCGATCGTCTCGCCCGACAGGCCCAGGTCGGTCCAGGGCGAGAGCAGCACCAGCGCACGCGGCATCGGCAGCCCGGCGTCGCGGATCGCCAGCGCCGTGCACAGCGTCAGTCCGCCACCGGCCGAGTCGCCGCCGATCGCGATCTGCTCGGGCGCGAAGCGTTCGAGCAGGCAGCGATAGGCCGCGAGCGTGTCCTGCAGCGCGGCCGGGTAGGGATGCTCCGGCGCCAGTCGATAGTCCGGAACCAGTACCTGGCAGCGCGCGGCGGCGGCCAGGTGCGACGTCAGCGCGCGGTGCGTGCGCGGCGAGCCGATCGTGTAACCGCCGCCGTGCAGGTAGAGCAGCACGCGGCCGTCGACGAAATGCCGATGCTGCGTCCATTCGCCGGGGACGCCCCAGGTGCCGCGTTCGGTGCGCGTGTCGCCGGCGCGCAGCGTGCTCGAGGCGACCATCACCATCCAGGCGCGTTGCACCCGTTCCGGGATCGGTCTTCCGATGACGCCCTTGAACAGCACGCGCAACGCACCGCGCAGCACGTAGCGCAGGAAAGGCTGCATGTCGATTCTTCTCACCGGTCGCCCCCGTGGATCGGTGGGCGCGACATTGTCCGTGCTCCGAAACGGTCGCGCGCTGGCTGATCGGCCTCAGGCCACCGGCGGACGCGTCGCCGAGGTGATCTCGCCGCCCCCCAGGCAGCGCTCGTGGTCGTACAGCACCAGGTACTGACCCGGCGTGGCCGCGCGTTGCGGCGCATCGAAGCGCACGCGCAGCGCGCCGTCGTCGCGCACGTCGACGATCGTGCAGGACTGCAGCGACTGTCGATGCCGGATACGCGCCGTCAGCGCCTGGCCCACCGGCGCCGGCGCACCGACCCACGAAAAGGGACCGGTCGCGATCTCGTGCGTCATCAGCAGCGGATGCTGCGGGTCCTGCGTCACCACCAGCGTGTTGTCGCCGGCGCGCTTGTCCGCCACGTACCACGGTGCTTCCCGGGCGCCGCGACGTCCGCCGATGTGCAGGCCGCGGCGCTGGCCGAGCGTGTAGAACATCAGGCCCTGGTGCTCGCCGACGTGCGCGCCCTGGTCGTCGACCATCGGTCCCGGATTGCTCGAAAGGTAGCGCTGCAGGAACTCGCGGAACGGCCGCTCGCCGATGAAACAGATCCCGGTCGAGTCCTTGCGCCGGTGATTGGGCAGCCCGGCCTGCCGCGCCAGATCGCGCACCTGCGGCTTGGTCAGATCACCGATCGGGAACAGCACGCGTTCGAACTGCGATCGCGCGACGAGCGCCAGGAAATACGTCTGGTCCTTGTCCTCGGTGACCGAGCGGCGCAGCACCGGCAGGCCGTCGGCGTCGATCGACAGCTGCGCGTAGTGACCGGTCGCGACGAAGTCCGCGCCCAGGCGCAGCGCGTGCTCGCGAAACGGCTGGAACTTCACCTCGCGGTTGCACAGCAGGTCGGGGTTGGGCGTGCGCCCCGCGCGATACGCGTCGAGAAAATGCCGGAACACGCGTTCGCGATATTCGGCGGCGAAGTCGACGCGGTGCAGCGGGATGCCCAGTTCGTCGGCGACCGCGCGCGCGGACTGGAAATCCTCGGCGGCGGTGCAGTAGGCCTGTTCGTCCTCGGTCCAGTTCTGCATGAACAGCGCCGAGACGCGATATCCCTGCTCCTTGAGGCGCCACGCCGCGACGGCGGAATCGACGCCGCCGGAGAGGCCGACGATGACGTGGGGCGCGCTCATGGGGCGCGATCAGGTCGTGGGTTCGCTGCGCTGCTGGATCATCGACAGCGGGTAGCTGCGCCCGGCGCGATGGTCGTCGATGCACTGCAGGACCGACGGGCTGCGCAGTTCGGGTTCGCGTGCGCGCAATTCTTCCGGCGTCAGCCACAACGCGCGCAGGATGCCGTCGTCGAGTTTACGGTCCGGATGGTGGTGAACCGCGTCCGCGACGAACGCGAAGCGCACGAACGGGTAGGGCAGCGAGGCCGGCTGCCAGATGTAGATCCCCAGCAAGCTGCGCGGCTCGATGTCCCACGCCGATTCCTCCAGCGTTTCGCGGCAAACCGCTTCGAGCAGCGTCTCGCCGCGCTCCCAGTGACCCGCGGGCTGATTGAGACGACGTTCGCCCGCGATCATCTCCTCGACGATCAGGTAGCGCCCTTCGCGTTCGACGATGGACGCCACGACGACGTGCGGCTGCCACTCCACGCTCATGGGGCCGGCACGGGTCCTGGCGGTTCGCCGAGCTTTCCGCGGCGATTGACGTGGTACCAGCCCTGCGCATCGGGTGCGCCGAGATTGCGCACGAGGTTGGGCACCATCGGCGGTGCGTTGGGACGCGGACGCATCTGCAGCGTCATCTCGTAGCTGCGATCGTCGCCCAGTCGTGCCTGGCCGCTGACTTCCAGCGCGCCGCTCAGCGTTGCGATGTCGGCCTTCACGCCGCCGGTTTCGTTGTCGAGCGTCGCGGAGTAGTCGCCCAGCAGCACCGCCTCGCGGCCGAGTTTCCAGCCCAGTCCGCGCACCGTCAGCGTGCCCTGCGCCTGGCGCGGCCAGCCCTGCCGCAGCTTCATGCTGCTCAGGTCCAGCCCGAGCTGGCCTTCCACCGGGAAGCCGCCGTAGCCCGCGGCCGCGAGCACGGCCTTGAGCGAGGACGCAAGCTTGAAGTCCTGCAGCGTCAGCGTGCCGGAGGGGACGATCGACGCGATGCCGTCGACCAGCGTTCCGTCGCGGCCGCCGGCGAGCATGAAGCTGGCGCGACCGAGCAGCAGGTGCACCGCGCGCAGGTTCCAGCCCAGATCACGGACCAGGGCATTGCCCTGCAGATCGACCTGCGCGGCGCGTCCGGCCGACAGGCTGCCTTCGATGCCCTGCAGCTGCAGGCCCGCTTGCGCAAGCGACGGAGCGAACAGCCGGTGCAGCTGCACCGCGGGCGTGCGCAGCAACAGCGCGACCAGGAACACGACGACGCCGACGATGATCAGGGTGCTGCGTTTCACGATCCGCGTACCAGGGACATGCGCGCGTTGACCTTGCCGGGCGTCGCTTGCGGTTCGATGTCGAGCGTCTGCACGCCGACGCCGTACTTGTTCTGCAGGTCGGCGAGCCAGCGCACCAGCGCATCGAAGCTCACGTCCTCGAACCAGACGCGCACTTCGCGATCGCCTTCGGGCTGGATGCGCGTCGGGCTCTTGCCCAGCGTGCCCTGTTTGCTCGCCTGATCGACCGCCGCCATCAGCGACAGGTTGCGCCCCGCGCTTGCCGCGCCGCGCGGTCCGCCGCGCTGGAGCTGGGCGGCCGCCTGCTCCAGCCGGATCGCGAGCAATCGCGAGGACTCGAGCGCTCCGACGCGCTGCTTGTGCGCATCGACCATCGGTTCCCACACGAGCAGGTAGACCAGCGTGAGCAGCAGCACGGTCGCGCCGACGGACACCAGCCAGCGTTCGCGCGGCTGCAGCGCAAGGAAGCGATCGCGCGCGCGATCGAAGGATTGCCTCATGCGGGCGAGCATGCCCTTCATGCGCGGCTCAACCGGGCGCGGATCTGCACGGCGCCGGACTCGGCGTTGGCGGACTGCACTTCGAGTCGTGCGTCGGGGCGCTGCGCAAACCAGTTGCGCAGGTTCTCGAGCACCTGCAGATCGGTCGCGGTCATCGAGAGAAACAACGCACCTTCGCGGTATTGCAGGCCGGTTAGCTTCAGGCCGGGACTGGCGGCCAGTGCCTGCGAGAGCGGCTCGAACAGGGACAGGGGACCCGCGGAGCCCGCGCCGGCGCCCAGTGCGCGCATCTGCTGGTCCAGCTGGGCGGACAGGTCCACCACGCGCGTCTGCTCCGGGAAGAGCTGCTGGAAGCGCGTGGCATTGGCCTGGTCCTGGCGCGCCACCTCGGCCGACAGCGCCCAGGTGTCGGCCAGATGCGAGATCAGGGACACCCCGATCAGCGACACCAGCAGCACGGCGGCGACCCGCCAGGGCTTCCAGTAACGCTCGATGTCGCGCCGCGGCGCGTAGCTGCCCTGCAACAGGTTGATGGCGCGCTCGGGCTGGAATCCGGTGGCCAGCGCGGCCAGCGCGTTGCGTTCAGGCAGCAGCTGCACCGGCCAGTCCAGGCGCGATCCATCAAACGCGGCGTTGCCCGCGATGTGCAGACGCAGCGGGTGCGTGCGATCCGGATCCGCCAGCGAGAGGTACTCGACCAGATCGGCGGCCGCGCAGGTGAACGCCGACCACAAACCGCTGCGCACGCAGACGTGATCGCCGTCGGCGAGCGCCGACCACGCGCCATCGGCGGTCGGCGCGGCGAGCGCGAGCGTCTCGGGAACCAGCCAATCGGGCTGCACGCCGTTGGCGCGCAGCAGCAGCAGGATCTGGTTCAGGCGCGCGCGCGACAGGATCGCGACCGGATGGCTTGCGTCCTCCAGGCGCGTGCCCACCGCGAAATGGAGGCTCTCGACATCCTCGGCAACCTGGTCCTCCAGCGCGTAGGGCACGGCCTGCAGGACCTTGGACGGCTGACGCGCCGGCACCTTGACCGTGGCCAGACGCACCTGTGTCGCGGGAACGAACACCACCACGCGACGGCCCGCGACGTTGACCCGGTCGAGCGCCTGGTCGAGCGATCCGCGCTGGGCACGCAACGAACGCGGATCGGCGCCCGCGATGCCGTACTCGCAATCGGAATCGGCCGTTTCACCGAGCCGCAGATAGAAGGTTTCGCGCACGCCTGCGGACTGGAATGGTTGCGTTCTTATTCGGAATCCGTGCTGCGTTGAAGCACCACGGGCATGCCTTGGGAGGGCCTGAAAATGAGGCTGTATAGTGCCACACGTCCCTGTCCGACCACGGCTTGCAGCCGCAGCAGGAACAGCGAGGTCGAGACGCTCACCAGCGTCGGGTCGGCATCCGTCGGACTCATTTCGAGCTCCGTGGTGAGTTCGCTGATCTGCTTGAGCGGCCTCTCCTTGCGCAGCTCCGAGAACTGCGAAAGTTTCGAATTGCTCGGGCTCAGCGCCATCAGCAGGGCCGGCTCGGCGGTATTGACGTTGATCGGCGTGACGCCGTCGACCGGCAGCGCCGTGACGTAGGGCAGCAGCAGCTGGTAGACCTTTCGCGCATCGTCGGTGCGCGGGTCGTAGAGCGAGTCGAGCACGGGGCGCAGCTCGGTGACGCTCGCCATCGGCCGGTTCGCCGCGCGCCGTTGCGGTTCCAGGATCAGGTAATCACTGTCCTCGCGCCCGCCGCCGGTGGGCATCTGGTCCTTGTCGATCCAGTCGCGGATGGCTTCGGCGAGCTGCTGCGGGTTGGAGATCAGCTGCGGGCCGCCTTCGATGTTCTCGATCAGCCGGGCGAACAGCCGCACCTGGCGCAGGTAAGCGGTCGTCTTCTCGCCTCCCGTGCCGACGGGAATCTGGTCGTCGGACACACCGAGGTTGTTGAGGTTGAAACGTGAGGTCGCATCGATCACCGCGCCGGTGATCGCGCCGTTCTCCACCGGCAACGTCTGCGGCTGCGCCCAGATCTCGTCGAGCGAGTCGTAGCGGTTTTCCTTGGCGTCGCGCTGCAGGATCGTGCGCACCCAGTCCTCGGCGCCGGTGGCATAACCCCAGGCCTTCTCGGAGTCCTGCAGCGTGGCGGTGCGCTGGATCGCGAAGTGGCCGTTGTCGAGGACCGAGGTCGCCGCGATCACCGCCAGCGACACGACCAGCACCGCCGTGATCAACGCGATGCCGCGCTGCCGCCAGGGACTTGTCGATCCGCGCCGGTTCACGTCAGGTCGTCCGACGAGGGAATGCCGGGGTCCGTCGGCGTCTCCGGTTCGGGATCGGGATCGGGCGGCGGCTCCTGCGGCGGCGGAGAATCATCGTCGTCGTCGCCTCCGGGTTTCGGTCGCCCGGGCTGCTGCGCCGCTCCGCCCATGCCCAGCGCGGTCGCGGGCAGCAGCCCTTCGGTCGTCATCAGCGGTTTTCGCGAGCCCATCGCGCCGTCGCCGCCTTCGACGTCCGCGTCGCCGGTTCCGCCGCTCACCAACCCGGATTGGGGCGTGCGGAACAGGAAGCGGGTCTCGCCCCAATCCTTGGTGACGATCGTGATCTCGACCGCCAGCGGCGGCGGATCGGAAGGCGAGGTCGAGCCGGCGCTGCGGTTCTGCCCATCGGCAGGCCATTGCTCCTGCCATTCGAAGCCCGTATCGAGGAAGCGCCACCGCACGTCCTCGACCTTGGCGAGCAGCACGAGGTCGGTCGGCTCCGATTTCTGCGGCAGGTCGAGCGCACGCCAGGTTGCGCGCCGCAGCGCGTGATCCTTGAACGAATACTGGATGCGCTCGAGGCTCGAGCGGCTGGCGCCGAGCGGATTGCGCTGGCCACCGCGGATCACGCGCAACTGTCCGTCGCGATCGATCGACAGCGGCGCCTGCGGATCGCCGTACTCGTCGCGCGCCGGTCGATCGCGCACGTTCTGGAAATCGCTGCGCAGGCGCATGTAGGCGCGCTGCAGATCGGCGGTGCGCGTCATTGCGCTTTCGATGCCGCTGCGCGTGCGCAGCACGCTGCGCAGGCCGCCGTAGGCCATCACCGACATCACCGAGAACACCAGCACCACGACGATGATCTCGAGCAGCGTGAAACCGCGCGAGGAACGCACGGACGTCGTCATGGCGGCGGCACCGCCAGGAAGCCGTTGAGTTGGGCCAGCGAACCCTTCGGGTCCTCGGGACGACGCACGACGATGTCGATGCGGCGCAGGCGCGGATCCTCCGTGGTCTGCACCACGGCTTCCCATTTCCATTCGAAGCCGCCCATCTCGGCCTTGCCGTCGGATCGGCCGGTCGCGGGGGCTTTGGCTTGCAGCTGGATCTCGGCAAGTCGGTTGTGCGCGACCCACAGCGCCAGCGTCTTCTGCTTGAGATAGCCCGCGTTGTCGGCCTGCCGCGCCATCGCGCTGATCACCGCGGCCATCGCGATGCCCAGGACCGCGACCGCGACGAGCACCTCGAGCAGCGTGAAGCCGCGAACGCAATGTCGGCCGCGGATCATCAGCGGCGCTCCTGGCCGATCGTGCGCTGCGAGCGCAGCTCGCCCAGCGCGTTGCCTTCGAGACGGTAGAACGTCGGCAGCTCCTTGAGCTTCAGGTCGAGCGTGAACGCCGTGATCTCGCCGGTGGACAGGATCAGGATCTGCGGCTGCGTGGCCTCGGCCTTCTTGCGCTCCTCTTCATCGTCCTGACGCGCGGTGCTGCGCCGTTCGGGCTCGTCGGCGGCATCGTCGTCGTCCTTGGACTCACGCGGCGCAGGGGGCACCGGTGCGACGACGCGACCATCGATGCGCAGCTCGAGGTAGAACGGGGGGAGGACTTCGCGCGGACGGAACATCCCGTCCTCGATCAGGCGCCATCGGCCGCTGCGGGTGTCGGGCGTGACGAACTCGAAGCCTTTGACCGTGTGGCGCAGTCCCAGCTCGACACCCTTGGCCTGCGCTTCGTCCGACGCGAGTCGAAGCAGCTGCTCGAGGCGTCGCGATTCGGCCTCCATGCGATCGTCGACGGCACGACCGCTGACGCTCAGGCTGACCAGCGTCGCGAGCACGCCGATGATGACCATGACCACCATGATCTCGAGCAGCGTGAATCCCGCGCCCGAGCGTGGCGGCACGCGCATGCTCCTCAGCCGGCGAGATCCCAGTTCCCGATGTCGCCCGCCGCACCTTCGCCGCCGGGCCGGTTGTCCTTGCCCAGCGAGAAGATGTCGATCTCGCCTTTCACGCCGGGCGACAGGTACTGGTACGGATTGCCCCACGGATCCTTGGGCAGCTGCGCGAGATAGCCGCCGGTCTTCCAGTTCTTCGCCGGCGGTTCGCCCGTCGGCGGCGTCACCAGCGCTTCGATGCCCTGCTGCGTGCTCGGGTAGTAGAAGTTGTCGAGCTTGTAGAGGTTGAGCGCCGCCTCGATCGCGCGGATGTCCTGCTTGGCGCGCGCGATGCGGGCGTCATCCGGGCGGTCCATGATGCGCGGCACGACCACGGCCGCAAGAATGCCGAGGATCACGACCACCACCATGATCTCGATCAGCGTGAAGCCGGCCATGCGCGCGGGGATGGAAGGCTGTTTCTGCATGTTCCGAAGAAAGGGCGGGGAGGCGCGACGATGCGCCGGCCGATGATATCAGCGGCACCGACGCGAGCATCCTTCACCGGGCTGGGCGCGCCACTGGCGATCGGCCTGTTGATCGTCGTGCTTGCAGTAGGCGGCCCGCAGGTCGCCGATGCGCTGGCCTACGGACGTGCGGCGATCGCCCACGGCCAGGCATGGCGGGCGCTCAGCGGGCATTTCGTCCACCTTGGCGCGATGCATGCAGCTCTCAACCTCGGCGGGCTCGTCGCGCTGCTGCTGTTGTGCCCGGCACGCCCGCGCGTGATGGAGTGGCTGCGTCGCGTCGTGCTGCTGGCCTTGGCGATCAGCGCGCTGCTGTACGCGGCGGCGCCGACGGTCGATCGCTACGTGGGGCTTTCCGGTGTGTTGCACGGTCTGTTCGTGCTGGGCCTGGTGCCGATGGCGCGTTCGGGCGACCGCGTCGCGGTGGTGGCACTTCTGCTGCTGACGGCGAAACTCGTTCTAGAACAGGTCTTCGGTTCCTCGGCGCAGGAGGAACGATGGATCGGAGGCGGTGTAGTGACGCTGGCACACTTGTTCGGCACACTCGCCGCCCTCGTTTATGGATTCGCATTCGGAACGTTCCGAAGGGGAGACAGATCGCAGTGAAGTACGCCTTGCTTTTCCCCGGTCAGGGATCGCAATCGGTCGGCATGTTGTCGCCGCTCGGCCTGCCCGAGGTCGAACAGACGTTCGTCGAAGCCTCGGACGTGCTGGGTTGGGACCTCGCACGACTGGTGCGCGAAGGGCCGGCGGAAGAACTCAATCGCACCGAGAAGACGCAGCCCGCGATGCTGGCCGGCGGAATCGCCGTGTGGCGCCATTGGCGCAGTCGCGGACTGCCGACGCCTGCCGCGTTGGCCGGACATAGCCTGGGCGAGTACTCGGCGCTCGTGGCGGCCGGAAGCCTGACGTTTGCCGACGCGCTCAAGCTGGTGGAACTGCGCGGCCAGCTGATGCAGGCCGCGACGCCCGGCGGAATGATGGTCGTGGTGGGGCTCGACGATCCGGGTGTGGATGCGCTCTGCGCCGCGTGTCCCGACGGCGTTCTCGAGCCGGCCAACTTCAACGCGCCGGGACAGGTCGTCGTCGCCGGCGAGATGCGCGCGCTCGAATGGCTCGAAGCCAACGGCAAGGCCAAGGGCGCCCGCATGCTCAAACGCGTTGCGATGTCCGTTCCTTCCCACAGCACGCTGCTGCGCGATGCGGCCGCGCAGCTCGCCGAAACGCTGGCCAGGACGCAGATCCGCGCGCCCGAGGTGGCGGTCCGCCACAACATCGACGGCCGCGCGCGCTCGACGCCCGAAGAGATCCGCGCGGCGCTGGCCGAACAGCTCTACCGCCCGGTGCGCTGGACGCAGACGATTCAGGGCCTGCACGCGGACGGCATCACGACGCTGTTCGAATGCGGTCCCGGAAAGGTGCTGGCCGGCCTCAACAAGCGCATCGCGGAGGGCCTGACGTCGGTGGCGCTGGAAGATCGGGCGGGACTGGATCAGGCGGCGCAGCTCGTCGCGCAGGAGAAGTCGCCATGAATCTGCAGGGAGAAGTGGCACTGGTCACCGGCGCCAGTCGCGGCATCGGTCGCGCCATCGCCGAGCGCCTGGCGCAGGACGGCGCCACGGTCGTCGGCACGGCGACCAGCGAGTCCGGCCGCAATGCCATTGCCGCGTGGCTCGAACCGCTCGGAGGTCAGGCGCGCGTGCTCAACGTCACCGACGCGGCGGCCAGCGAGTCGCTCGTCGACGAGATCGGCAAGTCGCTCGGTCCGGTCACCATGCTGATCAACAACGCGGGTGTCACCCGCGACACGCTGCTGTTGCGAATGAAGGACGAGGATTGGGATGCGGTGATCGCCACCGATCTGACGTCGGTGTTCCGGCTTTCGCGGCTGGTGCTGCGCGGAATGATGAAGGCGAAGAAGGGCCGCATCATCTCGATCGGTTCGGTCGTCGGCTCGATGGGCAATCCCGGCCAGGCCAACTACTGCGCGGCCAAAGCCGGTCTGATCGGCTTTTCGAAATCGCTGGCCAGGGAGATCGGTTCGCGCGGCATCACCGTCAACGTCGTCGCGCCGGGCTTCATCGACACCGACATGACCAAGGACCTGGGCGAGGTGGCGCGCACCGCGTTGCTCGCGCAAGTACCGGTGGGTCGTCTCGGTGCACCGGCGGATATCGCGGCGGCGGTGGCGTTCCTCGCATCACCCGAAGCCGCCTACATCACCGGCGAAACGCTGCACGTCAACGGTGGCATGCACATGGGCTGAAGGCCCGTACGCCGCTTCTGAAATCGGAATGCCGTTGGCTGGCCATGCCATAGGTCGGTCCGTACAATACCGCCGCTTAAACCACCCCCAGGGGAGCTTTACATGAGCAGTCTCGACGAGAAGGTCAAGAAAATCATTGCGGAACAGCTGTCGGTCGCGGAAGACCAGATCACTCCGAACGCGTCGTTCGTGGAAGATCTGGGTGCCGATTCGCTGGATACCGTTGAGCTGGTGATGGCGCTCGAGGAAGAGTTCGAGATCGACATCCCGGACGAAGAAGCTGAAAAAATCGTGACCTTCCAGGACGTGCTGAACTACATCAAGACTCACACCAATCAGGCCTGAGTCCCGCACGAACGAGGATCGAGCAGCTGCCTCATGACTAGCCGCCGGCGCGTCGTCATCACCGGCCTGGGAATCGTGTCCCCGGTCGGCTCCAGCCTCGACCTCGCATGGTCGAACATCCTTGCCGGCAAATCCGGCATCGGACCCATCACCAAATACGATGTCTCTCAGTACACCACCCGGTTCGCCGGGCTGGTGTCAGAAGACTTCAAGCCGGAATCGGCGATGGGACCGAAGGAGTTGCGCAAGACCGATCCCTTCATTCATTACGGCGTCGCTGCCTGCAAGCAGGCGTTGAGTGACGCTGGCATCGAAATCACCGAGGCCAACCGCGAGCGCATCGGCGTGCTCGTGGGCTCGGGCATCGGGGGCATCGGCAAGATCGAAGACGAAGTCGGTGCCTTGCACAAAGGCGGCCCCAAGCGGGTGTCTCCGTTCTTCGTGCCCGGCTCGATCATCAACATGGTTGCCGGTTACGCGTCGATCGAGTTGGGCATCGCCGGTCCCAGTTTCGCGACCGTCAGCGCCTGCACGACCGCGGCGCACAGCATCGGCGTGGCCGCCCGAATGATCCAGGCGGGCGATTGCGACGCGTGCCTGGCCGGTGGCGCAGAAGCCGGCTCGAGTCCGGCCGGCATGGCGGGCTTCTGCCAGGCCCGTGCGTTGTCGACGCGCAACGACGATCCGCAGCGCGCGAGCCGTCCCTGGGACAAGGATCGCGACGGCTTCGTGCTCGGCGACGGTGCCGGCGTGCTGGTGCTCGAGGACTACGAGCAGGCCAAGGCGCGCGGCGCGCGCATCTACGCCGAGCTCGTCGGGTTCGGCATGTCCAGCGACGCGTACCACATCACGCTGCCGCCCGATGACGGCAACGGCGCGAGGCGCGCGATGGTCAACACGCTGCGCGATGCCAAGCTCAATCCCGAGCAGATCGACTACATCAACGCGCACGGCACCTCGACGCCGGCCGGTGACATCGCCGAGACGATGGCGGTGAAGGGTGCGTTCGGGGATCACGCATCGAAGCTCGCCGTCAGCTCCACCAAATCGATGACCGGGCATCTGCTCGGCGCCGCGGGCGGGATCGAGGCGGTGTTCTGTTGCCTGGCCATTCGTGACCAGGTGATTCCGCCGACCATCAACCTGGACAATCCGAGCGAAGGCTGCGACCTCGATTACGTGCCGCACACGGCGCGCCAGGCCAAGCTCGAGTACGTGCTGTCCAACTCGTTCGGCTTCGGCGGCACCAACGGCAGCCTCGCGTTCGCCAAGTTGAAGTAATTTCTCATCGCGCATGAACTTGCGCGTTGAACTCCCTCTGTCTGTTGATCTTTTCGAAGTCCACCGGCGTGACCCGGTGGCCTTCCCGTTCCTGCTCGAAAGCGGCGCGGGACATCCCAGCGCAGGGCGGTTCGACGTGCTCTTCGCGTTTCCAGGGGATCGCTTCGAGGGCCCGACCGGCCTTGCGCAGCTGAGCGAAGCGGCGGCTCGACTCTCGCCCGTCCCCTCGGGCGAACTGCCCTTCGTCGGCGGCTGGTTCGTCTACCTGGGATACGAGGGCGCGCGCTGGATCGAGCCGTCGCTCGAGCTGCCGGCGTCTCCCGTAGGCATCCCGGATTTCATCGCGGTCCGGTGTCCGGCCGCGGTGATCCGCGATCGGCTGCGCGGCGTCACGGTGATCGTCGCCGAATCCGGTTTCGATCGAATAAACTACATTAAGAATATCTTAGATATCGTTGTAAACGATAGGGTTATGGAACCTGATGACGCAGGGCTCGTCGACCAGTTCGACGAGGATCCGCCGCAGGACTTTCTCGAGGGCGTCGACCGGATCCACGAATACCTGCTGGCCGGCGACGTGTTCCAGGTCAACCTGTCGCGACGCTGGAGTGGTCGGCTCAGGTCGGGTGCGAGCCATGCCGACGTCTACCGCCGTCTGCGCCGGCACAATCCGTCGCCGTTCGCGGGACTGGCCTGCCTCGATGGCGTGGCGGTGCTGAGTTCTTCGCCCGAACGACTCGTGCAGATCGAGGCCGGCTGGGCGCAGACGCGTCCGATCGCGGGCACCCATCCGCGCGTGCAGGGGGACGACGATGCCGCCGTCCGCGCGAAGCTGATCGGCAGCCTGAAGGAGCGCGCCGAGCACGTGATGCTGATCGATCTCGAGCGCAACGATCTGGGCCGCGTGTGTGTTCCGGGCAGCGTGGAAGTGAGCGAACTGATGACGATGGAGACCTACGCGCACGTGCACCACATCGTGTCGAACGTCCGCGGACGGCTCCGCGCCGGTGTCGGCCCGGGCGAGGTGCTCAGGGCGGTGTTTCCAGGCGGCACCATCACGGGCTGCCCGAAGGTTCGGGCGATGGAAATCATCGCCGAGCTCGAAGGCGTCGGACGCGGGCCCTACACCGGTGCGATGGGATATCTGTCGCGATGCGGGCGGCTCGACACCAACATCCTGATCCGCACCGTCGTGGTCGAGGATCGCAACGTGAGCTTTCGCGCGGGCGCCGGTATCGTCGCCGACTCGCGGCCGCACTCCGAGCTGGCCGAAACCCGCGCGAAAGCGCGCGGCCTTCTGTTGGCGCTGGGCGCGAGGACGACGTGATGCGCTTCAACGGCGAACTTGTGGAAGGGGCCTGGACCGGCACGCGTGCACTGCACTACGGCGACGGCGTCTTTCGCACCGGCCTGGTTCTCGACGGTCGGCTCGTGCAGCGTGAACGCCAGCTCGAGCGGCTGGCCCACGATGCGTCGCGACTGGATCTGGAGATCGATCCGAGGCTCGGCGACGAGGTCGATGCGCAATGCCGCGACGCGGGGCAGGGCGTATTGCGCATCGTGCTGAGCCGGACCGATTCGGGTCGCGGCTATCGGCCAGGAGGCTCGCAATGTGATCGCCTGTTGCGGGTCTCGCCGCTGCCGGATCACGCGACGGCCGCTTGGCACGAAGGGATCGCGTGCGCCTGGAGTCCGGTCCTGCTGGCGGTGCAACCGCGGCTGGCAGGCATCAAGCACCTCAACCGCCTCGAACAGGTGCTCGCGAGCCGCGACTGGCCGCCGGACTGCCAGGAGGTCCTGATGTGCGACGCCGAAGGTCGGGTGACCAGCGCTTCGCGCAGCAACGCGTTCTTCGTCATCGACGGGATCCTGGTGACGCCGGACCTGTCGTTCGCGGGGGTGGCGGGCATGATGCGCGATCACCTGATCGCGCTCGCGCGGCAGGCGGGCATCGGCTGCGAGATCGGGCTGATTTCGCCCGACGAGGTGCGACACGCCAGCGAGGCGTTCGTCTGCAACAGCCTCATCGGCATCTGGCCGCTGCGGTCGGTGGGAAGCGTCGCGTTCGAGTGCCCCGGCCCGGTCACGCGTCGAATGACCGAACTGCTGCGTCACCCGTGGAGCGGCAACACATGAAGCGTCACCTGATCGGACTGCTGGTCACGTTCCTGCTGCTGGCGATCGCCGCCGGGGCGCTCGTGCTCGATGCGCGGCGCGAGCTGCTCAAGCCACTCGCCATCGCCGAGCACCAGACCATCGAACTGCGACCGGGCAGCCGCCTGCGCGATGCGATCGCGATTCTCAGCGAACGCGGACTGTTCACGTCGCAGCGGCAGGCTCCGTATCTCGAGTTCTGGGGCCGCGCCAATGGACAGGCCGCGCAGATCAAGGCCGGCGAATACGCGCTCGATCCGGGACTATCGTCGCTGGACCTTCTCGCACTGCTCGTCGGCGGCAAGACGCTGTTGCACGAGTTGCGGATCGTCGAGGGGCTGCGATTCGACCAGGCGATCAAGCTGATCGCCGACGATCCCGTGCTGGTCCACACGCTGGCCGACACGCGTGTGGAGACCGTCATGGCGGCGATCGGCCAGCCCGACGCGCATCCCGAAGGTCGCTTCTTTCCCGACACGTACCGCTTCACCAAGGGCACGACCGATGTCGCTATCCTGCGCCAGGCCTTCAATGCGATGCGCCGTGTGCTCGATGAGAGTTGGACCCAACGTGCGGCGGACCTGCCTTACGCGGGTCCGGAGGATGCGTTGACGATGGCCTCGATCGTGGAAAAGGAAACGGGTGTGCCGCAGGAGCGTGCGCGCATTGCAGGCGTGTTCGTGCGGCGGCTCAAGATGGGCATGCGACTGCAGACCGATCCCACCGTCATCTACGGCCTCGCGGAGCGTTTCGACGGCAACCTGCGCAAGGCCGATCTTCTGGCCGACGGGGCGTACAACACGTACGTGCGCGCCGGTCTGCCGCCGACGCCGATCTGCCTGCCGGGGCGGGCCGCCATCGAGGCGGCGCTCCATCCGGCCGCGGGCAACGAGCTGTTCTTCGTTTCGCGCGGCGACGGTTCGCACCAGTTTTCGGCGACCCTCCAGGAACACGAGGCCGCGGTGCGCGAGTTCCAGCTGCGTGGAGCACCCGGAGGTCGCAAGTGACCCCGCGCGGTCGTCTCGTCACGCTCGAAGGCGGCGAGGGCGCGGGCAAATCCACCCAGGCCCGGTTCGTCGTGGCATGGCTCGAGCAGCAGGGGCGCACCGTGGTGCAGACGCGCGAACCCGGCGGTTCTTCGCTGGCCGAAGCGGTGCGTGGGATCGTGCTCGGAAACTGGGCCGACGGGGTGACGCCGGAGACCGAACTGCTGCTGATGTTCGCGGCGCGCGCCGACCACGTCGCCCATCGCATCGAGCCGGCGCTGCGAGCCGGATATGACGTGGTGTGCGATCGGTTCGTCGATGCGACCTGGGCCTACCAGGGTGCGGGCCGCGGTGTGGCCGATGAGCACCTGCGTGCGCTCGAGCGTCTGGTACTGCGCGATCTGCGACCCGACCTGACGCTGGTATTCGATCTGCCGCCGGAGATCGGCCTGGCGCGCGCCAAACGGCGCGGCGACACCAATCGCTTCGAGGCCGAGACGATCGCGTTCATGGAGCGCGTGCGTGCGGCGTACCTGGCGCGCGCGAAGTCGGATGCCCATCGCTACGTTGTCCTCGATGCGACGCGTCCGATCGACGAGGTGCAGGCCCGGATCGCGCAAACACTCGGGGAACGGTTCAAGTGAGCACCGCGCCCGCGATGGATGACATCGAGATCCTTCCATGGCACGCCGCGTTATGGGACCGCGTGAACGACGCGCGCAGGACGGGGCGGCTGGGTCATGCGCTGCTGCTGGCCGGGCCCTCGGGCGTGGGCAAGCGCTTGTTCGCGATGCGCCTGGCCGCGAGCCTGCTGTGCGAGCAGGTCGGCGACGACGGTGCGCCCTGCGGCCGCTGCCGCGGCTGCGCGCAACGTGCGGCCGGCACCCATCCGAACCTGACGTGGCTCGCGCGCGAGATCAACGCGAAGACCGACAAGGAAAAGCGCGACATCTCGATGGACCAGCTGCGCGCGATGATGGAGCGCCTCGGTCTTGCGAGCCACTACGGACATTCGCGTGTCGTCGTGATCGACCCGGCGGACGCGCTCAATGCCAGCGGCGTCAACGCGGTGCTCAAGACGGTGGAAGAACCACCGCCGGGCATCCACATCGTGCTGATCTCGGAGCGGCCGATGGCGCTCGCGCCGACGATGCGAAGCCGCTGTCAGCGCCTGAGCCTGTCGATTCCCGCCCGCGACCAGGCCGAGGCGTGGCTGCGAACCCGGATGCCCGGCGTCGATGCGGCTGCCGCACTGCGCGAGGCCGGTGGCGCGCCGCTGGCCGCGCTGGAAGCGCGCGCGGAGGGTACGTCCCAACATCAGGCCTCGTGGCGCGAGATGTTGATGGCGGTCGCCTCGCAAAAACTCGATCCGCTCGCGGCCGCCGCGCGCATCGCGCCTGCGGGAGCCAAGCTGACGCCGGAGCTGGTGCAGGAATGGCTGCGCCATCTGCATCGCGTGCTGCTTCGTCTGCTGCGCGCGATGGCTGGTTTCGAGACCGATCCCGCACTGACCGGATTGGCGCGCCGAATCGGCGCTAGCCACGTGGAGCAGCTGCTGGCGGAGATCGTCGAGAGCCAGCGCCGTGTGCTCGGCAACGCCAATCCGCAGCTCACGGTCGAATCTCTTATGATTTCGTGGTGGCGCCGCACCGGCGCTGCGAAGGCCTGATCCTCCATCCATGCGGGACATCCAGAACAAGGGGAATCACCGCGCATGAGCACACCCCCACCGCGACCAGGCGGGGCACAGCCCGGAATCCTGACGCTCAACATCAAGGACAAGAGCGCGCTGTTCGCCGCTTACATGCCCTTCATCAAGAACGGCGGACTGTTCATTCCGACGAGCAAGGAATATCGGCTCGGCGACGAGGTCTTCATCCTGCTCACGTTGATGGACAGCGCGGAACGGCTGCCGGTGGCGGGCAAGGTCGTCTGGGTGACGCCGCGGGCGGCACAGGGCAAGCGCGTGCAGGGCATCGGCGTGCAGTTCAGCCTGCAGGACGGCGGCACCACGCAGCAGAAGATCGAGTCCCAGCTCGCGGGTACTGCCGGCTTCGATCGTCCGACCCAAACGATGTAAGCCCCGGGCGGGTGCCGGGCGGTCTACCCGGCGTCGTTGAGCCCTGATGTCAGCGTGTAGGCTTCGAAGCCTTTTTGCGTAAGCACGAACGAGGCGACCGAACTGCGCCGTCCGGTGTCGCAGATGCAGACCAAGCCCTTGTTCTGCGGCAGCTGCGCCAAGCGCATCCGGAGCATGTACAGCGGGATGTTCAGCGCACCCGGCAGGCTGCCATTCTGGAATTCGCTGGGCAGTCGGACGTCCAGATAGAGCCCACGACCGCTTTCGACGAGCGCGTCGCCCTCGGCGCGCGCCACGCGACGGGTCAACGGCTCCTTCAGCAGCTTGCGAAAGTCGTCCTTGGCCAGGCGCATCAGGCTGCCACGCGTGAGCATCGTGACCGTGGCATTGCGCGGCGCATCCGAGATCAGCGCCTCCTCACCGAAGCACGACCCGGTCTCCAGTTCGGCCAGGCGCACCGCCTTCTGGCCGGGCTGCTCGCGGGTGACGATGCAGCGACCTTCCGTGATCACGTAGAAGAAATCGCCGGCTTCGCCCTGGGTGACGATGGTCTGGCCCGGCGCGGCGTCCACGCGCTGCATGCGCATGAAGATCGCCTGCAGGTTCGCCGGCGGGACCATCTGGAACGCCGGGGTCTGCAGCAGCCGGGTCATCCAGTCGTCGGAATCGTTCGACTCGGTACCGACTTCTCCGACTTCGAGGGCGTCCGTCTGATCCCAGGTGAGCATCACGTCGAGCAGGTGGTTGTCGACCGCCACGCAGCGGACGTCGGTGACGCAAAACGCCTCGAGCTTGCGGGGCGACTGGTGGGGCAGGCGGTGCTGGGCGGCGGCCGTTTCGCCGATCACCTTCGATAGCACGCCTCCGGACGGGTCCCGAAGTTCGACCTGGCCCTCGAGCAGGTACAGCGCCTGGTCCGCCTTATCACCCGCCTTGAACAGGAACCGGCCGGCCTTGACGTCCATCAGCGTGGCGTTGCGGGCGAGGTCCCGTTTGCTCTCCGGACGCAGGGCACCCATGGGGATCAGCTTGGCCAGAAGTTCGGGGGTCAGAGGCGGCGCTGGGTTCATGTAGTTGCTCTCGGGGCCAACAAGTTGTGCCAGAATCCCACATTCGCCGGCCCTCGAAGGTACGGCGGCCTTCTCCCGAAACGATACACCATGCGTGCAGGTGGGCGGAATTGTAGGGAGAAGCCGGCTAGAAGCCGGCAGTAAAGCGATCGATCAGAAACTGGTTCGGAGACATTTAATGGCCAAGATTCAGCCGAAGAAGAAGGCGGCTCCCCCGGCAAAGCGCGCTGTCGGAAAGACCCCCTCCAAGAAGGCGCCGGCCAAGCCCGCCAAGGCGGCGCCCAGCAAGGCGAAGAAATCTGCGACACCGGCCTCCAAGAAGCCGGCACCGCGCAAACCGGCTCCCAAGCCGGCTCCGAAGGCCAAGGCCAAGGCACCGGTGGCCGCCAAGCGGGCGCCCGCGAAGCCGACCAAGGCCGCCAAGGTGTCAGCCCCGGCGGCCAGTTCCAAGCGTGCGGTTGCGGTCAGCCACCGGCCCCAATCCGGCGCCGTGGCGGTGCAGGCGCGTCCGTCGAAGGCGGCTGCCACGCCAGCGGGACGTCCGCGGCCCGAGCGTTCCGGCGATGGGCTGCTGCCCAGCGGCGTGATGCTGACCGAGGACCAGGTGCGTCGCGCGCCGGACTCGGCCTACATGAACGACAACCAGCTGGCGTTCTTCCAGGAGCGTCTGCTGCAGATGCGCAGCGAGGTCCTGGCCCGGGAACTCGACGTCAAGGAGCGCCTGCATCAGCGCGAGGTGTTCGCCGATCCGGCCGATCGTGCCAGCGCCGAGGAAGAACACTGGCTGGACCTGCGACTACGTGAACGCGAGTCCTTGCTGCTCAAGAAGATCGACGACGCGCTGCGCCGGATCCGCGACAAGGAATACGGCTACTGCGAGAAGACTGGCGAAGCCATCGGCATTGCACGCCTGCTGGCTCGACCGACCGCGACGGTCTGCGTGGACATCAAGGGGCAGGACGAGCGCGCCGAATCGCAGTACCGCGATCGGTAGTTGGGTGGCATGAGGAAGATGCTGGATTGGACGCATTGAAGATTATGTCCAATTCGATGAGACGCCCTGGATCGACTGGCGCCTAGCGATTGGCTTGACCAAGGAAGCGTGAGCCGAGTCGATCCGCGATGGCGGCCAGCGACAACGTCGACTCCTTGCTTAATCTCGTAGTCTTCTCGTAGCCGCGCCACCGTCATCATCTCCCGAAGACCGGCTATTCCTTTGCTTCGGTACCAGACGCGCAGGTCGCTGGGCGGGACTACGAGCCCACGTGCGCACTGTTCTAGTGACACGGAGAATTGTCCCTGGCTGATTTTTCGATTCAGGAAGGAATCCAGTTGGCTTCCGATCGCCTTCTGAGATTTCTTCGTGCTTCCGTCGGATCAGGCGCGAACTGTCTGTCGTGACCTTGTAGTCGAAGGAACACCTCGAGTTCCCCGCGCTGGTGAAATCCAACCGACTGGCCGATCGTCGTCAGGGATGGTCGGCAGTCAGCCACTGCCCGCGGATGCATAGCCATCGATGGTGCCCAATCGATTCGCAGTGGCCGCGTCATCCGCTTGAGCCAGCTGGTCACCGAGCCGGGCGCACCGCGCGTGGTTGCGACGACGGTCCACAGTTCGTGTCCCGGGCCGCCTCGAGAATTGTGGCGCCGCAAACCCTTGCAACTCTGCAACCAGAACGCCAAATGATTCTTCGGCGCGCAGTCAAGTCATGGCACGCGGAACTTCCCTCTCAGATCTCGGGACAGCGTGCCGTGCTTCCGGCCACAGTCTCGGTTCCCCTGGCGACGAGTAGTTCGGCGGCCCAAGAGAAGGTCTCGACAGTCACTCGTCAGCGAGACACCCGATCGTGTTTGCAGCTCCCGAATGTCGTCCGGGGTTCGCCTCGAGGCCTGGGGCGGGCGGCCCGCCATTGGGTTGTCCATTCCGGAGAACTGCCGGAGAAATATTTCTGCGCATAGCCCGGCGCGTGTATTGCACGGGCTCGCAGACGCTGATTACGACGCCACGCGCCGACTGTCGATCGATTCGCAGCGATAGGCAGTGCCCGATGTGGCCAGTGCAAAGGAACGCACGAGCAGGACATTGCCCCCCTGTCGCGCGGTTTCGAACTTCAGGTCGCGCTGGCGCTGGTCGAACTCGCTGTCGAAAGTGCCGAGCAGCACGGGGCCTTTGCGCTCGCATTCGGCGACTTCGGTGCTGGAGGCCGTGATGTGAACGGCTTCAGCGCGTGACTTCAGGGTGCCGCATCCAACGGTCGACAGTACAAGGAGCAAGCCTAGACCAAGCGAGCGAACAGGTGTCAGCGTGACGTTGAGAGCCGGCATGTAGATGTGATCCGTGGGGAAGGAGGTATCGCAATGACCGCGAGCGCCCGTCGGAGTTTTGAGCCGACGCCCCACCTTTTAGCTCTCTTGTCCACGAGCCGACTGTCCCCAACGTCCGCGACGGATCACCTCCAACAAGGAGCGCGTAGGCCCCGTGTCCACCTCTGCGCTCCCCTGAACCGTCCGACGTAGGGGACGAACGCACGCCGGTGTGCGACGCGACGGCGTGTGCAGCAACGGGTCAGGACGGTGCGGACCGGGTCGAATGGTCGACCAGCGCTTCGGTCAGTTGCACGTGATCGACCGGTTTGACGAAATGGCGGTCGAATCCCGCTCGCTTTGACTTGAGCTTGTCGCTCTCCTGCCCGTATCCGGTGATGGCGAACAGCGCCAGGCTCGCACCCCAGGGCTGCTCACGGATCTTTCGGGCGATGTCGAAGCCGTTCTCGCCGGGCATGCCGATGTCCAGCAGCACGCATTGGGGCTCGAACTTCGCACCGACTTGCATCGCCTCGGGCCCGGAATGGGCGACGGCGGTGAGGTGGCCTTCCATGTGCAGCAGCATGGCCAGGCTCAGCGCGGTCTCTTCGTTGTCGTCCACGACCAGGATCCGATGATTGCGCACGTCTCCCGGCGCGCGAGCCGGCGGTGCACCGGATAACGGGACCTGCGGTGCCGGGATCACCGGCAGCCGGATCGTGAACTCGGATCCTTTGCCTTCCCCGTCACTGTGCGCGACGACCTGCCCGCCGTGCAGCTCCACCAGGCTGCGCACGAGGCTCAAGCCGATGCCCAGCCCGCCCTGGCCCCGCGTCAGCGAGTGATCGAGCTGCGAGAACATCTCGAAGATCTTCGTCAGGTGCCCCGCCGCAATCCCGATGCCGTTGTCCTTGACCAGGACCCGCGCATCGCCACCTTCGGTGTCGACCTTCAGCAGGATCTGTCCCGGCGGATCGGTGTACTTGGACGCGTTGTTCAGCAGATTGCTGAACATCTGCACGAGCCGCACCGGATCACCGTCGACGTACAAGGGGCTCCCCGGCAGATCCAGCGTCAGCGCGTGACCCGCGCGATCGAGCGTCGGGCGCAGGTTGTCGACCGCGTCGTGGGCCATCGCGACCAGGTCCACCGGCATCCGCCGCAGTTCCAGGCGTCCCGTGCTGATGCGGCTGACGTTGAGCAGGTCGTCGAACCGACAAGCAGAACCTTGAGCTACCAAGCCGGAAAACTTCCTGAGCCGCATTCCCTGTCAGCAAGGACGATAAGGGTGTCGCGTCGTGTGGGTCGCGCATCGGCGCGTCATGAAGGTTCATCGTTTCGGTCTGCACATGGCCGGTCCAGGGGTGTTTCCTGCCAGCATCCCTCGATTTCAGCGCAAGTCCGATCAAAACCGTCCCGCACGCTTCTTCTTCAAGCCCGCTCGACGCAAGCCACACGACGGTCCAATTGCCAGACTGCCGCCCGCGAAACGCTACCTTGGTTTTCCACGACCGCTCGACACGCGTATCGCAGGTATCGGCATCGCCCCTCGGGCGGCCCGAGCCGTCCTCGTCATCCGTCAGGAGATCCCGTGCAGCGCCGATTCGATTGCGCAGCGATGCGTGTGCTGGGGGGCGTCGCCATTCAGGCGGCGGCGCTCGCGATCTGGAATGCGCCGGCGCATGCCAGCAACAATCTCAACGTCATCGGCTTCGGCGTGCAGTCCATCGGAATGGGGGGCGCCGACATCCCGATGTCGCAGAGTTCCGAAGCCGTCAACATCAATCCCGCCGGCTTGTCGCAGATCGGCGATCGCCGATTCGACTACACGCTGGTGCCCTACTACACCGGCGGCGGCGGTCACAGCGATCCGTTGAACGGCAAGTCCAGCCCCGACAACGATTTCAACCCCTACTACACCGGCGGCGGCGGTCACAGCGATCCGTTGAACGGCAAGTCCAGCCCCGACAACGATTTCAACGCACTCTTCAATGTCGGCTACGCGCATCGGCTGAATCCGTCGCTGGTGTTGGGCGCCGGCCTGTTCGTGCAGGGCGGCTCGGGTTACCAGTACAAGAACCTGAGAACGGTCTTCGGAACGCGCGACGAGTACTCCGCGATCTTCGGTGTCACCAAGCTGGCTCTCGGTGCGGCCTACAAGGTGACCGATACCTTCAGCGTCGGCGCCAATCTCGGCATCGCGTACTCGCAGGCTCGCCAGAAGGTCTTTCCAGACACGTCGACGGCGGACTTCTCCGGCCTGCGGTTCGACGGCGGCAAGGGCGTGAGCGCCAATGGCCGCATCGGACTGCTGTGGCTACCGACACCCGATCTGCGAATCGGCGCGTCGTACATGTCGCCGACCACGCTCAAGCTCGACGACGCGACGCTCACGGTGAACCAGGAAGCGCAGGGCCTTGGCCGCGTGCGATACCGCGACGCCGAGATCAAGGGTTTCCACCTGGCCCGTGAGGCCGGCGTGGGCATCGGGTGGCGGTTCCAGCCCGGCTGGTTGCTTGCGGTGGAGTTCAACTGGCTCGACTGGTCGGATGCGATGAAGAGTGCGACGCTTCGCGCCCGCGATCCGAACAAGCCGGGCGCGCCGGCGTCGCTGGCGATCGTCTCGCCGCTGAATCATCGCGACCAATACGTCTGGTCCATCGGAATGGCGATCGATCTGGGCGAGAAGGCCCAGCTGCTGGTGGGCTGGAACCACACCCGCAACGCCATTCCGTCCGAGACGCTCTCGCCTGCGTTCAATCTGACGACCGAGAACGAAGCGGACCTCGGTCTGATCTACAAGATCAGCCCGAAATGGGAAGTCGGCGCGGTGATCCAGTACCAGTTCGATCACGACATCACCTACGACAATCCCGATCAGCCCTTCGGCGCTGGCGCGAAGGAGCACTACAGCCTGATCGGAATCGATATCGGCATCACGCGTCGTTGGTGAGTCCGCGCTACTTCCGCGCGTCCGCTGCGCCCTGCTCCGCCGGCGCCGGTCGCTGCGCCAGGATCCAGCGCGAGATTGCCTCGGCTTCGTCGGCCGTGATGTTCGGATTGCTGACCATCGGCACCATGCCCCACGCGCCGACGCCGCCGTAGCGGATCTTGGCGGCCAGGATCTGCACCCGACCTTCGGGATCGTTCGACCATCGCGTGCCGATGGCCTGGTACGGCGGTCCGATGCGGAACTCGACCGGCGCGTGGCAGGAGTTGCAGCCGTGCAGATTGAAGAAGGTCTTGGCCGACACGTCGTCGAATTCCGCGGCGGCTGCGGGACGCGTGAGCGCCAACAGTGCCAGAGCCGCGGCGACGAACAGCGGTCGACGTGTTTTGCGAGACATCGTGGAATCGATACGCATGGTCGGATGTCCTCAATCGCCCACGTCGATGACGACGCCCATCGACGGCCCTGATCCTTCCGGATAGTTGCCGTAGGACGCCACGAGCCGGCCGTTCTTCTGGTCGATCCCGATCTGGCGCAGATAGGCCATCTTGCGCGGCAACGGGATGACGGTGGTCGCGCTGGTCTTCGGGTCGAGGCGGTAGATGACGTCGCTGTTGGCGTTGGCAACCCAGACGACTTTTCGCTTTTCGTCCCAGCTCACCGCGTACGGTGCAGCGCCGCGATCCGGAAGGTCGATCGTCTGCACGACCTTGCCGCTGTCCATGTCCACCTTGGCGATCTGGCCCGTGCCGAACAGCGGCACCCAGAGCACGCCCTTGTTGTCGAGCGACATGCGCCGCGGCCCCGCGCCTTCGGTGAACGGAATCACCTTGTCGAGCTTGTGCGTCTTGGCGTCGACCGATCCGACCACGCCATTGAGCTGCGAGTACCACACCGTCTTGCGATCGTTCGAGATCACGCAGCCGTAGATCAGGTGGTTGATCGCGCTGAAACCGTCGACGTGGTGGGTCTCGTAGAACGCGACCTCGCCGGTGTCCGGATCGAGCGTTCCGAGCTGGTTGGAGCCCACCAGCGTGACCCAGACCTTCCCGTACTTGTCGCGCGCCAGGTGCCCGCGCGAGTCGATCGACATGTCGTGCACGATCGCCGAGCCCGCCATCGCCGCGGTGTCCGGCAGGTTGCTCGGACGCAGCGTCCAGAGCTTCCACTGTTCCTTTTTGGTTTCGAAGCGGCTGAACTGATCGTTGTCGATCATCGAGACCCACATGTGACCGGAGTCGTCGGGAACGATCGTGTGCGGACCGGTGGATCCCTTGTAGTCCGGCTTGAACCACTTGGTCTCGCCGGTGGCGCCGTCGAGGCGAACGATCATGTTGCGGCGAACGTCGGCGCCCCAGAAGTAACCGGAGTCCGGAGCCGCAACCATCTCGCGTACCAGCGCATCGTTTGGAAACGCGTATTCGCGGATCACCGTCTTCGAGGTGACGCCCAACGGCGCGCCGTACTTGTAGTCGTCGCGCGGCAGCGTCGCCGTGTTGCGCGGGAAATTTTCGGCCAGGTACTTGGCGATCAGGTCGCCCTGGCGCGCGGAGAAGAAGTTGAAGTCGGCGTTGATCGCCGTCGGCCAGTCGATCGCATCGATGTTGACGGGGCTTTCGAGCGGGAACACCGCGAAGTGCTTGGGCCGCATGTATTTGACGACCGTGCGCCAGGCCTCGTGGCGCACCACCTTCCTCCATTCCTCGATCGCCTTGCGATCGCCGTCGGGGCCGCCGCTGACCGACTCGATCTGTGCCGCATACTGGCGCACGCGCGGACTCGGAAACTGGTGGCAGCTGGTGCAGCTGGTGATGGTGATCGCCTTTTCGTGGGCGTCACCCGCAGGCATCGATGAAAGCCACGCCGACGCCGGCACGCTGTCGGCGATGTCGCCGACGGACTGCAGCAGCACCTGCGGCCGCTGCCCTGCCGGCACGCGTTCCAGATGAAGCCGTCCGTCCGCGGGCTCGACCTGGCGGAATCCCAGCTTGCCCGCGGCGATCGTCATGGCCTCGGGCAGCGGCGACGGCAGGCCGCTGAACCGGAACACGCCCGACGCGTCGCTGAACACCGTGACCGCGCTCGGTCCCGGCGTCGTCGACGGGAACATCAGCGTCACCATCGCCTCGCCCAGCGGCTGACCGGTGCCGATGTCCATCACGCGACCGATCAGATCCCCGGCCTTGGGGCCGGCGTCGGTCTTCTTGGCGGCCTGCACGTTCGGGCACGCACCGCACGCAACGATCAGCAGCAGCAGGCCGCGCAGGCCAGGACGGATTCGCATGGAGTTCTTCGGAACGGGAAAGTGGGAATGCTGGCGCCCCGACACACCCCGGGTCGATCCCTCCATCGGGGGGACCATGAGGGCCCGCACGTACGAGATCGTCGCGGCGGCGTTCTGCGCTATGTTGCCGCAGCCGACGGTCACCTGCCGCGGCCACCACAACCATAACAACAGGGAGTCCTGGGCCATGAAGACGCAACAGCGGCGGATGGTCGCGCACGGCGCCATCATCATTCTGATCGCGCTGGCCTCCGGCTTCGGCCTGGTCATGAGCCTGATCGGCGGGTTCGAGATCCTGCCGGGCACGATCCTGTCATTCGAGATTCCGGGCGATGCGCGCGCCTGGGCGCGCTCGCACGTTGGCGGCATCCTCAACGGGTTGCTCGTGATCGCCGGCGCGCTGGTCACGCACGCGATGGCCCTGCCCCAGCAGATGGCGTCGCGGCTGTACTGGATGCTGGTCGGTACCGGTTATGCGAACACGATCTTCTACTGGGGCGCGCTGTTCGCGCCCAGCCGCGCGCTGACCTTCGGCGACAACCGGCTCGGCGAGACCAACCTCGCCGGCGTCCTGGGGTTCGCACCGGCGCTCGTGTTCGCGTTCATCACGATGATCGCGATGGTGATGCTGATCCGGCACGGGTTCTCCGACGCGGAATCCTCGTAGGTCGTGGCCACCTCCCGGATGGAGACCGACTATCTGATCGTCGGCGCGGGCGCCATGAGCATGGCGTTCGCGGACGTGATCTTCAACGAGCAGCCCGACGCGCAGATGGTCATCGTCGACCGTCGCCATCGACCCGGCGGACACTGGACCGACGCCTACCCGTACGTCGCCCTGCATCAGCCGGCCGCGTTCTACGGCGTGAACTCCGCGCAGCTGGGCCAGGGCGGCACCGACCTGGCGTCGGGCCCGGAGATCGTTTCGTACTACCACCTGCTGATGAAACGGCTCCTCGACAGTGGCCGCGTGCGCTTCCTGCCGATGAGCGAGCACATCGGCGACGGCCGCATCGTCGCGACCGCGGACCGCACGCAGATCACCGAGATCCACGCGCGGCGACGCATCGTCGACGGCGGATTCATGAACGTCGAGGTTCCCTCCACCACCGCGCCGCGGTACGAAGTCGACGCCCGTGTCACGCTGGTGCCGCCCAACGCGTTGCCGCGCATTGCGTCGTCCTGGGAGCGCTACGTGATCGCCGGTGCCGGCAAGACGGCGACCGACGCGATCGTGTTCCTGCTCGACGCCGGCGTGGCGCCGGAACGGATCCAGTGGATCTCACCGCACGATTCCTGGCTGTGGATGCGGGAAAAGGTGCAACCGGGCCTCGCGCTGGCCGAATTCATGCGTCACGTCGAGAGCATCGTCGACGCCCGCTCGGTCGACGACATCTTCCTGCACCTCGAGCGCACCGGAAGTGTGTGCCGCATCGACGAGTCGGTGATGCCCGAGAAATGGCGCTGCGCGACGATCAGCCGGGAGGAATTCTCCGCCCTTCAGCGCATGCGCAATCAGATCGTGCGGCTGGGCCGCATCCGGCGCATCGGCACCAGCCAGATCGAACTCGAGCACGGCAGCATGCCGACCGACGCCGGCTCGCTGCACGTCGACTGCACCGCCAACGGCCTGGCCCGCAAGGCCCCGCAACCGCTGTTCGCGCCCGGCCGGATCACGTTGCAATCGATCTTCATGTGCCAGCAGGTTTTCAGCGCGGCGATCATCGCCAAGCTCGCGCTGTTGAATCTCGACGACGCGGCGCGCAACGCGATGTGCGAAGTCGTGCCGCATCCCGAGTACACGCGCGACCATCCGACCGCGATGGCCGCGAGTTTCCGGAATCTGCTGAACGCAAACCGCCACATGCCGTTCTGGCTGCGGCGCAGCCGGCTGAACCTGCTGCACCACGAAGCGCTGCACCGCTACCTGCTGGGCGCGGCCAGGCTGCGTCGCCTGATGCCCCAGGTCGAAGCCGCGGTCGCCCGGATGCGGGATCCGACGAACGCCGCGGCAGCCTGAGCGCGCGACCCGGTTTCGACGCCCTGCATAATCGCGTCGATGAACACGCCCGCCTCCCGATCCAGGTCGACCGAGCTTCCCGGAGATGCCGCCGCCGATCTGCCAGTCGGCAACGAGGCGGTCAGCGAGCAGCTCTTCAGCCGGGTCGCGCTCGAGCTCTTCGCGGAAGTGGGCTTCCACGGAGCCTCGCTGCGCGACATCGCGGCGCGGGCCGGCACCAACGTCTCGCACCTCTACTACTACTTCCCGTCGAAGGCCGACCTGCTGCGGTCGATCATGGTGTCGATCGCCGATGCGCTGCTCGTGACGTTGCGCGACGCAGCCCGTGCGGCGGGAGATGACCCCGTCGCGCGGTTCGCCGCCCTGGTCCGCGCGATGGTGCTGTTCCACGCGCAGCGGCGCATCGAAGCGTTCGTGGGCCGCTCGGAACTGCGAAGTCTCCCCGAGGAGGCCCGTCGCGAAATCGTCGATCGCTACGACGTGCTGACCGCGATCTTCCGGGACACGCTCGACGCGGGCGTGCACACCGGCGTGTTCCGCTGCGCGTATCCCAAGCAGGCGGTCTTTTCGGTGTTGGCGATGTCCAGCCAAGTGGCCACCTGGTATCGAAGCGACGGCGAGCTGGGCCCTGCGGAGATCGCGGATCGATACGCGGCGCTGGCGCTCGAGATGATCGGCCACGCCCCGGCGGCCCAAGCGAGCTGATCGGACGCGAAGGGTTTCTCCCGATTGCCGCCCCACTGGCGTCGTGCGAACGTTCGTTCAAATCTTCTGATGGAAGAGGCGGTGCCATGCGCTACGACCGCGTGATCAAGAACGGGATGATCGTCGACGGCACCCGCGTGCCGCGCTATCGCGGCGACATCGGCATCAAGGGCGGCCGGATCGCGAAGATCGGTCACATCGAGCCGACGCGAGGAACCGACGTGCTGGACGCAACCGGCCTGATCGTCGCGCCGGGCTTCGTCGACCTGCACACGCACTACGACGCCCAGGTGTTCTGGGACCCCTACTGCACGCTGTCGAGCTGGCACGGCATCACGTCGGTGGCCATCGGCAACTGCGGATTCGGATTCGCGCCGGTGCACCCGCAGATGCGCGAGCGCTCGATGCTGTCGATGACGCGTGTCGAAGCCATTCCGCTGGCCTCGATGAGAGCCGGCATGCCCTGGGACTGGGTGACCTTTCCCGAATTCCTCGACAGCCTCGAGCGCACGCCCAAGGCGGTGAACATCCTGCCGTACCTGCCGGTCGGTCCGCTGCTCGTGTGGGTGATGGGACACGAGGCGGCCAAGGCCGGCCGCATGCCGACCGATGCCGAGCACGCCGAGATGGCGCGCCTGCTCCACCAGGCGATGGACGCCGGCGCATGCGGATGGTCCGCGCAACGCCTGATGCCGACCGGACCATCGGCCACGCAGCGGGATTACGACGGCACGCCGATGCCGACCGACGTCATGCACGATGAGACCTGCCGGGTGCTCGCGCGCGTGCTGCGCGATCGCAACGAAGGCTTCATGCAGATGACGATGGTCTCGGGCGACAACAAGCGCGACCGTCGCCACTACGAGGAACTCGCCGAGATCTCCGGCCGGCCGATGCTGATGAACGTCGTGCAGGCGTTCGACTATCGCCCCGAGATCCATCGGCGCACGCTCGAATGGCTGCGCAGCTGCCGCCAGCGCGGCATCCGCGTGATCGGCCAGGGCGTCACCACCGATGCCGGGTTCACGTTCACGTTCGACGAATGGAACCTGTTCGACGACGTCCCGGCCTGGATGGAAGCCACCACCGGAACCGTTGCCGAGCGCAAGGCCAAGCTCGCCGACCCGGCGCGCCGACAGGCGCTGCGCGACAACCTGCCGCGGATCGCGGTCGGGCCGCTTGCGGACATCGTGATCGTCGGCCCGCAGCTCGAGCACAACAAGCGATACCTCGATCACACGCTGCGCCTGGCCGGCGAAAAGCTGGGCAAGCATCCGGTCGACGTGATGCTCGACATGGCGGTGGAGGAGGATCTGAAGACCGAGTTCTACGCGGCGCCGCCCAACGGCAACATCGAGCACCTGCGGGAGATCGTCGACGATCCGTGCGTGCTGTTCGGAATTTCGGACGGCGGCGCGCACACGCGCTTCCTGACCGCGGGCCGATACCCCACCGAGACCCTCTGCAAGGTCGTGCGCGAGCACCAGATGATCTCGCTCGAGGACGCCCACTGGCGCCTGTCCGCCCTGCCCGCCCAGGTTGCCGGCTTCCACGATCGTGGCGTGATCAAAGAAGGCGTTCCTGCCGACATCGTCGTGTACGACTACGACAACCTGCACGTGCTGCCCGAGGAGATCGCCCACGATCAGCCCGGTGGCGAGTGGCGCCGCATCCAGCGCGCGAGCGGCTATCGCTGGATCCTGGTCAACGGGGAGGTGACGATCAAGGACGATCAGCAGACCGCGACGCACTCCGGCCAGTTGCTGCGCCATGGCGGCATCAAGAAGCCCGCGGCGCGGGCGCGAAAGCCCGGAAAGCGCGCCGTCGCGGATGTCACCGCCGAGGCGGCCTGATCGTCAGGCCGCGCGCGTCAGTTCGAACGCGTCGAGATCGGGTTTCTTCGTGCGCGCCTCGTACGCGCCCATGTTGTGCGGCCACTGCGTGACGATGCGCCCCGAGGCCGAACGGTAGTAGCGCGTCGCCGGCGTACGCCACACCTCGACCGCGTCGAGGTCGCGCTGCAGCTCCTCGTTGTAGCGATCCATCACCTCGCGACGCACGTCCATCGCGGCGATGTCGTGCTCGCGCATGTACGCGATCTTGCCAGCGATGTACGCGGCCTGCTGCTCGAGCATGTAGATGATCGAGCCGTTGTTGGTGTTGGGACCGTAGAGCATGAACAGGTTGGGAAAGCCGCTCGTGGTGATGCCGAGATAGGCCTGCGGCCCTTCGCGCCAGGCCTCGTCGAGTCGCAGCCCCCTGGAACCGGTGACGTCGATCACCGACAGGAACTTGTTCGCGGCGTAACCGGTGGCGAGCACGAGCACGTCGATCGCGCGCTCGACGCCGTCCCGGGTCTGCACCCCGCTCGGCGTGATGCGCTCGATGGTCTCGGTGACCAGTTCGACGTTGGGCCGGTTGAAGGTCGGATACCAGTCGTCCGAGAACAACGGACGCTGCGAACAGACCGGCACGTTCGGCAGCATCCTGGCGCGCACACCGGGGTCGACGACGTTCTGCAGATTGGCCATCGCCCTGTCGGCGACCATCTGCATCAACTCGGCGTTGTCGAACGGCAGGAACAGCTCGAAGAAGTCGTACAGGTCCTTGCGCACTTTCAGACCCACCGCCGGGTCCTGCCGGAACTGCGTCAGTTCGCCGGTGGAGAACATCCGGTCTTCCTTGGGGAAGACCCAGTTCGCCGTGCGCTGGTACACGAACAGCTGCCCCGCCTGCTTGGCGATCTCGGGAACCATCTGCACCGCGCTCGCGGCGCTGCCGATCACCGCGACGCGCTTGCCGCGCAGGTCGACGTAGTCCGGCCACTGCGCGCTGTGGATCGTGCGGCCGGCGAAGTCCTCCAGTCCGGGAATGTCGGGCCACTGGATCTCGTTGAACATGCCGATCGCGCTGACGAAGACGGACGCCCGGATGTCCGACCCGTCGCCCAGGCGCAGCGTCCATTCGCGACGATCGTCCTCCCAGCGCGCGCCCTTGACCTCGACGCCGTAGCGGATCGATCGCGCCAGGTCGTATTTGTCCACGACTCCCGCGAGGTACTCGCGGATTTCCTCCTGTCCCGCGTGCGTGCGCGTCCAGTCGGACTTCTGTTCGAACGTGAAGCAGTAGAGATGCGACGGGATGTCGCAGGACAGGCCCGGGTAGCGGTAGTTGTGCCAGGTACCGCCGGGACCGGTGGCGCGCTCCAGGACGATGAAATCCTCGATCCCCCGCTTTCGCAATTCGATGGCGGTGGCGATGCCGCTGACGCCCGCACCGACGATCACGATCGAGTGATGGTCGGCGCCCTTTTCCTGCTGCTTCATCTGGTCCGCCCCTTTAGCTGTTCAGGGAAATCTTGTCGCGTTTGACCTTGATGCCGACCGCCTCGCGGTCCCACAGCTGCGCATCCTTGGCTCCCGACCGGATCAGGTGCTTCTGCACCTTCTGCGTCGGCGTGCGCGGCAGCTCATTCACCACCCAGACGTAGCGCGGCACCATGAAGTGCGCCATGCGCGGAACGCAGAACGCGATGAACTCCGCGGGGTCGAACTCTGCGCCGTCGCGCAACGTCAGCGCGGCCAGCACCTCTTCTTCGCCGTCGAGGCCGGTGAACGCGACGACCGCCGCTTCCTTGACCGCCGGATGCTGGTTCACGCCCGCTTCGACCTCGAACGACGAGATGTTCTCGCCCCGGCGGCGGATCGCATCCTTCACGCGATCGACGAAGAAGTGGTTGCCCTGCGCGTCGCGGCGAAAGATATCGCCGGTGTGGAACCAGCCGTTGCGCCAAGCGGTCGCCGTGGCCTGGTATTCCTTGTGATAGCCCGAGTTGAGCGCCCACGGCGTGTCGGTGCGCACGATCAGCTCGCCGATCTCGCCGACCGGGACTTCGCAGTCGGCGGCATCGACCAGGCGGATCTCGACGCCGGCGCGCGGCTTTCCCGCGACGCCGACCAGCGTCGGGTTGGCCTCGGACAGCAGCGGCATCGAGATCTCGGTCATGTTGAAGTGCGTGTGCACCTCGAAGCCGAAGCGTCTACCCACCGCGATCGCATGTTCGTTGAACGGCACGACGAGCGCCGATTTCAGGCCGTGCTTGCGCTCGTCGGCCCGCTCGGGCTGGCGCGCGATGAAGGTCGCCATCGAGCCGAGCAGGACCAGCGTGGTCGTCCGGGAGCGCTCGATCTCGTCCCAGAAGCGTTCGGTGCGGAACGTCTCGACCATCGCGATCGAGCCGCCGCGCATCAGCATCGCGAAGGCCGGGAACGTGCCGCCGACGTGGAACATCGGCAGGTTGATCAGGAACCGGTCGTCGGCGCCGAAATAGCGCGGCGGCGACGCCATCGAGAACAGGTGCAGGTACGAGGACATCACGCCCTTGGAGGGACCCGTCGTACCGGAGGTGTAGATGATGCTCTGCAGGTCCCATGGCTCGATCGGCGCATCGAGCGCAGGCAGCGTCGCGTCGTCGGAGTCCAGCACCTCGGGTTGCAACAGTTCGAGCCCGGACACCGGCGCCGCCGCACCGCCGAGCACGACGACGCGGCGCAGGCGCGCATGCCGGATGCCTTCGAGCCGCGGCACCAGATCCGCATGCGCCAGCATCAGCGCGGCGTCCGAGTTGTCGATCACGTGCTCGAGCAGCTGGCCGCGATACGCCAGGTTGATCGGCACGTACACCGCGCCCAGGTAGTTGAGCCCGAACCACAGGCGCAGGATGTCCGGCCCTGTCGGCAACCAGCAGATGACCTTGTCGCCGCGTTGCACGCCCAGCGCGCGCAGCGCGTTGGCGGCACGCACCGCCTCGGATCGCATCTGCGCGTACGTCCACTCCTTGCCGGATTCGAACCAGGCGTAACCCTTGTCCGGCTGGCGCGCGGCCTGTCGCTCGAGCAGCGGACGCAGCACGCACAGGTCGTTGGGCGGTACACGCGGATCGCGCGAGGGATTCGACATCGAGGCTCTCCTCCTGATCGACCGAAGGCCGAGCGTAGCGCTTCGCCCGATCCGAACACACCACGTTCGTGGGTAAGATCGACCGGAGGCGCGTATCGCAAAGGAGACGTCAGATGGCGCAGTTCCAGCTCGATCCCCAGGACGAATTTCCGCACGCGCCGCACGGGGCCTCGAATTTCAACGAAAGCGTCTATGCCAACGCGTTCGACAGCCGGCAGCGCGTCGGGGGCTGGATGCGCCTGGGCAATCGCATCAACGAGGGCCACGCCGAACTCGCGGTTTGTCTCTACTTGCCGGACGGACGCATCGCCTGCCAGTTCAAGCGTCCGCGGATCTCGTCGAACGAGCGTTTCGACGCGGGCGGACTCTCGGTCGAGGTGCACGAGCCGCTCGAGCACCTCGAGATGCGCTTCGACGGCGAGGTGATGCTGGTGACCGACCCCGAACAGCTGCGCGAGCCGGAGGCCGGCCTGAAGAACCTGCAGCGGGTTTCGGCCCACGTGCGCTGGGACATGCACGGCGTCTCGCCGCTCCATGGCGGTCGACCCACGCGCGACGATCAGCAGACGATGTACGGGCGCGACTTCTCGCTCAACCACTTCAACCAGCACACGCGCGTGACCGGCGAGATGCGCATCGGTGACCGGCATTGGACGCTCGATGCGCACGGCTGGCGCGATCATTCCTGGGGTCCGCGCAACTGGGACTCGATCGCCAGCTACCGGTTGTTCATGGCCAATTTCGGCGACGGGCACGGCCTGATGCTGCTGCGCATCGCCAATGGTCCCGAGCCTTCGCGCCGCGTCGGCGTGCTGATGATCGACCACGAGTACCACGAGGTCATCGACCTCGACGTGACGAGCAAATGGAATCAGCGTCGCGATCCGGTGTCCGCGACGATCGCGGTACGCACGGCCAGGGGACGCGAGGAGATCGACGTGGAGATGATCACGACCGCGCCGCTGCGCAACCGTCGCCAGGTCGAGGGCCGGGAGCTGTCGATCCGCGTCTTCGAGATGGCCTCGCGCTTCACCTGGGGCGCGCGCACGACCTACGGCATGAGCGAATACATCGAGCGGATGGACGCGGGCCGTCTGCCCGGAATCGCCGTTTGAATGCATCGGCTGCCCCGGCGTTCGAGGACCTGGCGGCCGCCGTGCGGCGTCGTCTGGGCACGGCAACCCGGCTCGATCGCGTCGAGGTTCCGACGCTGGGCGGCAGCAATCGCACGGTGATCTTCGACGCAGTGGACGCGGACGGCGCGCGCCGTCGGCTGGTGTCGCGACAGGAGACCTACCACGGGCCGCACTCGCCGTTTCTCGCTCCATCCGACCAGTACCGGGTGATGGAACAGGTGCACGCATCCGGCTTTCCGGTGCCGCGCCCCGTGTTCGCCTACGACGAGGCCGACGGCATGGGCGCCGGGTTCGTCACCGAGTTCGTCGCCGGGGAAACGCTGCCCAAACGGATCATCGAATCGCCCGCGTTCGCGGACGTGCGCCCTCGCCTCGCGCGCCAGTTCGGTGAACTGCTCGCCCGACTGCACGCGCTTCCGGTGGCCGACTTCGCGTTCCTCGGATCGCGCGCCGACAGTCTCGACGTGCTCGAGGCGCAGCGTCGGCGCATCGATGCCTACGGACGTCCGCGCCCGGCGCTGGAACTGGCGCTGCGCTGGCTGGAGCGCGAACGGCCGGACCCGCATCCGCCGGTCCTGCTGCACGGCGACTTTCGCGTAGGCAACCTGATGGTCGGACCCGAAGGCGTCGACGCCGTGCTCGACTGGGAGTGCTCGCACCTCGGGTCGGCCGTCGAGGACATCGGCTGGCTCGGCCTGCGCTCGTGGCGGTTCGGACGGCCCGATCTTCCGGTCGGCGGCATCTCGCAGTGGCGGCCGTTTCTCGAAGCCTACGAAGGCGCCGGCGGGCGACGCACCCATCCGGAGCACATCCGCTGGTGGAACGTCTTCGGCTTGGTGCGCTGGACGGTGCTCAACCTGATGCAGGGTTACGGCCACACCTGCGGCACGCGCCGCGGCCTGGTGTTCGCGGCGTGCGGACGCAACGCCGATCTGATCGAGTACGAACTGCTGATGACGATGGCCGGCCGCCATGCGTGATCCCGACCTCTTCAGCCCGACGCTGGCGGACCTGATCGAAACGGTCCGCGACGCGCTCGCGGACGATCTCTCCGCATACGAAAGACAGGTCGCGCGTTATCTGCTGCAGATGTCGTTGCGCGAGCTCGCGCAGGGACCGTCGCTCGCGCAGCACTCGGTCGAGCGCATCGACGCGCTGCTCGGCACGGTCTCCACGTCGACAGACGGCTACGCCGGGCTCTGCGCGTCGATCCGCGCCGGCCGCTTCGACGAGCGGCTGCCGAAGCTGCTGGAGACGCTGATCGCGGAAGCGGCCGAGCGCGTGGCGATCGTTCGGCCGGACGTGCTGCTCGAGGACGTCACGCCATGATCGCCGCCGACCAGCTGACCTATGACTACCCCGGCAAGCGGGCGCTCGACCAGGTGACGTTCTCGCTGGCGCCGACGTCGATCACCGCGCTCGTCGGCCCCAACGGAGCGGGCAAGACCACGCTGCTGCGCTGCATTGCGGGTCTGGACGAGCCCTACTCCGGTTCGATCGCGGTCGCCGGGATCGACGTGTTGCGCCGGCCACGCGATGCGCATCGCCAGATCGGGTACCTGCCGGACCATTTCGGCCTGTACGCGGAGCTCACCGTTCGACAGTGCCTGCTGTACGCAGGCCGTGCGCGGGGCCTGGATTCCGCTGCGCTGGATGCGCGCATGCGCGACGTCGCGGCGCAGCTCGACATCGCCGACAAGCTGCAGGACAAGGCGGGCTCGCTGTCGCGCGGGCAGCGCCAGCGCCTGGCGATCGCGCAGGCCATCATCCATCGGCCGCGCGTGCTGCTGCTCGACGAGCCGGCCTCGGGTCTGGATCCGGAATCGCGCGCCGCGCTGTCGGGATTGATGCGGCGACTGCGCGACGAAGGCATGACGTTGATCGTGTCGTCGCACATCCTCGCGGAGCTCGAGGCGTACTGCACCGGCATGCTGGTGCTGCAGCACGGACGCGTGGTCGAGCATCGTGTGCTGGAGCACAGCTCACGGGCGGACGCGACGCGGGAGATCCGTCTGCGCCTCTCCAGGCCGGTGTCGGGACTGCGCGAACTCCTGACCCAGCGCGGCGTGACGATCTCGAGCCACGATACGCAGGGCGCCCGCTTCTCGATGTCCGGCGGCGACGATGCGCTGTCGTCGCTGCTGCAGTCGCTGCTCGCCGCGGGATTGCCCGTGTGCGAGTTCACGCTGGAAGAGACCTCGCTGCAGGACGTCTACCTGAAGGCGGTCGAGGATCATCGGGTGCAGCCATGAAACCCGATCTGAATCCAGAGTTCGTGCGCCACGTCTGGCTCGACCTGACGCCGCAGCGGCTGATCGCCACGCCGCTGATCCTGGCGATGGTGTTCGTGATCTCGACGCAGCTGGAAGGCCTGGTCGGGGAGATGCCGAGCGTCGCGATGATGATCTTCATCGGCATGACGGGGCTGTGGGGCGCCAAGCTCGCGGGCGATTCGCTCAACAACGAGCTGACCCAGGGCACCTGGGACAGCCAGCGCCTGTCCGGCATGGGCGCCTGGCAGATGACCGTGGGCAAGCTCGGCGGCGGACCCGTGTTCGCGTGGTATGGCGGCGCGCTGTGCCTGCTGGTGTTTGCCGCCACCTCGGATTGGAACCTCGAATCGCTGCGCAAGCTGTTGACGGCGGTGTCGGCGGCGGTCGCGCTTCACGCAGGCGCCTTGCTGGCCGCGCTGGTGGGGTGGCGCAAGCAGCCGCGCACCACGGCCACTCCGCGTTCACGAGGCGCCTCGATCCTGCTGCTGCTGGTGTTCGCGCCGCAGATGTTCATGCTCATCGGCGGCCGGGAGAACGCGGGCGAGGTGATCTGGTACGGCTGGCACATCGCGTTTTCCGACTTCGTGCTGCTGTGCGCGGTGCTGGCGATGTTCTGGGCCACGCTGGGCCTGTATCGCGTGATGCGCGAAGAGCTCTCGTTCCGCGATCCGCCCAATGCGTGGATCGCGTTCCTGCTGTTCCTGTGCGGATTCACCGGCGGCTTCTTCCACGGGCGGGTTGCCGGATACGCCATTCCGGAACTGTCGCCGCTGCTCGCTCACCTGGCGTTTTGCGTCCTGCTGATGCTGCTGGCCACCTACGCGTTGCTGTTCGGCGAACGCAAGGACTGGGTGAAGCTGCGGCGGCTGGCGGACCTGGCGCGCGGTGGCAGGTTCAGGGAGGCGTGGGAGATCACGCCGAAGTGGCTGGCTTCGCTGGCGCTGTCCGGCGCCGCGGTGGGGATCCTCGCCCTCGCCTGCGTCGCGACGCTGCCGCCGATGTCCGCGATCGCCAAGCTCTGTACCGCGGCCGGATTCTTCGCGTTCCTGGTTCGCGACGGCGCGCTGGTGCTCGGGCTCAACTTCGTGCGCGACCAATCCCGGGCCGACGCCGCGGCCGCGGTCTACCTGATGGTGCTGTACGCGCTGCTGCCCGGGCTGCTCAACGTCGTGGGACTGCACTTCGTCGCGGCGGTGTTCTGGCCCACGCTGATCCACGAACAACCGGTGTGGCTGGTCCTCGTGCTGGCCCAGGCCGCGGTGGCGCTGGACTTCGCGATCCGGCGCTGGAGGCGCCTGCCGGCCTGAGGCTCAGGCGGGCGCGGTTTCCGCGTGGGCCGCGCGGTCGTTCTTCGTCGGTTGCTCGCCCTTGGCCGCCTGCTCGACCCGCGCGAAGGCCTCGACCTCGGCCTTCATCCGCAGCACGGTGAACACGCCGAGCATCAGCTTGCTCGCGGTCTCGGCCATCGCGGCGCGCTGCTCCACCGGCAGATCGCGGCTGACGTGCGCGGCGAAGAGGTCGATCTCGGCGGCGGCGATATCGCGCGCGGCTTTCAGATACATCGTCACGATGTTCGGGTCGAAGCCGCGTTCCTCGGTGAAGCCGGCGGCGCGCATGTCGCCCCAGAGGCCGACGATCTGCGCGTCCATCCTGGAGACCTGGGACTGTCCGTCGCGGCGCACGATCTCGATGGCGCCGATCTGCTGGAGCACCACCGCGTCGGTCTTCGCTTTCGGGTTGCGGCTCTCGATCGACGACAACGGCACGAGCTGGGTGTCGACACCGGCGCGAAGCGCGAAGAGCCGATCCAGGTGCGGGATCACCGCGACCTCGGTGGGCGCGCTCGCCGGCCCGCCGGCCAGCGCCTGCTTGATCTCCTGGATCTTCAGGCGCCCCTCGGTCTGCAGACGCCGGATCACCTCGATCGCGCGGACGTGCTCCTCGCTGTACTCGGCGACATTGGCCTTGGGTCGGACCGGCTCCGGCAACAGGCCGTGCGCCAGATAGAACTGCACCATCTGGCGGCTGACGCCGGTGCGTTTCTCTAACTCTCGCATTTTCATCAGCTTGCGCCTTCAATCTCGAAACCGGTCGCTAGCCTATAGCAAATCACACATTAATGCATTACGTCCGTTCGTCGGTCCGACTATATGGACTATTGAATAACGCGTTTGTCTATTACATGATCGGTCACCGCTCGCGACCTGTTCCCCGATCGATCGATGCGCGGCCAATCAACGGAGGACGTCATGGATTACCTGAAGTACTGGACCCCGGTCGTGGTGCTGGCGGCGAGCTTCGCCGGATTGATCGCCGGAGGGGACTGGGTCTGGGTCGGCATCGCCACCTTCCCGATCCTGGCCGTGCTCGACACGGTCGTCGGTCGCGACTACAGCCGCCGCCAGATGGGCAACGGCATGCTGGCCAACATTCCGGTGTGGATCTGCTCCGTCGGTCCCCTGCTCCAGTACTTCGTGCTCGCCTGGGCGGTCACGGCGCATGACCTGACCGGCTGGCAGATGTTCGGCGCGGTGATGGGCGTGGCCTGGATGGGCGTGGTGCCGCTGGTGCCCGCCTCGCACGAGCTCTACCACATGCGCGGCGCGCTGCCGCGCTTCGTGGGGCACTACGTGCAGCTGTGCTACCTCGACTGCACCCGCGACATCGGCCACGTGATCAACCACCACATCGACGTCGCCACCGAAGAGGACGGCGACACCGCCCGGCGCGGCCTGGACCTGTACCGCTTCACCGGCGTATCGCTGATCCACAGCACGCTGTTCGCGCAGCGCATGGAAGGCCAGGCCCTGCGCAAGCGCGGCCTGAGCGCCTGGAACATCCGTCATCGCGGCTATCGCGCCCTGCTTGCGCTGGCGCTGTTCCACGTCACGCTGTTCGCCATCGGCGGCTGGGCAGCGGTGGGCCTGGGCCTGGCGGCGCAGCTGATCGCGCGCCTGTGGGTCGAGTCGTTCAACTACTTCCAGCACTACGGCCTGATCCGCCTGAAGGGCGCGCCGATCGGCCGCCGCCACGTGTGGAACCATCTGGGCTGGTTCTCGCGCACCGTCGCGTTCGAGATCACCAACCACGCCGACCATCACCTGAACTCGTACCAGGTGTTCCACAAGCTGGTGCCGCACAAGGAAAGCATCCCGATGCCGAGTGTGTTCGTATGCTTCCTGGCGGCGCTTGTGCCGCCGCTGTGGCACGGACTTATCATCAAGCCGGCACTCAAGCGCTGGGACCTGGAATTCGCGACGCCCGAAGAACGCCAGCGTGCGGCCAAGCAGAACGCCGCAGCGGGTTGGCCGGATTGGCAGAACGAAGCCCGCGTCCACGACGTCCAGGCCGCGACCGTTGGAATCTGAAAGGAGAACGACCGTGAGGCGAACCCCAGCGATTCCCCAATCCGCCGCAGATGGCCCGCGTTCCGGCAAAGCTCGCGTCGGTCGTCCGAGCAAGGTCACGCACGGCGTGTCGCACCGCGGGCACCTCCCGCGCTGGGGCGACCAGGATCCGAGTCACCGGATCCCGACGTTCCTCGAGGCGATGTTGTTCGAGGGTGACGACAGCGCCACCCGGCCCGCGCGGCTGGATAGTTGAAGCCGGTCGAAGGCGGGGCCGTCGGGCCTCGCCTTCGACGGGCGGTCACTCCTTCTGATAATTCGGCGAGCGCGGCCCGTACAGCATCCCACCCGGGCGACCGGCAGCCAGCAGATTCACGCTCGCCACGCCCGCGACGTCATGACTGCGGTCGAACGTCGACGCCATGATCTGGTTGACGACGGCGGCCACCAGCATCCCGACGATGCCGCCCACATTGGCCGCCTGTCCGTTGTCGATGGCCGAAGCGTGGCCTTCCCAGAGCAGCTCGCCGCTGCGCAGGTCGACGAGCTTTGCCACGGCGGTCACGGTCGTGACGCTGCTGACGACCTGGTAGGAAGTTCCGTATTGCTTGACGTGCACGTACAGGGCCGCATCAGCGCCGAAAATCTCGTGGAGCTTTTTCGTCGGCACCATCGCGATGTCGGTCGGATCGTTCAGCCCGTTCTGGCGAAACGTCTCGTCGACGAGCGTCACCGGCAGAACGTAGTAGCCCGACTCCGCCAGCGGCAGCGTCATCTGCGACATCAGGCTGTAGTTCGCACCCACCGCGGTCGAATCGTTGACGGGCGGCAGGATCAGGATCGAGCGCGGTCCATTGCGCTTGAAGGCGGTGTAATCGTAGCTGGGCTTCGCCGCACAGCCGGTGAGCAGCAGGACCGAGGCGCAGCAGACCGAGGTCACCCATCGAGGGACGTTCACTGCGCCACTCCCGAAGGACTCAGACCGGCTTGCGGCGGCGGTGTCGCTTCCGGCGGAGCCGCCAGCGGCGGTGCAACGGCCGGTGCGTGCGGTTGCGCGGCGAAATTCTTCAGCAGAAAGCCCATGTAGGCCTTCGACTCCGGGAACTGCGTCTCCTCGGTCTCAAACGCGAGCTGCGCCTTCTGCGGCTCCCCGTTCTTCAGGTACAGCAGGCCCAGATGCGCCTGGAATCCGGGCGGCAGCGGCTTGCCTTTGGACTGTGCCTCGTGAACCGTCTTCTCCATTTCGGCCTGCTGGGCCTGGGCAGCCGAATCGTTGGGCTTGAAATAGGCCCAGACCGCGGGCTGGTAATTGCCCCAGTGGTAGATCGGCTCATGCGTGGCACAGCCCGCCAGGCCGGCCACGATCAGCAACCCCGCCATCCGGCCCGAACGGGTGGCCATCCGCAGGTGACGGGCGCTCACCTCTCGGGCTTCCATGCACCGGACTCGACGCCCGCGACGAGCGTGTCGACCGCCTGGCGGATCGCGAGGTCCAGCACCTTGCCGTTGAGCGTCGAGTCGTAGCTGGCGGTGCTGCCGAATCCGAGGATTTCACGCTCCGACAGCGAGTACTCTCCCGCGCCCTGCGAGGAGAAGACCACTTCGGAGGTCTGCGCATCGACGATGTTGAGGCTGACCTTGGCATAGGCCACCTGCTGCTTGCCCTGGCCGAGAATCCCCCACAGCTCGCGATCGCCGACTTCCTTGCGCCCGAACTCGGTGACGTCGCCGGTGACGACGAAATCGGCGCCTTTCAGGGTCTGCGCCTCGCCCTTGATCCGCGCTTCGGCCGCGGTCTCGGCCAGGTTCTGGCGATCGAGCACGCTGAAACGGCCCGACTGGTGCAGATGCGTCACGAGGATCGTCTTGGCCTGGCCTCCCAGCGGATCGGTACCGTCCGAGAAGATTCCGCGCAGGTAGCTCGACCGGTTGTCGAACTTGCCCACCGAGATCGGCTTGCGTGCGCCTTGATACGTGCTCGCCGTGGCGGCGGCGGCGACCTGCGGCACTTCCACCACGCGCGACGATTCCGTCGCGCAGCCGTGAAGCATCAACGCGGCCGCGACCGAGGCGGCTGCCCTTGCAAAATTCATCGATTGAATCCCTGTTCTTTTTGTTCGGCTCGTCCCAGTGTCGAAGCCGATACGCCGCCAATTTACCGTGGTGTCGGGGCCCGCGCACTTCCGTCAGTCGGGGACTGGCGGCCGTCGAAATGCGCCACCCGACGCGCACGGCGCGGTACGTTCACGTCATTGCGTGCAGTGACAGGCTGGACCAAGACACCGGTTGCGCCCGAAGCTCAAGCTGCCGCGTCCGGTCGCGTGCAGCTTCACGCATCGGCGCTACATCCAGACCGCTCGGACCCGGGCGGCGCCACCAGGAGAGCCACATGTCGGCAGCGCAACTCGACGCAGTGATCAAGGACGTTCAGGCCTGCTTCGGCGCCTGGACGGCGGAGACGACGCTCGACCAGATGCGGAAGGACTGGGACGAGGTGTTCGCCAAGCATCCGAGCAACGTCGGAGCCAAGTGCGAGAACGTCGATGCGGGCGGCGTGCCGGCCGTTCGGATCACCGCCCCGGGCGCGGCCTCGGATCGCGCGATCCTGTATCTGCACGGCGGCGGCTACGTGTTCGGGTCGCCGCGCTCGCACAAGGATCTCGGTGAGTTCCTGTCCAAGGCGGCCAAGGCGCAGGTGTTTCTGCTCGACTATCGCCTCGCACCGGAGCATCCGTATCCGGCCGCGGTCGACGACGCGACCGCCGCGTATCGCTGGCTGCTCAAGAGCGGCTTCAAGCCCGAACGCATCGCGGTGTCGGGCGACTCCGCCGGAGGCGGGCTGTGCGCCGCGACCTTGCTGTCGATCAAGAACCACAAGCTGCCGATGCCGGCGTGCGCGGTGCCGTTGTCGCCCTGGGCCGATCTCGAATGCACCAGCGAGACGTTCACGACCAAGGCCGCCGACGACCCGATGGTCCAGCGCGAGATGACCCACAACCTGGCCGCGATGTACGCGCCCGGCAATCTGAAGGATCCGCTGGTGTCGCCGCTCAACGGCGACTTCAAGGGCCTGCCGCCGCTGCTGATCCAGGTCGGCGAGCGCGAGACGCTGCTCGGCGACAGCCAGCGGATGGCGGAGATCGCGAAGAAGGCCGGCGTGCCGGTGACGCTCGAGATCGAGCCCGGCCAGATCCACGTCTTCCAGATCTTCTCCAGCCGTCTCGACGAGGGCGTCGCGGCCATCGATCGGATGGGCCGCTTCATCCTGAGCCACACCGGAGGCTGATCATCCACCGGCGCTCGGCCACCGCGCTCCGGGCCCACGGCCCGGAGCCGGATCAGCCACGACGACGACAATGACCACGACGCAGCGTCGCTAGCCACCCGGCGGATAAACCGCACCCCGCGCGGCGCGGCCCCACTTCACCCGAGTTCCGCGCCGACCCGGGCGGGCGCACGCCGGATGGCGCACGCCGTATCAGGCGAGCCGGCCCCGAAGCGCGAACCGCACGATCCATCGCAGGTCCAGCAGATGCCAGAAATTCGCGCCCGATCCGGCGAGCGCAGCGCGGGCCGTCGCCCCCGGCGCTCACCCCTCGCCCGTTCCGCAGCGGCCTCAGCGGCCGAAGCGCGTTTCGCGCGTGACCGCGCACACCTGCAGGCTGTACTCGCTGTAGAACGTTTCGCGGCCGCGCTTCTTGGCCGCGACGTGCTCCAGGTGGGTCGCCCATTGCCGCTGGGCGGCCTCGTCTTCGAACTCCACGATCGTGACGCGCTCGCCGTCATCGGCGACGAACACCTTGTGCGATCGGTAGCCCGGCATCGTGCGGGCCAGTTCCGACATCCGCTGCGCCGTCGCCATGTACGCGTCGCGCGCGTCCTCGCGCAGCCGGGATCGGAAAACGGTGAGAACCATGTCGGCCTCGCTCGGACGGTGATGACCGCCACAGCTTAGCGTCGTTTCTTTTTCCTCCCTCGCTTCATCAACCCCTCTCTCTACCGCTCATGAGTCTGTCTTCGATGTCCCGTTTCACGTTCGCCGCTGTCGCCCTCTGCGCCACGTGCAGTCCGGCCCACGCCACGCTCGGTGTCTTCGAGCACGGCAACGGCATCCAGTCGCTCGGCATGGGCGGCGTCACCTACAGCTTCGCCGGCGAGACGACCGCGCTCGGCGGCAATCCGGCGCATGCGCTGTCGCTCGGCGATCGCTACGACGTCGGCATCGACTTCTTCACGGCCACCGCCAAGTCCTACATCCACGACAACGCGCTCGGCCCCGACGAGGTCTACAAATCGGACGGACGCTCGTACTACATGATTCCCCAAGGCGGCATCTCCAAGCGCCTGGGCCCGGATTGGGCTTTTGGAATGACGATGCTCAGCGCCGGCCTGGGTCCGGATTACGACGGCAGTCCCTATGCGCGCTTCCCCGGCGCCTCGGACCGCGTGAGCCTGTACCTGGCCTCGACCAGCATCGTCAGCGCGCTGGCCTACCGGCTCACCGACGACATCAGCGTCGGCGCCTCGCTCAACACCGGATACCAGGTGCTGGAGATCAAGGGCCTCGGCTTCCTCGCCAACGATGCGCTGTCAGTGTCGCCGGATCACGTCACCAACCAGGGCAAGGACGGCGTGTTCACGTTCGGCGCGAGCCTGGGCTTCACCTGGCGCATCAAACCCTGGCTCACCGCGGGCGCCGCGTACCGCACCAAGAACTTCAACGCGCAGCACGACGAGTATCGCGGCCTGGTCGCGCGCGGCGGCAAGCTCGAGCTGCCGTCGATCTACGGCGGCGGCATCGCGATCGAACCGGCGCTGGGATGGGTGGTCGTCGTCGAGGCGCAGCGCTACACCTATCGAAGCGAGGCTGCGTTCCGCAACGGGCTCGCGCCGTTCGAGCAAGGTGAACGACTCGGCGGCAACGACGGACCTGGTTTCGGATTCAAGGATCAGAACGCGTACAAGCTCGGCATCTCGTACCGCACGACGCCCCGGCTCACGCTGCGCGCCGGCTTCACCTACGGCACCGGCATGGTCAGCGAGCGCAACACGCTGTTCGGCGCGCTCGGCTGCCTGACGCCGCAGGAGCAGTACTCGCTCGGCGCAACGTATCTGTGGCGCGACTGGGAAATCACCGGCTATGGCTTCGGCTCGCCGACACAACGCGTCAATGGCGATGGCTCGATTCCCGAAGCGTTCGGCGGCGGCGAAGCCGATGTCTCCGACATCGTGTTCGGCACCGGCTTTTCATTCGGGCGTCGGTTCGGCGCGCGGCCTTGAGAATTCCTCCCGCGACCCCACTCAAACGCACTGCAGGGAACGATCACATCGGGGCATTTCAGTAAGCGGATCGCTGTCGGAAAGCCGACACCCGCCGTTCGCAACAGGAGCAGCGTGTTGAAGTGGAGCGCGGCCGGACGTGATGAGTCCGGCGTCATGAGCTCGACCAGTGAAAGGCGAGCGCCGTCGCAGAACGATGACGATATCCACGGCGCAGCGCACCGTGCGCCGTCAGGATCGGTCCATCCCGTCGCACCGCGCGTCGCCGCGGAGCGTCGCGGTGTGCGCCGCCACGCGCTGATCACGCGCGCACTGCACCAGCCCGACATCCGCCTGGTCGTCGTCCAGGGCCCCGCCGGCCACGGCAAGAGCACGCTGCTCCAGCAGCTGCGCCTCGAATGCGAGCAGCGCGGCGATGCGACGGCCTGGCTCGACCTGAGCGACGGCGACAACGACATCCGCCGCTTCTACGGCCATCTCGAGGAGATGATCGTGTCGATGAAGGCGCAGGGCGGCGACGCGGGACGGGCCGCGCCGGCGCGGCCCGACGACGCCGAATTCCGTTCCGACTGGCTGCTCGCGCAGCTTCGCTCGGTCGGACGACCCGTCAGCATCTTCCTGGACGACCTGCACCTGGTCAGCGCGCGACCCACGCTGACCCTGCTGAGCCAGGTGCTGAGCCGCCTGCCCGACCTGGTGCAGTTCTTCGTGGCGGGCCGCACGCTGCCGGACGTGGGACTGTCGCGCCTGACGGTCGCCGGGCAGGCGCTGACCATTCGTGCCAGCGAGCTGTGCTTCAGCCGCGACGAGACCGCGCGCTACTTCTCGTCGGTCGCCGGACTCGACCTCGACGAACAGGAGCTCGAGCAGATCCAACGCCAGACCGACGGCTGGCCCGCGGCGCTGCAGCTGTTCCGCCTTGCGCTGCGCCATCCGCTGCTGCGCCGCGACCTGCAGCGCTTCCGCGACTATCACCCGGAAGAACTCGCGACCTACCTGGCCGAAAACGTGCTGCGCCAGCAGAACGCCGGCACGCGCGAATTCCTGCTGCTGAGCGCGACGATGAACCGCTTCAGCGCCGAGCTCTGCGACGAGGTGCTGCGGCGCAGCGACTCGGCTGCGCAACTCGCGCAGCTCGAATCTGCGGGGCTGTTCCTGCGCCGCAGCGACAGCGAGCCGCAGTGGTTCACCTATCACCCGCTGTTCGCGGCGTTCCTGATCGACCAGCTGCGATCGCACGGTGCCGCGCAGATCGCCGCGCTGCGCCGTCGCGCCGCCGACGGATTCATCGCGCGCGATCGCATGGAAGATGCGCTCGAGCATTACGTCGCGGCCGGCGACCACGCCGCCGCGGCCGACGCGCTGGAACGCTGGGCCGACCGCCTGATCCCGTCGGCGCAGCTGATGACCGTCGAACGATGGTCGGAGCGGATCTCGCTCGTCGAGATCGAGCGACGGCCCGGCCTGCTGGTGAAGATCGCGTGGGCGCTCGGGTTCCTGCGCCGCCACTCCCGCCTGGCGCCGCTGCTGGACGCCTTGCGCAAGCTGCCGCCTCCGACGCGGACCGGCGACTGCGCCGATCCGTCGGTGCTGCTTTCGATGGCGGCCGTGCTCGAGGACGACCTGCAGCAGAGCGAGAGCCTCGTCAGCCGCATCGACGTCTCGCAGGTCGCGGAGCCGGGTTCGTTCCGCGCCTTCGAACTGGGCGCGGTCTGCAACGTGCGCGGCTATACCGCGATGTCAGGCGGCGACTTTCCGACGGCGCACCATTTCTTCGCGCGTTCCCGTGAACTCTGCGGACCCACCGGTTCCAGCTTCACCTGGGCGTATTGCGTGAGCATCAACTCGCTGGCCTTGATCCAGCAGGGCCAGCTCTACGAAGCGCTGGCGCTGCTGCGCCGGGGCATGACCGATCACCGGATGGTGGAGGACGAGTCGATCGCGCAGGCCTCGGTGGTCGCCGCGTACGTCACCGCGTTGTACGAGGCCGACGAGCTCGACGAGACCCGCACGCAGTTCCTGCGGTTTCGCGATGTCATCGCCGCCACCGCGCTGCCGGACGACCTGGTCGTGGCGTTCATCGCGCAGTCGCGCGCGCACGACGCAGCCGGTGAGCCGGGCAAGGCGCTGGAGTTTCTCGACGAAGCCGAATCGATCGCCTACGCCAATCGCTGGCCGCGGCTGGGCGTGATCATCGGCTGGGAACGGGTGCGTCGCGAACTGGTTCGCGGCGAACCGGAACGGGCGACCGCGATCGCCGAGCGCGTCGAGCGCCTCGGCGAGCCGGGACGCGGCAGCTGGGTGCGATTCTCCGAAGACGTGTATGGCCCCACGATCGGGCGCCTGCGCCTGCAGTCCACGCTGCGGGATCCGGACGAGGCGCTGCGCGCGATCGCCACGGCGCTGGGTTCGGCGCGCCGCAAGGGCCGCGTGCACCGCCAGATCAAGCTGATGCAGCTGGCCGCGGTGGCCCATCACCGCCGCGGCTCGCCTTCGCGCTCGCAGCAGTATCTCGAGGAGGCGCTGCGACTGGCGTCCGCGGGCGGCTACCTGCGCGCGTTTCTCGAGGAGGGTCCGCTCTTCGAACAGGCGCTGCGACAGAACCTGATGGGACCGCGCACCGCCGCACTGGGCCTGACCGGCGCCGGCGGCGCGTTGACGTCGCAGGACCAGTTCCTGGCCCAGATCACGCGCCGCCTCGCCGGCCAGGACGATCCGGCCACCGATCGTGCGCTGGACGGCGCGCCACGCGTGACCGCGTTCCAGCCGTCGGAGCAGTTCACGCGCCGCGAGCGCACGCTGCTCAGGCTGCTGGCGGCGATGGCCTCCACCGACGAGATGGCCGACGCGATGCACCTGTCACGTGACGGCCTGAAGTTCCACCTGAAGAACATCTACACCAAGCTCGGAGTCCGCACGCGCATGCAGGCCGTGCGCGCAGCGCGCGATTTCGACTTCCCGCGCGGCGAACCCGACCCGAACGGGTAGGTTTTCGGCCGGAGAGCGGCGACGCGGTCCCGCGCGCGCCCGATTTCCCTTTTCAGCGCTTGTTTCCTGCGCTTTTCTACCGACTCCTCCGGGTGGCTCTTGATTTGGACGCTCCTCCTAAGGTCACGGGGCTGACCATCGCGGTGCTTCTTTCGCGATGGATCGCAACCAAACCAATGTGGAGGAAGAATCATGCGCATCCGGAAATACGATTTCGACTACAGCCGTCGCAGCTTCATCGAGAAGGTCGCCACGGGTGCGGGAGCAGGCGTACTCGCCCCGCTCTGGCCCACCATCGCCAACTCGGCGGACGACATCAGCAAGGCCTATCCCGACGAGCTGCTGTCGATCGAGCTCTACACCAAGGGCAAGATCAAGCCGGGCGACGTCATCACCGAAGCCAACGTCGACACGGTGAAGGAACTGCTCGAGCCGATCATGTACGAGCAGGTCAAGAAGCACGGCCGCCGCATCACCATCGTGGCGTCCAACCGCGACGTCACGAAGATGTTCAACGCGACGTACCTGAAGAAGACGCTCGAGAACAAGGGCCGCGCCAAGGTCGGACCCGACGGCAACGTCTGGACCGATGGCCAGGAAGGCAACCCCTGGATCGGCGGACTGCCGTTCCCCGACGCGACCGACGGTTTCCAGGTGCAGGCGAACCTGACGCTGAACTGGGGCCGCCACGACTATTCGCAGTACACCGCCCCGTTCTATTCGCTGAGCCCGGACGGTGAGGTCGGCTATCGCCACGAGATCGTCTGGTGCGAGCTCAACACCACCGCGCGCACCGACGGCACGATCTTCGAGGGTCACAAGGACAAGCTGCGCTTCCAGTCGGTGTTCTTCACCGCACCCAACGACACCAAGGGTTCGTCGTTCCTGTCGATCTGGTACTACGACCAGCGCAAGTTCCCGGACCTCTACGGCTACTTCCCGGCGTTCAAGCGCGTGCGCCAGTTCCCGACCAACCAGCGCTTCGAACCGCTGGTCCCGGGCGTGACGTTCTTCCTGTCCGAT
>NZ_JAJFBP010000005.1 GCF_020697055.1 Panacagrimonas sp. | reverse complement strand
TCACGGCCGCCGTCTTGATGCCGGCGAGAATGGAGCGTGCCGCCAGCGGCATCTCGACGAATCGCAGCTTGGCCAGCGGCGCAAGACCCAGCGCGTCGGCCGAGTCGCGCAGATCCTGCGGGATGTCGGCAAGGCCCGCGTGCGTGTTCCGCAGGATCGGCAGCAGGCTGTAGACGAACAGCGCCGTGACCGCCGGCGCGTAGCCGATTCCCAGCCACGGAATCAGAAACACCAGCAGCGCGAGTGCCGGGATGGTCTGCAGCACGTCCGCGATCGCAAAGATCGGCCGGCTCAACGAGGGACGGCGAAAGGCGGCGATGCCGAGCACGACGGCGATAGGCACCGCCGCGAGCATCGACAGTCCCACCATGAACAGGTGCTCGAGCGTACGCCGGAGCAGCCGCGCGGCGCGAGGATCCCGCGCGATTCGCGATTCCACCCCCAGCGCATCGTGGATGAAGGCTTGCGCCACCGTCGCTTCGGGAACGTGATCGAGTTTGGCCCGGGCATTGAGCCGCGCCATCGTGCCGGCGTCGATGCGGCCCGCGAGCTGGTCGAGCACGCGGTGCACGTGCGGCGCCACCTCCGCGTGGCAGAGAAACAGGGCATCGTAGGTCGGGAAGTAGTGCCGATCGTCCTGGAGCGTCACGAGGTCGTAGTACGCGATCTCCGCATCGGTGGAATACAGATCGGTGACGTCGATCGATCCCGCAGCCAGCGCGCGATACGCCAGGTCGTGATCCATGCCGCGTACGTCCGTCTGCGGCAGCCCGTACGCGGAGCGCAATCCCGGCCAGCCGTCGACGCGATCCAGAAACTCGTTGCTGAAGGCCAGCCGGAGACCGGGGTGGGAAATCAGGTCCGACAGGCGTGACACCGCAAGCTTCCGGGCCACGTGCTCGCGCATGCCCAGCACATAGCTGTTGTTGAAGCCGACGGATCTGGATGCCCAGACGCCGTCGCGCTTCAGCAGGGCCGGCAGGTCGGCGTCCGATGTGGGCGCCTCGCGGGCGTAGATCTCGGCGCGCAGCGTTCCGGTGTACTCGGCGTAGCAGTCGACGTCGCCTCTGCGCAGGCTGCTCCAGAGCACCGTGGTGCCACCGAGTTCGCGTTGGTGGCGTGCCTCGATGCCGGCACTGTGCAGCAGCTGCGTTGCGATCTCTCCCAGGATCACCGACTCGGTGAACGCCTTGGACCCGACGACGACCGGACCGGCGATCGCGTTCGTGCAGCCCAGAACGAGCAGGGCGGCGACGAGTCGCAGGCGTCTATTCATGACGCGGCGCCAGCGGTTGCTGCGCGGCGAGAAACGCGCGCACGAACGCGTCGGCGGGCGCGTGCCGCAGGTCGGCGTAGGTGCCCTGCTGCACGATCCGCCCCTCACGCATCAGCACGATGCGGTCGGAGAAGAAGGCCGCTTCGCTCAGATCGTGGGTGACCAGCACCACCGTCTTCTGCAGCCGATCGAACAGCGCGCGCAGATCCTGTTGCAGGTCGTGGCGCACCATCGGATCGAGCGCGCCCAGCGGCTCGTCCAGCAGCAGCACGTCGGGGTCGAGCATCAACGCCCGCATGACACTGACGCGCTGGCGCTGGCCGCCCGAGATCTGGCCGGGATATCGGTCGAGCAGATCGCCGGACAACCGCACCAGGTCGGCCAGCATCTGGAAGCGCTCGGAAATCCAGGTGCCGGGGCGCCGAAGATGGCGCGCGCAGAGCGTCACGTTCTGCCGCGCGGTCAGGTGGGGAAACAGCCCGCCGGACTGGATGACGTAGCCGATGCGATGGCGCAGCGACGTGAGATGGGCCGGGTCGAGCGCCTGCTCGCCGATGCGGACCCGGCCGCGGGTCGGAAGCAGCAGGCCCACCGCGACCTTCACCAACGTGGATTTGCCGCAGCCGCTCGGGCCGATGAGCGCGGTGGTGGTCGCGCGATCCAGCGACAACGTGACGTCGCGCAGGGCGCTGACGCGCTCGTAGTCGTACGTGACGCCGTCGAACGCGATCATTCCGATCCGGTCCGGCGCAACGCAGCGGCAGCGAGCCGTGCGGTCGACCGGATCGGTCAGCGCGCCCGGAACAGAAAGACGCCGAAGCTCGGAGCGGCCGAGATCCATTCGCGTTCGAGCGCCCATCCGGCCTCGGCGGCCAGATGGGTGAACGAATCGCGCGTGAACTTGTGCGAGTTCTCCGTGTGGATCGACTCGCCCTGCTCGAACGAGAACGCGTGACCGGCCACGGCGACCACCTGGGCCCGCGTGCTCACCAGGTGCATCTCGATGCGCGAGAACGTCGCGTTCCAGCGCGCCTCGTGGCGGAAGGCAGGCAGATCGAAATCGCCGTCGAGCTCACGGTTGATCCGCTGCAGCAGGTTGCGATTGAACGCGGCGGTGACGCCCGCCGCGTCGTCGTAGGCCGCGTGCAGCGTTTCGAGATCCTTCACCTGGTCGGCGCCGATCAGCAGCCGGTCACCCGGCGCCAGTCGCCGTCGAAGTCCGCGCAGCAGGGCCAGCGCCTGATCGTGGTCGAAGTTTCCGATCGTCGATCCGGGAAAGAATGCAAGGACCGGCCTGCCCTCGAGCGCGGCGGGTACCTCGAGATGCCGCGTGAAGTCCGCGACCTGCGGAAGAAACGTCAGCGACGGATAGTCCGCCCGCAGCCGCTCGCCGGCCGCCCGCAGCGCATCGGGGCTGATGTCCACGGGCACATACGCACTGAGCCGCGACGAGGCGTCGAGCAGCAGACGCGTCTTGACGCTTGCGCCGCTGCCCAGTTCCAGCAGCACCGTATCGTCATCCAGCAGCGACACGATCTCCGGCGCGACGCGGCGCAGCATTCCGATCTCGGTGCGCGTGAGGTAGTACTCGGGCGTCTCGCAGATCGCCTCGAACAGTTCGGAGCCTCGATCGTCGTAGAAGTATTTCGGCGAAAGGACCTTGGGCTGGCGTGCCAGCCCCGCGAGAACGTCGGACATGAACTCGGGATCGGGATCGTCCGAGGGTTGATCGACGTCCCTGGCCAAGCGGATGCCGGAGAACATCCAGCGCTGTCCCGCGCGATAGAAGTTGCGATACGAGGCACGCGCGTGACCCGGCGGCGTCGCGACGCAGGCGCCGCGCAGCACGATCTGGCCGTTCATGAACTTGCCGTTGTACTCGCCGACCGCGCCTGCGGCCGTGCGGAACCGGGGGTAGGGACCGTACGAGGACGAGGTCCATTGCCAGGCCGTGTCGTACAACTGTTCGAGTCCCTGCACCGTTCGCGCCGCGTGCTCCCACTCGAACTCGGTGGGCAGACGGGCGCCGGCCCACCGCGCGTAGGCATCCGCCTCGAAGTAGCTGACGTGCAGCACGGGCGCCGCCGGATCGATCGGTTGCAGGCCTGCCGGCGTCATCTGGAACCAGCGATCGGCGTGCTGCTCCCAGTAGAACGGTGACTGCCAGTCCTCGGCGGAGCGCAGGTCCCAGCCGTCCGAGAGCCAGAACCGTGATTCCCGGTAGCCGCCGGCGCACATGAACGACAGCCATTCCCCGTTGGTCACCAATCGGTCGGCGATGGCGAACGGGCCGAGCCAGACGCGGTGTTGCGGGCCCTCGTTGTCGAATGCGAACCGCGTCGAGCTCGCGCCGATGCGCGCCCATCCGCCTTCGCTGTGCCGGAACTCGGCGGTGCGACCGCTCGAGGGCAGCGGCCATTCGGGATCGAACACGGGCTTCAGCGGAGACTGTGCGAACAGGTGCAGCGCGTCCATCACCAGCAGTTCCTGGTGCTGCTCTTCGTGGGCGAGCCCCAGCTGCAGCAGCGCATCGACGTCGCGATCCAGCGGCTGGCTCAGCAGGCCGCGCATCTGTGAATCCACGTGGCGCCGATATTCACGGACCTGCTCGAGCGTCGGACGCGTCAGCAGCCCGCGCATCGGCCGCGGATGCCGCGCGCCCACCGCCTCGTAATAGGAGTTGAAGAGAAAGTCGAAGCGATCGTCGAACGGCTCGTAACCGGGACTGCGCTCGCGCAGGATGAAGCGTTCGAAGAACCAGGTGGTGTGCGCCAGGTGCCACTTGGCCGGACTGGCGTCGGGCATCGACTGGACCACCATGTCCTCGTCGCTCAGATGTTCGATCAGCTGCAACGATCGCGCACGCACGGTCTTGAAACGCACCAGCACCGGCGCGTCGGTGGTGTCGAGGCGCTTTTCACCGGTGGATCGCGGTGTCTCGACCGAACCCTTCGCGGTCCCGGAGCCGGTGGCTTTCTTCGAATGCGAGCTGATGACGGAGGCGGGCATGCGGATCCCCGGTGAAAAGGTCACTGGAAGAGCGTAGTGAATGACGGCGGCTGCGCAAAGCTCGTCGGCAGGCGGATTCGAAAAGCCGGCCGGGCCGGCGACGTGTTCTTTGGATCCGGCCGGCTCATGATCGTTTCTTTCTCCGCTCGATGACATGCGTGCGGTTCCCAAAGCGGCGGCCTTGCGCACCGCCCGCATCGGCGAACGATCGCTCGCGCCATCTCCTCGCATATTCGACAGAGACACGCGCGTGGCCGCGTCCCAGCGCATCGACCTGCCGCAACAAGCGGGCCCGACAGCGCTGCGCGATGGGGCGTTGTTCCCGCACCGACTCCCCTAAGATGTGATCCGTTTGCAGCGCCATCGCAAAAGCCCCGGTCGGAGGTCGACATGACGAGCAGGCAGGTCCGGCAACCCTCGCCGGAACATCCCATCGATATCGGACCCGCGGGTCGTCGGGTAACGGTCAAAGTCGGTGGGAATGTGATTGCGCAAACCGACGATGCGCTCGAACTGCGCGAAGCGAAGTACCCGCCGGTCCTCTACATCCCGCGGGAGCACGTCAGGATGGAGAGCCTCGAGCGCAGCGCACATACCACCTACTGTCCTTTCAAAGGGGACGCGAACTACTACAGCGTTCCGGCGCTCGGCGACCGAGGGCGAAACGGCGTCTGGACCTACGAGGCGCCGTACGAGGCGGTCGCAGCGATCAGGGAGCACCTGGCGTTCTATCCGGACCGGGTCGAGATCGATTCGTAGGTCCCTGGGAGAGATCCGTGCAGCTCAAGGGTTCGTGTCATTGCGGCAAGGTGAAGTTTTCCGTCGAGTCGGCGGAGCCCGTCCCGTTCATGCGCTGCTACTGCTCGATCTGCAGGAAGACGGCGGGTGCGGGCGGCTACGCGATCAATCTGGGCGCCGACGCCCGAAGCCTGAAGGTGACCGGCAAGCGGTTCGTGAAGATCTATCGCGCCCGCCTTCCCGACAGGAAAAGCGCCGGCACGCGCCCGAGCACCGCGCGTCGTCATTTCTGCACCTTCTGTGGAAGTCCGCTCTGGGTCTGGGATCCGACCTGGCCCGAACTCGTGCATCCCCACGCGGGTGCGATCGATACGGCGCTGCCGGCTCCGCCGGAGAACGTGCACATCCTGACCGGCTCCAAGGCGTCGTGGGTGAAGATCGAGGGCAAGCCCGATGACCCACGCTTCAAGAACTATCCCAAGATGTCGCTGGCGCAGTGGCATCAGAGCAAAGGGCTGACATCGCCGGCCAAGCGTTAGAGTTTTCTGCGCGCGGCGCGCAGGTTCCCGCACCACAGACCCCGGAGGGGGCATGCGATCGATAGCGTTCATGGTTTTGCTCGGTGTCCTGGCCGTCACGCCGGCAACGGCCGAGGAATGGCCCGAATCGATCACCGAGGCGCGCAAGGCCGCGGTCGATTTCGCGCTGACGATGGACATCGTCACCGGCGCCCTGGCGTCGACCTGCGCGAGAGCCGGCGAGGATCTGGCGCCCAGAGCCGAGGCGGCACGGGGAGCTTGGGTCGTGGCCAACGGGCAGCTCGTGGATTCGGCGCACAAGTACCTGCTCTTCATCAAAGCTGCCGTCGCGCAGCAAAAAGGAGAGGAGGCCGGCGACGCTTTCTACGAAGGGCAGAGGACGCGGCTGTTCGCCGATGCGCAGAAGGCGCTGACCGACACGTTTCCGGAAGGCGGCATCGCCGCGGATGAATGCGAGGCGGTGATCGAGCGGCTGGGCAGTGGCGCGATGAACCTCGAGGCCAAGCCGGCGTTCTTCAGCGCGCTGATGGAGATCGATGATGCGATCTCGCGGATCCGCGAGAGATGAGTTCGGAAACCATGACGCCGCGGCCTGCCGTCCCGCGGCCGACACAAGACACGAGGAAAGGCGATGCCCCAATCGGATAGCGGCAAGGTGGCGCTGGTGACGGGTGGCGCGAGCGGCATCGGCCGCGCAACCGTCGAGCGCTTTCTCGACAACGGCGACGCGGTGGTTGCCGCGGATCTGAACGCGGAAAGCGGGGAGCGTCTGCTATCGGAACTCGCAGGTCCGGGCGGCGAGGGCCGGCTGATCTTCGTACGCACCAACGTGGCCGAAGAAACCGACGTTGCCCACGCGGTGGAGCGCGCCGTCGCCACGTTCGGGCGGCTCGACAAGCTGGTGAACAACGCCGGTCTCGGCGGCGCTTTCGGGCCGGTCACCGAGGTCGACGTCGAGGATTGGGACTACACGTTCGATGTGCTGGTGCGCGGCGTGTATCTCGGCGTCAAGCACGGCGCGCGCGCGATGATCGCGCGCGGCGAGGGCGGCGCCATCGTCAACATCGGGTCGGTGGCCGGTCTCTACGGCGGAGCCGGGCCGGTACCGTATTCGAGCGCCAAGGCGGCGGTGATCAACTTCACGCGCAGCGTCGCGATCGAACTCGCTGCCGAGCGCATCCGCGTCAACGTCGTGTGTCCCGGTTTCATCCGCACACCGTTGGCGCTGGGCGGTCGTACGCCGCCGGATCTGTCGGGGCTCCAGCCGTGGCCCGAGCACGGCGAGGCCCATCACGTGGCCGATGTCATCGCGTTCCTGTGCGGCGACGGAGCGCGATTCGTCACCGGCACCGACATCGCCGTCGATGGCGGACTCACCGCCGCCGGGGCGCAGCTGACGCACGCGCCGGGCAACACGCTTGCAAGGGGCGTGGTGGGCGTCAATCGCGGCACCACCGGCGAGCGGTCGGTGATTCGTCGCAAGCTGGGCGCCGACGCGTCCCGGAAGTGACGAAGGACGCTATTTCCGCGTCTCGGACATCGTCACCGACGACACGGAAGCCTGTACGACCGGGATCTCTTCGTCGGAAAGCGGTTTCATCCTCTTCTTGCGCGCCATGGCCTGCGTGATGAACGGCGCCAGGTCGGCCGCCTTGCGCGCGGCTCTCTGCTCCGCACGCTGGCGCGCAGCCGGCAGCACGGTCCGCCCGAGCAGTTCCAGCGACTCGCAGATCTCGCCGTGCGGATTGCGGCCCGCCTGCTGCAGCAACACGAGCTGGTCGACGCCCGCCTCTTCGAACTGTGCGACGTGCCGTTCGAAATCCTCGGGCGTTCCGATTCCCGGCGAATTCAGGAACAGGTTGGCGGTTTCGTTGCTCGCGGCCGCCAGCTGCCTCGAGGTGCGATCACCCCGCTTGCGTTGAAAGTCTTCCCACAGCCGGCTGCGTCCGGGCACCGAATCCTGGGTCACGAGCGCCGAGATGGCGTAGGTGAAGAACTCGAAGTTCTCCTGTCCGCGACGCACCGCTTCCGTGCGGTCGGAATGGATCGAGAACGGCGACACCATCGCGATGTTGGCATTGACGCTGTGACCCAGCGGCACGCACTGCTCGCTCCTGATCGTGTCGTAGTAGATGCGGCTCCAGGTCCTGGCCTCGTCGGGATCGACGAACGAAAACGCCAGCGCCCCGAGTCCGTGACTGGCCGCCACGCGGATCGTGTCGCGATTGGTGCAGGCCATCCACATCGGGGGATGCGGGCGTTGCACGGGCTTGGGCAGCACGTCGCGGCACGGCATCGAGAACGATCGACCCTCGAAGCCGGGATAGGGCGACATCACCATCATGTTGGCGATCTGTTCCGCGGCCTCGAGCGACATCGCGCGCTTCTGCTTGGCCGGGATGTTGAAACCGCCGAGCTCGAGCCGGGTGGCGCCTTCGCCGATGCCGAAGTCGACGCGCCCGCGCGACACGAGATCGAGCATCGCGATGCCTTCGGCCGTACGGGCCGGATGGTTGTAGTTCGCGATGACCTGGCGGATGCCGTGGCCGATGCGGATGCGCTGCGTGCGCGCCGCTGCCGCGGCGAGAAAGACCTCCGGCGACGAGCAGTGCGAATACTCCTCGAGGAAATGATGCTCGACCGCCCACACGTAATCGATCCCGATGCGGTCGGCGATCTCGACCTGTTCGAGCGCGTGGTGCACGAGCTCGAGTTCGGCGTCCTGCTTCCAGGGTCGGGGCAGTTGCAGCTCAAAGAAGATTCCGAATTGCACGAGTCTGTCTCCATCGTGGCGGGGTCCGCTGCCGTTGCGATCACGGCGGCCGTGATCGCCAGAGTCGCCGATGGTCACAAGCCGTCGGCGGACCGTCTTGGGAAGATACGTCACGCGATGGAGCATGACGTCGTTCCCGGGCCGTGCACTAGATCTGCGGCGCCGCCGTCTCCCACTCACCGTGGGCATGCGATCGAAACCCTTCAGGCGAAGCGCCGCGCGTGACTCGCGCAGCCGCGCGCGCGCCTGCGCAAGATCGCGGCTGTGCGTCAGGCCGTCCTCGACCAGTTGCGCCAGAACCGGATCGTCGAACGCCGTCCAGAAGCGCGTCAGAACGGGATCGGTCGCCACGCCCGGATCGTCGCCATGTGCGAACTGCGCCGGAACCCCCAGCGTGGAGGCCACGTCCGGCGTGCGGTAATTGGCGCCATCAGATGGCAAATCAGCGCTCGCTTACGCATGGCCGTGAGTTCCGGTGGGCGAGAGGTCCGGCGATGCCTGCGCGCCCGGCCGGCAGACGCTTTCGAGCGACGTAGGATCAGGAAGAACAGCGGCGTCAGCAGCAGGCCGAAGATCGTCAGGCCGATCATTCCCGCGAACACGGCGACGCCCGTCGCGTGGCGCATCTCGGCGCCCGCGCCGCTGGCCAGGACCAGCGGCACCACGCCCATGATGAAGGCCAGCGACGTCATCAGGATCGGTCGCAGTCGCAAGCGCGCGGCGGTGAGCACCGCGCGCAGCGGGCGATCGCCCAGTCGCTGGCGCTCGGCCGCGAACTCGACGATCAGGATCGCGTTCTTGCTGGCCAGCCCCACCAGCACGATCAGGCCGATCTGCGTGAAGATGTTGTTGTCACCGCCGGTCACGTGCACGCCGATCAGCGCGGACAGCAGCACCATCGGCATGATCAGGATCACGGCCAGCGGCAGGCGCAGGCTTTCGTACTGTACCGCCAGCACCAGGAACACCAGCAGCACGACCAGCGGAAACACCAGCACCGCGGTGTTGACGAAGGCGCCGAGCGGGATCATGTCGCCCGTCGCGTTGCGGGTCTTCAGCTGGAGGATGTCCTCGGGCTGCATGCGGAAGGCGCGATCGGCCTGCGCGTTGACCTGGTAGGTGCGGCCGAACAGGTTGAAGTCGTTGACGTACAGCGAACCCAGGTAGATCTGCAGCGTGTCGATCACGTCCTGCACGGGAACGCCCTGTAATTCGGCCTTCTCGCGATCCACGTCCGCGTCGACCTGCGGCACGCTGACCTCGTAGCCGGAGAACAGGCCCGACAGCTCGGGCGCCTGGCGTCCCTTGGCGATCAGGCCCTGCGTCTGCCGGAACAGCTCCTCGAAGCCCAGGCCCGCGCGGTCCTGGATCTGCAGGCGAAAGCCGCCGATGGTGCCCAGTCCCATCACGGGCAGCGGCGGAAACACGGCGACGAACGCTTCGTGTGTCGCCGAACTTCGCCTGCAGCGGGTCGGCGATCGACTGGGCGGACAGGTTCGGATCGCGACGCTGGTCGAACGGCTCGAGCGTCACGAACACGATGCCCGAGCTCGAACTGTTGGAGAATCCGTTGTCGCCCGCTTGGTCCGTGCCCCGTGAAGCCCAGCCATGCGAGCGCCGGTCTTGACGACGATGTTACGGAAGTGGTCCTCGCTGGTCAGGCGGCCCTTGGTGTTGATCGAGACCTGGAAGGCGGCGCCGTCGTCCTGCGGCTGCGCGCCGAGCTGGCCTGCGGCTGTCGCGCCTGGCCATCGAGGACTATCCGTTCGATCGGCTGCTGCGCGACTACGCGCACTACAGCATGGCGCAGCTGGCGGTGGCGATCGTGGGCCCGTGCATCGTCGAGCGCAGCGATCGCGGAGATCGGCTATTCATGCACATGATCACCAGCGCGGCCGAGCAGGCCGCCGACAACCATGCGCTCGACGACCTTCCGCTGTAGAACGAAGGTTCGACCGGGCGCCGCAGGACTGCAGGAGTCACCACATGTCGACCGAAGAGCGCCTCGCGATAACCGAGAACATCTACGCGTACTCGTACCACTGGGACGGGCAGGACGTGGACCGCTTCCTGACCGTTTTCACGGATGACGCCCTGTGGGAATTCTTTCCGTCGGGCGCGAACCAGCCCGAGGTCAGCCTGCGGGGCCACGCGAAGATCCGTGCGTGGGCGGCCGAGCGGCTGGGGCGTCGAAAGGGCAAGTTCGTCAGCCGCCATTTCCAGACCAACATCGTGTTCGATGCGCTGACCGCAACTTCGGCCCGCACGCGCACGATGGTGCTGGTGACGCATCACGTGGTCGAGGACGCGGCGCCCAGGCTGATTCTCACGGGCGTCTACCACGACGAACACGTCAAGACGACGCAGGGATGGCGGCTGCGCCATCGCGCCGTCCATCACGATCACGCGGCATCGCATGTCAGCCGCACCTGACCGGACGATCGCCGGTCTTTCTCGTCGCCATCCAGCAGCCGGGCCCGCGCCATCCGACGCGGGTCCGTTGCATCGACCGACTGTTGCGAGACCTCAGGCCAGCGCGCGCGTCGCGCGGGCGGTGTCCGCCGCCGGCCCCGGGCTCCCCGCGAACGCCCCGCTGCCGAGCAGGGCCTGCGCGACGCACAACACGAGCAGGTACAACGGGTACTCCCATCCGCCGTTGGTGCTGGTGAAGACCCAGCCGTTGCCGCTGTGCACCCACAAGGCTCCCGCCAGGATGGGCGCCAGCGCGAGCGCCACGGTGCGGGTACCGATGCCGAGCAGCAGCAGCAGACCGCCAATGGCTTCCATCGCGAACACCGCGTAGGCCAGCGCCGGCGGCAGTCCGACCGAAGCGAAGAAGGCGGCGGTTCCGGGCAGCGTGTAGGTGAACAGCTTCAGCACCACGCTGTGGGCGATGAACATCGCGCCGAGGCTGACGCGCAGCAGCGCGATGCCGACGGCGACGCGCGGATCCCGATCGAAAGTTTTCATCGAATTCTCCTCTCAGGCGGCCGCGAGTTCGGGTTCGGCGCGAAAGCCCTTGGCTTCCCAGCCGGCCCAACCGCCTTCGACCTCGACGACGTGAAAACCCTGCGCCGTCAGCTCTATCGCGGCCTCCGCTGCCAAGTGGCAGGTCTGGTCGTAGCAATACAGGTAGTGCGTGGCGCCGCGCCTGAGTCCCTTGGCCGTGTGCCACTTGCCCTTGGGCAGGTTCACGGCGCCCGGCACGTGGCCGCGTGCGTAATCGCTCTGCAAGCGCAGGTCGACGACGATGATCGCGTCCCGGTTTGCCTGGATCATGCCCTCGAGTTCGTGGACGCCGGTGGTGTAGGCGATGCGGGCGCGGAAATGGGCCTGGGCGGCAGCCAGATCGTATTGCGGGTTCATGCGGTGCTCCTGTGTGGGTGGGTTTACTGCCGGGCGGGTGGCCCGACGGAGCAGATGATCCGCCCCGGATCCGATTTGATAATCATCGATGGCATGGCAAAATTGTTCACGATTACGGCCTAATCAGAATTCGTCATGTCCTCGCTCCCGGACATCCCGGTGTTTGTACGCGTCGTCGAGCTCGGCAGCTTTACCGCGGCGGCAGACGCGCTCGAAATCTCCAAGGCGGCCGTCAGCAAGTACGTCGGCAGGCTCGAGGACGCGCTCGGCGCGCGCCTGCTGCAGCGCACGACCCGCCGCCTGACGCTGACGGAAGCCGGCGAGGCGTTCTACCGGCGCAGCGCGGCCGCGCTCGAAGAGATCGACGACGCCACCCGCGAGGTCGCCTCGCTGTCCGGCGCTCCGCGCGGCGTGCTGCGCATCAGTGCGCCGGTCTATCTGGGCACGACGCGGATCGCGCCGCTGATCGCACCGTTTCGCGCCGCGCATCCCGAGGTCAGTCTCGACATCGAGTTCAGCGACCGCCACGTCGATCTGGTGCGCGAACGGTTCGACGTGGCGATCCGGATCTCGCAGCTCGGCGACTCGAGCCTCGTGGCGCGCAAGCTCGCGCCCTGTCCGCAGCTGGTGTGCGCGTCGCCGGCCTACCTGAAGCGCCGCGGCACGCCGAAGACCCCAGCGGAACTTCGGGACCACGACTGCCTGATCTACGGCCTGGATCGCGCTCCGCACGAGTGGAAACTGCGCCCGCCCAAGGGCCGCTGGATCGCGGTGAACGTGCGCGGGCCGCTGCGGACCAACAACGACCACGCGCTCAAGCAAGCGGCGATTGACGGCCTGGGCCTGCGCCAGTTCCCCCTTTTCTTCATCGAAGCGGAATTGGCCGACGGCCGTCTGGTCGAAGTGCTGCCGCGCTGCGAATCACCGCAACTCGCGATCTGGGCGGTCTACCCGGCGCGGCGACACCTGCAGCCGAAAGTGCGGGCGATCGTCGATTTTCTGGCCGAACGACTCGCGCATGTCCGGGAAACGGGGCGCACGGCGTGATGGGCTCGGGCCGATCGGCCGAGGCGCCCGGGGACGTCCACCGGCCGCGTCGGCAACAATGGCGGCTTTCGCCCTGCGTGAACCCGATCCTTCGATGACCCCCTCCGACGATCCCGACGCCGCGCGTGCGCCATCCGGCTTTGCCCTGATCCAGCCCAAGGGAGGATTCAGCGGCGTGTTCGGCCCGGTGTTCTTCGATCCGGTCGGTCACCGCATCGGATTCCGCGTGCAGGAACGCCACCTGAATCCGTTCGGCAGCGTGCACGGTGGCGCGATCTCGACGTTCGCCGACAAGCAGATCGTGGCGGTGGTCGAGCAGGTCAACGGCTGGCCGGTCGTGCATTGCCCGACCGTGTCGCTGTCGGTCGATTACATGGGATCGACCAAGCTCGATGCCTGGGTCGAAGCCACCGTGCAGCTGCTCAAGCGCACGCGAACGCTGATCTTCACGCAGGCGTTGATCAGCGCCGATGGCGCGCTCGTGGCCCGAGCGAACGGGGTGTATCGAAATTTCGCGGAGTAGGCGGGACTCGGGATCTGCCGATGCTCAGCGCGGCGGCATCACCCAGCCGCCGAACTCGCGCTCGAGCGCCTGGGCCACCGCGATCGTTCGCGCGTCGCCACCGGGTGCGGCGATCACCTGCACGCCCAGCGGCAGGCCGCGCGCGTTGAGCCCCAGCGGCACCTGCGTCGACGGAAAGCCCAGCACGTTGAACAGCCCGCAGTAGGCGAAGTCGAACGGCGTCAGCATCGGCAGGTTGTGGCGCGGCGCCACGCGCGTGTACGGCGGATACAGCAGCACCGCGTCGTCGCCGAGCACCGATAGCAGTTCGGTGCGCAGCGCCTTGCCCAGTTCGAGATGGCGCGCGCGCGGCACCGGCAGCGATTCGAGCAGTGCCAGCACCAGCGCGGGCAGCGTGTGCGGCGTGCGACGGATCGCCCATCGACCGAGCTCGCGCAGCGTGCTGATGCGCCGGCCGTCGCCGAGCTGCACGGCGAACGGCTCCGGTTCCGCCTGCTGCATCAGCGCGGCCCAGATGTCGAACGCATGGCGCAGGGCGCGTGGCTGGATCCAGCTCAGGCCGCGCGAGCGCGCGCCCAGGAAGTGGGCGGCGCGCAGCTGCGCGCCCGAGAGATCGGCGGCCACGCGGCGACGACCGTCGTCGCGGATCGCGACGATGCGCAGATGTTCGAGCTTCACCTCGGCGGGATCCCCCCGCAGCGCGCCAGCGGTGCAGAGCGGATCGACACCGTCGGGTCCTGACAGGATCCGCAACAGCGGCCACAGGTCCTCGGCGCGGCGCGCGATCGGACCGGTCACGCAGTTGTGGTTCATCGCGCCCTTGGGTTCCGGGTACTGCCCGGTGTTGGGCACGATGCCGGGCGTGGGCTTGTGCCCGAACACGCCGTTGAAGAACGCCGGAAAGCGGATGGAGCCCCCGACATCCGCACCCAGGCCGAACGGCGAGGCACCGGCGCCGATCAGCGCACCTTCGCCGCCGCTGGAGCCGCCGGCGATCCGGCCGGCGTCGTACGGATTCGACGTGCGGCCGTAGACGTGATTGTGGGTCTCCATCCACATGCACAGCTCGGGCGTGTTGGAGAAGCCGAGCACGATGGCGCCGGCTGCGCGCAGCCGCGCCACGGTGGGCGCGTCGGCCTGCGCGATCGCCGCGCGCCGCGAGACCATGCCCGAGACCTGCGGGAAGCCCTCGAACGCGAAGTTCTCCTTGAGCGTGCAGGGCACGCCGTGCAGTGGCGGCAGGCGCGAAGGGTCGAGCGTGGTGCGCAGCAGCTCGTCGGCGGCGTCGGCTTCGCGTCGCGCCTCGTCGAAGCGGAACTGCACCATGGCGTTGATCCGGCGGTTGACCGCCACGACGCGCGCGATGTGGGCGTCGACCAGGGCGCGGGACGTGACGTCGCGCGCACGCAGCGCGCGCGACATCTCGGAGGCCGAGGCCAGCAGCGGGTTCATCGGGGTCGCGTCAGCTCAGGTAGCGCACGTCGGTGAGATTCTCCGCCATCGTCCACAGGCGTGCTGCGGCGGCTTCGTCGCGCGCCGCGCGGGTGCTGCCGACGCGCCGGGGCGCCCCGCGCATTTCCATCAACCCGCGTGGTCCCCAGTAGTCGCCGCCGCGGGCCTGCATCGAGGTCGCGGCCAGCAGGATCGGCCGGGCGCCGGCTTCGGCGGTCTGTCCGAGCAGGCGGTCGCCGAGTCGCACCATCGCCTGGCCGACGCGCGTAGAGCCGAGCTTGTTGCTGGCGCTGATGTTGGTGGCGGCGTAACCCGGATGCGCTGCGATGCTCAGCGCATCGATGCCGGCGCGGGTGAGGCGTCGCTGCAGCTCGAAGGCGAACATCAGGTTCGCAAGCTTGCTCTGGCCGTACGCGGCCATGTCGCGGTAGGGCCGCGATCGGAAGTGCGGATCGTCGAAATCGATGCGACCGAAGCGGTGCGCGATGCTCGCGGTGTGCACCACGCGTGCGCCCGGCGTGGCACGCAGGATCGGCAGCAGGTGCCCGGTGAGCGCGAAGTGACCGAGGAAGTTGGTGCCGAACTGCGCCTCGAAGCCGTGCCGTGTATGCGACAGCGGCGGCAACGCCAGGCCCGCGTTGTTGCACAGCACGTGCAGCTGGTGATGCTGCTCGGCGTAGTGAGCGGCGAAGGCCTTCACTGAATCCAGATCGGCGACGTCGAGCTCCATCACGCCCACGTGCGCCCCGGCCGAGGCCGTGACGATGCGCTCGGCGGCCTCGTCGGCCCGGGCGCGCGAGCGGCAGGCCAGCACGACGTGGGCGCCGCGACGTGCCAGGTGCAGCGCGGTCCAGTAGCCCAGGCCGCTGTTGGCGCCGGTGACGACGGCGTGGCGGCCCTGCAGGTCGGGAATCTGATCGAAGGTCCAGGCGCTCATGCGGGTCGGGAAACCAAGGGGGCCGCGATCTTCGCCCCGGACCCTCGCCGCCGAATCACCCGAAAGGCGCATGTTGCGGGCGCCGCGCGGCCCCGGCCTGCGCGGCCACGTCCGGCGCCGGCCGGTTCTGCAAGAATCGCTCCCTTGGCGGAAAGGGATTACAACGAGATGCCGACGAGCACCGATACCCACAAGCAGACACTGCTGGACTGGTTCCACCACTGGGAACTCACGCAGCCGCAGAGCGTGTACCTGACGCAGCCCAACGGCCACCAGTTGACCGACTACACCTGGGCCGAGGTCGGCGACCAGGCGCGGCGAATGGCGGCGCATCTCAAGTCGCTGAAGCTCGCACCGCGCAGCAGCATCGGCCTGCTGTCCAAGAACTGTGCGCACTGGTTCATCGCCGATCTTGCGATCTGGATGTCCGGCCACGTCACGGTGCCGCTGTATCCGACCCTCAACGCCGAGACCGCGCGCCACATCCTCGATCACGCCGAGGTGAAGCTGCTGTTCATCGGCAAGCTCGAGAAGGCGGACTGGGAATCCGTGCGTTCGGGCATTCCCGGCGACCTGCCGCTGATCGCGCTGCCGCTGGCCGGCGACCTGGACGGCGTGCCCCGGTGGGACGACGTCACCGCCAAGACCCGTCCGGCCAAATCGGCCGCCCGGCGCAAGCCCGAGGAGCTGGCGACGATCGTCTACACCTCCGGCAGCACCGGCAAACCCAAGGGCGTGATGATCAGCTTCGGCGCGATGCTGCGTTGCGCAGAAGGCGCGCGCAGCATCGTCGAGCCCACGCCCGAGGACCGGATGATTTCCTACCTGCCGCTGGCGCACGCCGCCGAGCGTGCCGTGGTGGAAGCGCCGTCGCTGCGCGGCGGTTGCCGCGTCTATTTCGCCGACTCGCTCTCGACGTTCATCGATGACCTGCGGCGCGCACGTCCGACGCTGTTCCTGTCGGTGCCGCGGCTGTGGACCAAGTTCTACCTCGGCATCCAGCAGAAGCTGCCGCTCAAGCGCCAGAAAGTGCTGTTCCGCACGCCGGTGGTCGGCGGCATCGTCAAGCGCAAGCTGCTGCACGAGCTGGGACTGGATTACGTGCGCTACGCGCTGACCGGCGCCGCGCCGCTGCCGCCGCACATCCTCGAGTGGTATCGCGAGATCGGCCTCGAACTGATCGAGGGCTACGGCATGTCCGAGAACTTCGCGTACTCGCACGCCAATCGCGCCGGCAGCGTGAAGGTGGGCACCGTCGGACAGCCGATGCCCGGGGTGCACTGCCGTATCGCCGACAACGGCGAGATCCTGGTGAAGAGCCCGTGCAACATGATGGGCTACTACCGCGACGAGGAACGCACCCAGGAGGCGATCGACGCCGAGGGCTGGCTGCACACCGGCGATCGCGGCGAGATCGACGAAAAGGGCCGCCTGCGCATCACCGGTCGCGTGAAGGAACTGTTCAAGACCAGCAAGGGCAAGTACGTCGCGCCGGCGCCGATCGAAAACCGCCTGATGCGCCACCCGAAAGTCGAGGCGGTGTGCGTGGCCGGGGCGGGGCGCCCGCAGCCGTTCGCGCTGATGATGCTGTCGGCCGAAGCGCAGGCCGCATCGGCCAATGCGGCCGATCGCGGTCCGCTCGAGCGCGAGTTGGCGGACCTGCTCGACGAGGTCAACGCCGAACTCGAGCCGCACGAGGTGCTCGACTTCGTGGCGGTGGTCAAGGAGCAGTGGACGATCGAGAACGGCTTTCTCACGCCCACGATGAAGATCAAGCGCGACGTGATCGAGAAGCGCTACGAGCCGGAGATCGAGGGCTGGGCTTCGCGCAGGCGCAAGGTCGTGTGGGGCTGAATGGGCGGCTTGCGCCCTTCAGGCATTCAAAGAATCACGCAAAGACGCCAAGACGCAGAGGACGCAAGAGTAGCAATGTGTAATCAGGGGCCGGGGGGATCGAGCGATTGCTCAAACCTTCTTTGTCTTTGCGCTCTCTGCGTCTTGGCGTCTTTGCGTGATTCTCGTGCTTTGAATCTTTGGGTTCTCGACTGAGGGAGACGGCGATGGGCATCGTGCGACAGGTGATCGATCAGGGACTGGCGCTAAACGAGCGCGTCGTCGAAGTCGCCAACAACGCCTTCGATCGCATCTTCCTGCCGGGCACGATGGTGCGCTCGGAGCAGACCGCGCACGAGATCATCCACAGCTACGGCATCACCTCGGTGCGCTACTACCCGCCGCTCGAGGAGGAACACATCGAGCTGTCGGGCGGCGCCACGCTCACGGTGATGGGTGAGACGCACGGCGTGCCGCTGGTGTTCGTGCCGCCGCTGGCGGCGCGTCCCGCGATCTTCGACCTCACGCCCAACCGCAGCCTGGTGAAGTACTTCGTGGCGCGCGGCTACCGCGTGTACCTGATCGACTGGGGCGAGCCCGGGCGCGAGCAGGCGCACTACGGCCTGAGCGACTACGTCGACGACCTGATGCCCGAAGCGCTGCGCCGCATCCGCGAACACGCACAAGTGCAGGATCTGAGCCTGTTCGGCTGGTGCCTGGGCGGACTGTTCTGCCTGATGTACGCGGGCCTGTCGAACGACCCGCACCTGCGCAACATCGTGACGGTGGCGAGCCCGATCGACACCAGCGAGGGCAGCATCATGGGCCAGCTCACCGCGGCGCTGATGAAGCCGGCGGAGCTGGTGCGCAAGCTCACCTCGTTCCGCCTGCACAACGTTGCGCCCGAGAAGATGACGGTGCCGGGGTGGATGAATTCGCTGGCGTTCAAGCTGACCAATCCCGTCGGCAGCATCACCACCTACTGGGACCTGGTGCTGCGGCTGTGGGACCGCGAATTCGTCGAGAGCCACACGACGACGTCGAGCTTCCTGAACAACATGCTGGCCTACCCGGGACGCCTGATCCAGGACATGTTCGTGAAGTTCGCCATCGACAACGACCTGTCGCGCGGCACCATCGAGCTCGGCGGCAAGACCGCCCAGTTCGATCGCATCCAGGCCTCGGTGCTGGTGTTCGCAGGCGAGACCGACAACCTCGTCACGCCCGACGCGGCCAAGAAAAGCCTCGACCTCGTCGCATCGTCGGACAAGCAGTATCTCGTCGCGCCCGGTGGCCACATGGGGGTGCTGTCGGGCTCCAAGGCGCAGAAGGCGGTGTGGGAAGTCGCGGCCGACTGGCTGGACACGCGCTCGGCCAACGAGATCGAACGCGCGCCGGAGCGCGTGGAAACCGAGCGGCGGCTACGTCGCCGCAAGCGCTTGTCGGACGATCCTGCATTCTGAGACGTTGCCGCGGCGATGATGCGGGGTTCGGCCGGAGTTCCAGCGCGACTTCGCACGCGGCAGACTCCACGTTCCCCCAAGGCTCGTGATGAGGAGAATCCCAATGGCCTATTCCGTGCTCGTCGAGCGCACCGTGAAGCTGCCGCCGCAGAAGGTCTACGCCCGCCTCGCGGATTTCGGCGGCATCAGCAAGTTGCTGCCCGACGACATCGAACGTCTGACGATGCGCAATGGCGAAGGCATCGGCTCCATTCGGGTCGTGCGACTGAAGGGCACGCCCGACGACCTCGAAGAGCGTCTCGAAGCGCTCGTGCCGAACCGTCTGATGTCGTATTCGTTGACCAAGAACACCGTGCTGCCGCTGGAGCAGTACCACGCGGTGGTCGAACTCGCCGAAGCAGCGGGTGGCGGCACGACGATCCGCTGGGGCAGCAACTGGGTGCCGAAGGGCGCCCCCGAAGCCGAGATCAAGCCGCTGCTGTCGGGTCTCTACAACAAGATCATCGACAGCATCGAGAAGCAGGGCTGAGCGAGGTCTAGATACCGGCGAGGATCGCCGCGAGGCGATCCGGCGCCGACAGGAACGGCGAGTGGCCGGTGTCGAGACTGTGCACCTGCATGCAGCCCGCGCGTCCCGGCATCGTCCGCTGCGCGCCGATCGACACCGCCTGGTCCTGCGTGCACTCGATGTAGCTGCGCGGCACGCGACCGTAGCGTGCGTCGGTCAGCGCCAGCGGTGTGCCGAGCGGTGCGCTGGCCTGCGGCACCAGCAGCATCCGCGCGAGCGTCACGTCCTCTTCGGCGCAGTCCGCGTACAGGCCTTCGCGCACCGTCTCCGGCTTGAGCGTGATGCTGCGACGATCGGCCGACATCACCATCCGCGCGCCCATGCGGTCGTCGCGATCGGAACGCGCCACCTGGAACACCGACTGGCCGTGCGCGGGTGCGAACGCGGCCAGGTACACCGCGTGGCGGATGCGCTCGGGGCGCGCCTCCGAGGACTGCGAGACCACCGCGCCGCCCATGCTGTGACCGACCAGCACCACCGGCTCGGGCGCGGCGTCGAGCACGGAGGCGACGCGCTCGACATAGGCGTTCATCGTCACGTCGGCCGTCGGCGTGCGATCGACGCCGTGACCGGGGAGGTCGGGACAGCTGACGGTGTGGCCTGCTGCGCGCAGGCGCGCCACGAGCTTGTACCAGCACCATGCGCCGTGCCAGGCGCCGTGGACGAGGACGATGTGGCTCATACGAGCGAACGGTAGGAGGGACGACGGAAGCCTACCTCACAAGGCTCCCCGCTCCCGCTTGCGGAAGGGGGGCGGGGGAGAGGGCCTTGCGATTCCGACCGCCCTCTCCCGGCGCTCCGCGCAACCCTCTGCCGTTTAACGGGAGAGGGGATCATCAATCGACGAACGTCCTGCCCGCCTTGGCCATCTCCACCAGCGACTTCGGCGGTGCAAAGCGTGCGCCGTACCTCGCCGCCAGTTGTTCGGCACGCGCCACGAACTTGTTCGGTCCATAGGCGTTGATGAACTGCAGCGCGCCACCTTGGTGCGGCGCAAAGCCCCAGCCGAAGATCGAGCCGATGTTGGTATCGGCCACCGTCGTGGTGACGCGCTCCTCGAAGCAGCGCGCGGCATCGAGCGCCTGCACGAACATCATCCGATCGATCAGCTCCTGCTGCGCCGGCTGATCCTTGGCGTGCGGCCAGTGTTCCGCCAGTCCCTTCCACAGCGTCTTCTCGCCCTTGGTGCCTTCGGCCGGGTATTCGTAGAACCCGTGTCCCGCCTTCTTGCCCGGCCGGTCGAGCACCTTGACCATCTTCTCGATCACGCTATCGCCCGGACGCGGTTCGAGCACCTTGCCTTCGGCGGCGTAGTCCTTGCGCGTCTGTTCGAGCACGTGCAACGCCAGCGACAGCGACACCTCGTCGTTGAGCGCCAGCGGTCCCACCGGCATGCCGGCCTGCAGCCCGGCGACCTCGATCGAGCGCGGGTGCACGCCTTCGGCGAGCAGCGCGAGGCCTTCCATGATGTAGGTGCCGAAAACGCGCGAGGTGTAGAAGCCGCGCGAATCGTTGACGACGATCGGCGTCTTGCGGATCTGCTGCACGTAGTCGAAGCCCTTCGCGAGCGTCGCGGGCGAGGTCTTCTCGCCCATGATGATCTCGACCAGCGGCATCTTGTCGACCGGCGAGAAGAAGTGCAGGCCGATGAAGTTCTCGGCCTTCGTGTGCGCCTTGGCCAGGCCCGTGATCGGCAGCGTGGACGTGTTGGACGCGAACACCACGTCGGCGCCCAGCACCGCCTGCGTCTTCTTCGTCACGTCCGCCTTGATGCCGCGATCCTCGAACACGGCTTCGATGACGAGATCGCAACCGGCGAGGTCTTCGAATTTCGTCGTGGCCTGGATGCGCGCGAGAACCGCCTCCTTGTCGGCCGGCAGCAGCTTGCCCTTCTTGACGTCCTTGTCGAGCAGGCCGGTCGAATACGACTTGCCGCGATCGGCCGCTTCCTGCGTCGTATCGAGCAGCACCACCTGCATGCCGACCTTGGCCGAAACGTACGCGATGCCCGCGCCCATCATGCCGGCGCCGAGGATGCCCAGCTTCTGCGTCTTCTGCTTCTCGATGCCGGCCGGGCGCGACTTGCCCTTGTTGATGCCGTTCAACTGGAACCACAGCGTGCCGATCATGTTCTTCGACACCTGCGACACCGCGAGCTCGGCGAAGTAGCGCGACTCGATGCGGCAGCCGGTGTCGAAGTCGACGATGCCGCCTTCGTAGATCGACGACAGGATGTTCCGTGCGGCGGGGTAGTTGCCCTGCGTCTTGGCGTTGGCCATCGACGGCGCGATCGCGAGCATCTGCACGGTGCCGGGATGACGCGAGTCGCCGCCGGGGAACTTGAACTTCTTGTCGTCCCAGGGCTGCACCGGCTTCGGGTTGGCCAGGCACCAGGCCTTGGCCTTGGCCAGCAGCTCGTCCTTGTCCTTGGCCAGGTCATGGATGATGCCCTGCTGCTTGGCCGCGGCCGGGCTCAGTTCCCTGCCTTCGAGGATCAACGGTGCCGAAGCCTGGATGCCGATCAGCCGCGGCAGGCGCTGCGTGCCGCCGCCACCGGGCAGCAGGCCCAGCTTCACCTCGGGCAGGCCGATCTTGGCTTTCGGATCGTCGATGGCGATGCGGCAGTGGCACGACAGCGCGATCTCGAGCCCACCGCCGAGCGCGGTGCCATTCATCGCGGCGACGAAGGGCTTGCCGCCGAGTTCGATCTTGCGCAGCTGCGCCTTGAGAGCCTCGGCCATCTCGAACGCGATCTTCGGATCGGTGACGAGAAAGAGATTGTCGATGTCGGCGCCGGCGATGAAATCCTTCTTGCCGGAGGTGAGGATCGCGCCCTTGATCGAGGCATCGGACTGCACCTTGGCGATGGCGTCCACCAACGGCTGCATCAGGTGCTCGTTGATGACGTTCATCGGCCGGCCGGGCAGGTCGAGGCTGATGGTGGCGATGCCGTCGGCGTCGACGGTGAAAGTGACAGCGCTCATGTGAGGAATCCGGAAGGGGGTTGTGGATTCCCCTCTCCCGCGAGCGGGAGAGGGGTCAGAGGAGAGGGCGTCTCGGCTTGAAGCGCCCTCTCCCGGCGCTTCGCGCCACCCTCTCCCGCAAGCGGGAGAGGGGAAAGCTTCAGACTCTCTCGATGATCGTGGCGATGCCCATGCCGGCCCCGACGCACAGCGACGCAAGCGCGGTGGACTTGCCGGTGCGCTCGAGCTCGTCGAGCGCGGTGCCCAGGATGATGCAGCCGGTCGCACCGAGCGGATGGCCCATCGCGATGGCGCCGCCGTTGACGTTGATCTTGTCCATCGTGATGTCCAGGTCGCGCGCGGCGCGCATGACCACGGCGGCGAAAGCCTCGTTGATCTCGAAAAGATCGATGTCCTTGGCGGACATGCCAGCCTTCCTGAGCGCCTTCTTCGAGGCCGGACCGATGCCGGTGAGCATGATCGTGGGCTCGCTGCCGGTGACCGCGACCTGGCGGATGCGCGCGCGCGGCTTCAGGCCCAGCGAAGCGCCTTTTTCCTTGCTGCCGATCAGCATCAGCGCGGCGCCGTCGACGATGCCCGACGAGTTGCCGGCGTGGTGCACGTGGTCGATCTTCTCGACGGTGGTGTACTTGCGCAGCGCCGTGGCGTCGAAGCCCATCTGGCCCATCATCTCGAAGCTCGGCTTCAGGCTCGACAGCGAATCGGTGGTGGTGTCGCCGCGCACCGTCTCGTCGTGATCGAGCACGACCAGGCCGTTGATGTCCTTCACCGGGATGATGCTCTTCGAGAACCGGTTCGCGGCCTTGGCGGCGGCGGCGCGGCGCTGCGACTCGGCTGCGAAGGAATCCACGTCGCGGCGCGAGAAGCCTTCCAGCGAAGCCACCAGATCCGCGCTGATCCCCTGAGGAACGAACGCGAGCTTGTCGTTGACGCGAGGATCCATCGCCCACGCGCCGCCATCCGAACCCATCGGCCATCGGCTCATCGATTCGACGCCGCCGGCGACGACCAGGTCTTCCTGGCCCGACATCACCTTCATCGCGGCGATGTTCACCGACTCCAGGCCCGAGGCGCAGAAGCGGCTCTGCGTGACGCCGGCGACGCTCTGGTCCCAACCGGCGTAGAGCACCGCCACACGCGCGACGTCCGCGCCCTGTTCGCCGACCGGCGTCACGCAGCCGAGCACCACGTCGTCGACCTGCGAGGTGTCGAGGCGGTTGCGGTCCTGCAGCGCCCAGAACAGGTTGGCGAGCAGATGGATCGGCGTGACCTCGTGCAGGCTGCCGTCCTTCTTGCCCTTGCCGCGCGGGGTGCGAACGGCGTCGAAGATGTATGCGTCGGTCATGTCGGTTCCGTGGAGGGGGAAGGTAATGCGCGTTACGGAAGGGTGTCCGCGGCTCGACGGCAAAGTCGCTATCGCCGAAAGATGGAGGCGCTCGACACCAGGAAAAAATCGCGAGCGCCGAGCTTAGTTAGGCTGGGGGGCTAGGGTCAATGCTGATGGAATGGTCCACACCGGGCGCCCGACTTTCGTATAGTAAATATCCTTACCGTCAGACGCTTCCCGAACCTTCGCGATGAACCGACCCGAACCCGCCCATGCCGCCGCGCTGCGGCTGCCCGACCTGGCCCAGCTCGATCCCGCCACCCGCGAGCGCATCGAGCAGGCCGTGCTGGACATCTTCAGCCAGCGCGAGTTCCATCGCGTCGGCCTGATCGAGATCGCGCGTGGCGCCAACGTTTCGCTGCAGACGATCTACAAGTACTACGGCAGCAAGGAAGCGCTGCTGTTCTCGACGCTCGATGCGCAGTTGCAGCGCCTCGCGGCGCGGATGCTCGATCACCTGCAGGGCATCGAGGCCTACAAGGAGCGCCTGCGCAAGACGTTCTGGGTCGCGCTGGATTTCTTCGAAAAGAATCCGCGCGTGCTGCAGATCCTGATGAGCTCGGTCTACATCAACACCTGGCGGCGCTCGGGCGGCTACGAGCATCGCCCGCTGTTCAGCGTCTTCATCCGCGTGCTCGCCGAAGGCCGCGCCAACGGCGTGCTCACCGCCGAGGTCGATGAAAAGACGCTGCTGGATTTCATCTACGGCGTCATCCAGCGCAACGTGCAGGCCTGGGTCGTGCGCGGCATGAAGGATCCGCCGACGCGCCAGGCCAACGTGCTGTTCGAGATGCTGTGGCGCGCGATCGCCAATCCGGTTTGACGGACGGCGGCGCACGATCGCCCATCCGGTGCAGATCGGGAAAGCGGCTGAAAGCCGCGCATCTCGTCGGGGTCGGCATCCCCTGGCGGGATGCGCGGCCGCTTTCCCGCCCTACCGATGCGGGATTCGCAGCTCATAGATCCACGCCCGCAGGCTCGGATCGTCCGCGTCGGTGACGACGACCCACGTGTCGTCCGCTCCGGACCGATGTGAGTACGCCAGTCCCTCGGCCTTCACCACCGGACTCAACCGCGCAAGCGTGCGCACGCGTCCATCGTGCTCGAGTCGTCCCAGCACGCTGCCGCGGCATTGCCCATCGCGATACGGATCGTCGGTGTCCTCTGCCGCCGCCAGGAAATGCAGCGCCCCGTCGGGTCCCGGCGCGAGATCGGTGAACGCCAGGGCTATACCGTCGAGCGCGCCGAGATCGACGTGGCGCACGCCAAGCAGGGCCGATGCGGGCCAATCGCAACGTGACGCAGCGCGCAGCACCCGCGCGTCGAGCCGGATCAGCTGGCTCGCATCGCTGCGGCCGACGCCGCGGTGCGCGAGCACCAGCGTGTCGCCGGATTCCAGCGCCGCGCCTTCGATGTTGAGGTCGGGAATGTCGCGCCGCAACTGCGTGTAGAGCGGCGACAGATCGAGCGCCTGCACGCGCGCGCCGGCGATGCGAAAGCCGCGGTCGCGATTGGGCCGCGAGCCCGAGCCCAGCGCCACGAGTGTGCCGTCGCCGAACTCGGCCAGCGCTTCCAGATCCGGTTTTTCGGGCTTGGGCAGCGTCGCATCGGCGCCGTGACCGGCCAGCAGCGGGATCGGTGCCAGGGCCGCTCCATCGGAGAGGTCGTACCGGTCCAGGCCCACGCGATCGTCGCCGACGACGAGCGCCACGCCGTTGCGCAGCACCACGCCGCTGGCGGCGCTCAGCGACAACGCGAAGCGCCGATGCAGCGCGCGCTCAACCGTCATCGTCGGAGGTCCCGGCTCCGGCCCTCTTCGGCGCGGAGGCCATCGTGATCAGGCGCGACACCACCAACGCGATGTACATGATCCCGGCCAGTTCCTCGAGCATGACCAGCGCTCGTGCCAGCGGCGACAGCGGCATGATGTCGCCCAACCCGACGCCCGACAGGATCGTGAAGCTCAGGAACAGCAGGTCCATCCAGGTGCGCGCTTCGCCGGCATTGACCGCGCCGGCGAAACTCCCGGGCACCAGCGCCTGGCACACCACGTACGTGTGCGCGAACGCCCAGGCCAGCAGCGTGAAGGTGGCGCCCACCGCGTAGAACTCGTCGAGGCTCGCGGTCTGGTCCTGCAGCATGTAGGCGATCAGCGCGCCCGCCGCGTAGAAATAGAAAACCGCAAGAACCGTCGACGCCGCGATGTCCAGATGCGTGCTCGGCCAGATCATCGTGATGCCGAGCAGTACCACCACGATCAAGGCCAGCGCATTGCCCAGCCACGTGAACCACGGACTGTTGCGCACGACCTGCAGCGCCGCGCCGAGCACGACCAGGCCGAACGCCGCGAGGACCGCGCGCCCGCCCGGCAGGTTCTCGACCAGGGCGTAGAGCAGCACGCCCACCAGCTGTGCCGCGAGCAGCACCGCGGACGGATGGTGCTTGGCGATGACGATGCGGCGCAGGATCCAGATGCTGGCCAAGGGCGGGTCCGATCAGGGGAGTCGATCGATTAGAAGCCCAACACGACCCAGGCCGCCAGCGCGATCAGGATCACGCCCATCGCCCGGTCGATGCGATGCGCGTGTGCGAGCAGCCGGCGTCGCACCGCCGGATGGCCGATGGTCCACGCCACGAACGCGAACCAGGCCGCGGTGGCGGCGACCATCCACAGTCCGAGCAGGCCGCGCAGCATCGGCGTGGCGCCGGCGGCGATCACGCTCGAACACAGCGCAACGAAGAACAGCATCGCCTTGGCGTTGAGCAGGTTGGTGGCCAACCCCAGCGTCCACGCGCGCAGCGGCGCCGCTTCCGCGTGCGCGCCGGTGCGCGGTCCATCATCGGCCGATAGCGGCTGCGAGCGCAGCGCCTTGACGCCGATCCACAGCAGCACCGCCGCGCCGCCGTAGCGCAGCACCTCGAGCAGCATCGGCGCGCGCGCCACCGCCCATCCCAGTCCGAACATGCCCCAGCCGACGTGGCCCAGGATGCCGCTGCCGATGCCCAGCGCCGTGGCGATGCCGGCGCGCCGGCCGTGCGCGAGCGTCTGGCGCACCACGACGGCGAAATCGGGGCCGGGGCTGGAGACACCGAGCGCATGCGCCGCCACGACGGCGCCGAAGATCGCCCAGGAGTCGCTCATCGGCGCGCGCTCAGCGCGCGTAGGTCTGCTCGAGGTAGCGCAGGATGTCGCCCGATTCGTACATCGAGGTCCCGGTGTTCGGATCCACCAGGTAGGGCACCTGGAAGCGTCCGGTGAGCTCGAACATGCGCTGGCGGTTGGCGCTGGTGATCGGGGCATCGGGAAAGAAGCGCTTGCGCACCGCCGGCGGTCCCATCTCCTCCCAGCGCGACTTGCCGAAGTTGCGCAACCGGTACGGCAGCTCGAGCTCGCACATCAGCTCGCGCACCGGGCGCGAATAGGGGCTCGCTTCGAAGCTGTACAGCTCCAGCGGCTGCTCCGGCGCGACCGAGGCGCGGGCGCGATAGCCGCGGACCCGGCCGACCGCGCGCGTCAGCGTCGCGGCGTAGGAGCCGGCCACCGCGGCGCGCCGACCCAGGCCGCGGCGCGCCGGGCGTCCGTTGCCGTAGGCCAGGCGCAGGTGATCGATGATGTCCGCCGACTCGAACAACGCATCGCCGGTGTTCGGATCCACCAGGTAGGGGAACTGCAGCTTGCCGCCGCGGGCTTCGACCTGCGGGCGATAGCGCGTCCCGCCCAGCGGACACGGGAAGATCATCGCGTCGAGGTCGAGCTCGGTGAGCACCTCGCGCACGAGTCGGCAGTACGGACTGGCCTCGATATCGTAGAGCTCGAGCAGCTTTTCGGGCTGGCGCGTGGCGGGATGAAAAGCGGTGGCACCGCGCCAGCCGCGACAGCTGCTGGTCAGAAGGTTGCCGGCGACATCGAGGGTTCGGGACATGTGGCGCGTGCGCAGGAGGGCGGGGAACGGCCGCCATTCTGCGGGATCGTCGATATCGGGAGGGCGGGGAAGCGAAGCGCATCCCGCCGTGGTCCCGGTACCCGGCGGCGGGATGCGCTTCGCTTTCCTGCCCTACGAAGGCTGTGCGGCCGGAGGCACCGGCGGCGGCGTTTCGACCGGCACCGGCACCGGCACGATCTGTCGCAGCGCCTCGGCGCGCTGGGCCAGCAGCTCGCGGCACGCGGTGCAGGCGCTGCGTGTCTGCAGATCGGCCAGGCGCTGACGCTTGCCCTCGGGCGTGTCGTCGTCCTCGTCGATGCGTTCGACGACGCGCTCGTACACCGGCTTGAGCAGCGTCTGGAGCTGCGCATCCAGGCTGCTCAGGCCTTCCAGGCTTTCGCTGTCCAGATTGCGCAGCTCGCTGACCGACATCAGCTGGTGCAACTGCGTGAGCTCGCGCTCGGCGTCGCGCAGCGCCGGCGACTCCGGATCCGAGCTGCCCGACAGCGCCTGCGCCCAGACCGGATAGGACTGCGCGCGCGAGAACAGCCGGACGGCCGAATCCCAGATCGCCGCGTACTGCGATTGCGAGCGCGACGCGGTGGTGCGGATGCAGGCCTCGGTCTGCAGCGCGCGATCGCGGAAATGCTCGGTCCAGTACGCATCGTCCGGGCGCGGCAGCAGCACCGCCTGCTGCGCGAAATGCAGCAGGCGACCGGCGCGGCGCCAGGACGGCGATTCGTTGTTGGCGCGGCGCACCGCCAGCAGCAGTTCGCCGCGCGAGAGCAGATGCCGCTCGTACTCGGACTGGCGGCGCGCGAGTTGGCCCGAGCCGATCAGTTCCCGGTAGTTGCCCCAGACGCGCTCGTCGGCTTCGCAGGAAATCGCGCTGCCGATGAAGTCCTTCACGGATCGAAAGTCGGTGACGTCGAGTTCGAAGCGCACGTACGCCTGCGCCGTCATCCAGGGCTTGCCCTTGGCGTCGCACAGACCGCTCGGGGAGATCGTGCGCTCGCAGCGGCGCAGGTTCGGCGCCGCCGATTCGAGCTCGACCTTGGTCGAGTTGAGCAGCACCACGAACTGGCGGCCGTCCAGCGCCGACAAGCCCTCGTCGGCGCGCAGGCCCAGCAGCGTCTTTTCCTCCCAAGGCTTCTTCTCGGTCTTGATCTCGTCGCTGAGCAGTTCGCCCAGCTTGGAGCTCAGTCCGGAGACCACCTGCCCGCCGGGAACGAAGCCCATGCCGAACTTCAGCACCGGTTCGCCGGTGGCGATCTCGAGCAGGTTGGTCACCCACTTGGCCTTGTCGGCCGGTACCCCGCGAATGACGATCTGCAGGTGCGGCGACTTCGACAGCGATTCGGGGTCCACCAGCAGGCCTTCGGTGAGCAGCGCGTTGTCGACTACCGCGCTGACGATCTTGCCCTCGCGCACGTCGTACAGCAGCACCGGGATCTCGGGCTCGGTGTCGGCGGTGAAGCTCGCCACGGTGCCGCGCCCGAACTTGGCGGAGATCAGCAGCATCGCGGGGCGCTCGGACTCCGGACCGAAGTCGAGCGCGCGGCCATTGGTGTCCAGGTTGGAGCTGACGAAGATGCGCAGATAGCCGTCGGCGTACTTGGACGGATCGGCGGTGCTGCCGGTGGCATCGACCGGTGCGGCGACGGGTTTGACGAAGCGGCCGTCGTTGGCGCACCCGGCCACGAGGGCAAGGGGGAGCGCGATTAGAGCGATCCGAAAGAGGGGAAATCGAAGCATGGGACGCGGCATTGTGCGGCAGTTGCTGCGACCGCGCGCGCCGCGTTTGGTTTCGCCGCCGGCGGGCAGGGCCCGTATCGGTGCCGGCGCGCGACGTCGGTCAGCGCGATCAGGTCTTCAGATCACGCGCGTTGGCCGCCACCGACGCCCGGATCTGCGCGAGGTTCTCGCGCAGGATGTCGGCGATCAGTTCGTCGGTCCGCGGATCCTGCAGGACCTGTTCGACCAGGCGCAGCGCGACGTCGATCATCGACTCGGTCAGATCGCGCGCGAACGGCAGTTTCTGCAGGCGTCCGGCGCGCGGGTCCTCGCGCAGCTTCTCGCCGATCATCGCGCGCAGCTGCGGCTGGTTTTCCTCGAGCGCGCGCGCGATGTTGCGCGCGTACTGGCCCCGGGTGAGGACTTCGCGAACCTCGTCGAGCACGGCCACGGTCACCGCGCTGCTGATCGATTCCACGATCGCGTTCTTGAAGCGGTTGACGAGGCGATAGGTGAACTCATCGCCCAGCGCACGATCCGCGGCGCGACCGAAGCGCGCCAGCAGCACCAGGATCCGCACCGCACGGAAAAGCCGGAAGCCGCGCAGCACCGGATGCTGCAGCGGAATCATGCCGAGCAGTTCGTACCAGTTGCGCTTGACGTACTCGACGGTCCAGCCCGACTGGTGCCAGCGCCACAGGTACTCGGCGGCGAAGATCGCGCAGATCGCGTAGTCGATGCCGAAGATCAGCTGGCGCGTCGGCGGGTCGACGTTGGCGAGCATTTCCCAGGCGAGCAGTCCCACCGAGATCAGCGCGAGCATCAGCATCAGCCAGTCGAGCAGGCCGACACGCCGCGCGGCCGCGGCGACCTCCTGGTGCAGGGCTTGTTCGGGCATGCTCATCGCGCGACGCTACGAAGCGGCGCGAATCGAATCAAGTCGAACGACGGGAGACAGCAGTGCAACGACACATGAAGAGCTGGGGATTGATGGCAGGGATGGGGCTGTTGCTGGCGGTGCTGGCGGCGTGCACGTCGAAGGTCAACGCCGACAGCTACGCCAAGGTCAAGGCCAACATGACGCGCGACCAGGTGTACAACGTGCTCGGCAAGCCCGACGAGGTCTCGGGCGGCGACATCGGCCCGATCAGCATGGCGACCGAAACGTGGAAGGGATCCAAGGAGACGGTCAAGGTCACCTTCGGCGGCGACAAGGTCGTGCTGAAGTCGATCACGCCCAACGACGAGGCCGAGTAGGGCATCACTCCGGATCGCCGGCACGAACCCTGCGGGCCTAGACTGGCCCTCCGTAGCGTGGGATGTGTGGCGTCATGACGATCAAGGAAGCGGTCACCGTGGTGGTGCAGCATGGCCAGGACATCCTGGTGGTGCGCCGACACCCGGCGCTCGCCTCGTTTCCGGGCTACTGGGCGTTCCCCGGCGGCAAGGTCGACAAGGCCGACGGCGACGTGCCGGCCCGGGTCGGCACCTGGTGCGAGGCTCACGAGCCGCGCCAGCTGCAGGCGCTGATCCGCGAACTCGGTGAGGAGATCGGATTCGACCTCGACGCGGCGGTCGCGCGCGGCGAGGTGATCTCGCTGCACGCTTTCGGACACGCGCTGACGCCGGCGATCGTGCCGGTGCGATTCGATACCGTGTTCTTCCGCCTCGAGCTGTCGGTGCGTCCGCCGATCGAGCTCGACACCGGCGAGGTCGATCGCTACCGCTGGGCCACGCCGGCGCAGCTGCACGCCGAATATCTCGACGGGCAGCTGCTGCTCGCGCCGCCGACATCGGCGGCGATCGCGCGCCTGGCGGCGGGCGAAGGCGGTGCGGGATCCGAGGCGGTAACGCTCGACAACAACGACAAGGAACGCCTGCCGATCATCCAGGCGATCTGGGGCCTGCGCGAGATCCCGGTGCGCTCCAACACGCTGCCGCCGGCGTTGCACACCAACTGTTTCATCCTTGGCGACGACGGCGCGCATCGCGTGCTCGTCGATCCGTCGCCGTGGAACGACGACGAGCTCGAGGAGCTGATCAAGGTCGTCACGCCGCTGGGGATCGACGAGCTGTTCCTCACGCATCACCACCCCGACCACTGCGAGCGCGCCGACGTGATCGCGCGGCGCCTGGGTCTCGGGATCGCGCTGAGCGCCGACACCGCCGGGCGCATCGCACAGCGCACGCCACGCTTCTTCGATGGCATCGCGCAGCGGCGGGTGGGCGACGGCGACGTCGTCACGCACTGGCTCGGCCGGCCGGTGCGGGCGCTGGCGGTGCCGGGACACGACGAGGGCCAGCTCGCGCTGATGCCGGACGATCGCGCGTGGTGCATCGTCGGAGATCTCATCCAGGGCATCGGCACCGTGGTGATCCACAAGCCCGAAGGCCACATGGGCCGCTACTTCCGCTCGCTCGAACGCATCATCGCGCTGGCGCCCAAGGTCATCGTGCCGTCACACGGCATCGCGATGGGCACGACGTTCCGGCTGGAGGAGACGCTGCGGCATCGCCGTCTGCGCGAGGCCTCGGTGCTGGAACTGCATCGCGCGGGCCAGACGATCGACCAGATGCTGGCGGCGATCTATCGCGACCTGGATCCGCGGCTGCTGCCGCTGGCGCGCGAGAACATCGAGACGCACCTGGAGAAGCTGCGGGAAGAGGGGTTGGTGACGTCGTGATGTCGCCACGGCCCGCTCAGTTCTTGAGCACCATCTTGATCTGCTCGTCGCCGTCCTTTGTCTGCTGCACGCGCACCGCGGCGTAGCCGCGCGACGGGGCGAGCCAGAACACCGTCGACTTCTTCTTGTCGTTGACGCGTTCGACCCGAACGGTGTCGAACGTGCCGGCCGGCGTCGTCACCGACTCGCGGCCGGTGATGCGGAACGTGTAGGTCTTGACCCGCTCGTCCTCGACCTTGGTCACGGAAAACGTCTCGGGCCCGGGCTGGCCCTTGCGATCGATCACCCAGGTCTGCACCGCGATCTGCATCGCGAGACGATCGACCATGCCGGTCTCGAGCGGACGCATCTCGCCGGCGCTCGAGCGCACGACGCCGTCCTGCCAGTCGAAGCGCAGGCTGAAATCGTCCTTGGCCTTGTCGGCGCGCTTGAAATCGAAGCTCTGCGACAGGACCTTGCCGTCGGCCATGCAGAAGTCCGAGCGCTCGCTGACGTCGCCGATGAACAGTCGCGCGAGGCCCGAGGGCTTGGCGTGGTACTCGTAGCGCCAGCAGTTGGGATCCTGCTGGCGACCGAGCGTGAAGCGCGCTTCGCCCAGCGTCATCATCCCGCGCGTGAGCAGGTAGGTGTGATCGCTGGGCGTGGGCTGCGCCGCGTCGGCCGCCGAAATGAATCCGACGACCAGCATCAACCCCAGGGCCAGCGGCGCCAGACGCCGTCCGCGGCTCATCGGAATGCCTCGTCGAGGTCCGACAGCTGCAGCGGATTGTCCAGCGGACGGCCGCGCAGTGCGGCACGACCATCGCCACGCAGGCACAGCTGGCGATCGGCCAGCCACGCCACGGCCTGCGGAAGGATGCGGATCTCCACGTCGGTCATCACACGGTCGCCCAGAAGTTCGGCCGTATCTTGGGGTTGCACGCTGACACGGCCCTGAATGACCGCGGGTCCGCCGTCCAGCTCGTCGGTGACGAAATGCACGGTGGCACCGTGTTCGCGATCGCCGGCCTCGAGCGCCCGACGGTGGGTCTGCAGGCCGGGGTGGCGCGGCAGCAGCGACGGGTGGATGTTGATCATCCGGCCGCTCCAGCGCCGTACGAAGCCGCTGCCGAGCACCCGCATGAAGCCCGCTAGCACGACGATGTCCGGCTGCAGCGCGTCCAGCGCGCTGCCCAGCGCCGCATCGAAGGCGTCGCGATCGGCGAACGCCACGTGCGGGATCACGACGGCGGCAATGCCCGCGGCGCGCGCGCGATCGACCGCCGGCGCATCGGCGCGGTTGCTCAGCACCCCGACCAGGTCGCCGCGGATGCGGCCGTCGCCGCAGGCCTGCATCAGCGCGTCGAGATTGCGGCCGCGGCCCGAAACCAGGACCGCGATGCGGGCTCTAGGCAAAGCGGACGTCCTGGCGTCCGCGCACGACCTCGCCGATCACCCAGGGCTGCAGGCGTGCGCGCTTGAGCATCTGCAGCGCGGTGTCGACCTGTCGACGCGGCAGCACCAACGCGAAGCCGACCCCGCAGTTGAACACGCGCCACATCTCGTCCTGTTCGACCGAGCCTTCGTTCTGCAGCCACTCGAAGATCGCCGGGCGCTTCCAGCTGCTGGTGTCGAGCACCGCGCCCACGCCCTTGGGGAAGCAGCGCGGCAGGTTGCCGACGATGCCGCCGCCGGTGATGTGCGCCATGCCGCGCACGTCCACGCCGGCTTCGAGCAGCTTGAGCACGGGCTTGACGTAGATGTTGGTCGGCGCGAGCAGCGCATCGCCGAGGTTGCCGCCGCCGAAGCGCTGGTCGAGCGTGTGACCGCCCACCGCGAGGATCTTGCGCACCAGCGAATAGCCGTTCGAATGCGGACCGCTCGAGGGCAGCGCGATGATCACGTCGCCCTTGGCAACCTTCGAGCCGTCGATGATCTTCTTCTTTTCGACCACCGCGACGCAGAAGCCGGCCAGATCGAAGTCGTCGGCGGTGTACATGCCGGGCATCTCGGCGGTCTCGCCGCCGACCAGCGCGCAGCCGGCGAGCTTGCAGCCGGTGGCGACGCCGCGGATCACCAGCGCGGCGGTGCGCTTGTCGAGCTTGCCGGTGGCGTAGTAGTCGAGGAAGAACAGCGGCTCGGCGCCCGATACCAGCACGTCGTTGACGCACATGGCGACGAGATCGACGCCCAGGCCTTCGACTCTTCCGGAGTCGATGCCCAGCCGCAGCTTGGTGCCGACGCCGTCGGTGCCGCTGACCAGGATCGGCTGCTTGTACTTCTTGGGCAGGCCCACCAGCGCGCCGAAACCGCCGACGCCGGCGAGCACTTCGGGGCGGCGCGTCGAGCGCACGATCTTCTTGATGTCGTCGACCAGCGCGTCGCCGGCTTCGATATCGACACCGGCATCGCGGTATGAAAGGGACTTGGTGGAACTCATCGAGAAGGTCGGGGCGGCATGATCGAGCGATGCATTTTACAGACGGCGCCGCGATAATCCGCGCCATGCCCTTTCGCTCCCTGATCCGACGCCCGCGACCGCGTCCGCGTCTCGCGGCGCTCGCCGTGGTGCTGGGCCTGATCTTCCCGGTCGTTTCCGATGCCCAGCCGCGCGGGGCGACGGCCCCGACCGCGCCGGACGCGGCGGTGCAGGGCCGGCCCTTGCCGGGCAATCCCTACGGCGCACTGGTGCCGGTCGAGGACGAATCCAGCGCCTCGCGCGACAAGGGCCTGCGCATGGCGCTGATCCTGGTGCTCAAGGGCGCGGTCGGCCGCTACGACCCGGCGACGGGCCCGATCCTGGCGCTCGCACCGCGCCTGGTGCAGCAGTACAGCTTCCAGCGCGACGAGCCCTCCGGCGAGCTGATGTTCAAGGCGGTGTTCGATTCGCGCGCCGTCAACGAGGCGCTGCGGGGCCAGGGCCTGCCGGTGTTCGGACTGGATTCGAGCGTCATCGAGACCTGGGTGATCCAGGTCGCCGGCCTGCGCACGACCGCCGACTATTCGCGCGTGCTGCGCCATTTCACCCGCGTGCGCGGCGTGCGCAGCGTCGACGTCGACGACGTGCGCGACGAGCGCCTGCAGCTGCGCCTGGTGGTCGAAGGCGGCGTGCAGGCCGCCGCCATCGAAGCCGAGAAGAGCGGCCTGGTCGCCCGCGATCCGACCACCGGACACTATGTCCTCGCCCAGCGCTGAACCCGAATTCGCCGGCGGCTCGGCGCTCGACCGGCTGCGCCTGCGCGAGACCTGGCCGTGGCTGGCGGCGCTCGCCGTATTCCTGCTCGTCTGCTGGCTGCTTTCGCCGATCCTGACGCCGTTCGTGCTCGGCGCGGGACTGGCCTATGCCGGCGATCCGATCGTCGATCGCCTGCAACGCTGGCGCCTGTCGCGCACCGCGGGCGTGTGCGTGGTGTTCGTGGTGATCACGGCCGTGGGCCTGGCCAGCCTGATCCTGCTGATCCCGATGCTGCAGAACCAGATCAAGGTGCTGCTGCAGAACATCCCCGAATGGCTGGCCTGGCTGCAGGATCACGGCCTGTCGCGCATCGGCATCACGCTGCCCGACGGCGTCAAGCTCGACGCCGCCGGATTCAAGACGGTCATCGCGCAGCACTGGTCGGAAGCCGGCGGATTGCTGCGCGAGGTATGGACGCACGTATCGGCCTCGGGCGGCGCGCTGCTCACGGCGATCGCCAACCTGCTGCTGGTGCCGGTCGTCACGTTCTACCTGCTGCGCGACTGGGACGACCTGGTCGCCTGGATCCGCGGCGTGATCCCGCCGCGCTCGCTGCCGCGCGTCCGCGGCATGGCGCGCGAGACCGACGAGGTGCTCGGCGCCTTCATCCGCGGCCAGCTCACCGTGATGGCGGCGCTGACCGTGTACTACTGGATCGCGCTGTGGCTCGCCGGATTGCAGCTGGCGCTGCTCGTCGGCCTGATCGTCGGGCTGATCAGCTTCGTGCCGTATCTGGGCGCGATCGTCGGCGTGATGACCGCGGTGGTCGCGATGCTGGTGCAGACCCAGGAGCTGCTGCCGTTCGTGTGGCTCGCGGTCGTGTTCGGGATCGGGCAGGTGCTGGAGAGCAACGTGCTCACGCCGTGGCTGGTCGGCGACAAGATCGGCCTGCATCCGGTCGCGGTGATCTTCGCGGTGATGGCCGGCGGCCAGCTGTTCGGCTTCGTCGGCGTGATGCTGGCGCTGCCGGTGGCGGCGGTGATCGCGGTGGCGCTGCGCGAGACCAAGCGCCAATGGCTGGCCAGCCGCATGTACAGCCACGGCGCGCCCGCGAGCGCGCCGACCGTAGCGCTGCCGGCCGCGCCGGACGGTGTCGCGCCGCCAGGACCATGAAAGGCTCGCAGCTGGCGCTGCCGGTGCAGCTCACGCAGGCGCCGACCTTCGAGACGTTCTTCGCCGGTCCCAATGCGGACATCGTCGATGCGCTGCGCGTGATCGCCGGGCGGCGCTCGCCGGTTCCCGCCGCGTGGATCTACGGCGCCGGTGCGTCCGGCAAGACGCACCTGCTGCGGGCCACCGTGGCCGCGGCCGGCAAAGGCGCGGCGTACAGCGCCGCGGCGATCGCATGCGATGCGTTGGGCGCGCTGCAGGACGAGCCGTTGCTGGCGTTGGACGACGTCGAGGACGCACTGACCGACGAGGCGCGCGGGCTGGTGCTGCTGCGGCTGATCGACCGACGCCGCGAGCGCGGCCTGCCGCTGCTGCTTGCGGGAAATGTCGCACCGGCGCGCCTGGCGGACATCTCGTCCGACCTGCGTTCGCGCCTGGAGGCGATGGCGCTGCTCGGCATCAAGCCGCTGCGCGAGGACGATCGGCGCGAACTGGTGCGCCTGCAGGCGCAGCAGCGCGGCCTGGAACTGGCCGACGACGTGGTCTCCTGGCTGATCGCGCGGTTGCGACGCGACGCCGGCACGTTGATCGCGGCGCTCGAGGAGATCGACAACGCGACGCTCAGCGCGAAGCGTCGGCCGACGCTTCCGTTCGTGCAGCAGACGATCGGGCCGCTGCTGCAGCTGCCTCTCTTGCACTGACGCGCACGAACATCATCACGGCGACGAAGTCGATGGCCGCGATGCTGGCCATCGCGAACGCCGACAGCCGCGTTGCCGGCCGCGCGTAGCCCTCGGCGAGATAACCCGCAACGAAGAACGCGATCAGCATCGAGCTCCACGCATAGGTGTAGGTTCGTCCGCGCCACAGGCCGTGCAGCGGAATGCACAGGATCGCGGCCAGGACCCAGCTCAGCGCGGAAGGATCGCGCAGCGTCACGCCCACGATCAGCAGCACGTGCGCGACCAGCGCCACGCGGCGCACGTTTTCGGAGGGACGCATCAGGCCTTGTCTCCCGGGGCCAGGCGCAGCGCGGTCTGCGCGACGCGACGGCCCAGTTCCGTGCACAGCGCGATCTCATCGCGCGTCAGGGCGGCGGGCTCGCTTCCGGTGCCGGAAACGTGCGAGGCGCCGTAGGGCGTACCGCCGCTGCGCGTGCTCGATAGTTCGGGCTGCGTGTAGGGAATGCCCAGCAGCAGCATTCCGTGGTGCAGCAGCGGCAGCATCATGCTCAGCAACGTCGATTCCTGCCCGCCGTGCATCGTGCTCGTCGAGGTGAACACCGCCGCCGGTTTGCCGACCATCTGCCCGGACATCCACAGCGCCGAGGTGCCGTCGAGAAAATATTTCAGCGCAGCGGCCATGTTGCCGAAGCGCGTGGGGCTGCCCATCACCAGTCCTGCGCAGTCGACCAGATCCTTCGCACCGGCGTACGGCGGCCCATCGCCGGGAATCGACGGTGCGGTGGCTTCGCAATCGGCCGATACCGCCGGAACCGTGCGCAGCCGCGCCACCGCGCCTGTGCTTTCCACGCCGCGCGCGATGTGGCGCGCCATGCCGGCGGTGGCGCCGTGGCGCGAGTAGTACAGGACGAGAATCTCGACGGACATGCGATCGGGCCGCGAAAAAAGGCGCTCATTCTAGGCGTCTCGACAGCTTCCATTCAGCTGGGCGCGCCGCTTGCGACCCCGTTCAGGTGACTTTCACGTGGCCGCGGTGTGATGACCGGGTCATTAATCGGAGAAATCGAGATGAAACGGAAATCCCCATTCGGCGTACGCGGTTCGATGACGGGCCTGGCGCTCGCCGTCGGCACGCTGGCGGCGATTCCGGCTGCCATGGCGCAGACCTACGAGACCTACGGCCGGTCGTACTACGACCCCGTCCGCGACGTGATGGTGACGCCGCGCATGTCGAGCACGACCGCGAGCCCGCGCGTCGGCTACGGCCCTTCGCCGGTCTATTCGTCGCCGGGCGCGGTGGGCGTGACGCGTGAGCCGATCTACGGCACCGCGCAGGTCGCGCCGCCGACGTCGCGCCAGTTCTACGGATCTGGAACGGGCTATACCGCGACGCGCGCGTCGAGCAACGTCATTGCGCCTCCGGTCCCCGGCATCCAATCGGTGCCGCAGTCGTCGGCAGGCCTCGAGCAGACGCCCACGTCGGGCATCTCGCCGTCGCCGGCCGGCACGTCGGGCCAGATCAACACGCGATCGACAACGGTCGTCGGCGCCGCGGCGCCGCTGCCGCAGCCGTACTACGACGCCGAGCGCGACGTGATGGTGACGCCCAGCCAGTCCGGCACCGTGCGCTACATCGGCGGTGCGCAGGATCAGCGCTACGCGATGGCGCAGCGCGGCGATTCGACGTTCGAACTGGTCGTGCGCAACGGCCGCTTGGCGCAGGGTCCGGCGTCGCTGGCGGTCGAGCACGGGTCGGAGGTCACGCTGATCGTCGATTCGAACATTCCCGACACGCTGCGCATCGACGGCTACAACCTCGCGGCGCCGATCGCCGCGAACCAGCCGATGCTGCTCAAGTTCGTCGCCGAGCAGCCGGGCCGCTTCGCGTATCGCCTGAGCACCGGTCGCGAGATCGGCGTGCTCGAGGTGGGTCCGCCGCAGCCGGCCAACCGCGTCGGCCTGCGCTGAAGAAAACCGCGGCGCGTCCGGAGCGGATCCGGACGCGCCCGCGGACCAGATGCAGCCGGACGCGGGGTAGCCGATGATCGCGCGGCCCACTCGTCCGACTGCTCATGCTGCTGCCGCGCGCGCTGTCCCATCCCCGTTGGTGCGTCCTGGTTCTGGCGTTCGCCTGCGGCGGATGCGGCATCCGGCCGCACGCGCGCCCGGCACCGGAATTCCCGCCGCCGTCGGCGCAGTCGATGCCGGCGAGCCGTTCTCTTGCTCCTGGCAACGCCGTCGAACTCAACGCGGCGCGTCAACAGCTGCAACAGGCCGAGGTCATCGTCAGGCAGACACGTGACCTGATCGCGGGCTGGAACGGCGCCGAGGGCGACCTGGTGCAGGCGCGCGCCGCGCTGTCGCAGGGCGAAACCGCCCAGGCGCGCGCGGCGGCGCGTGAAGCGCTGGCGCGGGCCGAGGCGGCGCTGTCGGATCACTACGCGCGCCTGGCCAACCAGGAACTGGCGCGCAGCTACGGCTACTCCGGCCTCGACGACGGGCAGCTGCTGCAGTTGCGCGCGGCCGAGGAGATCCTGGTCACCGGCAACAGCCGGCTCGCGTACGGACGCCTGCGTGAACTCAATCGTCAGCTCGAAAAACGGATACGCACCTACACCGTGCGTTCGGGCGACAGCCTCTGGGTGATCGCGGGCCGGCCGGAGGTCTACGCCAACTCGCTGCTGTGGCCGCTGATCTGGCAGGCCAACGCCACGATCATTCCGGATCCGAACCGCCTGCGCAGCGGACAGCGGCTCAAGCTGCGGCCGCATCCGAGCACGCAGGAGATCGCCGACGCGGTCGACATCGCACGCGGCAATCGCAAGAAGAAGATCGAGGCGGGAACCACACCGCGGATCGGCGACATCCGCGAAGCCGACGAATAGCTATCCGCGCTGCCAGCGCCGGTTGAGCGCGCGCAACACGAGGTTGGGGTACTGCGGCTTGCCGTAGCTGCCGTTGTAGCGCGCCAGTGCACCGACCAGGTTGCCGCGTTCCTTGTCGAGGTAGAACCGCAGGATCGTGCAGCCCATGCGCAGGTTCGTGCGCGCGTGGAAGAGGTTGTCTTCCGGCCCGGCGATCTCCTTGAGCCAGAACGGCATGATCTGCATGTAGCCCTGTGCGCCCGCGCTGGAGATCGCGAAACGATCGAAGCGGCTCTCGACCTCGATCACCGCCAGCGCCAGCTCCGGTGGAATGCTCGCGCGCTGCGCCTCGCGGTGCAGCAGGCGCAGGAATTCGAGGCGCTCGCGATCGTCCTTGATGAAACGCTGCAGGCGCCCGGACATGTCCGCGAGCCAGACCTCGGCGTCGAAGCGGTGCTCGAAGCTCTCCGAGTCGTGCACGGCCTTCTCGAGCAGAAGCCGCAGTTCGGGTTCCATCTGGCCGGTGGGACCGGCCTGGGCCAGCGAGGCGAACGCGGCGAGGCAGATCGCCAGCGTCGCCCTCGGGATGATCGCGCGCGTCTTCAGGTCCGCAGCCGTTCCAGCAACGCCTCGAGGCGCGCCGGGATCATGTCCGCTTTGTCGGCGCCGCGGCGCTTGTACTCGTACTGGTCCGCGTTCAGGCCCTTTTCACCGATCACGAGGCGATGCGGGATGCCGACGAGGTCGGCGTCGGCAAACATCGGCCCCGGGCGCAGGCCGCGATCGTCGAGCAGCGCGTCGACGCCGGCGTCGACCAGCTGCTGGTAGAGCTGCTCGGCCGCCTGCTTCACGCGTTCGGATTTGTCGGTGCCGATCGGACACACCAGCACGCGGAACGGCGCGATCGCGTCGGGCCAGCGCATGCCGTCCTTGTCGTGGCGCTGCTCGATCACCGCCGCGGCCAGGCGCGACACGCCGATGCCGTAGCAGCCCATTTCCGGCGTCACGGCCTGGCCCTGCTCGTCGAGGACGGTGAAGTCCATCGCCTCGGTGTATTTGCGGCCGAGCTGGAAGATGTGGCCCCCCTCGATGCCGCGGAAGAACCGGATCTCACCCTGGCCGTCGGGACTCGCATCGCCTTCACAGATCCGGCGCAGGTCGAAACCTTCGGGAATCGGGCAGTCGCGCTCCCAGTTCGCGCCCTTGAAGTGCGCATCGTTGACGTTGGCGCCGCAGACGAAATCGGCGATCTCCAGCGCCGCGTGATCGGCGATCAGAGGCACCGGGCACTTCACCGGTCCGAGATACCCGACCTCGCAGCCGAACGCGGCCTGTACGTCCTCGATCCTGGCCATCTCGAACGGCGAGGCGATCAGCGGATGCTTGGCGGCCTTGACCTCGTTGAGCTCGTGGTCGCCGCGCAGCGCGATGGCCACCAGCCCGCCTTGGCGGCCCTTGGCGACCAGCAGCTTCACCTTGGCGGTCAGCGCAACGTTGAGGAATTTCGACACCTGCTCGCAGGTCTTCTGGCCCGGCGTCGAGACCTGTTCGAGCGCCTGCGTCGCGGGTCCGCGGACCTTGCCCGAAGGCGGGCACGCCGCGGCTTCCATGTTGGCGGCGTAGGAGCCGACGGTGGAGACCGCGAGCAGGTCTTCGCCCGAACCGGCCAGGATGTGGAATTCCTCGGACTTGGCGCCGCCGATGTTGCCGCTGTCGGCCTGCACGATGCGGAAGTCCGCGCCGATGCGTTCGAAGATCCGCGCGTAGGCGCGGCGCATGTTCTGGTACTCGTCCTCGAGGCTCGCGGCGTCCATGTGGAACGAGTACGCGTCCTTCATCAGGAACTCGCGCGCGCGCATCAGGCCGAAGCGCGGACGGCGCTCGTCGCGGAACTTGGTCTGTACCTGGTACCAGTTGAACGGCAGCTGGCGATAGCTGCGCACGTCCTGCTTGGCGTGGTGGACGATCACTTCCTCGTGCGTCGGGCCGTAGCAGTAGTCGTTCTCGTGACGGTCCTTGATGCGCAGCATCTCGGCGCCCATCACGTTCCAGCGACCCGACTGCTGCCACAGCTCGGCCGGCTGGATCGAGGGCATCAGCAGCTCGGCGGCACCGGCGCGGTCCATCTCCTCGCGCACGATGTTCTCGATCCGGCGCAGCACGCGCAGGCCCATCGGCATCCAGGTGTAGAGACCGGCGCCGAGCTTGCGGATGAAGCCCGCCCGCAACAGCAGCTGATGGGAGACGACTTCGGCGTCGGCCGGGGTTTCCTTGGTGGTGGCGAGCGGAAAGCGGGACAGGCGCATTGGGACGGGCAGGCGGCGGCGAGCGGAGCCGCGAATTGTAGCCGCGCTGGTGTATCGGGCAGGGAAGGACGTGGAGCGCAAAGGACGCAAAGGGAAAAGAAAGGCGCAGAGAAAAGGCTAAATCGGGTCTGGCGCTATTCCTCGGGTGCTGTCACCCGGCCAACATTCTTTCCTCTGCGCCTCTCTTTTCCCTTTGCGTCCTTTGCGTCAAACGGCTTTGCATGCGGAAACGAAACCGCCCCCGGATCACGGGGATCCGGGGGCGGCATCGGTAGCCGCGGATCGGTCAGCTCACCGTCGCCGTCGCCGGCTGCAGCAGCATCCAGGCCCAGTACGCGATGATGCCGAGCTGCACGACGAACAGCGTCGCGCGGATCAGCACGTGGATGAAGCCCGTGCCGAGCAGGTGGACCACGCTCTGGCCGATGCGGGCGTACAGCACCCAGCAGGCCAGCGGATCGACCACCGCGCTGCGATCGAGCGCCGCGGCGACGAGCACGACGGCGGCGAAGATGCCGATGTTTTCGACGGTGTTGGCATGGGCGTGCATCGCACGAACCTGCCAGCCCATGTCGTCCGTGGTGTTGCCGCGCGTCCAGTAGTTCGCCTGCTTCTTGCCGATCAGCACCAGCGGAATCCGGTGGCCCACGTACAGCAGCACCAGGACGATCATCCACAACACGTAGTACAGCAGCGCCTCGATACCGGTCATTTCGATTTCCCCAGGTTTTTTGCCGCGCCGTCGCTCCGGCGCGGGCCGATTATGCGACGCGGGGTACCGGGGAGGGTATTACCTGTCGCGTCATTTCCATCTGCCGGTCAGGATGCGGCAGCCTCGGGAAACAGGCCGCCCTGCGTGGACGGCTCGGCGGCGTCGTCCTTCTGCTCGAAGCCCGACAGCCCGACGCCGACCAGGCGATAGCGGGTTGCCGGGGGCAGGTCGATGCGCGCCCGCAGGCCCAGGGCACGCTCGGCCAGGCTGTCCTCCGAGTCGGGCGGTGAGGGCAGCGTCAGGCTGCGCGTCAGGATGCGGAAGTCGGAGGTCTTGAGCTTGAGCACGACGGTGTGGCCGGGGCGGCCGAGCTTGCGCGCCGCGTGCCAGGTCCGGCTCGCCATCCGCCGGATGTGCGACTCGATCTCGGAGATCAGCAGGTCGTGCTCGAAGGTGTCCTCGGACGACACCGAGATCCGTTCGCGGTCGGGGCTCACCGGGTGCTCGTCGATACCCTGCGCCAGCTCGTGCAGTCGCCGGCCCCAGCGGCCGAAGTGCTGCTCGAGTTCGAGCGGATCGGCCAGCGCCAGGTCCCCGATGCGCAGGTATCCCAGCGTGATCAGCTTGCGCTCCATCACCTTGCCCACGCCCGGAAGACGCGCGACGGGCAGGGGTGAGATCAGTCCCTGCGCCTGGTGCGGCCGGATCACGAACAGCCCGTCGGGCTTGTTCCAGTCCGACGCGAGCTTGGCGAGGAACTTGTTGGCGGCGACGCCCGCCGACGCGGTCAGCCGCAGCTCGTCGCGGATCTGGTCACGAATGGCCTGCGCCACCGCGGTCGCGCTGGGCAGCCCAGTGCGGTTGTCGGTGACGTCGAGGTAGGCCTCGTCGAGCGACAACGGTTCGATGATGCCGGTGTGGCGTTCGAAGATGCGCCGCACTTCGCGCGACACCGCGCGATAGCGCGTGAAGTCGGGCGGCACGAACACCGCGTCGGGACACAGGCGCTCGGCGCGCATCGCCGGCATCGCCGATCGCACGCCGAACTGGCGCGCCTCGTAGGACGCGGCGCAGACCACCGAGCGATTGCCGCGCCACGCCACGACCACCGGCTTGCCGCGCAGCGTCGGATCGTCGCGCTGCTCCACCGACGCGTAGAACGCGTCCATGTCGACATGGATGATCTTGCGCATCGCGCGGATGTTAACCGCAGCCTGCGAACCAAAGATTCTTCGCCCGTTTGGGGCGCTCGGTCAGGCCGCCGAACACACCGCGCACCCGGAAAAAGATGGTGCCCCGCGATCGACCACCCCCTTTCCCCGACACCCCGATCCGCCTGATTTCCCCCGTCGAACCGCGGCGGCGGTGCTCGCCTCGATTCGGTGTTCTCGGTGTTCTCGGTGTTCTCGGTGTTCTCGGTGTTCTCGGTGTTCTCGGTGTGTTCGGTGGCTTCATCCTTCGCCCCATCCCGCCGGGTCCTGTTGGTGGCCGATACGGAACCGCGCCGCCGCGAAGACAAAAAAAACCCGCCGGGCGTAGAGCCGGCGGGCTCGGCGCGCGGTCAGCGCGCGATCGTCGCGGTCGGCCGTTACGACTTGCCGAACTTGACCGTGAGGTTGTTGTGGACCTCCTTGACGCCCTTGACCGCCTTGGTCGCGGTCTCGGCCTGCGCAACCGACGCCGAATTCGGCAGCTCGCCGGTGAGCGTCACCACGCCGTCCTTCGAATCGACATTGATCTTCATCGACTTGAGATCCTTCTCGGCGATCAGCGCCGTCTTGACCTTGGCGGTCAGCGCCGAATCGGACAGGAAGTCGCCGGTCTTCTCGGCCGCCGACTCCGCCTTGTTGCCGACCTTGTCGGCGGTGTTCTCGATCTTCTGGCCCGTGCTGGGTTCGGTCGTGGTGGCGGCGGCATCATCGGCAAAGGCCGGGGCGGCCAGCGCAAGGCTCAGAAGTCCAGCGGCAAGAAAAGTCTGCTTCTTCATTGGGATCATCTCCGGTTGGCCGCCTGGCTTCTTGTAGCCGCAATAGAAGCGGCCGACCGCGGGCGGCGGATCTCAGGTTGAATCTCCGATCGGGTTCGAACGAAGAGGGTGTGGCACGCCGGCCCAAGGGCAATACGCGTGCCCGGGTGGAGCGGTGGTTACAGGCCGGCGGCCGCGCGGTCGCGCGCGGTAACGTCTCCGCTGCGTGGGGAGCCGGTTCGACGACGCGGCCGCTGCAGCGCGCGCTCGGCCTTTTCCAGGCCCTGCGCAAAGCGCCGGACCTGCAGTTCGGCCTGGTCACGCGCAACGCCGTACCGTTCCTGGATCTTGCCCGCGAGCCGGTCGAACCGGCCCTCGATCTGAAGCCAGTCGTCGTGGGTCAGGCGACCCCACTCCTGCTTGGCCTTGCCAGTGAGCTCGTGCCACTGACCTTTCAGGGTGTGGTGATTCATGCGCTGCCTCCTGGGAGTCAGGTGTGACGGATCGTCACGCCTTCATGCTGGGAGACCGCCATGAATTCCCGGTTAACACCGTCGCGCGGCATTCCCGCGGGTGGGAACTTTCAGCAAATTTCGTGATTCAACCAAACACCACCGCGCTCTGGCGCGACAGCGCGACGGGTCGATCGTCGTCGCTCCACAACGTCGCGGACTGCGAGACGTAGCCGTCGGCGGCGGCATCGGCCACGGCATCCATCAGCCAGAACCGCGTGCCGTCGGTGGGCCACGTATCGCGCAGCATCTCGAGCGTCCAGCCCAGCGAACTGGCCATCGCGGGTTCCCGAAGCGTCGAGATCGCGGGCGAGGGAATCGAATCGGCCAGCGCGATCACCAGCGATTCGTCGATGCACGGTTCGTCGCGATACCGCAGATGGATCTGCGTATGCGGCTCGGCGGCCGCGGTGAACGGAAAGCCGCCCGCGGACCAGCGTTGTTCGAGATACCGCGTGAACAACGGCGAGGCCCCGGCGAGCCACTCGATCTGGCGTGACGCCTGCGGATCTCGCGCGACCACCGGACGCGAGGGCGCGAACGAGAGCGCCGAGGGTCGCGAGCGACCGAACACCGCGACGGCGAGGCATTCGGTGTGGCCGTCGGCGGATTCGATGCGGGCCTCGCAGTGCACCGCCGACTTGCCCGTGCGCAGCAGGCGGCTGCGGATGCGCAGGCGCCCTGCGAACACCGGGGCCACGAACGTTACCTGCAGGCTGCGCAGCGCCAGTTGCGCGTCGGCCGCCGGCAGCTGCGAGCGCATCGCGCGGACCAGCAGCGCGGCCTGCAGACCGCCGAACAGCGTCCGCCCCTGCGTCCAGTCGTCGGAAACCTCGACGGCGTGGACGCCGGGTTCCTCGACCCGCAGGGCCGCGACAATCTGGGTCAGGCGCACGACGTCAGTGCAGCAGGCGCGTACGCAGCGTGCCGGGAATCGCGGCCAGGCGATCGCGGAGAAGCCGCGCCTGGTCCTCGGCGGCATCGACGTCGATGACGACGTAGCCGACCTGCCCGGTCGTCTGCAGGTACTGCGCGTCGATGTTCACGCCCGAATCCGAGAACGCGTTGTTGATCTGCGTGAGCATGCCCGGCCGGTTCTCGTGGATGTGCAGCAGGCGGCGGCTGCCGGTGTGCTCGGGCAGCGACACCTCGGGGAAGTTGACCGCCGACAGCGTCGAGCCGTTGTCGCTGTAGCGGATCAGCTTGGCCGACACTTCCAGGCCGATGTTCTCCTGCGCCTCGAGGGTGCTGCCGCCGACGTGCGGGGTGAGGATCACGTTGTCCATGCCCACCAGCTCGGAGATGAACTTGTCGTCGTTGCCCTTGGGCTCGACCGGGAACACGTCCACCGCCGCGCCGGCCAGATGCCTGGACTTGAGCGCCGCGGCGAGCGCGGGGATGTCCACCACGGTGCCGCGCGATGCGTTGATCAGCACCGCGCCCTTCTTCATTCGGGCCAGTTCCTCGGCGCCGATCATCTCCTTGGTCGCCGGCGTCTCGGGCACGTGCAGCGACACGATGTCCGAACGCTCCAGCACCTCGGTCAGGCTCGCCGCCGGCATCGCGTTGCCGAGCGCCAGCTGGGTCTCGATGTCGTGATAGATCACGCGCATGCCCAGGCTTTCGGCGAGCACGCCGACCTGCGTGCCGATGTGTCCGTAGCCGACGATGCCCAGCGTCTTGCCGCGCACCTCGAAGCTGCCCGCCGCGGACTTGGACCAGCCACCGCGATGGCATTCCATGTTCTTTTCGGGAATACGGCGCATCAGCAGGATCGCCTCGGCGATCACCAGCTCGGCGACGCTGCGCGTGTTCGAGTACGGCGCGTTGAACACCGGGATGCCGCGTGCCTGCGCGGCGGAGAGATCGACCTGGTTGGTGCCGATGCAGAAGCAGCCCACCGCCATCAGCCGGCGCGAGTTCTGGAACATCGGGGCGGTCAGGTTGCTGCGCGAACGGATGCCGACGATGTGCGCTTCGGCCACGCGCTCGGCCAGCTGCTTTTCGGGCAGCGACTTCTCATGGAACTCGATCTGCGTGTAGCCGGCGGCCTGAAAGCCGCGCACCGCGGTCTGGCTCACGCCTTCGAGCAGCAGGACGCGGATGTCGGATCGCGGAAACGAGGTCTTGATCATGGCGGGAAGGCCGATTTTCGGGGGCGCGGACTATGCCATAGCGGGCCCGTGCGATCAGCACGGGTTCAGCTTGGGCGCCTACGTTCGCCCCATCCCGTCGGCTACGGCGCATGAGGCGCGTCGAACGGCGGGCGACCATTCACGAAGCCCTCAACAAGGAGAGACCCATGAAGATCCGCAATGCCGCCATCCTGGCGGTCCTGAGCCTCGGTGTCGCGATGTCGGCCTGCAAGAAGAATGACGACGGTCCGATGGAGAAGGCCACCGACGCCATCGGCGACGCCACCGATTCGCGCGACAACGAAAACCTGAAAGACGCGGGCGAAAACGTCAAAGACGCCGCCGAGAACGTCAAGGAAGAGGTCAAGGACGCGACGAACTGAGTCGCGCTAAGGCGAGGGCCCCTCACCCCCGGAGGGGGATTGGAGCGACTCGATGTCACTCCAATTCCCTCCGCTCTCCCCGCACGCGGGGAGAAGGCGCCACCGCCGCTTTCCATGAACCCTCTCCCCGGGTGCGGGGAGAGGGCAGGGTGAGGGGCAGGGAACGGGCGGCGCCTCAGCGCTCCCGCTTCAACCGATAGATCCAGTCGAGCGCCTCGCGTGGCGTCAATGCGTCCGGATCGAGCGCATCGAGCAGATCCAGCGCCGGCGAACGCGGCGCCTCGAACAACGACATCTGCGGCGGCGCCTCCGCCGACGTCGGTGCGATCGCGGCCGGTTGCGGCCGGCGCTCCAGTTCCGCCAGATAGGTCCGCGCCGCGACCACCACGGTCGCGGGCACCCCCGCCAGCGCCGCGACCTGCAGCCCGTAGCTGCGATTGGCCGGGCCTTCCTTCACCGCGTGCAGGAACACCAGGCGCTCGCCGTACTCGGCGGCGTCGAGATGCACGTTGGCGACGCCCGCAACCGAGTCGGCCAGCCGCGTCAGTTCGAAGTAGTGCGTGGCGAACAGCGTGAGCGCGCCGGTCTGGCGCGCCAGGTGCTCCGCGCAGGCGCGTGCCAAAGACAGGCCGTCGTATGTCGACGTGCCGCGCCCGATCTCGTCCATCAGAACCAGCGACTGCGCGGTGGCGTTGTGCAGGATGTTGGCGGTCTCGGTCATCTCGACCATGAAGGTCGACTGTCCCGAGGCCAGGTCATCGCGCGAGCCGATGCGCGTGAAGATGCGGTCGACCGGCCCGATGCGCGCCTCGGCCGCCGGCACGAAGCTGCCCGCGTGCGCCATCAGCACGATCAGCGCGGCCTGGCGCATGTAGGTGGACTTGCCGCCCATGTTGGGCCCGGTGATCACCAGCAGCCGACGATCGGCGTGCAGGCACAGGTCGTTGGGCACGAACGGCTGATCGGACTGGCGCTCGACCACCAGGTGCCGACCGCCGCGGATGTCGATGCCGGGCGTGTCGTCCAGCACGGGGCGCGACAGGTCGAGCCGTCGCGCGCATTCGGCCAGGTTGGCCAGCACGTCGAGTTCCGCCAGCGCCTGCGCCATCGCCTGCAGCGAGGCGAGCTGCGCGAGCAGCCGGTCGAGCAGCGCCTCAAACAGCTCCTTCTCCCGCGCCAGCGCGCGATCCTTGGCCGAGAGCACCTGGTCCTCGAAACGCTTGAGCTCCTCGGTGATGTAGCGCTCGTAGGCGGTCAGCGTCTGCCGGCGCGTGTAGTCGGCCGGCACCTTGGCCGCGTGCGTCTTGCCGATCTCGATGTAGAAGCCGTGCACGCGGTTGTAGCCGACCTTGAGCGACTCGATGCCGGTGCGCGCGCGTTCCCGTGCCTCGAGATCGAGCAGGAAACCGTCGGCGTTGGTCGACAGCCGCCGCAACTCGTCGAGCGTCGCATCGAAACCTTGGCGGAACACCGCGCCGTCGCGCAGCGACAGCGGTGGGGTGTCGGCGAGCGCGGTGCCCAGATGCGCGGCCAGCTCGTCGTGATGGCCGAGCCGCGCACGCAGCGTGGCGATGCGCGCGCCGGCGACCGGTGCCAGCCCCGAGGAAATCGCGGGAAGTGCGAGCAGCGTGTCGCGCAGTCCGACCAGGTCGCGCGGTCGCGCACTGCGCAGCGCCACGCGCGCCAGGATGCGTTCGACGTCGGCGATCGAACGCAGCGCGTCCCGCAGCGCATCGGCGCCGCGATCGTTGAGCAGCGCATCGATCGCGTCGTAGCGCTCACCGAGCTCGGCGCGATCGCGGATCGGCCGCAGCAGCGCGCGGGCCAGCGCGCGCGATCCCATCGGCGTGACGCAGCCGTCGAGCACGGCCAGCAGCGTGTGATCGCTCTCGCCGGCGAGCGTGCGATCGATCTCGAGGTTGCGACGCGACGCCGGGTCCAGGATCAGCGTGTCCTCGGGCGCCTCCACGCGCAGCCCGACCAGGTGCGCCAGCGGCACCTTCTGCGTCTCCTGCACGTACTGCAGCAGCGCGCCGGCTGCGGCCACCGCCGCATGCAGCTCGTCGCAGCCGAACCCGCGCAGGTCGGTCGTGCCGAATTGCGCGCACAGCAGTCGCCGGGCCGACGCCGGATCGAAGTGCCAGGGCGGCCGTGTCGTCGTGGGTCGGTCGACATCGCCCGGCGACGGGCCGGCGCCTTCGGCGATCAGCATCTCGCTGGGCGCCACGCGCGCGAGCTCGGCGGCGAAGTCGCGCACCGACGCGCTCTGGCTCAGCGCGAACCGCCCCGATGACAGTTCGAGCCAGGCCAGTCCGTGCACGCCATCGCGACTGCAGGCCGCGGCGAGCACGCTGGCGCGTCGCGGATCGAGCAGCACCTCGTCGGTCGCGGTGCCGGGCGTCACGATGCGGACGATCTCGCGACGCACCGGTCCCTTGTCGACGCCGACTTCGCCGACCTGCTCGGCGATCGCGGCGGGTTCGCCCAGGCGCACGAGCCGGGCCAGGTACGTATCCAGCTGGTGATACGGCACGCCGGCCATCACGACCGGCGCGCCGGCCGATTCGCCGCGGCGCGTGAGCGTGATGTTCAGGAGCCGCGCGGCCTTGCGCGCGTCGTCGTAGAACACCTCGTAGAAATCGCCCATGCGAAACAGCAGCAACTTGTCCGGCGCCTGCGCCTTGAGCGCGAGGTATTGCTGCATCAGCGGCGTGTGCGCGGGAGGAGCGGCCGTCATCGTCGACGCGGGAACGAAAGGCAGTGCGGAGCGCGGCATTGTGCTCGATCCGGCGCGGTCCCACCGCCGCAAGGCAAGCTTGGCATCATGCGACGCTCCGTGACCCCGTGAACGGCAACGCCATGCAGGACACCGACGCGGACCAGAACGAATTGCTCGACCAGATCGCCGATCTGGCGCTCGCGGCGGCCGGACCACAGGCGCCGCCGGGCCTGCACGACTGGGTGCGGCGCTACTACGCCAGCGCGTCGCGCGACACGCTCGCCGCGCGCACGCCCGAAGATCTCGCCGCAATGGCACTGGCGCACCTGGACATGGCGCGACGACGTGCGCCGGGATCGCCGCTGGTGCGTGTGCTCCCGGCGCGCGAGGCGGGCCTGGCCAGTGTCGAGACCTGCGTCGACGACATGCCGTTCCTGGTGGATACGCTGGTGATGGCGGTGCGCGAGGCCGGCGGCGCGGTCGACTGGAGCGTGCACCCGCTGTGCCGGGTGCAGCGTGACATTCATGGTGCGCTGGTGTCGCTGGACGATGCCGCGGGCGCGATCGCCGAATCGTGGATCCACCTGGAGTTCGAGGCGCTGCCGGACGCGGCGGCCTATCCGCGATTGGTCGATTCGATCCTGTCGCGCCTGCAGGACCTGCACCTGGCGGTCACGGACTACGGCGCGATGCGCCAGCGCCTGCGCAGCGTCATCGACTCGCTGCGCGATGCGCCGGCCGCCAGCGTCGAGGAACGCGACGAGCGCATGGAGGCCGCCGAGTTCCTGTCGTGGCTGGACGATGGACATTTCACGTTCCTGGCCAGCGCGCGGACGGTGTTCGAGACCGGCGCCGACGGGCGCCGCAGATCGGTGCCGCGCCCCGACCAGGGCCTGGGCCTGGCGCGGCCCGGCGCGCGCTTTGCCGACATGGACGCGCTGATCGCCCCGCGCGAGCAGCTCGAGAAGTACGCCGAATCACCTCGCGTGCTGGTACTGACCAAGGCCGCGCAGCGCGCCACGGTGCATCACCCCGAATACATGGACCACGTCGCGGTGCGCTACATCGCCCCCGACGGCCGTCCGCAAGGCGTCGTCCGGCTGATCGGACAGTTTTCGTCGGAGGCCTACGTCGAGCGGCCCTGGGAGATTCCGCTGGTCCGGCGCAAGGTCGAACAGGTGATGCAGCGCTCGCAGCTGCGCCCCGGATCGCACAGCGCCAAGAACCTGCGCGAGATCCTGCACGCGCTGCCGCGCGACGAGCTGTTCCAGTCCAGCGAAAGCGAGCTGTTCGACACCTGCATGGGCATCCGCGCGCTGCGCGACCGCCATCCGCTGCGGCTGTTCCTGCGTCGCGACCGCTACGGACGCTTCTTCTCGGCGCTCGTATACCTGCCGCGGGAGCGTTATTCGCGCGAGCTGCGCGACCGGGTGTCGCAGGAACTGCTGGCGATCTTCGGCGGACAGTCGCTGGATCGCAGCGTGGAGTTCATGCGCGGGGGGCTGGCCCGCGTGCACGTGGTGGTGCGCACGCCGCCGGGAACGAGCGTGGCGCTGACGCCGCCGGAGATCGAACGGCGGCTGCAGCTGCTGGCGCGTCCGTGGCGCGAGCGCCTGCTCGAGTCGTTGCGCGCCGCCACCGCCGGCGAGGTCGAAGTCGAAGCGCTGGCGTCGCGGTTCGGCGATGCATTTGCCGCCAGCTACACCGAGCGGGTATCGCCGGGCGAAGCCGCGACCGACGTGCTGCAGCTCGCGCGCCTGTCCGATTCGGCGCGCGTGCGGCCCAGCCTGCAGCTGCGCGGCGGTCGCAGTGGCCGGCTCAAGCTCTACGCCTGGCAACAGCCGCTGGCGCTGGCCGACGTGCTGCCGGTGTTGGAGAACTTCGGCGTGCGCGCGCTGCGCCAGGATCCGGAGGCCGTCCGCACCGCGGGATCGGACCTGACGATGTGGATCCAGGATTTCGAGGTCGAGCTGCCGGCCGGGGAAGGCGAGGACCGTACGCAGGATTTCGAGCAGACGCTGCTCGCCGTGCTCGACGGCGTCGTCGAGGACGACGCGCTCAATCGTCTCGTGCTCGCCGCCGGTCTCGACGGCCGGCAGGTCAGCTGCCTGCGCATGCTGGCCAAGTACGTCAACCAGATGGGACTGCCGTACGGTCGCGCCGAGATCGAGCGCACGCTGGCGCAGAACCCGGCCGTCGCGGGCCGCGCGATGCGCCTGTTCGAAGCGCGCTTCGATCCGCAGGCCGAGGACGCGCAGCGCGATGCGATGTCGAGCGGCGCGCAGGAGCGGCTCGACGCCGCACTCGATGCGGTGGCGGGCCTCGACGAGGACCGCATCCTGCGCTCGCTGGTGTCGGTGATCGGCGCGGGCCTGCGCACCAACTACTACCAGCGCCGCGAGGACGGCGGGTACAAGGAGGTCATCAGCTTCAAGCTCGATCCGCGGCAGGTGAACGAACTGCCGCAGCCGCGTCCTCGTTACGAGATCTGGGTGTACTCGCCACGCATGGAAGGCGTGCACCTGCGTGGCGGACCGGTGGCACGCGGTGGCCTGCGCTGGTCGGATCGGCGCGAGGACTTCCGCACCGAGGTGCTGGGCCTGATGAAGGCGCAGTCGGTGAAGAACGCGGTGATCGTGCCGGTCGGTGCCAAGGGCGGGTTCGTGGTCAAGCGCGGGCCGCCGCCGTCGGATCGCGACGCCTGGCTGCGCAACGGCACCGAGTGCTATCGCAGCTTCCTGCGCGGCCTGCTCGACATCACCGACAACCGCGTCTCGGGCGCACTGGTGCCGCCGCCGCTGGTGCGGCGACACGACGGCGATGATCCGTACCTGGTGGTGGCGGCCGACAAGGGCACCGCGACGTTCTCCGACATCGCCAACGGCATCGCGCAGGAATACGGCTTCTGGCTGGGCGACGCGTTCGCCTCCGGCGGATCGGCCGGCTACGACCACAAGAAGATGGGAATCACCGCGCGCGGCGGCTGGGAGAGCGTCAAGCGCCATTTCCGCGAACTGGGCCGCGACATCCAGTCCGAACCCTTCACCGTGGTCGGCGTCGGCGACATGTCGGGCGACGTGTTCGGCAACGGCATGCTGCTGTCACGCCAGATCCGCCTGGTGGCCGCTTTCGATCACCGTCACGTCTTCGTCGATCCCGACCCCAACGCGGCGACCAGTTTTGCCGAGCGCGAACGCCTGTTCGCGTTGCCGCGCTCGTCCTGGGCCGACTACGACACGCGCCTTCTGTCCAGGGGAGGCGGTGTTTTTCCGCGCACGGCCAAGCTGGTGAAGCTCTCGCCCGAGGCGCGCGCGGCGCTGGACGTGGAGCGCGAGGCGCTGTCACCCAACGAACTGATCCGCGCGATCCTGCGTGCGCCGATCGACCTGCTGTGGAACGGCGGCATCGGCACCTACGTCAAGGCGCACGACCAGTCGCACGAACAGGCACGCGATCGTTCCAACGATGCGGTGCGCGTGGACGGACGCGAACTGCGCGCGCGCGTCGTGGGCGAGGGCGGCAACCTGGGTCTGACCCAGGCCGGTCGAATCGAATACGCCGCGCGCGGCGGCGCCGACGGCCGCGGCGGGCGCATCAACACCGATGCGATCGACAACTCCGGCGGCGTTCATTCCTCGGATCGCGAGGTCAACATCAAGATCCCGCTGAACCTGCTGATGCGCGAAGGCGGTCTCGAGCGCGACGATCGCGATCGCTTGCTGGCCTCGATGACCGAGGACGTCGCGCGCGCGGTCCTGCGCGACAACGAGGTGCAGTCGGGCTGCATCAGCCAGGTGGAGGCCGAGGCCGTGGCGCGGCTCGACGAGCACGCCGCCCTCATCCGACGCTTCGAACGCGAAGGACGGCTCGACCGCGCGCTCGAAGGCCTGCCCGACGAGGACGAACTGCAGGCGCGGCGTGCCGAAGGACGCGGGCTGCTGCGGCCCGAGATCGCGGTGATCGTGGCGTACGCGAAGCTGTCGCTGTTCGAGGTCGCGATGGAGAGCGGGCTGGCTGCGGATGCGCATTTCGAACCCGATCTGCTCGGCTACTTTCCGCCGGCGCTGGTGCAGCGGTTCAAGCCGGCGCTGGAATCGCACCTGCTCGGTCGCGAACTCGTGTCGACGATCCTGGCCAATCGCACCGTCAACCGGATGGGGCCGACGTTCGTGCATCGGCTCGCGGAGGATCGCGGCCTGACGCCGGGCGAGGTGCTCAAGGCCTACGCCGCGGCCGAGGCGCTGTTCGATGCGCCGAGCCACTGGACGGCGATCGAACGCCTGCCGCACACGATTCCGGCCGAACTGCAGTACCGCCTGATGCTGCAGGTCGTCGCGCTGCTGCGTCACGTGGCCGGCAGCATCGCGGGCAGCGCGCCGCTGCGCAGCCTCGCGCTGGGACCCTACGTGGCGCGCTACGCCGCCGACGTCGCGCGCATGCGCGATCTGCTTCCGGGCGTGCTGCCGCGCGACTATCGCGACGACTACGACCGGTTTCTCGCCGATCTCCAGAACCAGTCGGTGCCCGCGGAACTGGCGGCGATGCTCACGCGTGCCCGCGCGCTGGGCAGCGCGCTGGATATCGCCGACCTCGCGGCCGAGGCGCGGGTGCCGCTGGAAGACGTCGCGCGGGTGTATTTCAGCGTTGGCGAAGCGCTGCGCCTGCCCTGGATGCTGTCCGCGATCATCCGGCTCAAGGCGGCCAACTCGTGGCAGGCGCTGGCGCGGGCCCGGCTGCGCGAGGACGCCTATCGGCTGCATCGCCTGATCGCCGGTCGCGTGCTGGCGATCAATGACGTGCCCCCCGCGTCCCGCTTCGAACGCTGGTCCGAGCAGAACGGCGCGCGCCTGCGTCTGAGCCTGTCCCGACTGGCTGAACTGCAGTCGTCTTCCGCCGTGGACTACGCGGGCTTGGCCGTCGCGGTGCGGGAACTGCACGACCTGCAGGCCCTCTGAAGACTCGTTCCGGGGCTTGGCGTGGGCGGGCTGTGCGTCGGTATCCCGCCCTGCTCCGGAGGCGTGGCCAGTCGTCGGTCGGGATCCCGACGCAAAGCCCGCCGAAGCGCAGGGTGCTCCGCTTTTTCCGAGCCTGACGCGCGCGCATTGCAGGCGGGATGCCCTGTGCTTCGCCGGCCGACGACTGGCCACGCCTCCGGAGCAGGGCGGTAAAGCGCAGGGCATCCCGCCGGGCCCACCGCGGTCCGCTATCCTTGCGCGGTTTTTTTTCGAGGCCATGCCGTCGATGCACCTGCACAACACCCTCACCGGTCGCAAGGAGCGTTTCGAACCGCAGGATCCGTCGCGCGTGACGATGTACGTCTGCGGACCGACGGTCTACAGCTTCGCCCACATCGGCAACGCGCGGCCGGCGGTGGTGTTCGACGTGCTTTCGCGCGTGCTGCGGCGGCGTTACGGCAGCGTGGTGTACGCGCGCAACATCACGGACATCGACGACAAGATCAACAAGGCCGCCGCCGAGCAGGGGGTCGACATCGGTGTGATCAGCGATCGCTACGCTGCCGCCTATCACGAGGACATGGGCGCGCTGGGCGTTCGTGCTCCCGATCACGAGCCGCGCGTGACGCAGCACCTGCCGCAGATCCTGGACATGATCGGGCGCCTGGTCGCATCGGGTCACGCGTATGCCGCCGAAGGCCACGTGCTGTTCCACACCCCGAGCTTTTCGGACTACGGAAAGTTGTCCAAGCGCGACTCCCAGGCGCTGATGGCCGGCGCCCGGGTCGAGGTCGCGCCGTACAAGCAGCACGCGGGCGACTTCGTGTTGTGGAAACCGTCGGCGCCGGAACAGCCGGGCTGGGGTTCGCCGTGGGGTCGCGGACGTCCGGGCTGGCACATCGAGTGCTCGGCGATGGCCGAGACGATTCTCGGCGAGACCATCGACATCCACGGCGGGGGGCACGACCTGATCTTCCCGCACCACGAAAACGAGATCGCGCAGTCGGTATGCGCGCACGGCGGCAAGCCGTTCGCGCGCTTCTGGCTGCACAACGGATTCCTCAACGTCGACTCCACCAAGATGTCGAAGTCGCTGGGCAACGTGCTGCTGGTGCGCGAGCTGCTCAAGCACGCGCCGGGCGAAGCCATCCGCATGCTGCTGCTGTCGGGGCATTACCGGCAGCCGCTGGACTGGACCGAGGACGGCCTGCAGGAAGCGCGCAAGAAGCTCGATCGCCTGTACGGCGCGCTGCGCGAGCTCGCAGACGTCGAGGAGAATCCGGACGAAGGCGAGTTCCTGCCCTTCGTCCAGGAGCTCGAGGACGACCTCAACACGCCGGGTGCGCTGGCGCAGCTGTTCGAGCTGGCCACGCAGGCGCACAAGGCCGGCGATACCGTCTCCGAGCGCCGTCGCATCAAGACGCAGCTGCTCAAGGCCGGTCGCCTGCTGGGATTGCTGCACCAGAGCCCCGAGGCCTGGTTCGGATGGGCGCCGCCGCGCGACGACCTGATGCCGGCGACCGAGATCGAGGCGCTGATCGCGCAGCGCGCCGAAGCGCGCAAGTCCAGGCAGTGGGCCGAATCGGATCGCATCCGCGACCTGCTCAAGGCGCGCGGCGTGCTGGTCGAAGACTCCAAGGACGGTCAGCGCTGGCGTTACAGCTGACCCAGGCCTGGACGATCAGGCCCCGTATTCCGGCTTCTCGGGGTCGCCGGTGTCGTCGTCGGAATTGACCACCGCGTCGGCCATCCAGCAGCCCTTGCACTGGCCGCCGTCCTGGCGCGACATCAGGAAGATGTAGCGATGCGTCTGCGCGTCGCTGCCGACCACCTCGACCGGCAGCATCGCGCGGTCGCCGTCGATCAGCGGCGGTCCGACGCGTGCTTCGCGATGCCCGAGCAGGTCGGGGAAGCCCTCGCGGATCATCGAGCGGAAGTTCGACAGCGGCCCGGACTTCTCGCGATTGCCGGGTGAAGAGAACTTGTAGAGCTCGGCGATGCCCTGGTCACTGTTCTTCTTCAGCGCCGAGAGCATGGCCTGAACCACCTGCGGCGGATCGAGGTCGGGTCGGGGTCCGCGAGCGGCGAGGTCTTCGGCGCGCGCCGCGCCCAGCAGCAGCGACAGCAGGAGCGTCAGACCGAAGAGGACCCGAAGGCGCAGCACGATCATGGACGGAGCTCGAAGGGGTGGAGTAGGGCGACCGGATCCGTTCATCGCGGGTCCGGTTGTTGGCGAAGTAACATAGCGTCGTTGCGCCCAAGCCGCCGATACTGTCCGCCACGATACGCCCGTACCTGGGACTTCTCCATGATGCGACGCCCCGTTCTATTCGCCATTGCTGCAACAGCCGCCGCCCTCGTCACCGCCTGCGCCACCTCGCCGCTCGGGCGCAAGCAGTTCATCCTGATCTCGGACGACTCGATCAACGCCCAAGGCGTCGCCTCCTATCAGCAGATGCAGAAGGAGATGCCGGCGTCCAAGGACGGGCGCATCAACGGCTACGTCAACTGCATTTCCAACGCGATCACCGCCCAGGTTCCGACTTTGCGCGAGAAGGGCGAACTCGCGGTGCCGGCGGCCTGGGAAGTGACCGTGTTCGCCAGCGACGACGTCAACGCCTTCGCGCTTCCCGGAGGAAAGATCGGCGTGTTCACCGGTCTGCTCAAGGTCGCGAGCACGCAGGACCAGCTTGCGGCCGTCATCGGCCACGAGGTTTCGCACGTGCTCGCGCGGCATTCGGCCGAGCGCGCGTCGGCCGATCTTCCGGCGCAGCTCGGCGGCGCCGTGGCCTCGATGTACGGCGTGGGCCAGCTCTACGGCATGGGCGTCAATGCGCTGTTCCTGCTGCCGTACTCGCGCAGCCACGAATCCGAGGCCGACCTGCTGGGCCTGGATCTGATGGCGATGGCGGGCTTCGATCCGCGCGCCTCGATCACGCTGTGGCAGAACATGGCCAAGGCCAGCGGCGGGCAGAAGCCGCCGGAGATGCTCTCCACCCACCCCTCGGACGAGACGCGCATGCACGATCTGAACGCGCGCATGAAAGTCGCGCTCGATCTCTATGTCACCGCCAAGGGGCAGGGCCGCAATCCGAAGTGCGGCTAGCGCCGCTTCGGGAAACCCTCAGGCGACATTGGTCGCCGTGAAGTGACAGGCCGAGAATCCACCGTGCACCGCGCGCACCAGGTTGGGCGCGTGCCGCGCGCAGTGCGCATCGGCGATCGGACATCGCGTGACGAACACGCAGCCGGCCGGCGGATCGGCCGGGCTCGGGATCTCGCCGTGCAGCGGTTCGCGGCGTTCGCGTCCGAGATCGCCCGGCACCGAGGCGAGCAAGGCGCGGGTGTAGGGATGCACCGGTGATTCGAACAGCGCATCGCGCGGCGCCTGCTCCATCACCTTGCCCAGGTACATCACCATCACGCGCCGGCTGATGTGGCGCACCACCGCCAGGTCGTGCGCGATGAACAGCATCGACAGGCCGTACTCGGCCTGCAGGTCCGCCAGCAGGTTCACGATCTGCGCCTGCACCGAGACGTCGAGCGCCGATACCGGCTCGTCGCAGATCAGCACGCGCGGTCGCACCACCAATGCGCGCGCGATGCCCACGCGCTGGCACTGGCCGCCGGAGAATTCGTGCGGGTAGCGGTTGATCAGGTTGGCCGACAGTCCGACCTTTTCCAGCATCTCGCGCACGCGCGCCATGCGCTCGGCCTTGCCGACGTCCGGATACAGCGCCTCCAGCGGCTCGGCGACGCTCGCGCCGATGGTCATGCGCGGATCCAGGCTCGCCAGCGGATCCTGGAAGACCATCTGGATCTCGCGCCGCAGCGGTCGCCACGCGGCCTCGTCGAGGCGCGCGATGTTGCGGCCGTTGTATTCGATGCCGCCCGAGGTCACCGGCTGCAATCCGGCGAGCGCACGTGCGAGCGTCGATTTGCCGCAGCCCGATTCGCCGACGATGCCCAGCGTCTCGCCGTTGGCGAGATTGAAGTCGACGCCGTCGACCGCCTTGAGCCACCCGGGCTTGCCCCAAGGCCGCGCCGAAGGCAGCCGGTAGTGAACCTTCAGTCGGCGGACGGCCAGCACCGCCTGATTCGGGATTGCGACGAGTCCCGAGTCCCGAGTCCCGAGTCCCGGTTTCGATTTCATTCCAGCAGCGCGCGCAGCATCCAGGCGGTCTTCTCGTGCACCTGCAGGCGCTGCGTCAGCAGGTCCGCGGTCGGCTCGTCGTGCGCCGAATCGGCCAGCGGGAACACCGAGCGCGCGGTCTTGGCGCAGGCCTCGTGGCCCTTGACCAGCAGCCGCACCATCTGCATCGCCTCGGGCACGCCGTCGGTCTCGTCGATCGAGGACAGCGCGGCGTACTGCCGGTAGGTGCCGGGCGCCGGGAAGCCGAGCGCGCGGATGCGTTCGGCGACCAGGTCCACCGCCAGCGCCGCTTCGGTGTAATGGGTCTCGAACATCAGGTGCAGCGTGTTGAACATCGGACCCGTGACGTTCCAGTGGAAGTTGTGGGTCTTGAGATAGAGCGTGTATTCGTCGGCGAGCAATCGCGACAGGCCATCGGCGATGGACTTGCGCTGATCCTTGTCGATGCCGATGTCGATCCTGGGCGACTTGTCGTTCGCCTTGTTCTTCTTTGCCATGGTGAAACGCTCCTGCGACGAAGGGATTCGCGGAAAGGGGATTCGGAAGAGTAGGGACTACTTCACTTCGGCGCGATAGCGGCTCGGCGTCGTGCCCGTCGATTGGCGGAACGTCTGCGAAAAATGCGCCTGGTTGCAGAAGCCGCACTGCAGCGCGATCTCGGCCAGCGGCAGCGCGCTGTGCTGCAGCAGCGACTGGGCGCGGGCGATCCGGCGCTGCGTGAGATAGCGATGCGGCGACGTGCCGGTGGCGCGCTGGAACGCTTCGGCGAAATAGGTGCGGCTCAGTCCCGCCTTGCACGCCAGGTCGCCCAGGCTGACCCCGCGCTCGATCGAATCCTCGAGCAGGTCCAGCACCTCGCGCAGCTGCGAGCGCGACAGGCCGCTGCGGATGCCGGGCTTGGGCGCGATCGCAAACGGCAACCGGAGCAGGTGCAGGCCGACCACGTCGGCGATGGCATCGGCATACAGCGAGCCGCGCTGCGTCGGCCGAGCGAGCTCGTCGGCCAGCGCCATGATCGAGGCGCTGAGCAGTGGATCGACCAGGCCGCACTGGAAGCGCACGTTCGGGTCGAGCGGCACCGCATCGTCGGAGCGCGCGGCGAAGACGTCCGCGCCCAGGTGCAGGGAATAGGAGTGCACGTCGCCGCCGATGTACCAGTCCACCGGCGCACCGGGCGGGACCAGCGTCATCAGTCCGGGCCGGCTGCGCTCGCGCCGGCCCTGGTCGTGGCGCACGTCGATGACCGGCGCGCCGCCCGTGTGATAGATCAGGACGGGTTCGGACAGCGGATTGAAGTGGGCGATTTCGCAGAGGCCGCGCCAGGCGTACAGCGCGGCGTGTTTCCAGCCCGCGCCCTCGCTGGACAGGGCCGGTGAAAAGCCCACGGCTCGGCTGACCGCCGCGACATCCGCGCTGTGGGAATTCGACGCTGTCACGCCACCGTGCATCCGACCTCCGCCTACCGGGCCGTGGGACCGGGGAGATGTACACCCCGGTCCTGCACCCTGCAATCAGGGGGATCACCCCGATGCCGACATTTACGCAATTGGACCGAAGATGCCGAAAGATCGAAAGCCCCCATCGGTGTCCAATGCGGGCGCACAGGACGTCGGACGACGTCTGATGACCAGACAACGAAGGAGAATCCCATGAATGCTCCCGCCGCGACCGCGCCGCAGGTCGACCTGAAGGCCCTGTACGCCGGTTACGACCACCTGGATCCGCCCATCGGGGTCGACGGGACGCCGTGGGCGTACTTCGAGCAGTTCCGCGACGCGGCGGCCGCCGAAAAACAGTGGGTCGGCTGGAGCGAGAAGCACGGCGGCTTCTGGGTCGTCACCGGCTTCCCGGAATGCGACCAGATCATCAAGGACGTCGACGGCTTCTCGAGCACCGGCGTCATCTTTCCCAAGTACGCGGTGACCGAGCCGCTGATGCTCGCCGAGCAGGACGAACCCGAGCACATGCGCGCGCGTCGCCTGGTGAACCTCTCGTTCATGCCGCGCAACGTCACGCAGTACGGTGAGGCCATGCAAAAGGCCGTTCATGAGCTGGTCGACGGCTTCATCGAGGACGGCAAGGCCGATGTGGGCCGCATCCTGGCCGACCCGATCCCGGCGATCGTCACCGCGCTGATCATGGGACTGCCCGCCGAGGACGGTCCGCTGTTCGACTACTGGACGACGGCCATCACGCACCAGTTTCTGGTCGATCCGGAAGGCGCCAAACCGAAGATCGCCGAGATGTACGCGTACTTCGAGAAGAACATCGCGCGTCGCAAGGTCGAGCCGGGCACCGACGTGCTCTCGTCGGTCATCAACGCGGAGGTCGATGGCGAGCGGTTGACGCATCGCGAACTGCTGGGTTTCTCCACGGTGTTGCTGATCGGCGGCATCGAGAACTCCGCCAAGCTGATCGGCACATCGCTGTGGCGCCTGGGCTGGGACGTGGAGCTGCGCCGCCGCCTGATCCGCCACCCCGACCGCATGCAGGCCGCGGTCGACGAACTGCTGCGCTACTACACCCCGGCGCCCATCGGTCGAATCGTCCGCCGCGAAACCACCATCGGCGGCGTGACGATGCAGCCCGGTCAGCAGGTGATGCTGGGCCTGCCGATCGCCAATCGTGACCATCGCGAATTCGCGCATCCGGATGCGCTGATCATCGATCGCCCGAACAACCGTCATCTCGCGCTGGGCACCGGCCTGCACGTCTGCCTCGGAAGCCACCTGATCCGGATGGAAGCGCGCCTGGTGCTCTCCGAGTTCCTGAAGCGCGTTCCGGACTACACGATCGATCCGACCGGGATCCTGAAGTGGACCACCGGCCAGGTCGGCGGCATGTCGCGTGTGCCGATCCGGTTCCAGCCCGGTACGCGTCGCGGCACCGAACGCGGCAAGGGCGTCGACGCCTGGCTGCGCCACGCGTCGCGGGCCTGAGCGATGGCGTCGATCACGCTGACGTTCATCGATCCCACCGGCAAGGAGCACAAGGTCGAGGCGTTCCCCGGACAGTCGGTGATGCGCGCCGCGAAATCGGCGATGGTGCCGGGCATCGAGGCGGTGTGCGGCGGCAATTGCATCTGCGGCACCTGCCATTGCTACATCGAGGCTGCCGGTGGCGCCGCGCTGCCCGAGCCCGACGACACCGAGGCCGCGATGCTCGAGGCCACGCCCGAGCCGCGGCCCGAGAGCCGTCTGACGTGCCAGATTCCAGTGACGGAGAACCTCGACGGAATGGTGCTGCGCGTGCCGGCGTCGCAGCATTGAAAGCGTTCAACGCAATGGCGCAAAGGACCCAAAGAAAACATCGAAAATGACCTTTGCGTTCTTTGTGTTGAGAGCTTTTGGAGCTACGGCCCCACCGCTTTCTGCCTGCGGTAGTACCCGAAGATATCGTTGAAACTGCGCCGCGGCGCCCAGCCGAACGTTTGGCGGAACAGGCGCCCGTCGATGATCACCGGGTACTTGAAGAAGTTGACCATGTACGGCGGAAAGAACGCGTTCCAGTTCAGCGCGCGGCTCCACAGCCGCGGCAGCGCCGGCGGGATCGAGGGGATCGGCAACCGCCGGCAGCCCGACTCCTCGACCGCCAGCTGGTAGGCGACGTAGTCGTCGGGTGCGACGTTGTAGATGCCGGGCCTGTTCTGCTCGAAGGCCATCACCAGCGCCTCGGCCATGTCGTCGACGTGAAGGAACTGCATCATCGGCGAGAAGCCGATCAGCACCGGCACCAGGCGTCGCGACAGCAGCACCGACATCGTGTTGCGTACGCCCGGCCCGAGCACGTTGCAGGGTCGCAGGATCGTGATGTTCAGCTCGGGGTGCTTCCACAGGAAGATGTTGGCGAGCGACTCGACCTCGACCGCATCGACCAGGTCGTGCGTGGCTTCGCTGGCCTTGAGCGGGTGATCCTCGTCGAGCAACGCCGGGTTGTAGGGCGAGGCGCCGTAGACCATGTAGGTCGAATGGATCAGCACCTGGCCGACACCGTACTTGGTGCACAGCTCGAGCAGCCGCTTGGTGCCGAGCACGTTGGCGTTGTAGCGCCGGCTGCGATCGGACTCGTGCGCGAAGATGCGGCCCAGGTGCAGCACCGCGTCGATCTTGTGTTCGCGGAAGATGTCCTCGAAGCCGCGCTTGTGGATCTCGACCTTGTAGCTCGGGATGCCGGCATCGGTCTCGACCTTTCGGCGAAAGTCGACCGCGATGACCTTGTAGCGGCCGTGCAGGCGCGCGATCACGCGCTTGGCCAGCGACCCGGCGGCGCCGGTGATCAGCACGGTCCTGAGTTTCTGCTTCTTTGCGGGGGTGACGATCGCCATCAGAACACCCGCGTCCGTTCGGACAGACCCTTGTCGACCAGGTCCCGGATCGCGTCCTTGACCGTCTCCACGCGCGCGGCCACTTCGGTCTCGTCCCGCGCGTCGTTGGCGAAACGGATCGGCTCGCCGAAGTTGAGCACCACGCGCGCCGGCAGCGGAAACAGCGCCGGCACGATCGGGACGTACGGAATGCCGAGGAGCTTTGCCAGCGGATCGATGCTGCCGAGCGAGGGCATGGTTTCTTCGCAGCCGACGATGCCCACCGGGATGATCGGCGTGTCGTGCGCCATCGCCAGGTGCACGAACCCGTTGCCGAAGCGCTGCAGCTGGTAGCGCTTGCTGTACGGCTTGCCGGAGCCGCGTACGCCTTCGGGGAACACGATGATGGTCTCCTCGGCGTCGAGCATCTTGGCGCAGTTCAGCGGATCGCCGATCACCGCGCCCAGGCCGTTGAGCAGGTTTCCGAGAAACGGCACCGTCGGAAAGAATCGCTCGATCATCGCGCGGGCCGCGCGCGCTCCGTACGGATTGGTCAGCAGCGCATAGCCCAGCAGTACGCCGTCCATGGGCAGCTGGCCGCTGTGATTGCCGACGATCAGCGCGCGACCGGTCGGCGGCACGTTCTCGAGTCCGTGCGCGACGACGCGGAAGTAGCGCTCGTAGAGCCATTTGGTGACGGCGATGCCGACCTTCACCCGACGCTCGTCGTAGCCCCAGGCGTCGTAGCCGTAGCTGCCGGTGCGCTTGGGCAGCCCGGCGACCAGCGCGTCGATCTCCGGCGTGACGAGGCGGCGCATCAACGCGTCGCGCGGATTGAATTCCGAAAGCCTTCCGAGGCCGGGCAGTTTCATCGTGGCGCGTGGAGGCGAGGGCGTCGCCGGTATCGAAGGGCCGGCACGTTAATCCAAAGCCCCGTCACCCGGTAGGGCCGCCGTGACGCGCCCGCGCGGCCGCCTGGAATAGGATCGAGGGCTTCGGCAAACACCAGAGGACGATCCATGTGCGAGCACGACGACTTCGAGGCGTTCGACCGGCTCGTGGCGCAACCAAGGCTGACGCGTCGTCGTTTCGCCCAATGGGGCGTCGGCGCCGGTCTGGCCGCGGCGTTTCCGGCATTCGCGGGCGCCGCGGACGCGCCGGTCGGGCGCGATGTCGAGATCCGTACGCCGGACGGCGTCGCCGATGCCTGGTTCGTGCACGCTGAATCCGGTCGTCATCCGGGCGTGCTGATCTGGCCGGACATCTTCGGCCTACGCCCGGCGTTTAAGGAGATGGCGGGACGACTCGCCGGCGCGGGCTACGCGGTGCTCGTCGTCAATCCGTTCTACCGCGCGCGACGCACGCCGGCGGCGCCGCCGCGCGCCGACCAGGTCGACCCGTCGGCGCGCGAGGACCTGATCCGGCTCAAGGACACGCTGACGGCACAGACCGCCCAGACCGATGCGCGCGCCTTCGTCGCGTTTCTCGATCAGCAGCCCGCGGTCGACACGCGTCGCCGCATCGGCGCAGCGGGCTATTGCATGGGCGGTCCGCTGGTGCTGCGCACCGCGGCGGCGCTGCCCGACCGGATCGGCGCCGGCGCGAGCTTTCACGGCGGTGGGCTGGTGACGGAGCAGCCGGACAGCCCGCATCGCCTGATCCCGAAAATGAAGAAGGCGCAGTTCCTGATCGCCATCGCCGAGAACGACGATGCCAAGGAACCCGCGGCCAAGGACGTACTGCGGGATGCCTTCGGACACGAACGGATCCCGGCCGAGATCGAGGTCTATCGCGGCGCGCAGCACGGCTGGTGTCCCACCGACTCGCGGGTGTACCACCCCGAGCAGGCCGAGAAGGCCTGGAGCCGGATGCTGGAGCTTTTCGGAAAAGCGCTCGCGGCGTGAGCGGGCTCAGCCCAGGACCTTGGTGAGGCCGTAGGCGACGCCGGCGACCAGCGCCGCGCCGATGCCCAGCATCACGTACGCGCCGCGCTTGATGCCGTTCTTGATCTGCTCGAACGCGGCGCGGTCGTTGATGTTGGGGAACGGCGTCGACGGGATCGGCACGCCGAGAAAGCCGCACAGCGGCGCCCAGCCCTCGGTCACGGTGAAGATCAGCAGGCGTTCCGGCGCAACCTCCCGGCGGATCGTGTCGATGTGCTCCTGGTAGTACGCGATCGCCTTGGCGCGGTCCGCCATCGTGCCCTTGTGTCCGCGTTTCCAGATCAGCTTGCGCACCATCTCGCCGAAGTTGCGGCCGAACGGCGTCACCTTGTCGAGCACCTTGAACTGCCAGGTGTTCTCGGTGAAGTAGATCGTCTGCATCGTGCTCTCGTACCAGGTCTCGGCGCCCTTGGGATGCAGCGTCAGGATCACCTTGGCGTCGGGGTAGGCCTCGATCAGTTCGCGCCAGACCACGCACGCGGGGTTGTCGACCGCGGCCGTGTAGTTCGACAACACCTGCTGCCAGTCGTGGCGCGCGCCAGGTTCGGATCGCGCGACCTTCAGCCAGAAGCCCAGGTGCGACTTGTTCGCCTTGTTATTGAGCACCTCGAACATGTGGTAGCAAGGAAAGCCGAGCTGGTTGAGCGCCGCGTACAGCGACGCCGTGCCGGTACGACCGAACCCCACGCCGACGACCTTGAGTGTCATGGCGAATCCCCTGATCTGATTGTTATGGGTGCGACGTCTGCACCGCCGTTTTAGCGGCGGCCTTCTCCGCTGTCTTGCGTGCAGCGGTGAATTCCAGGCACAGCAGCCGGATCGAGGACTGCTGCAGCTCGGTGGGATCGACCGCTTCGGCCTTGCCGTCGACCAGGTCGCCGACGAACAGGCTGCGCTCGATGCTCAGTCGCGCCGCGCCGTCGAATCCGTTGAACGACAGCGTGCGCGACTGCGGATAGAACACGCCGGCCGAAAGCCATTGCGTCTGGTCGGAGGCGCGGTCGAATACCCGGAACCAGCTCGACACCGGCAGCGCGGCACGCCACGCGGCATCGTCGCCCATGAACGGCGCGGTCTTGGCCGCGCCGGGCTTCGGCGTGTCGGTCGCAGCAGCGGTCGCAGGCGCCTGCGCGCGTTCGGTCAGCGTCTCGAGATCCAGCAGCTTGCGCGCGGTCTCCTGCTGGCCGAGCCCGTCGGCGAGCACGGTGCGCGCCTTGGTGATCAGCGGTGCCGGCACCGCGATGTCGCGCAGGCCTTTTTCGAGCTCTTCGAGGATCGCCTGCACGACGGCCGAATCCTTCATCTCCGGCAGCCAGCGCACTTCGCCGAACAGGCGCTGCAGGATCTGGGCGGCGCGACGCATCTCCTCGGACTCGGCACCGAATTTCAGGTGCATCGCCGAGACCATCGGCAGCCAGATCTGGTTGAGGAATCCGGCGACGCCCACGGGCAGGTCGCGACCCGACCCGACCGAGCGGATCTGCTGGTAGGCGGCGGCGCGACCTTCCTCGATTCGCGCGGAGGTCGAGGCTCCCGCGCTGCGCTGCGAGAGCAGGAACTGGCGCAGCTCGGCGCCCGACAGCGGCGCGACCTGGTCCGGCGCCTGCACGCCGCTGGCCAGCGAGTTCAGGCGGTCCGAGACCTCGGCGAGCCGGCCGTCCGCGCTCTGCGATGCGCCCACCAGCGACGAGAGCAGCGCGCGCGCCGGATGCTGTGGATCGGAGAAGAATCCCGGATCGCCGAGCGCGATGCGCAGCAGCGGCACCAGCAGGTGATGCGCGGCCTGGCTCTGGTTGCTGTCCAGGCCGCGGGTCTGATCGAGCAGCAGCTGCGCGACCAGCGACATGCGCTGGCGTCCTCCGGGACCCGACAGCGCGGGGCCGGCGCCAGCGGGCGAGCCCATCGCGCCGGGCTGCGCCGCGACGCCGGGATCCTCCCCGTATCCGACGCCCGCACCGCCGCCACCCGCGGCAGGACCGAAAGCCGACGACACCAGCGAACTGAGCGCGGCCGGGATCTGGTACGAGGGCGCGACGTGGTTGACGTAGCTGGCGACGAACTCCGGCGGCTCGCGACGTTCCGGCTCACCCGGGGGCAGTTGCGAATGGGGGTCGCGGCGCGCCAGCGTCTTGGACGACACGCCGGCCGCCTCGAGCCGCAGGTTGATGCCCTCGTAGACGGTCGAGCCGTCGCTGACCAGCTGGCGCTCGAACAGCTTGAACAGGATCAGCTTGGTCGACGGATCGATCGCCAGCGAGCTGACGGTTTCGCGAAACGCCTTGGTGATGCCCGGCGGACGCAGGCGTTCGAACGCCTGGGCCTGCTGGTCCACGGCCGGCAGGTTCTCCATCCGGATCGTGTATTCCCACAACGCCTGCTTGGCCGAATCCTCGATCCGCGCGACGACGCGGCTGATGACGATGTCCTCCTCGACCGCTTCGTCGTTGACCAGCGTCCACTCCTCGAAGTCGGCTGCGGCGGTGCCGGTGGCCTTGGCGCCCTGCAGTGCCGCCTCGAAGCCGTCGATCAGCGGCCGCGCCGACCTGCGCAGCAGGCGCATCGAGTCGAACAGGTTGCGCCGTTCCTCCATCGACTGGCTGTGGCCGGCGAAGTCGAACAGCGTGTCGTCGACGTTCTCCAGCATGCGCTGGAAGATCGCGGACATGCTGGCCCGGCCCCACTGGGCCGCGACCTGGACTGGCGTTGTCGTGGAAGCGGAGCCGGGCGGGGTAGCGGTGGAGGGAATGGCGGCGGCTCGCTGCGGAAGGCGACGAACTGTAGTCGAACGGTCGAGCGTTCAACCAGTAGCCGCCGGGAACTGCGCGCCGGGTGTCGAAAGCGAAATCGCCAGCTCCTCCTGCGTCATGTCGGCCGGCACCTCGGCGAACAGCGGCGTGCTCAGGTAGCGCTCGCCGGTGTCCGGCAGCATGCACAGCACCGTGCTGCCCAGCGGCGCCTCCTGGCACACGCGCAGCGCCCCCGCCAAGGTCGCGCCGGCGCTGATGCCGACGAAGATGCCCTCCTTGCGCGCGAGCTCCGCCGAGAAGTGCAGCGCCTCGGCGTTCGGGATCTGGATCAGGCGATCGATGACCTTGCTGTCCACCGCATCGCCGGTGAGCTTGGGAATGAAATCGGGCGTCCAGCCCTGCATCACGTGCGGCTTGAACGCGGCATGCGGCGCGGCCGGCGAGCCGTCGGCACGACGCGACTGCTCGAGCCCGCTGGACAGCAGCGGCGCCTCGGAGGGTTCGCACACCGCGATCCGGGTGTCGGGGCGTTCGGCCGCCAGCACGCGCGAGACGCCGCGCAGCGTGCCGCCGGTGCCGTAGCCGGTGACCCACCAGTCCAGTCGCTGGCCCTGGAAGTCGGCGAGGATCTCGCGCGCGGTGGTACGCGAGTGCATGTCGGCGTTGGCCTGGTTCTCGAACTGGCGCGTGAAGTACCAGCCGTGCGCCTTGGCCAGCTCGATCGCCTTGTCGACCATCGCCACCGCGCGACCGGCGGCGGGCGTGAGCACCACCTTGGCGCCGAGGAAGCGCATCAACCGTCGACGCTCGACGCTGAACTGTTCGGCCATCGTCACGACCAGCGGATAGCCCTTGGCGGCACACACCATCGCCAGGCCGATCCCGGTGTTGCCGCTGGTGGCCTCGACCACGGTCTGGCCCGGCCGCAGCTGACCGGAACGTTCGGCCGCCTCGATGACGCCCAGCGCCAGGCGATCCTTGATCGAACCGAGCGGATTGAACGCCTCGACCTTGGCGTAGAGGTTCACCCCCGGCGGCGCCAGGCGGTTGATGCGCACCACCGGCGTGTTGCCGATCGTCCCCAGGATGCTGTCGAACTTGGCCATGGATTCCCCGTTGCCGTTCAAAGGCGTGAGCAAAGCGGCGAATCCCCGCTCGCCGCCGCGGGAGCATAGCCGCGACGGCGAGCGCTGCGCGACGCGCGTCAGCGGCGCGAGATCACCACTTCCAGATAGGTGCTGGGAATCATCAGCGTCGCGTCGTCGGCGCGATTGAAGCGGGGCGATCAGCTCGCGCAGGTCGGTCTCGAGCACGGCCTGCGCCGCCGGCCGCCGGCCGCCGGGCTTCGATCGCGGTGATGCCGTTCCTGGTTCCGGCGCAGACAAGCGCGTTCCGCGGCGGCCTGGCCGACGCACTGGCCTACGACATCACCACGCGCCTGGCGCGGCTGCGTTCTCTATTCGTCATCGCGCAGGGCAGCGTGTTCGCGCTGCACGAGCGGCAGATCGGTCCGCAGGAAGCCGGTCGCATGCTCAACGTCGATTACGTCGTGGCCTCCGTGGCCGGCGAGATCGAGACGCTCGATGAGCTGTGGACCGCGATCGAGCTCAGTCCCAACCTCGCGCAGGCCCACTACGCGCTCGCCTTCGTGCAGTCGCAGGCGGGCGATGCCGCCAGCGCGATCGGCGCGGCCGACCTCGCGCGAGCCTTGAGCCCTTTCGACCCGTTGCTGTTTGCGATGTACGCGTCGCGTGCGATGGCGCTGATGAGGCTCGGTCGATTCGACGAGGCGGCGGAGCGGGCGTCACGCGCCGTGGCGCGTCCGGATGCCCATCCCCACATCTTCGGGCTGGCCGGGTGCAGCCTGGCGCTGGCGGGCAAGCACGAAGAGACCGTCGCGCAGGTCGCGAACATCCGCGCGCAGCGGCCCGACTACGGCGTGGACGAGCTGCCCACCGCGTTTCACTTCGCGCCGGACGGCGAACTCCTGTTCCGGAAAGGAGCGAGCGCGGCAGGCCTCGCGTGACGATTGCTGCGGCGGTCGGCTCCATCAGCTGACCGGAACGGCGGGATGCGCGTGGCTTTCCCGGCCTACGCGGACGTGGGCCGGCGGACGGCCCGCACTTTCCCGCTGCTACCGCCGCCGCAGTAGAAGAGATCGGCGCCGTCGGATTCCAGGCCGCTGACGCCAGTGCCGGCCGGCATGTCGAGCCGCTCGAGTACGGCGCCCGATTGCGGATCGATCCGGCGGATGTCGCTGTCGTCGCCTTCCCAGGTGCCGTGCCAGAGCTGGCCTTCGACCCAGGTGACGCCGGTGACGAAGCGGTTGGATTCGATCGCACGAATGATCGTGCCGGTGTCGGGATCGATCTGCAGGATCCTGCGATCGCGGTACTGGCCGACCCACAGGCTGCCTTCTGCCCAGGTCAGTCCGGAGTCGGCGCCTCGTCCCGGCGCCGGAATGGTCGCCAGCACCCTGCCGGTGGCCGGGTCGATCTTGTCGATGCGCGACTCGGCGATCTGGTAGAGGTGCGTGCCGTCGAACGCGGTACCGGCGTCGCTGGTGCATTCGAGCGTGCGTTGCGGCCGACCGCTGTCGGGGTCGAAGGCGACGAGCTGCGTTCCGGTCGCGGCCCAGACGTTGCGGCCGTCGTGGGTCACGCCGTGGATCCGCTCGGCGCCGGGAAAGGGTCCGTATTCGCGCACGACCTCGGCGGGTCGCACCGCGGGGGTCGTCTGGCTGGGGTTCGGTTTCATGCTGGGTCTCCGCTTGGCGTGGACCCAATCTACGCAGGCGCCATCGAGACCGGGAGTAACAAGATCGTCGTGAATCCGGTCAGCGGCGAGGCGAGCCAACGCCGTGCCCGGGCGCGTCCGATCGAGCGCACCCGGCCTTCGGATTCGAGCCCGACCAGCGCGCGCTGCACGGTGCGCTGGCTTGCATCCACCGCCAGCGCCAGCGCCGAGGTCGACCACGCGGCGCCGTCCTGCAGCAGCGCCAACAAGGAGGCCTGTTCGCCGTCGATCGGCGGTGCGATCACCACGGGTTCCCGTGCGCCGCGCGGACGCAGCCTGAAGCCGCGTTCGGTGGCCTCGATGTCCGAGATTTCCCGCAGCAGCGCGCGCAGCCGGCTCATTTCCACGCGAAGTCGTGCGCGATGGGTCTCGTCGGGCCGGCGCGTGCGAAACACCGAGGCGATCAGCGTTTCGCGCGCGACGTCGCCGGGCCACGCGCGCGACAGCGCCAGCACCAGTTCGAACAGGACCGGGCGCCGCGCAAGGGCGATCCATCGGGCCCCGACGCGGACGCCGCGACGACACGCGTCGATCAACAGGACACCCGATCGCATCAGCAGCTCGACATCGCCCAGCCGCAGTGGTTGCTCCGATTCGCCGAACAACCGTCGCGCCGCCACGCGATGCAGCACCGCGCGCGCCTCGAACACTTCGCGCTGCAGCGCCGGGATGCGCGCGAGCGTGGCGGCGGCGTTCGCGCGTTCGAGCGCCGCGTCGGCCTGGCCGGTGCGCAGCGCGCGCAGGTCGATCTCCGCGGCGAGCATCGCGGCCAGCGCGGCGAGCGGCGGCGGCAGCCGCTTCGCATCGATCGCGCCGAGCGCGGTTTCCGCTTCGGCCAGACGACCGAGCAGCACCATGCGGCGGATCGCGGTCAGGCGCGCCTGCAGCGCGTTGCGGGCATCGGCATGCGCATCCAGCGTGGCCGCAGCGGCGAGCAGTGGCCGCGGCGAGGCGGAGAGGTCGCGCAGGGCCAGCGCCACCTCGGCTTCGGCGACGACGCAGCGGGCGCGCGCCACCGCCTCGCGCGGACCAAAGGCGCGTGCGGCGCGGCGCAGCAGGTCGCGCGCCTTGGCGTGCTCGCCCAGCTGCGCCATCGCGATGCCGCGCAGGGCGAGCGCCGGCGGATCGTCGCGCAGCGCCACGCGCTTGAGCGCGCCCAGCGCATCGCCGGCGCCGAGCGCGCGCGAGGCGGCGGCGATCAGGGAGTCCATCGATCCGGCGGCGCGACCACGCGCCGCGCCTAACCCGGCTTGGGCGGCGGCGGCAGCGGCAGGTCGGGCGGCACCGCGCGTGCCATCTCCTCGCTGATGCCGAGCTGTTCGACCAGCACGCGCACGCGCTCGTCGGTACCGAGCGGACGCTGCGTCACGCCGCCGGCCGCGTCGAAGCCGAACCACTGTCCGAACGCGGCGCCGATCACGCGATCACCGCGATTGACGCGCGAATACAGGCTGAAATTGAACGGGCTCCATCCGCGCGTGCCCTCGTGGGACGCAGCGAACACGTCGGCCGACACGCCGACCGTGTCGATGCGGCAGTCCAGGCCTTCGGCCATGTGGATGGGGCGCCAATGGATCAGCGCGTGGCCGGTCGGCGCGCGGTGCACGCGCACGCCCCAGGCGCCGTGGGCGACACCCGCGTCCGGCTGGTCGATGGCCATCGGCTCGCCGTGCAGCATCGACGCATCGACGATGTAGCGCGTCCCGTCCAGTTCCACGAACACCGTCGCGTGGTTGGGCGGGATGTCCGGCGCCACCAGCATCGTGCCGACGCCGCGGACGACGTCGAAGCCCAGCGAGCCCAGCAGCGCGTGCAGCGCCGTGTGACCCGACCAGCACGTGCCGCCCGTGCCGTGGCGCAACCAGTTCTCGTAGAAGTCCACGGCATCGGTGCCCGGCAACGGACCCGCGTCACCGCGCCGCAGGTGGATCAGCTTGCGGATGTTGTCGAACGGCACGTGCTGGCACCACGCGCCGTAGAGCGTGGTGAGGCCGGCGAGCGTGCGCTCCGGCGCGGCCTTCAGGCCGAGCCTGGCGAGGATCCGTTCCTGCAGTGCGCGGTCGAGCACCGTTTATTCGGGCAGCGTCTGGCCCGATCCGCCCATCTCCGCCGGGAAGTCCTTCATCTTGGGCAGCCCGTCCTTCACGCTCAGCACTTTCTCGCCGTAATTGACGTGCACGGCCGGCTGGAACTTCAGCGTGGGGATCACCGCGGCGTAGACGTCGACCAGGCCCATTGGCGGATGATCGGAGAAGACGTGGCCGCCGCAGGTCTTGCACCACTTGCGATAGCTCACCGGCGTCTTGTTGTAGGTGCCGATGTTGTCGGCGCCCTTGGTGACCTTCAGCGATTCGGGCTTCCACAGGCTGAACGCGTTGACCGGTCCGGCCGACCAGTGCCGGCAGGATTCGCAGTGGCAGTAGCCCATCGCCGCGGGTTCGCCGCTGACGGTGAACTGGACCGCGCCGCAGAAACACTGGCCCTTGTGTTCGCTCATGTCGTTCTCCTCGTTCTGGATTGGGGCAGGGCCCGTAGCCTAACGTTTTCGATCACCTGTGCTAGCGTCCGGCCATGCGTTCGCCTCCCGGCCCCTCTGTCTGGATCGTCGCCACCTGCAGCGCGTTGCTGCTGGTCGCGCAGGTGCTGGGCCTGCATTTCCACCGTCACGTCGAACGACAGGGTGCCGGCATCACGCACGCCGCGGACCTGCACTTCGAAGGCGGCGGGCTGCACGCGGGGGAGGTCCACGCCGACCACCAGCACGAGCAGGCGGCCGACGGAGACACCGGGCACTGGCACCTGGACGTCGAATCCAATGCGTTGAAGGCGGGCTTTGCCAAAGCCTTCCTCGATTCGCTGGCGCTGCTGCCGCTGCTGTGGATCGGCACGTTGTTCGCCTGCGCCGCCGCGGCGCGGGCACCGCCGCGCCCGCGTCGTATCGACGCTCCGACGCGATCGCGGCCCTACGCGCTCTGTCCGCCTGCGCAGGCGCCGCCCGCACCTTCCGTCCTCGCCTGAGTCCGGGCGTCGCGTCATCTGGCGCGATCCGCCCCTTTCGCCGCCGAGAGCGCGGCGTATCCGGTGCATCGCGCCGGAGCATGTGACGAGGTGGTCCCGTGTCGCTGGTCTTTCCTTGCAGGCCCCTGGCCGTTGCGGCGCTGCTCGCATCGTTCGGCGTTGCGGCGTTGCCGCCCGATCACGTGCATCCGCCCGAGGCGGCGGACGAACCGCCGCTGACGCTGCGCGATGCGGTGGCACGCACGCTCCAAACGAGTCCCGAGCTCGCGGTGTTTCCGATGCGTCGCCGGACGCAGGAGGCACGGGTGTCGGCCGCGGCGCTCGCGCCCGCACCGCAAATCGAAACGGAACTGGAAAACGCGTTCGGCACCGGTCGCGCGCGCGGGCTCGACGCCAGCGAGGCGACGTTCTCGCTATCGCAGGTGATCGAGCTCGGCGGCCAGCGCCGGATGCGCGTCGAGGCGGCGCGCGGCGCCTCGGACGTGATCGAGCAGCAGCGCGCGATCGCCCAGCTCGAGGTGGTGGCCGAGGTCAGCCGCCGCTTCATCCACGTCGCGTCGGACCAGAAGCAGATCGAGCTGACCGAGCTCGCCACGCGCCTGGCGCGGAACACCGTCACCGAGGTCGATCGGCGCGTGAAGGCGGCGCGCTCGCCGGAGGTGGAACTGCACCGGGCGCGCATCGCGCTGGCGCGCGCGCAGGTCGAGCAGGAACACGCCGAGCACGAACTGCTGACCTCGCGACGCAAGCTCGCCGCGATGTGGGGCGCGCGCAACGACGACGACTTCGGCACGGTGCGCGCCGACCTGTTCGCGCTGCCGCAGGTCCGCGACTACGACGCCCTGAGCGAATCGCTGTCGAATTCGCCCGACTTCCTGTTCTTTGCCACCGAGGCGCGCCAGCGAGACGCCGAGATCCGGCTGGCCGAGGCCAAGGCGCGCAGTCCGATCACGGTGTCGGCCGGCGCGCGCTGGCTGGCCGAGAGCGACGACGCGGCGCTGGTGGCCGGTGCGTCGATGCCGCTGTTCGGTCGGCGTCACGCGCAGCCGGCGATCGACGAGGCCCGCGCGCTGCGCGAGTCGCTCGACGCCGAACGGGCCGGCGCACGGGTCAAGGCCGAAGCCAGCCTGTTCGAGCTCGTGCAGGAGCTGCGTCACGGCATCACCGAGGCCGAGGTGCTGCGCGACCAGGTGCTGCCGCAGATGCAGGCGGCGCTGGAGGCCACCGAATACGCGTGGCAGCGCGGCCGCTACGGCTACCTCGAATGGACCGAGGCGCAGCGCGAGCGCGTCGCCGTGCAGCGCGCGCTGATCGAGGCCGCCGCCAAGGCCCACCTGTTCCAGGTCGAGATCGAGCGCCTGACCGGCGCCAGCGCGACCGCCGATGTCCCCGATGCCGTTGCCGGAGCCCTGCGATGAGCCGCTCCCTGATTCCGATCCTGGTGCTCGCGCTGGGCCTGTCCGCGTGCGGCAAGCCGCGCGAGCCCGCCCCCGCGGAACCCGGCCACGCGCACGCCGCCGGCGACGGATTCGCCAAGGGACCGCACGGCGGGCGTCTGCTGGTCAGCGGCGACTTCGCGCTCGAGGTGCGCATCTTCGAAGACGGCGTGCCGCCGCAGTTCCGGCTGTATCCGACGCTGAAGGGCAGGCCCGTGCTGCCCGGCGAGGTGCAGGCCAGCGTCGTGCTCGCGCGCGTCGACGGCACCCCGGGTGGTCAGCGCGACACGCACGCGTTCACCGCCAAGGACGATTACCTGCTGGGGTCGATGGAAGTCCACGAGCCGCATTCGTTCGACGTCGAGGTGCGCGCCACGCACGCGGGTCACAACCACGCGTGGACCTTCGCATCGCACGAAGGGCGCGTCGAGATCGCGCCGCAGATGGCGACTGCGGCGGGCGTGCAGGTCGCGGCGGCGGCTCCGGGCACGATCCGCGAGACGCTGCTGCTGTACGGCACCATCCGCCCGGATGCGCACGCTCAGCGCGACGTGGCCGCGCGTTTTCCCGGCGTCGTGCGCACGGTCGAGGTGCAGGTGGGCGATCGCGTGAAGGCCGGCCAGCGGCTGGCCACCGTCGAAAGCAACGAGAGCCTGCAGGTCTACCCGATCGGCGCGCCGATCGCGGGCGTCGTCACGCAGCGTCACGCGAATCCGGGAGAGGCCACCGACGCCGACGCGCTGTTCCAGATCGCCGACTTCTCGCGCGTGTGGGCCGAGCTGTCGGTGTTTCCGCGGGATCGCGCGCGGCTGTCGCAAGGCCAGGCGGTCGAGGTCATGGCGGCCGATGGCGCCGCTCGCGGCAGTGGACGCATCGGTCATGTATCTCCGCTGGGCAGTCCGAACCAGGCGCTGATCGCGCGCGTGGAGCTCGACAACGGCGCAGGCCAGTGGACGCAGGGCCAGTTCGTCGATGCCCGTGTCGCCGTGGCCGAAACACCCGCGGCGCTGGTGGTGCCGCTGTCCGCGCTGCAGCGCTTTCGCGATTGGGACGTGGTGTTCGTCTCCGAAGGCGACGTGTACCAGGCCCAGCCGGTCACGCTCGGTCGCCGCGACGCATCCCACGTCGAAGTCACCGCAGGCCTGAAGCCCGGCGCGCGCGTGGTGATCGCCGAATCCTTCCTGGTGAAGGCGGACATCGAGAAGTCCGGCGCCTCGCACGATCACTGAGGCCGTCATGATCGACACGATCCTTCGCTTCTCGCTCGCGCGCCGCTGGCTGGTGCTCGCCGCGGTCCTCGGCGTCGCCGCGCTGGGCGTCGCCAATTTCCTGCGCCTGTCGATCGACGCGGTGCCGGACATCACCAACGTCCAGGTGCAGATCAACACCGAGGCGCCGGGCTACTCGCCGCTGGAGGCCGAGCAGCGCGTGAGCTACCTGATCGAGAATGCGATGGCCGGACTGCCGCGCCTGGAATCGACGCGCTCGCTGTCGCGCTACGGCCTGTCGCAGGTGACCGTGGTGTTCGAGGACGGCACGGACGCGTACTTCGCGCGCCAGCTCGTGGCCGAACGCATCGCGAAGGTCCGGGCGCTGTTGCCCGAGGGACTCGAGCCGGAGCTGGGACCGATCGCCACCGGCCTGGGCGAGATCTTCATGTTCACCGTCGATGCGCTGGAGGGGGCGCGAAAGGTCGACGGGTCGCGCTACGACGCGTCCGACCTGTTCGACGCGATGCGCTGGATCGTCGAGCCGCAGCTGGCCCAGGTGCCCGGCGTGACCGAGGTCAATTCGATCGGCGGCTACGAGCGCCAGGTGGTGGTCGCGCCGCAGCCCGCGCGATTGCTGGCCTACGGCGTGGGCCTGGACCAGCTCGCCGACGCGCTGACCCGCAACAACACCAGCGCCGGCGCCGGCTACATCGAGCGCAACGGCGCGCAGGTGCTGATCCGCTCGCCCGGACAGGTGACGAACCTCGACGACGTGCGCCGCGTCGTGATCAAGGTGGTCGGCAGCGCGCCGGTGATGCTGGGCGATGTCGCCGAGGTGGGCTGGGGCAGCGCGCTGCGCACCGGCGCGGCCACGATGGACGGGCAGGAGGTCGTGCTGGGCACGGTGTTCATGCTGATCGGCGAGAACTCGCGCCAGGTGTCGCGCGCGGTCGGGGCGAAGCTCGCGCAGATCCAGTCGAGCCTGCCGCGGGGGCTCGAGGCGCGCACGGTGTACGACCGCACGAGCCTGGTCGACAAGACGCTGGGCACCGTGCGCAAGAACCTGGCCGAAGGCGCGTTGCTGGTCGTCGTGGTGCTGTTCCTGCTGCTGGGCAACCTGCGCGCGGCGCTGGTGACGGCGATGGTCATTCCGCTGGCGATGCTCGCGACGATCACCGGCATGGTCGAGAACCAGGTCAGCGCCAACCTGATGTCGCTGGGCGCGCTCGACTTCGGCCTGATCGTCGACGGCGCGGTGATCATCGTCGAGAACTGCATGCGCCGGCTCTCGGAGGCACAACGCGACGAGCGCGATGCGCTGACGCTGGCGCGGCGCCTGGAAGTGGTCTACGCCTCGGCGTCCGAGGTGATTCGTCCGAGCCTGTTCGGCGTCGGCATCATCGCGGCGGTGTACCTGCCGCTGTTCGCGCTGACCGGCGTCGAAGGTCGGATGTTCCAGCCGATGGCGATCACCGTCGTGATGGCGCTGGCCGCGGCGCTGGTGCTGTCGCTGACGTTCGTGCCGGCCGCCGTCGCGTTGATCCTCCGCGGCCGCGTGCAGGAGCGGCGCAGTCGCGTGATGGAATGGGCGACGCGCGGCTACGAGCCGCTGCTGCACGCGGCGATGCGTGCCCGTGTGCTGCTCGTGTTCGCGGCCGCGCTGCTGGTGGGCGCCTGCGGCTGGCTCGCGTCGCGGATGGGCAGCGAGTTCATCCCGAGCCTGGACGAAGGCGACATCGCGATGCACGCGCTGCGCATTCCGGAGACCTCGCTGACGCAGGCGGTGCGCATGCAGGGCCTGCTGGAATACGAGGTTCGCAAGCTGCCGGAGGTGGAGCGCGTGTTCTCGAAACTCGGCACCGCCGAAGTCGCCACCGATCCGATGCCGCCGGCGGTTGCCGACACGTTCGTGATGCTCAAGCCGCGCGATCACTGGCCCGATCCGCGCAAGGCCAAGGCGCAGGTCGTCGCCGAGCTCGAGGAGGTGGTGTCGCGCGTGCCCGGCAACAACTACGAGTTCACCCAGCCGATCCAGATGCGGTTCAACGAGCTGATCTCCGGCGTGCGCTCCGACCTCGCGGTGAAGGTCTACGGCGACGATCTGGACGTGCTCAACGAGCAGGCCGCACGCATCGAGGCGATCGTCGAGCGGATCCCGGGTGCCACGGATGTCCGCGTCGAACAGTCCACCGGCCTGCCGATCATGAGCATCACGCCACGCCGCGCGATCCTGTCGCGATACGGTTTGTCGGTGGCCGACGTGCAGCAGGTGGCGGCGACCGCCTTCGGCGGGCGCGACGCGGGCCTGCTGTACGAAGGCGACCGACGCCATCCCATCGTCATCCGGCTGCCGGAGTCGCTGCGCTCGGACGCGCAGGTGCTCGAGCAGCTCACGGTGCCGTTGCCCGATGGCGGCTACGTGCCGTTGCGCGAAGTCGCCGACATCAGCACCGCGCCGGGTCCGAACCAGGTCAACCGCGAACAGGGCAAGCGGCGCGTGGTGGTCACGGCCAACGCGCGCGGCCGCGACCTGGGCAGCGTCGTGCGGGACGTCCAGCAGCGCATCGCCAGCGACGTTCGGCTGCCGTCCGGCTACTGGCTCGACTACGGCGGCACGTTCGAGCAGTTCGAATCCGCCAGCCGGCGCCTGATGGTGGTGGTGCCGGCCACGCTCATGCTGATCCTGGCGCTGCTGCTGATGGCCTTCGGCAGCCTGCGCGATGCGCTGATCATCTTCAGCGGCGTGCCGCTGGCGTTGACCGGCGGCGTGCTCGCGCTGTGGCTGCGGGGCATTCCGCTGTCGATCAGCGCGGGCGTCGGCTTCATCGCGCTGTCCGGGGTGGCAGTGCTCAACGGCCTGGTGATGGTCAGCTTCATCCGCGCGCTGCGCGAACAGGGGCACGCGCTGGACGAGGCGATCACCCAAGGCGCGCTGACGCGACTGCGTCCGGTGTTGATGACCGCGCTGGTCGCGGCGCTGGGTTTCGTGCCGATGGCGTTCAACACCGGCATCGGCAGCGAGGTGCAGCGCCCGCTGGCCACCGTGGTGATCGGCGGGATCCTGTCGTCGACGATCCTGACGCTGCTGGTGCTGCCGGGGCTCTACCGGATGGCGCACGCAAGGGCGGCGGCGTAGGGCGGGATGCGCACGCCGGCGGGGTGCGCGGCCGCTTTCCCGCCCTACCGGATCGTCACCTCGTCGTCGACGTCCGGCCCCTGGGCGTTCGCGAAGAGGCTGTCGCGCACGAACTTGATGTGCCGGCGCAGCACGTAGATCTGGTCGGCGAACGCGCCGGGGATCTTGATGCCGATGATCGACTTCTCGATCTCGTCGAGGCGCGCGGCCAGGGCGGTGCGCTGCTCTGGTGTGTTCGGTTCGAGCGCGGCCCGCTCCAGCGCCATCAGCTCGCCGTAGCGTTTGTAGATGCGTCGCTTGATGCGCCAGCCGTACAGCTCCGGCGCGAATCGCAGACCCGGGATCAGGACGACGAGCAGGGGCACGATCAGCACGGCGGTGCGATTGACCAGGCTCGCCAGCCAGAACGGCAGGTAGCGGTACGCCAATCCCTTGCCGGACTTGTAGTAGCGCACCGCGACTTCGCTCATCGGATAGCCGCGCTCGACCGGGTGCGGGAACTCTCCGGGGTTCTGCATCAGCGTGCCGCCGCCGTGGACTTCACGCGCGGCCTCGATGAGCAGATCCGACAGCGCGGGATGCAGGTTGGAATGGGCCAGCAGCTCGACCATCGGCGCCAGCAGCGTGATCGGCTGCGCGGGCAGGTTCTCTCCGAGGTCGAACGCGCCGTTGGGAAGTTCGAAATGGGCCAGGTAGCGGTAACGCCGCTCGTACGCCTGCCATTGGCTGGTGAAGTCGTACAGCCGCAGACCGTCGGCGTGCAGCAGCTCGCGCAAGGTGGCGATGCTGGCCGAATCCCCCGACAGGAAGATCGCGTCGACCTGGCCTTCCATCAGCGCCGTGCGGGCGGCTTCGCCTTCGAGATCGAGCAGCGTCGTGTCGGCGCCCGGCTCGATGCCGTTGCCCTTGAGCAGCGCCAGCGCCAGGAAGCGCGTGCCGCTGCCTTCGCGCCCGATCGCGATCCTCGATCCCTTGAGTTCGGACAGCCGGGTCTTGGGCGCATCGGATCGATAGAAGACCGAGAGCGGCTGGCGGAACATCGTGCCCAGCGACACGAGCTTCTCGGCGCCCTTGTCGAGCGTGACGCCGGCCTGGACCAGCGCCACGTCCACCTTGCCGGTCGCGAGGGATTCGAGGTTGTCGGCCGAGCCTCGGGTCGTGACGACCTGCAGGTCGATGCCGTCGCGCGCGAAGATCTCGCGGTACTTGTTCGCGACCCGGGTGAAGTTGCTGTTGGCCGGACCGCTGGCGATCTTCAGGTGCAGCGGCGGCGCGGGACGGATGAAGTTGAGCGTGATGAAGACCGCGGCGATGCTCGCGACGACGATCAGTCCCCACGTCGCCAGCACGTCGCGCCACGACACCTCGGCGACCGCCCTCAGCTTCAGGCGGCGCTTCGGCCGCGGGGTCGGCGTCTGCCTGTTGTCGTCACTCACGTGTCGCTCCGCGTTTTTTTGTCGAAAGTCGGACCGCCAGCCTACTTCGGATGCCGGATCTCATCATCGACGCGGCCGTTCATGAACGCAGCCACGACGAACCCGGCCAGGCCCAGCAGCGAGCACGCCAGCACCACGTAGAGCACCGCCGCGTAGCCCTGTCCCGACGTCCAGAGCCCGGCGGCCGCCACCGGCGCCAACGCCTTGGCGACCAGCGATGGCGCCGCGAGCAGTCCGTTGATCGACCCGTAATCGCGCCGCGACAGCATCTCGGGCACCACCAGGCCGCGCACGATCGTGATGACGCCGTTGCCCGCGCCGTAGATCAGTCCGAACGCGATCAGCGCGCCCGCGGACGTGCCGGCCAGGTGCAGCAGGCCCAGCCCCAGGCACAGCGAGAGCAGCGTGGCGATGCCCAGCGGACGGATCGGCAGCGCGGCGCCGAGCTTCCACAGCAGCAGGCGTCCGAGCACCTGGGCCGGGCCGATCAGGCCGATCACGACCACGGTCAGCTGCGGCGAAACGCCGCGCTCGATCAGCAGCGGATACAGGTGCAGGGCCAGCGCCGAGAACGCGCCGAAGTACAGCGTGAAGACGATCGCGAGAATCCAGAACACCGGCGAGGACATCACGCGCCGCGCCGTCGTCGACCATGCCGCCGTCGGCTCGTTGCGGGTCGCGGGCGGATGCCCGTCGTTCTCGTCGATCGCGAGCCGATTGGCGCCGCCCGCGACGATCAGCTGGATCAGGGCCAGCACGAGCAGGGTCTGGCGCCAGCCGATCCCGTCGAGCAGCGCCTGTGTCAGCGGCACGAACACGGTGCTGGCGAAGCCGCCCCACAGCGTCAGGCGCGTGATCGCGTCGCGCGCGTCCGCCGTGTAGTGCCGCGCCAGCACGGCGAAGGCCGGCTCGTACAGGCACGTGGCCTGCGCGATGCCGATGCCGACGAACAGGAACAGCAGCGCATCGCGAGACTCGAGGCGGCTCCAGCACGCGAGCATCAGGGCGCCGAAGACCGCACCCCAGGCGAGGACGCGGCGGCCCTGCCCGATGTCGATCAGGCGACCGATCGGAACGGCGGCGACGCCGCCGCTGATCAGGCCCAGGCTGGCGGCGCCGTAGACGTCGAGCTTGCTGGCACCGAGGTCCGCGGACATCGGCACCGCCACCAGCGGGAAGCTGTAGAACAGCGTGCCCCAGGATGCGATCTGTCCTACGCCCAGCCAGGACAGTCGCACCGGGGCGACGAAACGGCGTGCCGCGTCAGCGCGTGCCCTTGCTGCGCAGCGCGTCCGGCGTGAAGTCGGCCGGCGTCAGCGGCGCCGGGTCGTACACGACCGACTCCTCGTTGCGGATCGACAGCGCGATGTAGCGGCCCGATTGCAGGTCGTGGTGGACTTCCAGTCCCGGCGCCAGGAACGGCACGTCGTAGTACTGCAGCGTGTGCTGCTCGTCGACGCGCCACAGCTGGTCGCGGTTGTCGTACTTGTCGGCGACCAGGATGATCCAGCTGTCCTCGTCGATGTAGGACACGCGCTTCTTGTAGAGGTGCGAGGTGCCGGACTTGAGCGTGGCCTCGAGTTCCCACACGCGATGCAGTTCGTAGCGCGCCGGCTCGGGATTGACGTGGCCGGCCTTGATCACGTCCTTGATCTTGAGCGTCGGTCCGTTGATGACGTAGCCGTTGTACGGCACGAACATCTCCTTCTTGCCGACGATCCTCCACTCGTAGCGGTCGGTGGCGCCGTTGAACATGAAGAAGTCGTCGTTGGTTCGCAGGCCGTCGGCCGCCGTGCCCGGGTTGTCGTAGGAGACGTTCGGCGCCAGGCGCACGCGGCGTTGGCCCGGGTTGTACGTCCAGGCCTTGCGCGGCTGGCCGACCTGGTCGGCGAATTCGTGCACCAGCAGCACCGATCCGGCCAGGCGCGGCGGCTGCTTGATCAGCTGCAGGAAATAGAACAGCAGGTTGGCTTCACGCTGTTCGGGACGCTTCTTCTGGTTGGAATAGACGAAGTCGTACTCGTAATCGAACGACACGAGGTTGTAATCGCCGCCGGCCGTCACCGGCGCCTGCGACCAGGACGTGCGCCAGGTGTCGCCCTTGTAGGTGGTGATGTGGTTCCAGATCACCTCGAGGCCGCTCTTGGGGATCGGGAACGGCGTGCCGCCGGACGTGCCGGTGAAGCCGTTGCCGCTCGGGATCAGCTTGACCTTGGTCGCGTTGGCGCGGGTCTCGTCGTAGATGCCTTGCGGATAGCCGGCGCTGCGCCGCGTCGGATAGACCTTCATCTTCCAGTTCGGATAGCGCTTGAGCAGCGCCATCTGTCCCGGCGAGAGGTTGGCCTTGTACTTCTCCATGTTCGACGCATCGATGGTGAACAGCGATTTGTCGGCGCCGTACGGATCGGGATAGTGGCCGCCGGGTTTGAAGCCCGGTTGCGACGTGGTGAGGCCGCCGTCCCAGGCGGGAATGGTGCCGGCCGCATTGCCGGCCTTTTCGGCGCCGAGCGGGGTCAGCGTGGTGCCCAGCGTCGCGGCCTCCTCGGCCGACACGGCGGCCCAGCCGGTGGTGCAGGTGAAGGCCAGGGTCAATGCGGCGGCGACGATCGGATGCTTGTTCATGGTTGGCGCTCCGGGGTCTGGTTCAGAACGCGTACGAAACGCTGACGGCGAGGAAGTCCCGGTCGCGCAGCGGATTGGCGCTGGTCGAGAAATCCGAGGACTGGCTGGCGTCGCCGGCGATCGCCGTGGGCCCCGGCAGGATGGTGCCGGGCGCGATGGGATCGGTTCCGTCGTAACGACGACCGCCGAAGAACGCGGTGTATCCGATGTCGGCCTGCCAACGCTGCAGGTAGTTGAAGCCCAGGCCGAACGTCAGCGCCTTGGCGTCCTCGTTGAACGCGGGTCCGACGCCGTTGACGTCGTGCGAGAAGACCAGGCGAGGCGAGACCTGCATCGCGCTGATGACGTTCTCGTAGTCCAGGCGCGTGACGATGCGATAACCCCACGAGGTCTGGTCGACGAAGCCGCCGTCGTTCTGGCACGAGCCGTTGCCGGCGGCGACGATCACGTTCACGACGGCGCCCGCGTTGCGACAGGACGGAACCGTCGTCGTTCCGGGCCCGGCGTAGAGCAGATCCTCGTCGAGCTCCAGGTGGGTGACGCCGGCCTCGACGATCGCCACGAACTGCGAGGCGCCGACCATCGGTCCGAACGCCTTGGTGCCGGTGGCCTGCGCCTGGTGCGCGTGCACGCGGCGATAGCCGTCGGCGCGCGTCGGGGCCGTTGCGAAGAACAGCGGTCCGACCTCGGCGTCGATGACGTTGGGCAGGCGCAGCGCGGCCAGCAGTCCTTCGACACCGGCCAGCTGCACCGGCAGGTTCGGGCGATACGAGTACTCGCCCTGCAGCGCGATGCCCCACGGACCGCCGGTGTTGAACGAGATGCCGTAGAGCTCGATGTTCTCCGGGTACTCGGCGAAGTAGGCGGACGACGCGACGCGCGCGGGCAGGCTCGAGGTATCGGTGGCGCGCAGGCCGGAGAAGTAGGGCACGCGGCTGTGGTACTTCAGGTAGTAGAGGCCGAACTCGGAGGAGTTGAGCCACTCGGCGAAGTAGCGCAGCGCCACGCCGTACTGCTGGGTTTCGTTCTGCGGACGATCATCGCTCGTGCGGCGGATCGAAACCGCGGCCGTGGTGATCGAAGGCGGATCGATGGTGTTGTGCTGGTCGTTGCGACGCCCGGCGCCCGTGTAGGCGCGGCGCCCGTCGTCGGACAGGAAGTCGTTGGTCGAAAAGAAGCTGCCGGCCGGGTCGATCTGCGTTTCCTGGAACGACCAGAGCCAGACGCCTTCGACCGACAGGCTCTTGGTCAGCGCCACGCTGCCCCAGAACATCGGTGTGGGCAGCAACGCTTCCTTGAGCTCGGATCCGGGCGCACGCAGGCGCGCGACGTCGAACGGGTTGATCGAGTTGATGCTGTTCTGGATGAACGTGCTCTCACCCCAGTTGACCACCTGCTTGCCGACGCGGACCGACGCGGCATGGCCGTCGAGCTTGAAGTTGGCGTAGACGAAGGCGTCGAGGAAATCGAACTCCGAGATCAGGCGATCGTCGCCACGCTCGCCGAAATATTCGCGGTCGTCGTGCGCCTGGAAGTCGTAGAACGCGGACACGCGGTTGAACACGCCGACGTTGCCGTACTTGAGCTCGAGATCGTTGGTGGCCTTGACCAGGCCCGATACGAGGTCGCCCTTGTCGTAGTTGAGATTGGCGTCATCGTCGTTGGCCGATCGCGACGTGCCGCCGTTGGAGATCGCGATCTGCCCATCGTCGGGCTTCTCCATGCGCCACAGTGCGCCGGCCGATAGAGTCGTATCGAACGAGCCTTTGACTTCGCCCAGATCGAAATCGAAGGCCGAGGCCGTGAAGGGAAGGGCCAGACCGAGCCCCATGCACGCACAGCACGCAGCTGTCCCGAGCTTTGCTCTCATCTTCTTCGTCCTCCGAGGCGATGGGCCGCGATCGAATGTCGCACCCTCGTTCGTTATGGCCCGATTCTGTTCGCGTCCGTCGGCGCCCGCAAGGGATCGTTTCAACGCCGTCACACGTGTACGCGACACACGACGACCGACGTCCGCGTCAGTTCGTTAGCGCACCAACGGGGGTCCGGCGCTCGCGCAGCTGCAGGCTCCATAGCGCCGCATAGGCGCCGCCGTGCGCGAGCAGCGCATCGTGCGTGCCGCGTTCGGAGATGCGGCCGTGATCCAGGACCAGGATCTCGTCGGCGTCGGTGATCGTGGAGAGACGATGCGCGATCACCAGCGTGGTGCGGTGCTCGGCGGCCTCGCGCAGCGCCGCGAGGATCGCGCGCTCCGACACCGAATCCAGCGACGAGGTGGCCTCGTCGAAGATCAGGATCTTCGGGTTCTTGAGCAGCGCGCGGGCGATGGCCACTCGCTGCTTCTCGCCGCCCGAGAGCTTGAGCCCGCGCTCGCCGACCTGGGTCTGCAGCCCGTCGGGCAGCATCGCCACGAACCGGTCCAGGTGCGCCGCGCGGATGGCCGCTTCGAGCCGCTCGGGCGAGGCGTCGGGCGCGCCGTAGCCGAGGTTGTAGGCCAGCGTGTCGTTGAACAGCACCGTGTCCTGCGGCACCACGCCGATGTGTTCGCGCAGGCTGGCCTGCGTCACGCCGCGGATATCCGTGCCGTCGATGCGGATGCAGCCTTCGCCCGGGTCGTAGAAGCGGAACATCAGGCGCGCCAGCGTGGATTTTCCCGCGCCGCTGGGACCCACGACCGCGAGCTTGCGGCCGGGCGGGATCTCGAAGCTCACGCGCTCCAGGATCGGGCGATCGGGGCGGTAGCCGAAGCTCACGCCTTCGAACGAGACGCGGCCCTGTTCCAGCACCAGTGCCGGTGCCTGCGGCGCGTCGGCCACGCGCGGACGCTCGCGCATCAGGTCGAACATGCGCTGCATGTCGACCAGCGCGCGCCGGATTTCGCGATAGACGAAGCCGAGAAAATTGAGCGGCAGGAACAGCTGGATCATGTAGGCGTTGATCGCCACGAAGTCGCCGAGGCTCATGTCGCGCGCGGCCACGCCCTTGGCCGCCAGCACCATCATCCAGGTCATGCCGCCGGCGACGATCACCGCCTGGCCCAGGTTCAGCGCCGCCAGCGATACGCGGTTCTGCTGCTGCGCGCGCTCCCACTCGGACAGGAACCGGTCGTACTCGCGGGCCTCGCGTTCCTCGGTGCCGAACAGCTTCACGGTTTCGTGGTTGAGCAGCGAATCCACCGAGCGCTGGCTCGCCCGCGAGTCGAGCCGATTGGCCTCGCGTACGAACTTGGTGCGCCACTCGGTGACCGAGACCGAGAACAGGATGTAGCCGGCCACCGAGATCGCGGTGATCGCGGCGAAACCGGCGCCGTAGTTCACCAGCAGGATCGCCGCCACCAGTCCGAGCTCGAGCAGCGTCGGCAGGATGTTGAACAGCATGAACCGCAGCAGGAAGCTGATGCCGGAAACGCCGCGTTCGATGTCGCGCGCCACGCCGCCGGTGCGACGCGCCAGGTGGAATTCCATGTCCAGGCGGTGCAGGTGGCGAAAGACGTCGAGCGAGGCGCGCCGTACCGCGCGTTCCGATACGCGCCCGAACACCACGTCGCGCAGCTCGCCCAGGATCACGTTGCCGAAGCGCAGGACGCCGTAGAACAGCAGCAGCGCCATCGGCACGACGATGACCGAATGCTGGCCCGCGTCGAGGCTGTCGACGATGTGCTTGAGCACCAGCGGCATCGCCACCGTGCTCAGCTTGGCCAGGATCAGGCACGCCGCGGCAACCAGGATCCGCAGCGGGAACTCGCGCAGGTAGGGCAGCAGCGTGGCGACGACCCGGATGTCGGGCTTTACGTTTTCGCTGCCGGGCGCTGGTGGGGCGCGGCTAGGCCGCATACCGCCTCGCGATCACGTGCGGGCGACGCGCTCGACGCCGTCGATCAGGCGCAGCCGGCGCATGACGCGCGCCAGGTGCGTGCGGTGCTTGACCGTCAGCACGAAGCGCATCTCGACCGCATCGCCGCCGGCGCGGTCCGGCATCTGCACGTTTTCGATGCTGGCTTCGGCGTTGGAGATCTCGGCCGTGACCTGCGCCAGCAGGCCGCGCTTGTTCTCGGCGCGCAGCAGCAGTTCGCAGACGAAATCGCCCTGCACGCTTTCCGACCACACCAGCGGCACCCAGTCCTCGGGCCTCGCCTTGGCGTGATGGCAGTCGACCCGGTGCACGACGATGCCGCGACCGATGCTGACATTGCCGCGGATCTCGTCGCCGGGAATCGGCCGGCAGCAGCGACCGTAATCGAGCACCAGCCCTTCGGTGCCTTCGATGGCCAGCGTGTGGTGCTCGCCCGAGCGCTGCGCCGACTCGCGCGAATCCGGCGGCAGGAAGCGTCGCGCCACCAGCGGCGCCAGGCGCTCGCCGGTGCCGATCGTGGCGTACAGCTCCTCGATGTCCTGCAGGTTCAGGCTCTTGAGCAGCTGCTCGGCCTGTTCGTCGCGCAGCACCGACACCGGGATCTTCAGGTCGCGCAACGCGATCTCGAGCAGGCGGCGACCGAGCCGCACCGCCTCGTCCTCGCGCTGGTTCTTCAGGAAGGTGCGGATGTGGCTGCGTGCCTTGGCGGTCTTGACGAAGTGCAGCCAGGCCGCGTTCGGGCGCGCATGACGCGCGGTGATCACCTCGATGCTCTGGCCCGATCGCAGCGGTGTGTTGAGCGGCTCGAGGCTGCCGTCGATGCGCGCCGCGACGCAGCGGTCGCCCAGTTCCGAGTGCACCGAGTAGGCGAAATCGATGGGCGTTGCGCCCTTGGGCAGCTGGCGGATGTCGCCCTTGGGCGTGAAGACGTAGACCTCGTCGGGGAAGAGGTCGACCTTGACGCCCTCCATGAACTCCATCGACGCGTCCGATCCGAACACGTCGAACAGGTTCTTGAGCCACTCGCGCGCACGCAGCTGCGGCGCGACCTGGGCCTTGCTGTCGCCCAGCTTGTACTGCCAGTGCGCGGCGATGCCGGCCTCGGCGACGTGGTGCATCTCGCGCGTGCGGATCTGCACCTCGATCTTGTGTCCGCCCGGCGCCACGCACGTGGTGTGCAGCGACTGGTAGCCGTTGCCCTTGGAATTGGCGATGTAGTCGTCGAAGTAGCCCGGCACCGGCTTGTAGACGTGGTGCACGACGCCGAGCGCGCGATAGCAGTCGTCGACCTTGCTGACGATCACGCGAAAGCCCAGCAGGTCCATCACCTTGAGCAGGCGCAGCTTCTTGCGCCGCATCTTCTGGTAGACGCTGTAGATGTTCTTGTCGCGTCCGACCACCGTGGCGCCGATGCCTTCGTCGCGCAGGTGCTTGGACAGGCGCGATTCGACGTCCTTGACCAGCTTCTTGGCGTCGCCCATCTGCTTGGAGACGCCCTGCGCGAGCGTGGCGTAGCGGTTCGGATACAGGTGCGCGAAGGCCAGGTCCTCGAGCTCCACGCGGATGGTGTGGATGCCCAGGCGCTGCGCGATCGGCGCATAGATGTCGAGCGTCTCGCGCGAGATCCGGCGGCGCTTCTCCGGGTTCATCGCGTTGAGGGTGCGCAGGTTGTGGAGGCGATCGGCCAGCTTGATCAGGATCACGCGCAGGTCCTGGGTCATCGCCAGCAGCAGCTTGCGGAAGCTTTCGGCCTGGCGCTCCTGGCGCGTCATGCCCTCGATCTTGCCGATCTTGGAGACGCCGTCGACCAGCTCGGCCACGTCCTTGCCGAACTTCGCCGCCACGTCGTCCTTGGACGCGCCGGTGTCCTCGATGACGTCGTGCAGGATCGCCGCGATCAGCGTGGTCGCATCCATGCGCATCTCGGCCAGGATTCGCGCGACCGCCAGCGGATGGAAGATGTAGGGCTCGCCGGAGGTGCGGTTCTGCCCCTTGTGCTCCTGCGCACCGAATTCGTAGGCGCGCCGGACCTCCGCGATCTGGTCCTGCGGCAGGTACTCCGCCAGCAGCTTGGCCAGCGGCTCCATGCCGTACTCGCGCGCCACGCGCTGCGTGCGCAGCACCTGGCCGATACGTTGGATGACGGGGAGTTCCATTCCCTGAGTGTCGGGGTTCCCCTCAGGCTATTCCAGTGGCGGAATGCTCTTTTGTTTCGACTCACCCGTAGCCCGGGCGGAGCCGGGGGCGTTTCGCCCGATCCCGGTCGCGGAGTCCCCGGGCTTCGCCCGGGCTGCAGAAGCTTTCAACGCAAAGGCGCAAAGAACGCAAAGGAAACCTGAGCGGTTCTCGTTGCGTCCTTTGCGCTTAGACGCCTTGGCTTGGCGTCAGTCGAGGCTGCGCCGGAATTCCTGCCTGAAGCGGTCGCGCAGCCGGTCGGGATCGATCCGATGGTTCTGCGGGCCCACGCGTTCGATCTTGATCGCGCCCATCAGGCTCGCCAGGCGGCCGGTGGTCTCCCAGTCCATGCCCTTGAGCAGGCCGTAGAGCAGGCCGCCGCGATAGGCGTCGCCGCAGCCGGTGGGATCGGCCAGCGATTCCGCCTTGGCGCAGGGGATCTCGGTGACCTTGCCTTCGTGGAAGATGTGCGAGCCCTTGCCGCCGCGCGTCACGACCAGCGCGTCGACCCGATCGGCGATCTGCTTGAGCGTCAGGCCGGTGCGCTCCATCAGCATCTCGGCCTCGTAGTCGTTGACCGCGACGTACGCGGCTTTCTCGATGAAGTCGCGCAGCTCGTCACCGTTGAACATCGGCATACCCTGGCCGGGGTCGAACAGGAACGGAATCCCCGCCTCGGCGAACTGGCGCGCGTGCAGCAGCATGCCGTCGCGTCCATCGGGTGATACCGAGCCGATCTTCACGCCGTCGGTGGCGACGTCCTGCGTGTGCGAATGGTTCATCGCACCGGGATGGAACGCGGTGATCTGGTTGTCGTCCAGGTCGGTGGTGATGTAGGCCTGTGCGGTGTAGGTGTCGGGCACGGACTTGAGATGCCGGCGCGTGACGCCGTTCTTGTCCATCCAGGCCGCATAGGCGTCGAAATCCTTGCCCACGGTGCCCATCGGCCGCGCGTCGCCGCCGAGCAGGTGCAGGTTGTAGGCGATGTTGCCGGCACAGCCGCCGAACTCGCGACGCAGCTGCGGCACCAGGAAGGCGACGTTGAGGATGTGAACCTTGTCCGGAAGGATCTCGTTCTTGAAGTAGCCGGGGAACACCATGATGGTGTCGTAGGCGAAGGAGCCGCAGATCAGGGCAGACATTGGAAATCTCTTCGGGTTTTCAAGCTGAAAGAATCACGCAAAGGCGCCGAGGCCGCAAAGCACGCAGAGGAAGCATCTTGATTGGTTTCCTTTGCGTTCTCTGCGTCTTCGCGTCTTTGCGTGATTCTTGAAATGGTCGGCGATCCAGCTCAGCCCGGCGTCCAGCGCAGATCGAGCTGACGCGCGCATCGCACGTCGTCGAGCCGTCGCACCGGCAGCGTCCACGGAGCGCCCTTGAGCTTGGACATGTCCGTCCGCGCCTCGTTCCAGATCGAGATCATCGCTTCGACGAACGCATCGAGCGTCTGCAGGTCCTCGGTTTCGGTCGGCTCGATCAGCAGGCACTCGGGCACCAGCAGCGGGAAGTAGACCGTCGGCGCGTGATAGCCGTGATCGAGCAGGCGCTTGGCGACGTCGGTCGCGGTCAGATCCAGTTCCTGCTTCTGCTTCTTGAGCGTGACGATGAACTCATGGCTGGCCCGGCGCGTGGGGAAGGCGAGGTCGTAACCGGCCGCCTTGAGCCGCGCCTGCAGATAGTTGGCGTTGAGCGTCGCGAACTCGGCCACGCGGTGCATGCCCTCGCGGCCGAGCATCCGGGCGTAGACGTAGGCGCGCAGCAGCACGCCGGCGTTGCCCATGAACGCGGAGAGTCGTCCGATGGTCTGCGGCAGGTCTTTCTCGGTCAGCCAGCGGTAGCGCCGGGACTCGGGACCCGGGATTCGGGACTCGGGAAAAGCGGGCGAGGATCCGTTGTCGCTGCGAGTCTCGGCTTTCCCGACGATGGGGATCGGCATGAACGGCTTGAGCCGCTCCGAGAAACCCACCGCGCCGGCACCTGGTCCGCCGCCGCCGTGCGGCGTCGAAAAGGTCTTGTGCAGGTTCATGTGGATGACGTCGAAACCCATGTCGCCCGGACGCACCTTGCCCAGGATCGCGTTGAGGTTCGCGCCGTCGTAATAGAGCAGGCCGCCGGCCGCGTGCACGATCCCCGCGATCTCCTTGATGCGACGCTCGAACACGCCCAGCGTGCTCGGGTTGGTCAGCATGATGCCGGCGGTCTGCGGACCGACCGCGGCCTTGAGCTTCTCGATGTCGACGTCGCCCTGCGCGTTGGTCGGGATCTCGCGCGCGACGTAGCCGAGCATCGTCGCGGTCGCCGGGTTGGTGCCGTGTGCCGCGTCGGGTACCAGGATCTCGCGTCGCGCCTCGTCGCCACGCGCGCGGTGATAGGCGCGAATCATCGCGACGCCCGCGAACTCGCCCTGCGCACCGGCCATCGGCGTCAGCGACACCGCGGCCATGCCCGTGACCTCGCGCAGCATCTCCTGCAGCTCGTACAGGCACGCCAGGTAACCCTGTGAATGCGATTCGGGCGCCAGCGGATGGCGACCCAGGAACTCCGGCAGCATCGCCAGCCTGTTACAGGCGCGCGGGTTGTACTTCATCGTGCACGAGCCCAGCGGATAGAAATGGGTGTCGATGCTGAAGTTGCGCCGCGACAGCTGCGTGTAGTGGCGCACCGCCTGCAGTTCGGAGACTTCCGGCAGCTTGGGCGGCGACGCGCGCCGCAACGCGCTCGGAACGACCGACAGGTCGGCTGCGACCGGCGGGTGCTGCGCGTGCGCGCCGCGACCGGGAGAGGAGAGTTCGAAGATCAGTTCCATGAAGGCCGGGACTCGGGATTCGGGGAAACGAGCAGGATCGGTTCGGGCAGGTGCGTCGACGGATCATCGGGAATCTGGATTCGAGGCCTCCACCGAGTCCCGAGTCCGGAATCCCGAGTCCCGGCTTCTCAGCCCAGCGACTTGATCGCCGCGTCGTAATTGGGCTCGTTGGCGATCTCGCCGACCAGCTCGGAATGCAGCACCTTGTTGTCGGCGTCGAGCACGACCACCGCGCGCGCGGTCAGACCGGCGAGCGGGCCGTTCTCGATCAGCACGCCGTAGTCCTTGGCAAACGCCGCGCCGCGCATCAGCGACAGGTTCTGCACGTTCTTGAGGCCTTCGGCGCCGCAGAAGCGGCCCTGCGCGAACGGCAGGTCGGCCGAGATGCACAGCACCACGGTGTCTTTCAACGTCGAGGCCTTCTCGTTGAACTTGCGCACGGACGTCGCACAGGTCGGCGTGTCGACCGAGGGGAAGATGTTCAGGACTTTTCGCTTGCCCGCGAAGTCGTGCAGCGTGACGTCCTTCAGATCGCCGGCGACGAGGCGGAAGCCCGGTGCGTCGCTGCCGGCCTTCGGCACTTCACCGTTGGTCTGGAAGGGATTCCCGCGCAGCGTGATGTTGGCCATCGTTCTCTCTCCTTGAGTGCGTTCAGGACGCCAGCAGGCGTCCGAGGGTGTCGGCATAGCGCCGGATGTCGGAATCGGTGCGCGTCTCGGTCGCGCACACCAGCAGCGCGTGACCGAGTTCGGGGAAGTGCGACGACAGATCGAAGCCGCCGAAGATGCCGGCGTGCGCCAGCTTCTCGAGCAGGGGTCCGACCGGGCGCGGCAACGTGAGGACCGCTTCGTGGAAGCGGCTGCCGCTGAAGGCCTCGCCCACGCCGGGCAGGTCGCTGAGCGCGTTGACCAGCGTGCGCGTGTTGCCCATCGAGGCCGTCGCGACCTTGGCCAGGCCCTGCGGTCCGACCAGCGACAGGTAGATCGTCGCGGCCGTCACCAGCAATCCCTGGTTGGTGCAGATGTTCGACGTCGCCTTGGCGCGGCGGATGTGCTGCTCACGCGCCTGCAGCGTCAACGCGAAGCCCTGTTTGCCGTCCAGATCGACGGTGCGACCGACGATGCGGCCCGGCATCTGGCGTGCGAGCGCCTTGCGCGCGGTCAGGAAACCGAAATAGGGCCCACCGCTGGACAGCGGCGAACCCAGCGGCTGGCCTTCGCCGCAGACGATGTCGGCGCCTTTGCTGCCCCATTGGCCCGGTGGCTTGAGCACCGCCAACGAGGTTGGGTTCACCAGCGCCACGACCAGCGCGCCCTGCGCATGCGCCCAGTCGGTCAGCGCATCGACGTCCTCGAGCACGCCGAAGAAGTTGGGTTGCGCGATCACCACCGCCGTCGGCGTGCTGCCCGTCGACGGCGCCGGCGTACGACCGGTACCCGGATCGAACGCCATCGTCTCGACGGTGAGGCCCTGCGCGGCGGTGCAGCTGCATACGACCTCGGCGTAGTAGGGGTGCAACGCCCGCGGCAGCAGCACCTGCAACGAGGTGTTGCGATCGTTGGCGCGCGCCGCCATCAGCAGCGCTTCGGCCAACGCGGTCGCGCCGTCGTACAGCGAGGCGTTCGAGACCTCCATGCCGGTGAGTTCCGACATCATCGTCTGGAACTCGTAAAGCAGCTGCAGCGTGCCCTGGCTGGCCTCGGCCTGGTACGGCGTGTACGCCGAGTAGAACTCGCCGCGCGTGGTGATCTCCCACACCGCCGCGGGGATGTGGTGCTCGTAGGCGCCGGCGCCGCAGAAGTTGACCAGCTGCCCGTCCTGCTTGGCGCGCTCCGACATCAGGCGCGTGATCTCCATCTCCGACAGCCCCTCGGGCACGCCGTTGAGCTTGCCGCAGCGCAGGTCTGCCGGGATTTCATCGAACAGGGCTTCGATGCTGGAGGCGCCGATGCGCTCCAGCATCTGCTTCACGTCGGGTTCGGTGTGGGGGATGAAGGGCATGACGGATAGGACTGGCGTGCGTAGCCCGGGCGAAGCCCGGGGTATTTCGACGATCCCGGGCTTCGCCCGGGCTACGGCTACTGCTTCACGTCGGGTTGGGTGTGGGAGATGAAAGGCATTTCAGTGCGTGAGGCAATGGAATCAGGATTTGCGTTTCACGGTTTTCCTACGATGACTCGGCGACGCTCTTCTCGTACGCCGCCGCGTCCAGCAGCGACGCGAGCTCCCCCGCGTCCGCCGGCTTCATCTTCCACATCCAGCCGGCGCCGTAGGGATCGGTGTTGAGCGTCTCCGGCGCGTCGGCCAGCGCGGGGTTGTTGGCGATCACTTCGCCGGCGATCGGCGCGTAGACGTCCGATGCCGCCTTGACCGATTCGACCACCGCGCAGGCGTCGTTGGCGGCGAGCTTGCGGCCGACCTTGGGAACCTCGACGAACACCAAATCGCCGAGCGCGTTCTGCGCGTGGTCGGTGATGCCGATCGTGACGGTGCCGTCGGCTTCGACGCGCACCCACTCGTGCGACTTGGCGAACTTGAGTTCCTTGGGGGTGTTGCTCATGACGTGGACTCCGGGATCAGGGTTTTTCCGTTGCGTACGAACGGCGGCTTGAGCACGCGGGCCGGCTGCCATTCGTTGCGGATCTGAACTTCGCAGGCGACTTCGTCGGTCTGCGGCACGCGCGCCAGCGCGATCGATCGCTTCAACGTCGGGCCGAAGCCGCCGCTGGTGATCTCGCCGGTCTGGCCGCTGGCGAAGCGTACCGCCATGTGGGCGCGCAGCACGCCGCGACCTTCGAGCAGCAGGCCGACCTGGCGCCGATGCGGCGTCTTCTGCTGCGCCTCGAGCGCCGCGCGTCCGATGAAGTCGCGCGAGGCGTCGGTCATCGACACGGTCCAGGCCAGGCCCGACTCGAGCGGCGTGACCGATTCGTCCATGTCCTGGCCGTAGAGGTTCATGCCGGCTTCCAGGCGCAGCGTGTCGCGTGCACCCAGACCGCAGGGCTTCACGCCTTTGGCCTGCAACGTCACCCAGAGCCGGACCAGCGTGGCGTGCGGCGCGACGATCTCGTACCCGTCCTCGCCGGTGTAGCCGGTGCGTCCGACGAACAGCTCGCCGTCGCGGCACGCGTGGAACGCGCCCAGGCTTTCGGCCGCCGCGGGCAGTTCGCCCGCCGCCAGCGCACGGGCCTGCGGCCCCTGCACCGCGAGGATCCCCAGGTCGTTGCGACGGCGAACCTCGACCCCGAATGCCGGCGCATGGCGTTCGAACCACGCACAGTCCTTGTCGGCGGTACCGGCGTTGACCACGAGCCGGAACCAGGACTCGTCGAGGTAGTACGCGATCAGGTCGTCGAGGACGCCGCCGTCCTCGCGCAATAGGCAGGCGTACAGCGCCTTGCCCGGAACCTTGAGCTTGGCGACGTCGTTGGCCAGCAGCCTGGCCAGGAACGCGCGCACGTTGGCGCCGTGCAGGTCCACCGCCACCATGTGCGCGACGTCGAACATGCCGGCGTGCGTGCGCACGGCGTGGTGCTCGTCGAGCTGCGAGGCGTACTGGATCGGCATCTCCCAGCCGGCGAAGTCGACGAGGCGGGCGCCGAGCCGTCGGTGATGTTCGTGGAGTGCGGTTTTCTTCAATGAGAGCATGCGATCCCGTTGCGCTTGCGAAACAAAGCGTGTGCGTCGTGATCGCTCCCCTGTCTTTCCGGTGGACCACCCGGACCTGAGAGTTCAGGTGCGGCGACCGCGCACCATGCCCCATCGGTGGTCCGCTTTTGATCGCGGACGCTCTCCAGAGTCGGCACGTCGATCGTTCGATCCATCGAACGATCGACTCCCACGCGCTCCGTTTGCCTGAGCGATTGTCGAGCGGATTGCGCCTTCGGCGCCGCCGGGCTTTTCAGGGCCTTGCGGACTCTCGCGCGTGGGTGGGTTGATGCCGTCGGGGGATGATAGCCGGGCGCCGACACGGTGTCTCGCGCAGCGAGCGGGTGCGGGAGGCGCCCGACAGGACCGCGTCCGCACCCGCCTCGCTGCGCTCGGTCACCGTGACGCGGTCCTGCGCCGACACGGTGTCTCGCGCAGCGAGCGGGTCCTGGAGACGCGCCGCCGAACGCCGACGCCGCTTAATGCGCCGGCAACTTCTTCAGGAAATCGAGCAGCGCCTCGTTGAATTCGTCGGGACGTTCCTGCTGCGTCCAGTGCCCGCAGCCGGCGAACACCTTGGTGCCGGCGTATTGCGGGATGCGCTCGGGCGCTCGCGCGATCGTCTCGAGCGCCCAGCCGCGCACCACGTCGAACTCGCCGCTGATGTGCAGCGCCGGCACCGTCAGCGGCTTGCCCGCCATCGGTTCGAGTTCATTCCAGCTCGCGGTCATCTCGCGGTAGTAGCTGAGCGGGCCCGACAGCCCCGATCGCTCGAACTCGCCGACGTAGACGTCGAGGTCGGCTTCGGTCAGCCAGCCGGGCAGGCGCTGCGGCGACAGGAAGCGCTCGCGCATCCGATGGCCGTGCGGCACGCACATCGCGCTGCCGCGGATCACTTCGACGGGATCCATCGTGTCGAGGTTGATGCCCAGCGTGCCCAGCGCGTCGCCGGAGAGCGACCACACCGCGTCGCGCAACCAGCCGCGCAGATCCGACTCGATCTCGTTGATGACCGGGCCCAGCGTGCCGAAATAGTCCTGGTAGAAGTCCTGGCCCGGCCCCGCGATCTCGATGTGCTTGCGATCGGGCGCGACCTCGCCGAACGGGCTGCCGGGCAGCCCGACGAGGCCGCGATCGGAGAAGGGCACGCTGACGCCGACCACCGCGCGAAAGATCTCGGGATGGGTCCACGCGGCGACCCAGGCCACCGGCGCGCCCCAGTCGTGGCCGACGATCACCGCGGACTTCTCCCCGAGCGCCTTGACCACGCCCACCACGTCCTGCACCAGCGCGCCGATGCGGTACTGCGCCGGGTCCCAGAATTTCGAGGAACGCCCGTAGCCGCGCTGGTCGATCGCAACCGCCCGGTACCCGGCCTTGGCCAGCGCACCGAGCTGGTGGCGCCACGAGTACCAGGACTCGGGAAATCCGTGGACCAGCAGCACCAGCGGGCCGCTGCCTTCCTCGACGGCGTGGATGCGGGTGCCGCCGAGATCCAGCAGCTGATGCTTGCGAGTGGTCATGTGTGCCTCGGAGAAAGGGGTCGATCGGAGGGCCGGGGATTTGAACATGAGCCGGCGCGGCGCGTTCAGGCCGATCGCGATGCGCGCGACGCCAGGCCGGACTTCACGATGTCCAGACGATCGACCGCGCGCAGGCCCAGGCTCAGCAGCGCGCGCCAACCCGGAAGGTCCAGCGCGAACGCGCGCCCCAGCGCGTCGGTCAGCGCGAGCATCTCGAGACTCTCGGCCTGTCGCGCGCGCTCGAAGCGCTGCAGCGTGCGCAGCGCCGACCAGTCGCGCCTGGCGCGGCGCGCGCCGGCCAGCTCGGATACCAGGCAGTGCGCATCGGCCAGGCCCAGGTTGAGTCCTTGTCCCGCCAGCGGATGGATCACGTGCGCGCTGTCGCCCACCAGCGCGCAACACGGCGCGACGTACTGGCGCGCGTGCAGCAGGCGCAGCGGAAACGACAACCGCCGCGTCGGCGCGGACAGCGCGCCCGCTGCGTCCTGCACGGCGGCCTGCAGATGCGCGGCGAACGCCGCGTCCGGCAGCGCCAGCAGTTCGCGCGCATCGGCATCGGTCGTCGACCACACCAGCGAGCGGCGTCCGTCGGCCATCGGCAGCAGTGCCACCGGACCCGAGGGCAGGAAGCGCTGCAGCGCCGCGCCGCGATGCGGATGTTCGGCGCGGATGTGGCACACGACCGCGGTCGACGCATACGACCAGCCCGCAACGTCGATGCCCGCGGCCTCGCGCAATGCGGACTCGGCGCCCTCGGCGCCGATCGCCAGACGCGCGTGCAGCGTGCGTCCGTCGGACAGCGCGAGCTCGGCGCCGGCCTCGGGGTCGAAGCGGACGTGGCGCACGTCCAGGCCGGTGTGGACGCGCGCGGCCGGCAGCGCCGACCACAGCGTTCGTGCGAGCAGTCGATGCTCGACGATCCAGCCCAGGCTCGGTACGCCGGCGTCGGCCGCATCGAAACGCAGCGGGTACGCGGCGTCGCGGTCCCACACCTGCATGCGCTGGATCGGTTCGGCGCGCGCGTCGCGCACCGCGCGCCAGAGCCCGAGCGCGTGGACGAAGTCGGCCGATCCCGCCGAGATCGCGTACACGCGCGGATCGACCTGCGCCGGATCGAACGCCGGCGGTGCCGATCCGCGTTCGATCAGCTGCACGTCGAAGCCGGCCTGGTCGAGCGCGCAGGCCAGCGCGCTGCCGACGATGCCGCCGCCGACGACCGCGACTTCACAGTGCCAGGCGGCGTCGTTCACGGTCGGCGCGCCAGGGCCGGCACCGGACCGCCGAAGCCCAGGTTCTGGCGCAGGATCGCGTCGCGCGCCGGCGTGTCGAGCTCCAGCAGCAGCAGGCCGAGGTGGCGCAGCCCGCGCAGGCCGGGCAGGGAATTGGAAAAGAGCCGCACGAGGCCGTCGGTGAAATCGGCGGTTCGCGTGCGGTCGCGGCGGCGCTGCGATTCGTAGGCCTCGAGCCGCGCTTCGCTGCCGGGATCGCCGCCCTCGGCGAGCAGTTCGGCCAGCGTCGCGGCGTCGCGCAGACCCAGGTTGAAGCCCTGTGCGGCCACCGGATGCAGGCTCTGCGCGGCATTGCCGACGAACACGGTGCGCGGCGCGCGCAGTTGCTCGTTCATCACGCGCGACAGCGGATGGCTCTGGCGGCGTCCGATCGACAGGAAGGCGCCCAGGCGTTCACCGAACTGCGTCGAGGCACGCGACAGGAGCGTTGCGTCGTCCAGCGCTTCGAGCTCCGCAACCTGCGCGGTGGGCACGGTCCAGACCAGCGAGCAGGCGTGCCCGGCCGCGTCGCGCGGCTTGGGCAGCACCGCCAGCGGGCCGGTCGGCAGGAAACGCTCGTAGGCGACGCCGCCGTGCGGATGGCGCGTGCGGATCGCGGTGACCAGCGCCGTCTGCTCGTACTCGCGCGTCTCGGCCGACAGCGCCAGCGCCGCGCGAACCGCCGAGCGCGCGCCGTCGGCGGCGACCAGCAGTCGCGCCCGCAGCGCGCTCGGCCCGCTGTCGTCCTCGAGACGCAGGTGGACGTGGTCGGCGAGCGTCTCCAGCGACGTGAGCCGGGCCGGACACAGCACCGTGACGCCGGCGGCGCGCGCGTGCGCCCAGAGCGAGTCGTTGATCGCGCGCAGCGGCGTGTTGTAGCCCAGCGCCGGCAGGCCGGCCTGTTCGGCGGTGAAGCGCGCGGCGCCGAAGCGTCCGCGCTCGGAGATGTGCGTCGACAGGATCGGTTCGGCGTCGTGCGACAGCGCGTCCCACGCGCCGATGGCCTCGAGGATGCGGCGCGACCCGGCATTGAGGGCGATGCATCGCTCGTCCCAGGCCGGCGCCGACGTTCGGATCGGCATCGCCTCGATCAGCGCCACGCGCGGTGCCGGCACGGTACGCGACAGCGCCGCCGCCAGGCTGCATCCCACCAGGCCGCCGCCGACGATGGCGACGTCGAAGGTCGCGGCTGCCGTCATGAGGACCGTCTCAGGCCGCCATCAGCTGCTCGATGTCCCGCACCGACTTGGGCACGTCGCCGGTCAGGATCTCGTGGCCATCGCGCGTGATCAGCACGTCGTCCTCGATGCGGATGCCGATGCCCCAGAAGCGCTTGCTCACGCCCGGCGTGCCCGGCGCGATGTACAGGCCCGGCTCGACCGTCATCACCATGCCCGGCTCGAACGGCCGCGGTTTTCCGTCGACGCGATAGCGGCCGACGTCGTGCACGTCCATGCCCAGCCAGTGGCCGGTGCCGTGCATGTAGAACTGGCGGTGCTTCTCGCTCTTGATCAGCGCATCGGGCTGGCCCTTCAGCAGGCCCAGCTCGACCATGCCCTCGGTGAGCGTGCGCGTGGCCGCCTCGTGCGGCCTGCCCGAGCTCACGCCCGGCTTCATCTGGCGCAGCGCCGCCTTCTGCGCGGCGAGCACCACTTCGTAGACGGCTTTCTGTTCGGGCGAGAACCTGCCGTTGACGGGGAAGGTGCGCGTGATGTCGGCGGTGTACCCGGCGAGTTCGCCGCCGGCGTCGATCAGCAGCAGATCGCCGTCGCGCAGGCGCGCCTCGTTCTCGACGTAGTGGAGGATGCAGGCGTTCTCGCCGCCGCCGACGATCGAGCCGTAGCCGGGCTGCATGTCGTGCGCGTCGAACTCCGAATGGATCTCGGCCGCGATCTGCCACTCGTACTTGCCCGGTTTGGCGGCACGCATCGCGCGAACGTGCGCGGCGGCGGAAACCTGCGCGGCCTTGCGCATGAGCTCGATCTCGGCCGGACGCTTGAACAGGCGCATCTCGTGCAGCGTCGTCTCCAGCGCGACGATCGTGGTCGGTGCGGCGGCGCCGCGGCGCGAGACCTCGCGCAGGTGGCGCACCAGGCGCGCGACGCGCGCGTCCATCTCCGGGAATTCGCCCAGCGTGTAGTGCAGCACCTCGCGGCCCGAGAGCAGCGAGGGCAGACGCGTCTCGAACTCGTCCAGGTCGTAGGCCTGGTCGGCACCGAACGCGCGCCGGGCGCCCGCGGCGCCGAAGCGGCGACCGTCCCAGGTCTCGCGCACCTTGTCCTTGGGCCGCACGAACAGCACGAACTCGCCGTCGCCGCGACCGGGCGCGAACACCGCGATCGCTTCGGGTTCGGGAAAGCCGGTGAGATAGGCGAAGTCGCTGTTCTGTCGGAAGCGGTAGTGCGTGTCGCGCGCCCGGATCACCTCGTGCGCGGCCGGCACGATCGCGACGCCGTTCTTGCCGATGCGGCGCATCAGCTCGCTGCGGCGCGCCGCCAGTTCCTTGCGCTGGGCAGGGGTCGGTTTCATGTTCGGGGGGTGTTTCAGTGAACCGTGGAGGACTCGTCGCTCGGCGCCGGCGGACGCGGGCGCAGCTCGAGGTACAGCAGCTGCGCGCCGACGCGCACGTACTCGACCAGCTCGGTGTACGCGCGCTCCTCGGCTTCGGGTTCGCCGGTGGCGTCGAAACCGGCCTGCGTGAACTGCGTGAAGTCGCGCAGCGTCTCGCGCGCCTCCTCGGAAAGCGTCTTCAGATTCAGGCGGCGATTGCCGGAGATGCCATACAGGAAGCCGCCGCACCACGCGGCCAGCGCATCGACGCGTTCGGCCAGCGTCGAGGCATCGGGCGGTAGCAGCGGTTCGAACGTCATGTCGGTCGAGACCAGGTCAGCGACGGCGGCATCGCGCAGGCGCGCCACGGCGGCGCGATCGGCCGGATCCATCGGTTCGGTGCGCTCGGTGCCTTCGTCGACCAGCCGTTCCACGGTCAGGTGCGAGGCCTCCATCACGCACAACGCGCCGCAGAGCGCGCCATGGAAGTTGGCGGCCGATTCGGGATAGCCGGCGCGCTTGAGCAGGGCAACGAGTTCCGGATAGTCCGGCGCGTCGATCAGGGTCGAGGTCATGCGCGGAAGTATATGCGCGAGGTCCCCTGACCTCGGCCGCCGCGTTCGCGCAACCCGCCGGATCAGTCGGCCACGCCGCGTGGCGGGCTCGCTTGCTGCTCTTTTGCGCCCGGCGCAGCGCCGGTGCCGGCCTTGATCATGCCGCGCGCGGTACAGCCCAGGTAGGCCGAGCGGGCCAGCCAGGCGGCGTCGGGGTAGTAGGCAAACAGGTACTGGCCGTCCTTGATCGTGTCGATCAGCGGCGCGGCGATCTCGCGGCGCACCGCCGGACAGCCGTGGCTGCGACCCAGCCGACCCACCGTCTTGATGAAGGCGCGGCTGACGTAATCGGCGCCGTGCATGACGATCGCGCGCGTAAAGGCGCGGTCGTTGAAGCCGGATTCCAGCCCTTCGAGCCGCAGCGAGTAGCCGTTGTCGCCGTCGTAGCTGCCCAGCGTGCGGTACAGGCCCAGGCTGGAGCGGTAGCTGTCCTCGACGTTGGAGAAGTGCGCGGCGCGCGCCTCGCCCGATCCGCGCCCGTGCGCGACCAGTTCCTCGAACAGCACCGCGCCGGTCTGCAGGTCCAGCACCCACAGGCGCGGCCGGTCCGAGGGCAGGCGGTAGTCGATCACCGCCAGGCGCTGCGCCGGCGGCTGGCCGGCGCGGATCGCGCAGTCGACCGCCTCGAGGCCGCGACGGATCGCTTCGCGACCGGCCTTGGGCAGCTCCGTGCCGGCAGCGGTCGAGGCCGAGCCGATCACCGACAGCAGCGCCAGGGCCAGCGAAACACGCAGCGAACAACGACGCGAGAGGGACGACACGGGTCGGCGGCGGTGAATCGGACGGACGAAAGCGCGAGCTTATTCGCTCGCGCCGGGTCGACCAAGCGTTTGCGGCGTTCGCGCGACTAGCGGTGGGCCACCAGCGCGCGTCGCGCGGCCGCCGGCCGGCAGGCGCCGAACAGATCGTCGTCGCGCCGATAACGGCTCGCGCTCACCCGGAACAGGCCCAGCAGCGTGTCGAACAGGTCGTCGTGCGAATGCGGCCGGCGCGTGGCCGCGGTCAGGCACGCGCCGTCGAGTGCGTCCGATCGCCGCATCGAGTCCGACAGCCACGCGACGAGCGGTACCTGCTTCTGTTCGGGCGGCGCGAACGCGTAGGGCAGGCCGTGCAGATAGACGCCGTGCTCGCCCAGGCTCTCGCCGTGATCGGAGACGTAGATCAGCGCGGTATCTTGGTGATCGGAGCGCGCGCGCAGCAGCGCGATCGCCTCGGCCAGCACGTGATCGGTGTAGACGAGCGTGTTGTCGTAGGCGTTGACCAGCTCCTCGCGCGTGCAGTTCTGCACGTCGTCGCGCGCGCAGTCGGGGGTGAAGTGCCGGAACGCGGCCGGATAGCGCCGGTAGTAGGCCGGGCCGTGGCTGCCCTTCATGTGCAGCACGACCAGGCGGTCGCTCCGATCGCCGGGAGCGAGCAGCCCCTGCAGGCCTTCGAGCAGCACTTCGTCGCGGCATTCGCCGCCGGCGCAGGCCGGCGAGGCGCTGTGCCGGGCCGAGATGTCCTGCGTCGTCACGCGGCCGCAGACGCCCTTGCATCCCGAATCGTTGTCGCGCCAGACGACGCTCACCCCGGTCCGGGCGAGCACGTCGAGCAGGTTCTCGCTGCGCTCGGCCGCCTTGCGGCTGTACGCGGCGCGCCCCAGGCCCGAGAACATGCACGGCACCGAGATCGCGGTAGCGGTGCCGCAGGACGTCGCATCGGGAAAATTGAGCAGGTCCGGCAGCGCTGACAGCCGCGGATTGGTGGGCCGTGCATAGCCGTCCAGCTGGAAGTTCGCGGCGCGGGCGGTTTCTCCGACCACCAGCAGCACGACACGCGGGCGCCTTCCGATCGTCGCCGCGCGACGGGCGTCGGGCGCCAGGCGTGCCAAAGCGTGCGGTCGACGACGCGACGCGTCCTGGTCGCGCCACCAGCGCACCGCCGAATACATCGGAAACGTCGGGTTGACGTACATGCGCACGTCGCGATGTTCGCGGCCCCACAGCGCGTAGTCCTTGTACTGGGCGCCGACGACGACCAGGGCGGCGGCCAGCGCCGCCAGCGGCAGCAACACGCGCTGTCCCAGTTCGCGCTTCCACCCCACGCGGCGCAGCGGCGCCCACGCGATCAGCAACGCCGGCAGCACGCCCCGCACGAGCAGGTCCAGCGCCGCGTGCAGCGTCAACAGTTCGCCGGCCTCGTGCGCGTCGGTCTGCGCCGCGTTGGCGATCATCGACCGGTCGATCACCACGCCGTAGCGATCCATGAAATGGCCGCAGGTCGCGGCGATCAGCACGCAGGCGATCAGCGCCGGCTTGAGCAGGGGTCCGCTGCCCAGCGCGCTCAGCGCCGCGAGCAGCAGCGCGAACAGCGTCAGCCCGACGCCGATCAGGAACCCGACGTGCCCGTCTCCCGGGCCGGCAGGGAGCGTCCGGACCACCGCGTGCCAGAACGCGGCGTTCTGGAACACGGCCAGATAGGTGGCGACCAGCAGCAGCAGCGGAACGGTCGAGAGTCGGGGACGACTCGGCCAGCAGGACATGGATCGTGACGGCGATGGGATGCGCTCTGCACCGGCGTCCATGCTGACGACCGCGCCGTCGGCACCGCGTCATCGCCACGTTAGGTTTGCGTTGGACCCGGCGTCACCGGCAGTTCAGGCAGCCGGACGTGGAAGCGCGTGCCGCTGGACGTGGACTCGACGGCGATGTCCCAGCTCAGTCGCCGGATGATGCGGCGGACCAGGTACAGGCCCAGCCCCAGGCCGGCGCTGGCGCTGCCGCGGAAACGCCGCTCGAAGATCCGGTCGAGATCCTCGGGCGGAATGCCGCGCCCGGTGTCGGCGACGGTCAGCACGCGGTCGCGCAGGCTCACCCGCACCCAGCCGCGCTCGGTGTGGTGCAGCGCGTTGGCGACCAGGTTGTGCACGACCGAGGCGATCAGCGCCGGTGGTCCCTGCACGCGCGTGGGCTCGGCGTCGACCTCGAGCTGCACCGGCTTGGGGCCCAGCCCGTGACGCAGTTCGGCGATGGTCTCGTGGACGCGCTCGTCGAGCGCACAATCGACCGCCTCGACCGAGCCGTCCTCGCGCGCCAGGAACAGCAGCGCCTCGATCGTCTCGTGCATGCGGCGCGAGGCGCGCTCGATCCGGGCCAGCCGTTCTCGCGCGCGGGGCGCGTCGCCGACGTCTTCGAGCAGCAACGGCAGCGCGCTCAGGATCACGGCCAGCGGCGTGCGCAACTCGTGGCTGGCGTCCTCGGTGAAGGCCTGTTCGCGTTGCACGAACGCCTCGACGCGCTCGACGTAGCGGTCCAGCGCCCGCGCGATCGTGCCGATCTCGCGGTCGGCGACGTCGAGCGCCAGCGGCTCGTGGGGCCGGCCAGGCTGCAGGCTGGTCACCTTGGCCGCCAGCCGCGACACCGGTCCGATCACCAGGCGCGACAGCCCCAGCGCCGCGGCGATCGCCAGCGCCATCGCCGTGGGGATGAAGATCCACGCCAGGCGCAGCAGCTGGGCCTCCAGCGTCTCGATGCGCTCCACGTCGAGCAGCAGATAGAGGAGGGCACCGTCGGCCGTCGGCTCGCATCCGGCGTAGTAGGAATGACCGTCGATCCGCACTTCGCGACGGTGCCCGGGCCGGATCCTGAGCAGCGCCTTGGGCAGCGCCGCCTCGTCGGCGGTGCCGGGACGCACGAGGTAGCCGTGAAAATCCGGGTGCGAGGGAATCGCCGGTTGTGCCGGATTGATCCGGATCAGCTCGAGGTGTTCGACGAATTCGTCGTCGAGGCGCTCGCCCACCGCGACGCGCTCCATCGTTTCCTGTCCCAGCCGCACCGCGGTGTAGAAGCCGATGCCCAGGATCGCGACGACCGCGAGCATCGCGGCGACGAAGCGCCCGCGCAGTCCGAAGCCGGTGGCACGGGCGCCCGCCTCAGCCATCCTCTTCGGGCCCCAGCCGATAGCCGATGCCGTGCAGCGTGTGCAGCAGCTTGCGCGGGGAGTCGGCATCGATCGCCTGGCGCAGGCCATGGATGTGGCCACGCAGCGAGGCGTCGCCCTCGGGCGGCGAATCGCCCCAGATCACGTGCTGGATGTCCGCGCGCGTCACTACCGCCGGCGACGCACGCATCAGCGCCTCGAGCACGCGCAGTCCGATCGGCGTCAGCGCGATCCGGCGTCCGCCGCGTCGCACCACCAGCCGGCGCGTGTCGAATTCGAGGTCGAGGATTCGGAGCACCGAATCGCCCGGGCCGGCGGCCCGGCGCACCAGCGCCTTGAGGCGCGCGTGCAGCTCGGGCAGCGAGAACGGCTTGGTGAGGTAGTCGTCGGCGCCGGCCTCGAAGCCGGCGAGCTTGTCGCGCTCGGTGTCGCGCGAGGTGAGCATCAGCACCGGGAGCGGTCGCCCCAGGTCCTGGCGCAGCCGTTCGCACAGCGCCAGGCCATTGAGCCCGGGCAGTCCGAGGTCGAGCACCATCACGTCGTAGGGATGGGTGGCGGCCAGGTGCAGGCCGCTGAGGCCGTCGGCGGCGTAGTCGACGGTCTCGCCGCGGCCTTCCAGGAATTCGCCGATGTTGGCGGCCAGATCCTGGTGATCCTCGACCAGCAAGATGCGCACGCGCGGGGTCCGGGTGACGACGGGGAACGACGCAGTCTAGTGAGGAAATCGTTGCCTTTTCGTTTGGCGCAGAAGGGTTGCCCGGCGGGAGCGGAAGTCGCTGCTCCTATAATCCGCGCATGCTGCCTGTCGATTTCGTCGCCGCCCTGCGCGCTGCCGCGCCCTATGTCCACGCCCACAACGGCCGCGTGTTCGTCGTCGCGTTCGGCGGCGAGGTGGCCGATCGCGCCGATTTCGAGACGTTCGTCTACGACCTGGCGCTGCTGCACAGCCTGGGCGCCAAGCTGGTGCTGGTGCACGGCGCGCGACCGCAGATCGACCGCCAGCTCGCCACACGCGGCATCGAACCGCGCTTCGCCGGCGAGTTCCGCGTCACCGACCTGGCCGCGCTGGACTGCGTGAAGGCCGCGGTCGGCAGCCTGCGCATGGACCTCGAGGCGCGCCTGTCGACGTCGCTGGCGAGCACGCCGATGGGCGGGGCGCGCATCCGCGTCGCCAGCGGCAACTGGGTGACGGCCCGGCCGGTCGGGATCCGCGACGGCGTGGACTTCCAGCACACCGGCGAAGTGCGACGCGTCGACACCGACACCATCCGCGCGGTGCTCGACCAGGACCGGATCGCGCTGGTGTCGCCGGTGGGCTACTCGCCGACCGGCGAGATCTTCAACCTGCGCTCGGCCGACGTCGCCACGGCGATGGCGGTGGCGCTGCGCGCCGACAAGCTGGTGTTCGTTTCCAATTCCGACCCCGACACCTGGAAGCTCGCCGACGACACCGGCGACGCCGGACAGCTCTCGCTGGCCGAAGGCGAGCGCCTGCTGGCGCTGGCCAACCACATCGGCGAGCAGGACCGGCGCTATCTGTCGGCGGCGCTCGCCGCCGGTCGCGGCGGGGTCAAGCGCGTGCACCTGGTCGGCGCCGAGGCCGAGGGCGCGCTGCTGCGCGAGCTGTACACGCGCGACGGCGTGGGCCTGATGCTCTACGCCGACGAGCACTACGAGGCGGTGCGCGAAGCCACCATCGAGGACGTCGGCGGCATCTTGTCGCTGATCAAGCCGCTCGAGGACGCTGGCGTGCTGGTGCCGCGCTCGCGTGAGCAGCTCGAGCTCGAGATCGCCAAGTTCGACGTGATGGTGCGCGACGGCCTGGTCGTGGCCTGCTGCGCGCTGTTCCCGTTCGCCGGCACCGGCATGGCGGAATTCTCCTGCGTGGCGGTGCATCCCGAATACCGGCGCTCGGGCCGCGCCGCGGCGCTGCTGGCCCGCGCCGAGGAGACCGCGATCAAGCTCGGCGTGCGGCGCCTGTTTGCGCTGACCACGCACACGCCGCACTGGTTCGTCGAGCACGGCTTCAGGCCGGGTCGCATCGAGGACCTGCCGGTGCAGCGCCAGCAGATGTACAACTGGCAGCGCAATTCAGCCGTCTTGATCAAGACGCTCTGATCGCGCGCCAGCGCACGGTGTCACCGAAAAAGGCGTTTCAACGCAAAGACGCAAAGGACGCAAAGAATGAATTCATGATTTTCTTTGCGTCCTTTGCGTATTTACGTTCAATCGTGTTTTTTTTCTCCTGAATGGAAACCCTGGCGTTGACCGATCCGACAGATCTCGCAGAACGCAGCCTGGCGCGCGTGTGGCACCCGTGCACGCAGATGCACGACCACGCCGGCGGTGCCGACGCCAACATCCCGCTGATCCCGATCCGCAGCGCTGAAGGGGTGTGGCTCGAAGCCACGGACGGTCGGCGCTATCTCGACGCGGTGAGCTCGTGGTGGACCAACCTCTTCGGCCACCGCCATCCGCACATCGTCGCCTCGCTGAAGGATCAGCTCGACACGCTCGATCACGTGATCTTCGCCGGCTTCACGCACGAACCGGCGGTGGCGGTCGCCGAACGCCTATGCAAGCTCGCACCCAAGGGACTGGAGCGCTGCTTCTTCGTCGACAACGGCTCGGCCGCGGTCGAGGCGGCGCTGAAGATGAGCTTCCATTACTGGCGCAACGTCGGAAAGCCGAAGAAGTCCCGCTATATCGCACTCACCGGCGGCTATCACGGCGAGACGCTGGGCGCGCTCGCGGTCGGGCACACCGGCATCTATCGCGACACCTACGCGCCGCTGCTGATGAACCCGATCCACGTCGCCTCGCCGGACTGCTACGAGCGCGCGCCGGGCACGTCGTGGGAGGACCACACGCGGCGGATGTTTGCGGACATGGAGCTCGCGCTCGAACAGCACGCGCACGAGGTCTGCGCGGTGATCCTCGAGCCGCTGGTGCAATGCGCCGGCGGCATGCGCATGTATCACCCGGTGTACCTGACGTTGCTGCGCGAGGCCTGCGATCGCCACGGCGTGCACCTGATCGCCGACGAGATCGCGGTGGGGTTCGGCCGCACCGGGCAGATGTTCGCGTGCGAGTGGGCGCGGATCTCGCCGGACTTCATGTGCCTCTCGAAGGGCCTGACCGGCGGGACGTTGCCGCTGGCCTGCGTGCTGACGCGGGACCCGATCTACCAGGCGTTCTACGCCGAGCATCGCCTGGGCCGCGCCTTCCTGCACTCGCATTCCTACACCGGCAATCCGCTGGCGTGCCGCGCGGCGCTGGCGACGCTGGAAATCTTCGAGCAGCAGGACTGGCCGTCGCGTGCGCGCCTGCTCGGCCAATACCTCTTCAACGCACTGGCGCCGCTGCGCTCGCATCGTCACGTCGCCGACATCCGCCAGCAGGGCCTGATCGTCGCGGTCGAACTGGCGCGCAGCACCCGCACCAGAGAGCCGTTTGCCGCGAGCGACCGGCGCGGCCTGCGGGCATACCGCCACGCACTCAAATCGCACAAGGATTTCGGTGTGTTGCTGCGTCCGCTCGGCGACGTCGTCTACTTCATGCCGCCCTACGTGATCGAGCCGCGCGAGATCCAGACGATGGCGCAGATCGCGATCGAAGCGATCGACATCGCCACGCAATGACCGCGCCGCGCGTGTACGTCGAACCGCCGCTGGCCGGCGGCGCGACGATCGAGCTGCCCGAGGGCGCGTTCCGCCATCTCGTGCAGGTGCTGCGCATGCAGGCCGGCGAAGCGCTGGTGCTGTTCGACGGACGCGGCGGCGAATACCAGGCGCAGCTGACGTCGGTGGCCAAGCGCGCGGCGAGCGTGACGATCGGCGCGCACCGCGACGTCGAGCGCGAGTCCGCGCTGGATCTGACGCTGGTGCAGGGCATCTCCAAGGGCGATCGGATGGATTTCACGATCCAGAAGGCGGTCGAGCTCGGCGTTCGCCGCATCGCACCGATCACCACCGAACGGTGCAACGTGCACCTGGACGCGGACCGCCAGGGAAAGCGGCTCGAGCACTGGCGCGGCGTGATCGTGTCGGCCTGCGAGCAGAGCGGGCGCACGCGCATCCCGGTGCTCGAGCCGGTGCGCCGCTTCGATGCGTACCTGGCGGCGTCGGCCGGCACGGTGCGCTTCGTGCTCGACCCGCAGGCGCAGACCTCGCTGGCCGCTGCGGCCGCGGAAGTCGGCCAGGATCAGGCGATCGCGGTGGTCGTCGGACCCGAAGGCGGGCTCAGCGCCGCGGAGCTGGCATTGGCGGTCCGCAACGGCGTCATCGGCGTGCGGATGGGGCCACGAGTGCTGCGGACCGAGACCGCCGGCCTCGCCGCGCTGACGATGCTCCAGGCCGCCCGCGGCGATCTGCGGCACTAGCATCCTTTTCTGACGTCGGCGGCCGAGCGCCGGCCGGGGTTGGGCGCGCCAAAGTACGGCTCGATACACTGCTTCGACCCCCGAGGAGCCCGTCCGTGTCGAACGACCTGCACATCACCAACGCCCGCATCGTCAACGAGGGAAGCACGACGCACGGCGACGTGCTGATCCGCAATGGACGGATCGAGAAGGTCGGACCGGCGCTGTCCGGCTCGGACGGCATACCGGTGTTCGATGCGCAGGGGCGCCTGCTGCTGCCCGGGATGATCGACGACCAGGTGCACTTCCGCGAGCCGGGCCTCACGCACAAGGGCGACCTGGCGACCGAATCCGCGGCGGCGGTGGCCGGCGGCATCACTTCGGTGATGGACATGCCCAACAACTCGCCGCCGATCACCACGCGCACGCTGCTGGCCAAGAAGTACCACGACGCTGCCGGGCGCATGCACACCAACTACGCGTTCTACTTCGGCGGCGCCAACGACAACCTGTCCGAGATCGAGAATCTGCAGCGCGACGAGGCCTGCGCGGTGAAGGTCTTCATGGGCGCATCGACCGGCAACATGCTGGTCGACGATCCGCGCACGCTGAACGGGATCTTCGGCCGATCGCGCCTGATGGTGGTCACGCATTGCGAAGACACGCCGACGATCCAGCGCAACGAGCAGAAGGCGCGCGACAAGTACGGCGACAACGTGCCCTGGTCCGAGCATCCGAACATCCGCTCCGCCGAGGCCTGCTACGCCTCGACCGAGCTCGCGACCAATCTGGCCAGGCGCCATGGCGCGCGACTGCACGTGCTGCACCTGACCACGGCCCGCGAGCTGGGCTTCTTCGAGCCGGGCCCGGTGAAAGGCAAGCGCATCACGGTGGAGGCCTGCGTGCACCACCTGTTGATGGACGAGTCGGACTACGCCTCCCGAGGCAGCCTGATCAAGTGCAATCCGGCGATCAAGACCGCGGCCGATCGGGCCGCGCTGGTGCGCGCGGTGATGGAGGACCGGATCGACGTGATCGCCACCGACCACGCGCCGCACACGCTCGAGGAAAAGAACCGCGACTACTTCAAGGCGCCGTCGGGACTGCCACTGGTGCAGCACGCGCTGCTGATGGGGCTGGAGCTGGTGCGGCGCAAGGAGCTCGACCTGCACACGCTGGTGCGCAAGACCAGCCACTCGGTCGCCGACCTCTACCAGGTCATCGACCGCGGCTACATCCGCGAAGGCTATTGGGCGGATCTGACGCTGGTCGACGACAGCAAGACCACGCTCGTGCGCAACGAGGACGTGCTCTACAAGGTCGGCTGGACGCCGCTCGACGGCATGACGCTGCCGGGTCGCATCGCCGCCACCTGGATCAACGGCGAACTCGCCTGGGACGGATCGAAGATCCAGGGCGCGCCGCGGGGCATGCGCCTGCGCTTCACCTGACGCCGCGCCGTTCGCCGATGAGCGAGAAGCTCCGCTGCGGCTGGTGCCTCGGCTCGGACGCGTACAAGGCGTACCACGACACCGAGTGGGGTCGTCCGCAGCACGACGATCGGGTGCTGTTCGAGTTCCTGATCCTCGAAGGTGCGCAGGCCGGTCTGTCGTGGAGCACGATCCTGGGCAAGCGCGACGGCTACCGCCGCGTCTTCGCCGGGTTCGATCCGGCGGTCCTCGCGCGCTGGAGCGACGCCAAGCTGGAAAAGGCGCTGCTCGACCCGGGCATCGTGCGCAACCGGCTCAAGGTCTGGTCGGTGCGGACCAACGCGCGCGCGTTCCTCGAAGTGCAACGCGAGTTCGGCAGCTTCGAGCGCTACCTGTGGGCGTGGGTCGAGGGAAAGCCGGTGCTCAACGCCTGGGACGGACTGCGCGAAGTACCCGCCCGCACCGACTTGTCGGACCGGATCAGCAAGGACCTGCTGAAGCGCGGCTTCAAGTTCGTCGGCAGCACCATCGTCTATGCCTACCTGCAGGCGATGGGCGTCGTGAACGACCACATCCGCAGCTGTCATCGATACCCGCGCAGCGGCCGTTCCTGACGCTGCGGACTGGTAAAACCGCATCCCCCGCGGCCACGGCGTGAGTCGCGGGACTACGATCCGGCGCACAAGGCCGGCGTCGACCGGCCGCCCAGGAGAGCCCCGCATGCGCACCCCGATCCGCGGTCCCCATGGCGGTCTGTGTCTGTTGTTGTTCGGGGCGCTGTCGGCGGGTCCGGCCGTCGCGAGCGGCAATTACGGCAATCCGGCGCAGTGCGCTGCGTTCGTGCAGGAACCGGTCGTCAAGCGCACGGAGCTGGCGACGGGCACGCGCGGCCCGTACGCGAAGCTGCTGCTGCGATTCATCCATCTGACCGACGACCACATCATCGATGACGACGGCCAGGCCGTGGTCGGCCTGTCGGCGATCGACCCGGTGAACGTGCAGTTCGAGTCCGCGATGCGCTTCCAGGAGGAATACTCCGACGAGGTGCTCAACGACCTCGAGGGCCGCATCAACCAGTGCAACGCCGCGTATCCCTCGGAATTCAGCATCGTCACCGGCGACAGCGCGGACCTGACGACGGTGGGCGAGATCCGGCGCTTCATCGACAACCTCGATGGCACCTACGACCAGATGAGCCGGTTCGAACAGGAATGTCGTGCGGGGCAGGGCCCGCTGGTGCTCGAGCCGCTGCTGCAGGAGCTGTGCACGCGCTTCACCGGCCGCGGCGTGGCGGACACGCAGACGGTCGATCCGGTTCCGTCGCAGCTGCTGTACCAGCCGCTGGTCACGCGCACGCTGCTGCAGCTGCAGGCGACGCAGACCGCGGCGCTGACCGGACGCGCGGCGGACGGGTCGATCAATCCGCTGCGCCAGACCGTCACGCGGGCGCCCGGCCTGCCGCAGTCGCTGCGCTGCAACTGGGACAAGCCCGGCTGCGCCAACCATCGGCTGGCCACACCGTGGTACGTGGTGTTCGGCAACCATGACGGCTACGTGCGCGGCACCGTGCCGGCGGAGCTGGGGATCAACGAGGTGGTGGCCGCGTTCGGTCGCCGTTTCATGCTGCGTCAGAAGGACTTCGTGAAGGAGTTCTTCAACACCAAGGCGACCCCCGGACCCGTCGGCCACGGCTTCGGCAATGTCGAACCGGCGCGGCTCAACGACGCCAACGATCGCAACGACGGCTATTACGCCTTCGACGCCGGCGGCGGGAAGTTCCGCATGATCGTGATCAACACGATCATCGATGGCGTCGACCCGCGCATTCCGACCGACCTGCTGCGCAACCCCGCGGCGCTGTCCGACGGCGGCCTCGATCGCGTGCAGTTCCAGTGGCTCGATGCGCAGCTCGCGGCGGCGCGTGCGGCGGGCAGGATGGTGATGGTGTTCTCGCACCATCCGGACCTGACGTTCGCCGAGTACGGCACGTTCGCCTCGCTGGTGCCGATCGAAGTCCCCGCCGCCGAGCTCGACGCGCTGCTGGCGAGCTATCCCAACGTCATCGCGTGGGTCGCGGGACACACGCATCGTCATCGCATCCGGCCGTTCGTGGTGGCCAACGGCGTGGGCAGCAACGGCGTCGTGACGACGGCCGTGAACTGCAAGGCCGCGAACAGCAGTGCCTGCACCGGCTTCTGGCAGATCGAGAGTGCGTCCCTGATCGACTGGCCGCAGGAGCAGCGCCTGATCGAGGTGTTCGACAACCGCGACGGCACCGGCACGATCCGCGGGCCGATCCTGGGTCACGGCCTGGCCAAGCCCAAGGCGCTGTCCGAGGCGGACGATCGCTGCGCGCTGTATCTCGCCGATCCGGCGTCTGCCGAAGCGCTGCTCAGCGAGGCGGACCTCGGCGTGCTGTGCTCGCAGGGCGGCACGCGCGATGGAACGCCGGCGGATCGCAACGTGGAGCTGATCTTCCGCATGCCGTCCTGACGACGCGCGCGAGCGACATCGCGCGGCTACGATGCGTCGTGCCGAATCCCGGCACGATCCCTCGGGCCCGAGTCATGTGCCATCCGATCCCCTTTGCCGCAATCGTTGCGGCGCTGATCCTCGCCGGCTGCGACACCAGTCTCGACCTGGGCAGCCGCAAAGCCGACCCGACGACGCCGGCGCGCTGCGCGGCGATCGTCGAGGAGCCGGCGATCACGCGCCAGGAGATCGCGCCGGGCGTGCGCGCCACCGGCGCCGACCTGATGCTGCGCTTCGTCCACCTCACCGACGATCACATCATCGACGACGACGGCCAGGCGGTGGTCGGCCTTTCGGAGATCGACCCGCTGACGGTGCAGTTCGAATCCGCGATGCGGTTCCAGGAGGAGTATTCCGACGAGGTGCTCAACGACCTCGTGGGCCGCATCAACGACTGCAACGCGACGTACCCGTCGGAGTTCAGCATCGTGACCGGCGACAGCGCCGACCTGACCACCGTCGGCGAGATCCGCCGTTTCATCGACAACCTCGACGGCACGTTCGACCAGATGAGCGCGTTCGAGGCCGCGTGTCGCGCGGCGCAGCCGCCCGGAACGCCGGAATCGACGCTGCTCGCGGCCTGCACGCGATTCACCGGTCGCGGCGTCGCCGACACGCAGTCACCCGTGCCCGACACCGTCTCACTGCTGGCGCAGGCACTGCCGACCCGAATGATCCAGATGCTCGCCGCCACCGAAGTCGCTGCGACCACCGGGCGGGACGCCAACGGCGCGATCGATCTGGCGCGCCAGACGCTGACGCGCGCGCCCGGCATGCCCGAGCCGCTGCGTTGCCATTCGGGGACGCCGGGCTGCATCAATCATCAGCTGGCCACGCCCTGGTACATCGTGTTCGGCAACCACGACGGGTACGTGCGCGGCACGCTGCCGGCGGAGCTCGGGATCAACGAAGTGGTGCAGCTCTTCGGCCGCCATTTCATGCTTCGCCAGAGCGAGTTCGTTCGCGAGTTCTTCAACAGCTCGATGATGCCCGGACCGATCGGTCACGGCTTCGGCTTCGTCGAGACCGCTCGCCTCAACGACGACGACGATCGCAACGACGGCTACTACGCGTTCGACGCGGGCGAGGGCAGGTTCCGGATGATCGTGCTCAACACGATCATCGACGGCGTCGATCCGCGCCTGCCGACCGACCTGCTGCGCAACCCGGCGGCGCTCGCCGACGGCGGACTCGACACCGCGCAGTTCGTTTGGCTGGGCCAGCAGCTCGACGCGGCGCTGGCCAATCAGCAGATGGTGATGGTGTTCTCGCACCACCCGGATCTGACGTTCGCCGAGTACGGCACGTTCGCCGCGCTGGTGCCGATCGACGTCACCGCCGTGGAGCTCAACGGGCGCCTGGCGAGCTATCCGAACGTCATCGCGTGGGTGGCCGGGCACACGCATCGTCATCGCGTGCGGCCGTTCAAGGTCACCGGCGCGACCGGTACCAACGGTGTGATCAGCGCGCCGGTCGCCTGCAAGGTCCCGAACGCCTGCACCGGCTTCTGGCAGATCGAGAGCGCCTCGCTGATCGACTGGCCGCAGGAGCAGCGCCTGATCGAGGTGTTCGACAACGGCAATGGCACCGGCACGATCCGCGGGCCGATCCTCGGACACAGCCTCGAGCTGCCCAGGCGCCTGTCGGTGGCCGACGATCGCTGCGCGCTCTACCTCGCCGATCCGGCGTCGCTGGTGTCGGTCCTGACCGAGGCGGACCTGGGTGTGCTGTGCGCGCAGGGCGGCACGCGCAACGGCACGCCGGGCGATCGCAACGTGGAGCTGACGTTCCGGATGCCGTTCGCACCCGAGCCGCCGGTCCCGTAAAGCTACGGTGAGGGGGCTCCCACCGTGGCGCGCCGCCGGAACCAGACGCGCCCCACATCCAACCCTCTCCGCGTGCGATGAAACCGCACGGGGAGAGGGAGCACGCCTTGGCTATTTCTTCTTGCCGCCGAGCAGTTCCGTCAGCCCCTTGCCCAGCGACTGCGCGCCACCCAGGCTCCAGCCGCCGTCGACCGGCAGGATCACGCCGCTGACATAGGACGCCATCGGACTCGCCAGCCACAGGCAGGCGTCGGCGACGTTGTCGACGGTGCCGAGCTTCTTGATCGGCACCGTGTCGATCGCCAGCGCCATCGCCTCGGCGGTCGGCGCCAGGCGACGCATGCCTTCGGTGTTGTCGATCGGGCCCGGCACGACCGAGTTCACGCGCACGCCGACCGGACCCCATTCGAGCGCGGCCACGCGCGTGATCATGTCGACGCCGGCCTTGGCCGCGCACACGTGCATCTGGAAATCCATCGGCAGGAAGGCCTGCGGCGCCGAGATGTTGATCAGGCAGGCGCCGGGCTTGGCGATGAACGGGAACGCCGCGCGGAACACGTGAAAGGTGCCCATCAGGTCGATGTCGACCACCGACTTGAAGCCGTTGGGCGAGATGCCGACCGCCGGCGCGGGAAAGTTGCCGGCGGCGCCGGACACCAGCACGTCGATCGGGCCGAACTTCGCGTGGGTGGCCTTCAGCGCCTCTTCGACCTTGGCGTACTCGCGCACGTCGACCGAATGACCGGCGACCTCGCCACCGTGCGCCTTCAGTGCTTCGACCGCCGCCGTGACCTTCTCCGGCGAGCGCGAGATCACGGTGAGCTTGGCGCCGGCGCGGGCGAACGCATGCGCGATGCCCAGGTTGATGCCGCTGGTGCCGCCGGAGATGAAGACGTTCTTGCCGGAGAAATCGAAGGGCGAGGTCATGCGGACGTTCTCGTTTGGGTAAGGGGTGGACAGGACCGCGGGATTATCGGTCGCCATGCCCCGGCGGTGTGCTGGCGAAAGCCGGGCCTTGCAATCCATTAGAGACAGCATATAGTGACAGTATGACTGTCATAAAGAACGCGACCCCCAGCAACGACCTGTCGCTCGAGCAGCTCTGCGTTCTCGTAGACCTTCCGCGCCGGACCGTCCGTTACTACATCCAGCTCGGATTGGTCGACCGGCCCGAGGGCGAGACGCGCGCGGCCCGCTACACGCAGGCGCATGTCGAGCAGTTGTTGAACGTGAAGAAGTGGACGCTGGCCGGGCTGTCGCTCGACCGCATCCGAGAGATGAAAGACGCCGGCCCGGAGCCGGCGCTGCCCCTTCCCACGCGTCGACCCGGCTCGGTCGAGGTGTGGACCCACCTGCTGGTCGACGAGGGTGTGGAGCTGAAGATCGAGCCGAAACGGGCGGGACTGTCACCCGAACAGGTCCGCCACCTGATGCGTCGGGTCCTCGACGCGCTCCAACAGATCAAGAAGGAACAAACCGAATGAATACCGCTGCCCTTGCGCGCGTCCCCAGCCTGAAAACCGCGGCCGGCCAGACCGTCCCGCTGCAGTCCCTCGACATCCGCGGCCATCTCGAAAGCGCGCTCGCGCGCGTCGAACTGGTGCAGAGCTTTCGAAACCGCGAAGAAATCGACGTCGAAGCCGTCTACACGTTCCCGCTGCCGGTCGAAGCGGTGCTGCTCGGCCTGAGCGTGGACATCGACGGCCGCACGCTGGTCGGCCACGTCGCGCCGCGACAGCAGGCCGAGGCGCAATACGAGCAGGCGCTGTCGGACGGTCACACCGCCGTGATGCTCGAACAGCTCGAGCCCGGCCTGTACACGCTCAACCTCGGGAACCTGATGGCCGGTGAGTCGGCCGAGATCGTGCTGCGCTACGCGCTGCCGTTGCGCTGGGAGGGCGATCGCCTGCGCCTGTCGCTGCCGACCACGCTGGCGCCGCGCTATGGCGATGCCGCGCTTGACGGCGTGCAGCCGCACCAGGTGCCCGACGTGGATCCGCTCGCCGAGTACCCGTTCCGGCTGACGCTGTGCGTCGCGGACGAGGTCGAGGCTTCGATGCTGTCGTCACCGACCCATCGCATCCGCGCCACGCGGGACGAGGCCGGCCTGAACGTGCAGATCGCGGACGATGCCGGGTTCGCCGACCGCGATTTTGTGCTGGTGGTCCAGGCCGAGGCGAAGTCGCAGTCGGGATACACGCTCGCCCGCGACGGTGAGCGCTCGACGGCGCACGCGGTGTTCCGTGTGCCCGATCGCCGGGCCGACCAGCGCATCCGGCTCAAGGTGCTGATCGACTGCTCGGGATCGATGGCCGGCGACTCGATGGCGCTGGCCAAGGCGCTGGCGATGCGGGCGCTCGACCGCCTCGGGACCTCCGATGCGTTTTCGCTCACCGCGTTCGGCAGCACGCACCGGCATCTGGGGCGCGGTCGACTGCTCGATGCGGGTTCCGGCGCCGCGCTGGTCGAGGGCCGCAGCTTCGTCGGTGCGCTCGATGCCGACCTGGGCGGCACCGAGATGCTCGGCGCGTTGAACGCGGTGTTCGCACTCGGCCGCTCGCGTGGGGCCGAAGGCGATGCCGACGTGCTGTTGATCACCGACGGCGAGACCTGGGATCGCGAGGCGATCGTGCAGGCCGCGCGCGCCTCGGGCCATCGCATCTTCGTGATCGGCGTGGGCTGCAGTCCCTCGGAAGTGCTGGCGCGCGGCATCGCGCAGGCCACCGGCGGCTTCGCGACGTTCGTTGCGCCCAACGAGGAGGCCGCGCCGGTGATCGATCGACATCTGGATCGCATGCGACTGCCGCGCGTGCGCCAAGCGCGCCTGCACCTGCCGGGCCGCGTGCAGTGGAGCTCGCCGACGCGGCTGGAGACCGCGACTTTTGCCGGCGACACGCTGCATGTGTTCGCGGGCATCGACGGCGCCGCCCAAGCGGGAGATGCGCACCTGGACTTGCACTACGCCGACGGCGCGGTCGTCTCGGTGGCTGCATCGCGACGCGCGCCGGCGAGCGATGACGTCATCGCGGACCTGCCGCGCATCGCCGCCGCGCAGCGTCTGTGGTGGGCCGCCGCGAGCCTGGTCGACGCCAGCGAAAGCGAGCTCACGGACCTGGCCGTGCACCACCAGCTGATGAGTCCCTACACGAACTACATCCTCGTGCACGAGCGCGGCGATCGGGCCGCGGCCGATCTGCCTGAACTGCGCAAGGTGCCGGGCATGCTGGCGGCGGGTTGGGGCGGGACCGGATCGGCGCTGGCCGCCAAGGCGTCGGTGCCGGTCATGGTCGCGTCGATGGTGATGTCCCCGTCCGTGTCGGATTGCTGCGACGCGCCGGCGCCGCCGGCAAAGCAACGATCGAGCAATTTCTTCGAGACCCGCGTCACCGAGTACCGGACGGGCGGGCAACCCGAATGGAACCCGTCGCGCTCTCCGGCCGAACTGCTGGCCCATCTCGACGCGTGCCTGACGTCGTCCGCCGATGCATTGCCGCTGCGGATCGACGAGCTCGACGAACGGGGTGTCGCGGGTGTCGTCGTACTGGGGCTCAAGGCGTTGGTCGAAGAAGGCCGTGATGAAACCTCGGTGATGCTGGCGTTCTGGCAGGCGCTGCTCGATTCGCCGCTGGGCGCGCTGTTGCATCGCGCCGCGCGTCGCGCGGTCTCGATCGCGCGCAAGGGCCGGGTGATGGCGGAGCTGGACACGATTCTTGCGGGTGCAATCCACGAGATCCGCCCGGAACGCTGGGCCTGGTCGCATACCACCGCGGTCAGCACCGCCCCTTAGGCAGGCGGCCTGCTAGGCTGCGGTGGAATTTTCTGCCGCAGCCCTCACCTCTGTTCCCATGACCGCCGCACTCGACATCGCCCGTCGCCAGTTCCTCGATCCCGCGTCGCTGGACGAAGGCCATCTGGACCGCGTCCTCGGCGAGGTGCTGTCCACCGGCGCCGAGGACGCGGACCTCTACTTCCAGTACGCGCGCACCGAGCACTGGTCGCTCGAGGAAGGCATCGTCAAATCGGGCAGCCACTCGGTCGAGCAGGGCGTGGGCGTGCGCGCGATCTCCGGCGAGAAACAGGGCCTGGCGTATTCCGAGGACATCCAGCTCGACGCGTTGAGCGAGGCCGCGCGCGCTTCGCGCGCGATCGTCGCCGACAGCCGTGCCACCGCAGTCCCGCCGCAGCGCATCGTGCAGGGCCGTGCGCTGTATCCGGCGGTGGATCCGCCGGGCTCGGCCGACGCCGCGGCAAAGCTCGCGTTGCTGCGTCGTGCCGATGCCGCCGCGCGCGCCGCCGACCCGCGCGTCAAGCAGGTGATGTGCGCGCTCGCTGCGCAGTACGAGGTCGTCTACATCGTGCGCGCCGACGGCCGTCGCGCCGCGGACGTGCGCCCGCTGGTGCGCATGGACGTCACCGTGATCGTCGAGCAGAACGGTCGTCGCGAGCAGGCGCACGTCGGCGGCGGCGCCCGCGCGCAGATCGACTACTTCACGCAGGACCTGCCGGAATCGTACGCGCGCGAAGCCGTGCGCCAGGCGCTGGTCCAGCTCGACTCGGTGCCGGCGCCGGCCGGGTCGATGACCGTCGTGCTCGGCCCCGGCTGGCCCGGGATCCTGCTGCACGAGGCGGTGGGCCACGGGCTCGAAGGCGACTTCAATCGCAAAGGGACGTCGGCGTTCTCGGGTCGCGTGGGACAGAAAGTCGCCTCGCCTCTGTGCACGGTGGTCGACGACGGCACGCTGCCGGGTCGTCGCGGTTCGCTCAACCTCGACGACGAGGGCAACACCAGCAACTGCACGCGGCTGATCGAGAACGGCATCCTCGCCGGCTATCTGCAGGACTCCCTCAACGCGCGACTGATGAAAGCTTCGGTGACCGGCAACGGCCGGCGCGAATCCTTCGCTAGCCTGGTGATGCCGCGGATGACCAACACCTACATGCTCGCGGGGCCGCACGATCCGGCGGAGATCATCGCCTCGGTGCAGCGCGGCATCTACGCGGTGAGTTTCGGCGGTGGGCAGGTCGACATCACCTCGGGCAACTTCACGTTCTCGGCCTCCGAGGCCTACCTGATCGAGAACGGCAAGATCACGCGACCGGTGAAAGGCGCAACGCTCGTCGGCAACGGCCCCGAGGTCCTCAACCGGGTCTCGATGGTGGGCGCCGATCTGAAGCTGGACGCGGGCATCGGCATCTGCGGCAAGGATGGACAGAGCGTGCCCGTCGGCGTGGGCCAGCCGAGCCTGCGCATCGATGCCCTCACCGTGGGCGGTACCCAGGGCTGACGTGCCCTCGCTTTTCTTCGAAAGCCGGCTCGCCGCGCCGGCCGACACCGTCTGGGCCGCGGTTTCCACCATGGACGGCGTCAACGACGAGCTGATGCCGCTGATGCGGATGAGCCACCCGGCGGATCTCGCGCGGTTCGACGACGACGTCGACGTGCGTCCGGGCCTGGTCGTGTTCCACAGCTGGCTACTGCTGTTCGGCGTGCTGCCGATTGATCGCCACGCGCTGGCCTTCGACCGCCTGATCCCGGGCCGGGGATTCGACGAGCGCTCGCACTCGTGGCTGCAGCGCGAGTGGATCCATCGGCGGCGCGTCGAGCCGATCGGGCCGGATGCCTGTCGCGTCCGCGACGAGCTCGCGTTCGAACCGCGCGTGCCGTCGGCGGCGCCCCTTGTGAAACCGGTCGTACGCCGTCTGTTCACGCATCGGCACCGGCGCCTGCGCGCGCGCTTCGGTGTGGCGCCGGCGTGAGCGCGCGACCGCTGGGCGAGCTGCGCATCATCGGCGGCCAGTGGCGCAGCCGGCGGGTGGCGTTCGAAGCGGCCGACGGCGTGCGTCCGACGCCGGATCGCGTTCGCCAGACCGTCTTCGACTGGCTGGCACCGCGCATCGAAGGCGCGCGTTGCCTGGACCTGTTTGCCGGCAGCGGCGCGCTCGGCCTGGAAGCGCTGTCGCGCGGGGCGGGGTTCGTGCGCTTCGTCGAAAGCGGTCGCGCGCAGGTCGCGCGCATCGGCGAGGCGTTGCAGCGCCTGGGCGCAACGGATCGCGCGGAGCTGCACGCGGGCGATGCGCTGGCCGAGCTGGCGCGCGCGCCGGCCAAGCGCTACGACGTCGTGTTCCTCGATCCGCCGTACGCGAGCGACCTGCTGGGACGCGCGCTGCAGAACATCACCGCGGTGCTCGCCGAAGACGCGCGCGTCTACGTCGAGTGGCCGGAAGACCGGCGCCCCGCGCTTCCGGCGAACTGCGACTGGGTCCGGGACAAGGCGGCCGGTCGGGTAAGCTTCGGCCTCTTCACGCACGTGCATCAGGGGAGCCGCGCATGAGCACTTCTTCATCGAAGATCGTCGCCGCGTACTCGGGCAGCTTCGACCCGATCACGCTGGGCCACAACGACATCATCCATCGCGCTTCGCGGATGTTTCCGAAGCTGATCGTCGCGGTGGGTCACAACGTGGCGAAAAATCCCAAGTTCTCGCTCGAGGAACGCGTGCACCTGATCGAGGCCTCGACGCGCGATCTTAACAACGTCGAGGTCAAGGGCTTCAGCGGCCTGGTCGTCGACTTCGCGCGCGAGAACGGCGTGACCGTGCTGGTGCGTGGCGTTCGCAGCGTGGGCGACGTGGATTACGAAAAGCAGATGGCGGTGATGAATCGCGAGCTCTATCCCCAGCTCGACACCGTGATGCTGACGCCGGCCCCGGAGTACGCGCACCTGTCGTCGAGCCTGGTGCGCGAGCTCACGGGTCTGGGCGCGCCGGTGAAGAAGCTGGTGCCGGCACCGGTGGTACCCGCGCTGCTCGAGCGGTTCGGGCGCAAGAAGCGGCCCGCCTGAGGTTTGGATCGACTCACGATGCGCGTCATCTCGCATACCTGTTCCAACACCGAGATCGTCTGTGCGCTGGGATGCGCCGATTTTCTGGTCGGCGTCGACGACGACTCGGACTTCCCGCCCGAGGTCGTGACGCCGCTGCCCAAGCTGGGCCGCGACCTGTCGCTCGACGTCGCACGCGTGCGCGAGCTCGCACCGGACCTGGTGCTGACCTCGCTGACGCTGCCGGGCCACCAGAAGATCGTTGACGAGCTCAACGCTTCCGGCCTTCGCACGCTGGTGTGCGAGCCGCTGCGCCTGGACGATGTGTACACGGACATCGAACGGATCGCCGATGCGCTCGGCGTGCCGGAGCGCGGCGCCGATCTGATCGCGCGCATGCGAGCGGCGATGCCGCCGGTGCCGGTGGCGCCCGATGCGCCGCGCGTGCTGCTCGAGTGGTGGCCCAAGCCGGTGATCGCGCCGACGCGCGACTCGTGGGCCACCGATCTTGTGACGCTCGCCGGCGGCGTCAATCCCTGGGAGACGCTCGCCGGCAAGAGCCAGCCGCTGACCGACGAGCAGGTGCTCGATGCGCGCCCCGACGTCGTCGTGATGGCATGGTGCGGCGTGCCGCTGCACAACTATCGCGCCGACATCGTGCGCCGGCGTCCGGGATGGGACGCGGTTCCGGCAGTGCGGGCCGATCGCATCCACGCGGTCACCGAGGCCTTTCTCGGGCGCCCCGGCCCGCGTCTGGTCGAGGGTTATCGCGCGTTGCGCGAGCTCATCGCGGCCGCCGCCGCGCGCACGTAGGAGACGCGCCGGTTCGCGGCACGCGCCGCGACAGGCGAAAATCGCGCATGGCCCTCAAGATCACCGACGAGTGCATCAACTGCGACGTTTGCGAACCGGTCTGCCCGAACCAGGCGATCTTCCAGGGCGTGGAGATCTACCAGATCGCACCCGAGCGCTGCACCGAGTGCGTCGGGCACTTCGACACACCGCAGTGCGTCGAGGTCTGCCCGGTGCATTGCATCCCGCTGGACCTGACGCACGTCGAATCGCGCGAGGAGCTGGTGGAGAAGTACCGCCGCCTGACCGTGGAGAAGAACGAAACATGAGGATGTCTCCGCGCGGCGCGATGGTCCTGCTGCTCATCGCGATCGGCTTCGTGATGCCGGTCGCGGCCGCGGAGATGAAGCCCGGCGCGCACGCGGTCGCCAGCGCCCATCCGCTGGCGACCGAGGCGGGGCTCGAGGTGCTCGCGGCCGGCGGCAATGCCTTCGACGCCGCGGTGGCCGTCAGCAGCACGCTGGCGGTGGTCGAACCCACCGGATCGGGACTCGGCGGCGGCGGCTTCTGGCTGCTGCATCGGGCCAGCGACGGGTTCGAAACCTTCGTCGACGGTCGCGAGACCGCGCCTGCAGCCGCACACGAGCGCATGTACCAGGACGCCTCGGGCACGGCCATCGCCAAGCGCTCGCGTGACGGCGCGCTGGCCGCCGCCATTCCCGGCGAACCGGCGGCGCTGGAACATCTCGCGAAACGCTACGGTCGTCTGGGGCTCGCCCGCGCGTTGCAGCCGGCGATCCGCGCCGCGCGCGACGGTTTTGCCTGCGACGTCAAGCTCGCCGAGGCCTTCGCCGCGCAGTGGGGCCGGCTCGATGCGGAAGCCCGACGCGTGTTCGCCGTCGACGGCCGCGCACCGCGCGCGGGCGAAGCCATCGTGCAGCCCGACCTGGCGCGCACGCTCGAACGCATCGCCGCGGATGGCGCACCCGGTTTCTACGAAGGACCCACCGGCGCGGCGCTGGTCGCCGGCAGCGTCGCCGGCGGCGGCGTCTGGACGCTCGATGACCTGCGTCATTACCGCGTGGTCGAGCGTCGCCCGACCGTGTCCTGGTTCCACGGCCTGCGCATCGTCTCCGCGCCGCCGCCTTCGGCCGGCGGCATCACGCTGGGCACGACGCTGGGCCAGCTCGAGGCGCTCGGCTGGAAGCCGGACCAGGGCGCGCGCTCGAAGCACCTGCTGATCGAGGCGCTGCGGCGCGCGTATCGCGATCGCGCCGCGTATCTGGGCGATCCGGACTTCGTGCGTATTCCGACCACCGCGCTGCTCTCGACCAGCTACGCGCGCACGCTCGCCGCCGGTATCGATCCGAATCGCGCGACGCCGAGCGCTTCGCTGCCGCCGGCGGATCCGTCGCCGCAGGGGCCGCAAACGACGCATTTCTCCGTGCTGGACGCCGAGGGCAATCGCGTCGCGGGCACGCTGTCGGTCAATCTGCCGTTCGGTGCGGGCGCGATGGCGCCCGGTACCGGCGTGCTGCTCAACGACGAGATGGACGACTTCGCCGCGAGCACCACCGCGTCGAACGCGTACGGGCTGATCGGCTCGGTGCCCAATCGCGTGCAGCCGAACAAGCGGCCGCTGTCATCGATGAGCCCGACGTTCGTCGAAGGACCGCGCGGCCTGCTGGTGCTCGGCACGCCCGGCGGCAGCCGCATCATCACGATGGTGCTGATCGGTCTGCTCGCATGGGATTCGGGCGCCGATGCGCTCGGTGTGGTGTCACAGCCACGCTTCCATCACCAATATCTCCCCGACGTCGTGATGTTCGAGCCCGGCGCGATCGATCCCGAGGAGCAGAAGCAGCTCGCCGACATGGGACACGTGCTCAAGCCGCTGAAGGACACGTACGGGAACCTGCATGCGGTGTCCTGGGATCCCGCGCACGGCAAGGTGGAGGCCGCCTCGGATCCGCGCGGGGTCGGCGCCGCACGCGTCGTGCCGGTGCGCTGACCCATGGCCGTGCTGCTCGAGTGGCTGCGGCTGGGCGGACCCGCGATGGTCGTGCTGGCACTGATGTCGGTGCTCGGCCTGACGCTGGTGATCGTCAAACTCTGGGATTTTTCCGAACGAAAGATCGGCGCGCGCGAGTTCGTCGCACCGGCCCTGGCCGCCTGGGAGCGGGGTCAGTCCGAACACGCGCTCGCGGCGCTCGCGGCATCGCCATCACCGCTGGCGGCGGTCGTCGCGCAGGCGATGCAGACGCTCGGCGATGCGGGATTGAGCGAGACGCAGGCACGCGAGCGCATCGAGCGCAGCGCGCTCGACCAGATCGAGACGGCACGCACGCACCTGCGCACGCTCGATCTGATCGCGAGCCTCGCGCCGCTGCTGGGCCTGCTCGGCTCGGTGCTGGGCATGATCGACGCGTTCCGCGCGCTCGAAGTCGCCGGCGATCGGGTGCAACCCGCGATCCTGTTCGGCGGCATCTGGCAGGCGCTGCTGACCACGGCGGCGGGCCTGACGATCGCGATCCCGGCGATCGCCGCCGTGGGCTATTTCGAACGTCGCGTCGAGAGCCTGCAGCAGGCGATGGAATCGGCACTCACGCAGCTGATGACCACGCCGCGGCGTCGCGGCACGTCGGCCTGAGCATGCGCCTGGCGCCGCGACCGCTGCGCCGCTCGCGAGTCCCGCTGACGTCGCTGGTCGACGTGGTGCTGTGCCTGCTGTTCTTCTTCATGCTGACCTCGCAGTACCTGGACTGGCGCGTGCTGCCGGTCGACCTGGCCGAGGTCGCGCCCGACGGGGCCGCGCCCAGCGCCCTGACCGTGCTGCTGCTGGCGGACGGTGGCCTGCGACTGGGCGAGCAACCCGCGAGCGTGACGGACGTCATCGCCGCGATCCGCGCCGATGCCGGCACACGGCCGGTGATGCTGGTGCCCGCGCGCGGGGTGAGCGTGCAGGCCACCGTCGATGTGCTCGATGCGCTGGCGCCGTCGGGCGCGCGTGTCGTGCTCGGTCGGCTCGACGAGGCGGCGTCGTGAAGCTGCCGATGCGCGCGCGGCGCTCACGCATCGAGGACGCGATGCTGCCGCTGATCAACATCGTCTTTCTGCTGATGGTGTCGTTCATGCTGGTGGGCGCGATGTCGCCGCCCGATGCGTTCGAACTCGAACCGCCACGGTCGACCACGTTGGCGCCGTCCGACGCCGGCGCGCACAGCCTGGTCATCGCCGCCGATGGCCGCCTGGGGCTCGGACGCGAGGCCTTCCCGCCCGGGTCGCTCGCCGCACCTGCGGCGGCCTGGCACGCGCAAAACCCCGATGCGGTGCTGCAGGTCAAGGCCGACGCCAGGGCCGACACGCAGGCGGTGCTGGGCGTGCTGGAAACGCTGCGGGCCGCCGGCATCGCGAAGGTCGAGCTGGTCGCGGCCAAGGCCGGACTCGAAGCATCACCGCCATGACGCCGCTGCCGCGCACCGCGGTGTCGCTGTACGTGGCGCTCGCGCTTCACGCGCTGGTACTGCTGGCGATGGCGTTGCATCCGCCTTCGCAGGATTCGTCGGGCGCGGGGCAGGGGCTGAGCGTTCGCGGCGCTTCGCTGAGCGCGGCGCAGCGCCGGTGGGTGACGGGCGCGCCGGCGGAATCGCCGCGACCGTCTCCAGCGCAACCGGCTTCGACGCAACCCGAGCCGTCGCGGCCGATCGCATCGACCGATGGCGCGCGCCGGCTCGCGCGCGACCGTGCGTCGCCCGGACCGACGCATCCGCTGCCGCCGGCGATCGCCGAGCCACGCAGCCAGGCGCCCGCCGTGGCACCGCAAGCCGCTGCGGCGGGCGGCGGCGGACGCGACCTGTATTTCGCTCGCCTGCGCGCGCACCTGGCCGGATTCCGGCGCGAGCTTCGCGCCGGTCTGCCGGCCGCCCGAAGTCATGTCCGCGTGGCGGTCACGCGCGACGGCTGGATCGAGGATCTGGTGCTGGTGACGAGCTCTGGAATACCCGAGCTGGACGCCGAGGCGCTCGACCTCGTGCGCCGCGCCGCGCCGTTGCCGGCGCCGCCCGGTGGGCGTGCGGTACGGCTGATCGTGCCGGTGGAGATCGTCGCGCCGGGGCCCTGACCGGGCCGGCGTCTCAGGCGGCGGTAACGGCCTGGCCGAGCGTGGCGCCAGCGTTGCGCGGATGGCGCTTGGCGTGCCCGCGCGGGGTCGCCGGGATGCCGAGCAGGCGTCGCAGCGCCGGGGCGTCCACGCACTGCGGACGTTTCGACAGCTTGTGGAACTGGCTCTTCTTGCCCAGGCGCGCGATCAGCGTGAGATGACGCTGGATCTGCTCGACGTAGGGATTGCGTCCGCCGAAATGCTTTTCCATGTAGCGGTGGACCGATCCGAAATATCCGTCGAGGCGGTCTTCCCACAGGTGGCGGTTGAAGTCCGGCGTGTTCGACAGCAGCGATTCGACGGTGGGGTACTTGGTCTGGGCACCGGGTGCCCGTCCCGCAAGCCCGCAGATCTCGAATTCGCGGAACAGGTAGTCGCGGCACTTCTCGAGGTAACAGCGATCCGCGGTCTGCGCCAGGATGTCCGCGGTACCCAGGATGAAACCGAGCATGCGGTCCTTGGGATGACCCACCTTGATCTGATCGAGCGCGATCTCGTACCCGGTGAAGTGCACCACCTGGCGCGTCAGCGCGACGTGGTCCGCGTAGCCGACCGTGGGCAGGAAGTCGGCGAGGAACTCGCCGCTGCGGCGCACGTGGCTGAGCGTGTACTCCGCGCCGTTGCGCGCGCCGTCGTCTTCGCGGCGGATGTAACCGGCGTCGTGGAACAGGGCGATGATCACGCCGAGCAGGCCACGGCTCGCACCGAGGCGATTGGCCGGCTTCATCGAACGCTCGTAACCGTCGAGCAGGCGCGTGGTGGCCAGCGAGCAGTCGAGGCTGTGCTGCGCATCGTGATACCAGGTGTCGCAGCCGACGTAGCCGGGCAGCGTGCCGGCGTAGAGCCGGGCGAACACGTCGTAGGCGCGACGCACCGGTTGCAGATCGTGACCGGGATACAGCGACGACAGAATCCCGAGTACCGCGGTCGCCACGTCTCCCGGATGCGAGATTCGCACCCGGTCGGTGACGTCATAGTGATTTCGACGCTTGCGAGCCATTGCCAAACGATCCTGCTAAGGCTCCCCCGGGTTTATGTGTACATCGTTGTGCGGGCAAATATAGGCCCTCGCGCCGGAGCGCGGTAGCCGTAGAAAGCACCCTTTCTGTGGGGGTGCGTGTGCACTGCGTCACACCACGGAGGGCCGTTCTGCTGGCGTTCAGCCAGGTCCGAACGCGGCCACCACCGGGGCGTGGTCCGAGGGCTTCTCGAGGCGCCGGGGTTCCAGGTGGATGTGGCACTCGCGCAGCTCGGACGCCAACGCCGGCGTGACCAGCACGTGGTCGATCCGCAGTCCCATGTCGCGGCGAAAAGCGGCCTGCCGATAGTCCCACCAGGTGAAGCGCGTGCCTGCCGCCGGTCGTTGCACCGCCAGGCAGTCGGCCAGGCCCAGTCCCAGCAGGTCGCGGAAATGGCCGCGCTCGGGTTCGCTGCACAGGATGTTGCCTTCCCAGACCGCGGGATCGTGCGTGTCCTCGGGAGCGGGCGCGATGTTGTAGTCGCCGACGACCGCCAGGCGAGGATGCGCCAGCATCTCCTGGCGTACGTAGTCCCTCAGCGCGGTCAGCCAGCGCAGCTTGTAGGCGTATTTCTCCGACCCCACCGACTGGCCGTTGACGACGTACACGCAGATCACGCGAACATCGTCGACGGTGGCGGCCATCACGCGCTTCTGCTCGTCCTCGAAGCCCGGGATGTCGCGCGAGATGTCGCTCAGCGGCAGCCGCGACAGGATCGCCACGCCGTTGTAGGTCTTCTGTCCGTTGCTCACCACCTGCCAGCCGGCGGCCTCGAGCGCCTCGCGCGGAACCTGCTCGTCGAGGCACTTGATCTCCTGCAGGCCGAGCACGTCGACCGGGTCGGTGGCCAGGAAGGACAGCAGGTGCGGCAGGCGCACGCGCAGGGAGTTGACGTTCCAGGTGCCGATCCGCATGGAGCTCTCGATTGGTGGGGTGGGGCCACAGCGCTTACGCTTGGTCCTTATCTCACCACGATTCTCCCCACGGCCGATGGACGGACTGCTACGCGAACTCGAAGCGCTGATGACCCTCGAGCGGCTCGAGCTCAACCTGTTTCGAGGGCCGTCGCGCAATCTCGGCGGCCGCAGCATGTACGGCGGCCAGATCATCGGACAGGCGATGGTCGCGGCGAGCCACACGGTCGAGGGTCGCGAGCCGCATTCGCTGCACGCGTATTTCCTGCTGCCCGGGAACATGGCGTTGCCGGTGGTCTACGAGGTCGACCGCCTGCGCGACGGCGCGTCGTTCTCCTCGCGGCGCGTGCAGGCGATCCAGCAAGGGCGGCCGATCCTGTCGATGATGGCCTCGTTCCACAAGGAGGAACCGGGCTTCGAGCACCAGGCCACGATGCCCGAGGTGCCGCCGCCCGAGTCGCTGCGGCCCTGGCATGAACTGGTGGCCGATTGGATCGACCAGGCGCCCGACATCAGTCCCGAAGCGCGCGCCGCGCTGACCGCCGACTTCTTCATCGACTTTCGTCCCGTGGATCCGGTGAATCCGCTGAAGCCGCGCAAGCGCGGCACGCGCGGCGAGATGTGGTTCCGTGCGCGCGGTCGACTGTCGGACGATCCCTGGCTGCATCGCTGCGTGCTGGCCTATGCCAGCGACTGGGGCCTGCTCGGCGCCGCGCTGCGGCCGTACGGCAAGCGCTGGTTCGAACGCACGATGATGGTCGCGAGCATCGATCACGCGCTGTGGTTCCATCGCCCGGCGCGCGCGGACGAATGGCTGCTCTACGTCACCGATTCGCACGCCGCGCAGTCGGCGCGCGGCCTGTCGCGCGGCACCATCTTCGACCAGACGGGACGCTTGATCGCCAGCGCGGCGCAGGAAGGCCTGATGCGACCGATGGAGCCGCGCGAACAGTGGTCGCGCTCGCTGGTCGCGGCCGATCCCGAGCCGAAAACCTAGTCCGGCCCGATGGACGCGGCGACGCTGCTGGGCCAGATCCCGCTGTTCGCCGCGCTGCCCGGGTCCGAACTGCAGACGCTGGCGGGCCTGGCCGAGCGCCAGGACCTGCATAGCGGCCAGCGGCTGTACGAAGAAAACGAATCACCTGATTTCTTCTACGTGGTGGTCAGCGGCCGCCTGCGCGTGAGCCTGGGCCCGAGCCTGCTCGGCTACGTCGGGCGCGGCGAGCCGGTGGGCGAGATGGGCGTGATCCTGGGCGAGCCGCGGACCTCGACCGTGCACGCGCTGCGCGACACGGTGTTGCTGCGGGTCGCGGCGACGCCGTTCCTGGACCTGCTGCAGCGCCAGGGCCCGACCTTGATGGCGATGACGCGCCTGATGCTCGGCCGCATGCGCCAGTACCAACGCAGCCGCCGCCGTGCCTCGACGCGGGCGCAGGGCGCGCTGGCGATCCTGCCCGCGTCGTCGAGCGTGCCGGTGCAGGTGATGGCCGAGGCGCTGGTCAGGCGCCTGGGCGGCTGGCCGCATGCGCGACTGATCACCGCGGCGCACGTGGACGCGGCGCTGGGCGAGGGCGCCGCACAGACGGCGTTCGAGGATGTCGCCGGCTGCCTGCGCCTGCGCAGCTGGCTCAACCAGCTCGAGGGCCGGCATCCGTACCTGGTCCTCGCGGCGCATCGCGACGACGACGTCTGGGCGGTGCGCTGCCTGCGCCAGGCCGATCGCGTGCTGGTGCTGGCCGAAGCCGGCGCCCAGCCCGATCCGATCCCGGCGCTGGGCATGCTGCCCGAGGGCCGGCTGCTGGCGCCGGTGGAGCTGGTGCTGCTGCGCCCCGAAGGCGATCCGTCGCCGTACACCCGCGAGTGGTGCGCGGTGCTGGGCGCCCGCGCCCATTACTTCGTGCATCCGTGGTCGGACGAAGACCTGTCGGCGCTGGCGCGCCAGATCACCGGACGCGGCGTGGGCCTGGTGCTGGGCGGCGGCGGTGCGCGCGGGTTCGCCCACATCGGCCTGGTGCGCGCGCTCCACCAGCTGCAGATCCCGGTCGACGTCGCCGGCGGCACCAGCATGGGCGCGTTCGTCTCGGCGATGGTCGCGTGCGGCTTCGATCCGGTGGAGATGGCGTACGTCGCGCGCGAGACGTTCGTCAACAACAACTTCCTCAACGACTACACGTTGCCGCGCGTGTCGCTGATCCGCGGCCGCAGATTCTTCAACCGCCTGATCGACATCTTCGGCGAGCGCCGCATCGAGGAGCTGCGCCGCAGCTACTACTGCATCTCCACCAACCTCACGTCCGGCGCGACCGTCGTGCACGACCATGGCCTGCTCGCGGCCTGGGTCGGCACCAGCAAGGCGGCGGTGCCGGGGGTGGCGCCGCCGGTGGCCTGGGAAGGCGACCTGCTATGTGATGGCGGGGTCGTCGACAACCTGCCGACCGACGTGATGCAGGCGCTCGAGCGCGGGTCGATCATCGCCTGCAACGTCAGCCACTCCGGCGACATCCGCGCGCCGGGGCGCGGGCAGGGCGCACCCGAACCCGACGCGTTGCTGAAGAAGTGGCTCGGCGAAGGCCTGCGTCCGCGTTTTTCCGAGATCCTGCTGCGCACCGCCACGCTCACCGCCGACACGCTGTTCCGCAAGGACGCCATCGAGCGCGCCGACGTCGACATCCACATGCCGGTGCAGGACGTCGGCATGTTTGCGTGGCGACGGCTCGACGAGCTGATCGAGCGCGGCTACGAGCACGCGATGCAGCGCCTGGCGCCACTGCGCGATCAGCTCGTGGCGGGATGACGCCAGACGCCGGTGAAGCCGGTCAGTCCGAGCCTGGCAACTGGAGCCTTTCCGCGCCGGTCGCGGGTGTCTCGCCGGCGGTCGACGTCGGCGCGCCATGGCGGGCCAGACGCACGACCATCGTCGTGCCCTGCCCGGGGCTGGACTCCGCGACGATGGTCCCGCCGTGCATGCGTGCGACGCGACGGCAGATCGCCAGGCCGACGCCACTGCCCGGAAACGCTTCGCGCGTATGCAGGCGCTGGAACGGCTCGAAGATCCGCTGGAGATGCTCGGCATCGATGCCGATGCCGGCGTCCTGGACCCGCACCTCCCATCCCTCGGTCGTCTCGCGGCCGGTGATGTTCACGTAGGGCTGCGCCTGTGGCTGGAACTTGATCGCGTTGTCGATCAGGTTGCGCAGCAGTTGTTCGAGCAGCACGGCGTGGCCTTCCACGACCGGCAGCGGTCCGACCTCGATCCGCACCCGTCGATCGTCGATCAAGACCTGCATCGAGCCCAGGATGCGTTCGAGGGTCCGGTTCAGATCGACCGGGGCACTGCGATCGATCTCCTCGCGGCCGATCCGGGCCAGCGCGAGCAGGTCGGAGATCAGCTGCTGCAGATCGTGGGTGCTCGATACCAGGAGCTCCATCAGTTCGCGCTGCCGGTCGGTCAGGATGTCGGCGAGCCGCCGTTCCAGCAGTTGCACCAGGCGCGCGATGTTGGCCAGCGGCGTCTGCATGTCGTGCGACGCCACATAGGAGAAGCGCTCCAGTTCGCTGGCATGCTCGGCCAGTGCGCGGCTGCGAGATTCGAGCTGGCGCACCAATCCGTAGGTCCGCAGCGCGGTCGTCACCAGCACCTGGAGGCGCTCGAACGTGAGCTCGGTCTTGGTGCGGTAGTCGTCGATCTGGTAGCGCTCGGCGACCTCCATCGCGGGTGCCTGGCCCGGCTGACCGGTGCGCAGCACGATGCGAACGGCGGCGTTTTCGAGGTTCTCCCGGACGTAGCGGACCAGATCGAGCCCGGCGTGCTCGGTCTCCATGACCACGTCGAGCAGAATCAGCGCGATGTCGGGCACGCGCGCGAGCACCGCGCGGGCCGCCGCGGCCGAATCGGCGTCGAGCAGGACCACCGGCCGGTTGGCGAACCGGAAATCGCGCAGACACAGGCGGGTGACGGCAAGGACTTCGGGATCGTCGTCCACCACCAGGATCTGCCACGGCTCGGCAGCGTCCGGTTCCTTCGCAGGCTGATGGGATTGCGTGCGGGTCACGGCGGCGTGTCCGGAGTGGGCGCGAACCGGCGGACGTTCTCGCGCGCGATGGCCACGTTGCGACAGAACATCTCGAGCAACCGCCGGTCCGGCGCCGACATGCTCGGCCCGATCGTGACGTAGAACACCAGGTCGCTGCCGTCGCTGGCGTGCTGCACCCCGATGAAATGACGCGGGGAATATTCGAATCCGACCATCCGGCGCGCCTGTTCGATCTGGATCACCATTTCCGGTGACAGTTCGGCGCGCGCCTCGTGTCCGACCATCGCGGAAAACGTGCCGGTGCCCGCGACGATGCGCAATTCGCCGTTGGCCTCGGTTGCAAGGCCCGAGGCGTGCACCACGACGGCGTCCGCATCGAAGAGCAGCAGCGCGATGAGCTGTTCGAGCACGCCCTGCGCGAAATGGTCCAGCGAACGCAGCTCGAAGATCCGCGCGGAGGCCTCGATGACCTGTTCGAGTCCGCGCCGGTTCGCATCGAGCATCATCAGATCGCGATAGGTGGACAAGCTCGTGTAGATCGTCGTGAACAGGCGTTCGCGCGTGAGCTCGGTCTTGTGCTTGTAGTCGTTGATGTCATAGCGGGTGATGACGTCCACCTCCGGCGCCTGACCCGGTTGCCCGGTGCGAAGCACGATGCGAAGAAAGGAATTGCCCAGGACGTTGCGCACGTATTCCACGACCTCCAGTCCCGAGCCGTCCGATTCCATCACCACGTCCAGCAGCATCACCGCGACGTCGCGGTGTTCCCCGAGCATCTGGCGTGCCGCCGCGCCGCTGTGCGCGTGCAGGAACCGCAGGCCGCGCCCGGCGAATCGAAACCCGTCCAGCGCCAGCCGCGTGACGCTGTGCACCTCGGGGTCGTCATCGACCACGAGCACGAGCCAGGGAATGGCCCGGTCGGGGCCGTCGGTGTGGGTCGAGGGCTCGTGCAAGCCCAGAAGGTCGGTCATGGATCGCGCTCAGGGCAGCGTTGCGGGAAACCGCAGATCGAAGACGGTGCCCGCGCCGGGCGGACTGTCGACCCGGATGGTGCCGCGCAACATCTGCGTGACGAGGTTGTAGACGATGTGCAGGCCCAGCCCACTGCCACCCAGGCCGCGCCGCGTGGTGAAGAACGGATCGAAGATCCGCGGCAGATTCTCCGGCGGGATTCCCACGCCGTCGTCGCTGAAGCGCAGATGGACGTCGCGGCCTTCGATCCTCGACTCGATCCGCATCACGCCCGCGCGGTCGTCGGCAAACGCGTGAAGCAGCGAGTTGGACACCAGGTTGGTGAGGATCTGCGCCAGCGCGCCGGGCAGCGTGTCGACGCTGAGCTTCTCGTCGCAGTCGATCTCGATCCGATGCGGCGTCTTCTTGAGGCGCGGCGCCAGGCTCAGCAGCACCTCGTCGATGTAGGCGCGCAGTTCGAAACGCCGACGCTCACCGCTGGACTGATCCACGGCCACCTGCTTGAAGCTGTGTATCAGGTCCGCGGCGCGCTGCAGGTTCCTGAGGATGATGCGGCTGGCTTCGACCGCCATCTCCGCGTAGCGCTCGAGCTCCGGCCGGGTGAGCTTTCCGGCGGCGTAGTCCTCGCGCATGCGCTGGGTACGGTTGTCCAGCGTCGAGGCGGCGGTGACGCTCACCCCGATGGGCGTGTTGATCTCGTGCGCCACCCCCGCGACCAGTCCACCCAGCGACGCGAGCTTCTCGCTCTGCACGAGCTGCGCCTGTGCCTCGCGCAGCCGCAGCATCGCGGTTTCGAGCTCGTCGTTGGCGTGGGTCTTCTCGACGACCTGGCGCGACAGCGCGTCGCGCGTGGCCTGCAGGTCGAGGTCGCGCTGGGCGATCTGTTCCAGCATCTGGTTGAAGTCGTCCACCAGCGCGCCGATCTCGTCGTCGCCGCGCCGATCGGCGCGAAGCGTGTACGTCTGCGAAGTCGAGATGCTGCGCGCCATCTGCGCCAGTTCCAGGATCGGTTGCGTCAGGCTGCGCTGCAGGCGCCAGCCCACCGCTGCGCTGGCGACGAACGCAGCGGCGAGGATCCCGACCGTGAACACGATCTGGGCGGTGAGCGCGCGCTGGCGTTGCGCCAGGCTCTGCGAGATCAGCAGCGTGCCGATGCGCTCGTCCCCCAGCATCACCGGGCGGACCGCCACCAGGCGCTTGAGGTCTTCGCGTACACCGGGATCCCCGGGCCGCGCCGGGCATTGCGAAGCGCCCGCAACGAACGCAGCGAACGGCGTGGCGCCCTGCGCGCGCCCGTACAGGCAGGCCATCTCGATGTCCGGCTGTGCGCGCAGCGCCGCCAGGGTTTCGCGCGCCGCCGACGGATCGCCGAACGTCAGTGCGGCCGTGACGCCGTCGGCGCTGATGTGCGCGAGCGTCTCAAGGTCGCGCATCGAGGCGTCCCTGGCGCTCGACCAGGCGTAGAGGATCAGCGCCACCCCCGCCGGCAACAGCCCGACCGCGCTCGACAGCACGGTGAGCCAGATCAGCTTGCGTCGGATCGGGGCGTTGGTGAATCGCTGGATCATGGCGGTGTCGACACCTGCACCCGCTCGGCCAGTTCCATCAGGCGGCTGCTCACGTGCAGGTTCTCGCGTTGCGCCGCGACGGTATTGATCTCGAAGCGCACCCGCTGCTGGTCGAGGAAGAAACGGATCACGCCGGAAGGCACCGCCGCGTCGGCCTGATGAACCGTCACGATGCCCGCGCCGGCCGCACCGGCGAGCGCCGACTCGGTGGCCTGCATCGACGGCCCCGGCGCCAGATACGCCAGGTGACAGTCGCGCAACGATGCACCCGGCGCGCGGTCCTGCACCTGTACCGGGTGACCGGAAACGGTCTTGTCGCGAACGACCTGCGCGAGCGTTTGCGTGAAGGGCTCGTCGTCGACCACGCACATCACGTAGGGCCTGCCGTCCTCGGGCGCACGAGCGGGCGGCCAGGTGACGAACTTCAGGAAGTTGAACAGGAAGGCCGCCTTGACCTTCTGCTCGAGATCGTCCTGCGCATCGGCGTTCCCGCACCCGATTCCCAGGACGATGACGGCGAGCAGCGCGCCGCGCACACGCGCTTTCACCTCGGCGTCCACCGCAGCAGCAGGGTCCCCTGGCGTTCGACCTCGACCCGACCCCGGGTGGGCGGGCCGAATTCCGGATGGTGGTCGTCCAGCAGGTTGTCGCCGACCAGCGCCAGCTCCAGATCCGGCCTCAACTGCCAGGCCAGGCGCAGGTTCACGTCGGTGTACGCGGGAACGGCGTCCCCCGGCAGCGCGCCGACGTGACGCACGAACCCGTCGAACGTCCAGCGCGGCGCCGGCGACACCTGCCAGCGAAGCCCTGCCATGTGTCGCGGATTGCCGTCTTCGATCTGGACGGGCGTGCCGAGATCCTGGCTGTTCGGATCGGTGTGGATGTCGAGGTCCAGGTGGCTGTAGAACGCCTCGAATCTCAGCCTGTTCGTCGGCTTCCAGTCGAACACGATCTCGCCACCGATGCTCCGCCCGCTCAGGCCGTTGGCGAATTCGCCGATCGGAGGAACGGGTTCGGCGCTGCGCAGATCGTCGTAGCGGTTGTAGAACAACGCCAGCCGCATCGAGGTCTGGCGCGCGGTCCAGAGGTTGAGGCCCCATTCGGTGGCGAGCAGATCCTCGGCCTCCAGATCGGGATTGCCGATGCGGTGGGTTTCGCCCGCGCCGCAGAAACCCGGGAGCCCCACCGGCGGCGGGCAGAAGATCGCGATGTCGGAATCCAGGCGGTTGGGCGTGCGCACCGCGCGCGACACCGCTGCCCAGGTGAACGCGTGATCGCCGAGCTTCCAGCCCAGGCGCATGCCGGGCTGGATCTCGGCGCCGGTGAAATCGTTGTGTTCGAACTTGGAACCGACGGTGAGCGTGCCGCGGCCGCCGGCGAGCGCGATCTGGTCCTGAACGAAGGCGCTGTAGGTCTGCAGCGTTCGGGACGAGGGCGAGAAGATCAGCGTTTGCGGCGGTCCGGCGGTCTCATCGCGGCTGTTGCGGTAGCCCGCCCCGAAGATCAGCGCATGTCGAGCGCCGATCTGCTGGCGCCACTCGGTATTGAGATCCCAGGTATTGCGACGCTCGATGTAGGCGGTCGGCGTCTTTCGTTCGCTGTGATCGAAGTAGCCGGCGAGCCGCCACGAGGCGCCCGGTCCCATCGCGCGCTCCAGCAGGCCGTGCGCGTTGGCGCCGGAGAGGTCCGATCGCAGGCGGGTCACCGAGTCGATCCCGGTGGACGGATTGGTGAATCGTGTTTCGCCGTCTGAATCCGCCTGGTAGGCGTCGCCGCCGAAGCTGTATCGATTCGCGCCGCCGGAAAGATCGCCGCGAACCCCGGCCTGCTGCTGGCGCAGTCCTTCGTTGCCTTCGCCGCCATCCCGGGTCACGCCGTTGTCGTCGTCGCGGGCCTGGGCGTAGGCGCGCAAGTGACCGTCCTGGCCCAGTTTCCAGCCGCCGCGTGCGCCGGCGATGTTGCCGCGCGGAAACCCGCCGCCGGCCAGCAGTTCGGCGCCCAGGGTCTGGTCGGCCGGCCGGGTGACGATGTTGATCACGCCGTTGACGGCATTGGCGCCCCACAGCGTCGCGCCGGGACCGCGGATGACCTCGATGCGTTCGACGTCCGGCAGAAAGGTATCCAGCACATCCCAGAACACGCCGGAGAAGAACGGGGTGTAGACGCTGCGGCCATCGAGCAGCACTTCGAGCTTGTCGGCCGAGGTGCTGTTGAAGCCCCGCGCGGAGATCGCGTAGGTCTGGCCGGAGGTGCGCGCGACGTGCAGGCCGGGCACCAGCCGCAGCACCTCGGCGAGGCTGCGCGCTCCGCTGCGCCGGATGTCCTCGGCGGTGAGCACGGTGACGGCCGCCGCGGCCTCCTGCAGCGGCTCGGCGCGCTTGGAGACGCTGCGCACGTCGATCCGCATCAGGTCGTCGAGCGAAAGCTCGGTCAGATCCTCGGGCAGCGCCGCCAGCGGAGCGCTGGCGAGCAGCGCAGTCCCAAGCAGCGCGCCGGCGACGTATCGCCGCCACACCGATCTCCATGCCGCCCTGTCCATCCCTGGGTCCTCTGTGCCGCGGCGTTCGGACCAGGACGATTGAGCTGGTCATTTACCCGCGCCAGGATTCCGACTCCGGGAGGGAGCACGGACCCGACGCGACGCCTGACGTACAAGTGTGCTCAGCGCACCAGGCGCAGCGTGAACGGATAGCGGTAGCCCTGGCCCTTGGACGCCGACGACGCCGCCAGGATGCAGAAGATCAGGTTGCCGATCAGCAGCACCGGGTAGAGCAGGAACCCGATCAGGATCATCGACAGCATCATCGCCACCACCCAGCCCAGCGCGACGGTGATCTGGAAGTTGAGCGCCTCGGCGCCTTCCTGCGCAACGAAGGCCGAATCGCCCTTCTTCACCAGCCAGATGATCAGCGCGCCCACGAAGCTGGTGAAGATGCCCAGCAGGTGCGCGAGCATCGCCAGGTTGCAGTCGTCCTTGCTCGGCGGGGTCGGGATCAGCGCGTCGGTCATGGAAGGCGTCCGGTGGATGAAAGCGGTGCGATCTGCGCCGTTCAGGCTCGCGGCGGAAACGTCGGTTCGCGCTTTTCGAGAAAGGAGCGCACGCCTTCCTCGAACTCGGCCCGGGCCAGCAGCTGGCGTTGACGTTCGACCTCGTAGTCGAGCTGCCCCGGAAGATCGCGCGCGGCCGATGCGGCGAACGCGCGACGCAGCTCGAGCGCGGCGTGCGCCGGCGCCTTGGCGACGCGTTGGGCCAGCGCCTGCGCCTCGTCCATCAAGGCCGCGTCCTCGACACAGCGCCAGATCAAACCCCACTCGGCGGCCTGCGGTGCGGGCAGCCGATCGCCGATCAGCGACAGCGCCATCGCGCGCGCCGATCCGAGCAGCCGCGGCAGGAACCACGTCGCGCCCATGTCAGGAACGATGCCCAGGCGCGGCATGAACGGAAACAGGAAGAACGCCGAGCGCGCCGCGATCACCACGTCGCAGGCCAGCGCCAGGCTCGCGCCCGCGCCGGCGGCGCTGCCGTTGACGGCCGCCACGGTCGGGAACGGCAGCGACTGCAGATCCGTGACGATCGGATTGATCCAGTCGCGCTGCGAATCGGCGCCGGCGCTCGCGATCTGTTCGCGCGTGCCGCCGGTCTGGCCGCTCAGATCGGCGCCGGCGCAGAAGCTCGCGCCATTGCCGGTGAGCAGCAGCGCGCGTGCTGCGCGCTGGCCGGCGACTTCGGCCAGCGCCGCGCGAATCTCGCGCAGCAGTTCGGCGCTGAAGGAATTGCGCGCGGCCGGTCGGTTCAGCGTCAACGTCGCGACGCCGGTCGCCGCGTCGGTGTGCAGCAGCAGGTTCTGGTAGCTCATCGGACGAAATGATCGATTCGAAGGCGGACCGTATCAGGCGGCAACGGGCCGCGCCGCGTCTTGCGCAAACGCTTCGCCGAAGCCCAGGTCGGTTGCACGATGGCGCAGGCGCGCGAGCAGTTCGGGATCGACCTCGCCATAGCGCGCCACGATCGCGGCCCATTCGCGCTGTCGCGGTTCGGGAATGCGCCGCGCGATGTCGAGCAGCACCTCCCAGTACTCACCTAGCAGCGCCGCGTCGGCGGCGCCGGCCAACGCCGCGGGCGGAAGATCGGCTGCGATGCCCGGCACCGCCGCGCGCATCGGTTCGTCCATGTGGCGGATCAGCGGCAGCACCTCACCCCACAGCGCGCCCTGGTGCGCGGCGTCGAGGATCGCCTCCAGCACGCGCGGGTCGTCGCGCAGCACCGGCAGGTTCACCACCTTGCGCTGCGCGGCGGGCGACACCACCGAGATCACCGGCAGCAGGTCGGTCCACAGCCGCTGCGCGTGCGCGGCTTCGACGACGCGATCGAGCACCGATTCGTCCTGTGCGGCGGCAAGATCTCCGAGGTCGCGCTTGAGCGCGTACGACACGTGGATGATCAGCGACATCACCTCGGTCAGCAGATCGCGCGACTCGTCCACCGCCAGCAGGATCGCCTGGCGCAGGCGTTCGGCCGGCATCAGCCGCACCACGTGGTCGAGGCGGTCGGGTGATTCCACGAAGAACGAGATGCGCAGCAGCATCTCGTCGTTCTCGATGTGCTCGAGCACCGCGCGGATCGCCTCGTCCGGCAGGAAGTCGACGAAACGCCCGGTGGTGATCCAGTCGCGCCGCTTCAGCAGCTCCAGTGCGATGGGCAGGATCGCGCGCGTGGGAAACGCGTGGATGAGGTCGTGCGCGCAGCGCGGATCCAGGTACAGGCAGACCTCCGCGACGAACGCCGGCGGCAGGCGCGCACGCCACGCCCAGGTAGGCCAGAAACGGCGGCAGTCCGCTGAGGGATGACAGGGAGCCCATGATGCTCAGGGGAGTTCGAAGGGAATGCGCAGTGTAGGCAGATCGGTCGAGATCGGTTCGCGAGGTCGGACCGCGTTCGAACCTCACGCAGGTACAAGGGCACACCGGACTGCACTTTTCGTCGGTGCCGGAATCGGCTCCGCGCATCCCGGAACGATCGGCTCCGCGCCCTCCGTGAAGCATGCGAACCCGGTTCGACCGCGTCATCAGCGCGCACTGCGGCGATGTGGACGCGCCGGCGCCTTCGCGCCGTGTTCTCGAGGGGTCGGGAAGCGTTAACCCCGATCCAGCTGCAAGCCCGTTTTTAAATCGGTCGAGCACCTCGCGCGATGTAATCTCACCGCGGTATCGGAGCGCACAGCATGGGTGGGTTTCTCTTTCGCCACGCACGGATCTGGCTTTGGGTCTTTGTCCTGGGTGGCCTGGCGGCCTGCGCGCGTCCGGATGACGCGTCGTCCGCGCCGAGCGAACCGGAGCCGCCCGCGCCGCAGCCGCTCGTCGCCGATCCTGCGCTGGATGCCCGTTGGGCCGAGGTCGATCGGCTCGTGGGCGATCAGAAGATGGAGGCCGCGCGCCAGCTCGTCGAAGAGCTTGGTCAGCAGGCACAGGCCGCAGGGGACGACGACACCTGGGCCCGCGCGTTGATCACCGAGGTGCAGCTGGGCATGGCGCTCGGCACGGTAGAGACCGCGGTGCGCGATTTGAAGACGCGCGAGTGGCCCAAGGCTGCGCGTGCGCGGGCCGCCTTGAATTTGTTCTACGGTCAGGCACTGGTGGCCTACTACCACGCCTACGCCTGGGAGATCGGTCAGCGCGAGCACGTCGAGCGCAAGGATGCGGCAGACCTCAAGGCGTGGACACGCGACGAGCTCATCGCAGAAGCGGCGCGCGCGTACGCCCAGGTGTGGGCCCAGCGTCAGGCCCTGGGTCGCGAGCCGGTCGCGCATCTGGCGCGCTACATCGCACCCAATACCTATCCCCCGCGCATCCGCGGGACGCTGCGCGACGCGGTCAGTTATCTGTTCGTGCAGCTGCTTGCCGACACGTCGCTGTGGCGGGCGGATCACGCCGCCGAGGTCTATCGGCTGGACCTGGCGGGAGCGCTGACGGGGAAGGGCGACGCGTCCCTTCGCGACGCGCTCGCCGATCCGACCATTCACCCGCTGCGGCGCATCCTGGCGATCCTGGGCGATCTCGAGGCGTGGCATGCCCAGGAGGGCCACCGCGAAGCGGCGTTCGAAGCGCACCTGGAGCGGGCGCGTCAGCTCACGGCGAATTTCACCGACCTTGATGACCGCGCGCGCATCCGTGCTGCGCTTGAAGCGCGCCTGGTGTCCGAGCGCGGCGTCGAGTGGTGGAGCATGGGCATGGCGGAGGTCGCCGATCTGGTACGCGCTGAGGAGGCGCCCGACAGCCTCATCCGCGCCCGCCAGACGGCGGAGCAGGGTCGCGCCGCGTATCCGAACTCGATCGGCGGCCAGCGCTGTACATCGATCATTCAGACCATCGAGGCGCCGGACTACCAGCTCGCGGCCATGGCGGCGGACGGGCCGAAGCGGCGTTCGATCGAGGTGACGCATCGCAACCTCGACACCCTGCACTTCAGGGCCTACCCGGTCGATCTGCTGAAGAGCTTGGCCGGGTCGCGCGACTATCAGCTGCTGCCCAACGACGAGCAGATGCGCAAGCTGGTGCAGTCCGCCGCGGTCCCCGCAAAGGCCTGGACCGCAACGTTGGCGCCGACCCCGGACCACCGCCTGCATCGCACGTTCGTCACGCCGCCGCTGGACGCACCCGGCCTGTACTTGATCGTGGCCTCGACGCAGGCCGACTTCGGTTCGGTCGGAGGCGCTCGGGCCTTGGGCGTCTATCTGATCGTCGGAGACCTCGCGCTGGTCGTACGGCCGCGCGGTGGCGGCGTGGAGGTCTCGAGCGTGTCCGGCGAAACCGGCGCGGCGCTCGCGGGTGTCGAGGTGATGCTCTGGCGGTTCGATTGGCAGGAGGGTCATCAGCGCATTGCGACGGCCACGACCGGTGCGGACGGCCTTGTCAGCTTTCCGCACGTGGCCGGCCGCGAACGCGCGCAGCATCTGATCGTGGCGCGCCAGGGGAAACACCTCGCCATCGATCGCGGCGATGTGGGATTCCACTCGGAGCCGCGTGCGGTCGATGCCACCGCCACGCTGATGTTCAGCGATCGCAGCGTCTATCGGCCCGGCCAGACCTTGCGCTGGAAAGTCGTGACCTATCGCGGCGGTGCCGAGGTCGCGCGCTTCCGCGTGCAGGCCCAGACGGCGGTGAAGGTGACCCTGAGGGACAGCAACGGCGAGACGGTCGCTGTGAAGACCGTGACCACCAATGCCTACGGCTCGGCGGCGGGCGAATTCATCATTTCGACGGGGCGGGCACTGGGCGCGTGGTCGGTGCAGAGTTCGCACGGCGGCGCCGCCTCGATCCGCGTGGAGGAATACAAGCGCCCGACCTTCGAGGTGCAGTTGCAGGATCCGGCTGGCGCGTTGCGCCTGAATCGCCCGGCGACGCTGGAAGGTGACGCGCGCTACTACTTCGGACTGCCGCTCACCGAGGGCCAGGTGCGCTGGCGCGTCGTGCGCGAGCCCGTGTATCCATGGTGGTGGGGCTGGTATGGCCGCGGTGTGTACGCCGAGTCCCGGACGATTGCGGCCGGCACCTCGCCCATCGGGGAGGACGGGCGGTTCCGGTTGACGTTCAAGGCCGAGGCCGACGAGCGCACGGCGAAGACGCCAGAGATCAGCTATCGCTATCGCGTCCAGGCCGACGTCACCGACGAGGGCGGCGAGACGCGCTCGGCCTCGCGATCGTTCCGACTCGGCTTTTCCAGCGTCGAGGCGACCATCGCCAGCCCGGCGACGTTCGTGCGCCAAGGACAGGCCGCCGCGTTCACGCTGTTGCGCACCAATCTCGACGGCGTTCCCAAAGCGGGCGAGGGGACCTGGCGTGTCGTGGCCTTGCAACAACCGTCGTCGGTCCTGCTGCCGGCGGAGCAACCGCTGCCGCCCACCGAGAGCGCGAACGCCTATCGAACGCCCGGCGATGCGCTGCGCTCGCGTCAGGATCCGGGCTATGCCCCGGAGGCGGTGCTGCGCGCCTGGGCCGACGGCGCCGAGGCCGGTCGGGGCCGCCTGCAGCACGACGCCAAGGGCGAGGCGGCCCTGACGCTGCCCACGCTTCCGCCCGGTGCGTGGCGCCTGCACTACCGCACGGTCGACGACTTCGGCACGCCGTATACGACGAGCCAGGAATTCATCGTCGCCGCGTCGTCCACGCCGGTGGCGCTGCCGCTGCTGCTGAAAGTGGAGCGCGCCTCGGTCAACGTCGGCGGTACCGCGCGCCTGCTCGTGCACTCCGCCGTCGCGGGTCTGCCGATCACGCTCGATATCGAAAAAGGCGGGCGCCGCATCGAGCGGCGCGTGCTGATCGCCGGCCAATCCCCGGCGCTGATCGAGATCCCGATCGGGGCCGATGATCGCGGCGGATTCGGTGTTACCGCCAGCGCGCTGCGCGATCACCAGCTCATGACGCTCTCGCAGAGCGTGTTCGTGCCGTGGGATGACAAGGAACTGAAGCTCGACTTCGCCACCTTCCGCGACACGCTGCGACCCGGCGCGCGGGAGACCTGGCGCGTCACCGTGAAGAGACCCGATGGTGCGGCCGCCGAGGCCGGCGCCGCCGAACTGCTGGCCTACATGTACGACCGCAGCCTGGATGCGTTCGCGCCGCACACCCCGCCGTCGCCGCTGTCGCTGTATCCCACGCGCACCGAGGTGTCCTGGGTGCGCGCGAGTCTGGGCAGCGCGCCCGGCCTATGGCTGTGGGACAACGGGTTTGGTTCGGTGTCGGCGCCTCCCGCGTTGGACGGCGATCGGCTTCGATTCTTCGACGACTACGCCATCGGCGGCCCCGGCGTGCGACATCAGATGATGATGCGTCGTGGGATGGCCCACGACAGCCTGATGTCGGCACCGCCGCCGCCACCGCCCTCGCCGGTCGCGGCGCCCGCGATGGCCCTGGAGGCCGCCGCGGTCGGCCGCGTTGCGGCCAAGCAGGAGCGCGACGAGCAGCGTGTGATGGCCAACGGAGCCGTTGCGCTCGCCGATCAGGCCTCGGCGTCCGCGCCCCCGATCGACCTGCGCTCGAACTTCGCGGAGACCGCGTTCTGGCAGCCGCAGTTGCTCACGGGCCCCGACGGGTCGGCGACGATCGAGTTTCAGGTGCCGGACAGCGTCACGTCCTGGAATGTGTGGGTCCACGCAATCACGCGTGATCTGCGCGGCGCCTCGGTGCGACGCGAGGTCAGAACCGTCAAGGATCTGATGATCCGCCCGTACCTGCCGCGGTTCCTGCGTGAATCCGACGAGGCGCAGCTCAAGGTGCTCGTGAACAATGCCGGCAAGGCCGCGCTGTCGGGTGATCTCGATCTCGAGATTTTTGATCCCGTCACGAACGAGGACCTCCGGCCGGCATTTGGTATCGCAAAGGCCACGCAACCGTTCGCGGTGGCCGCCGGCGGTGGCCAGTCGGTGGTGTTCGCGCTCAAGGCCCCGCGCGGCGTGCGCACCGTGGCCTTCAAGGTCACCGCGCGGGCGGCGGATCTGTCGGACGGTGAACTGCGCGCGCTGCCGGTGCTGCCCAGTCGCATGCATCTCGTGCAGTCGCGTTTCGCGGCGCTGAAGGGCGCACAACGACGCGAGCTGACCTTCGAGGACATGAAGCGGACGCAGGATCCGAGCCGCGTCGACGACACGCTCGTGGTGACGCTCGATGCACAACTGTTCTATGGCGTGCTGCAGGCCTTGCCGTATCTGGCGGACTACCCGTACGAATGCGTCGAGCAGACGCTGAACCGCTATCTGTCGACCGGCATCGTGACGAGCGTGTTCCATCGCTACCCGTCGGTGGCGAAGATGGCCAAGGAATTGAGCGCCCGCGACACGCCGCTGGAGACCTGGGAGGGCGCCGACCCCAATCGCCGCATGGCGCTGGAAGAAACGCCGTGGGTCCAGGAAGCCAAGGGCGGGCCTCGAGGCGAAGCGCCGGCGCTGCGCATCCTCGACCCCAAGATCGCGCACGCGGAACAGCGCAGCGCGCTGGCCAAACTCGCGAAGGCGCAGACGTCGCTGGGCGCCTTCCCGTGGTGGCCGGGCGGGCCGCCGTCGCCCTACATGACGCTGTACACGGTGCATGGGTTCTCCAAAGGCTTGGAGTTCGGGGTACAGCCGCCCAAGGACGTGGTGACGCGCGCCTGGCAGTACCTGCACCGGCACTATCTCGACGACATCGTGCGCGATTCGATGAAGGACGACTGCTGCTGGGAGTTCGTGACCTTGATGAACTACACGCTTTCGAACTTCCCCGATCCGTCCTGGACCGGCGGTGTGTTCAGCGACACCGAGCGCAACGCCATGCTCGCGTTCTCATTCCGCCATTGGAAGGAACACTCGCCGTACTTGAAGGCTTATCTCGCCCTGACCTTGCATCGCATGGGGCGTCGGGCGGACGCGATGCTCGTGTTCGACAGCATCATGGACTCGGCCAAGACCGACGTGGACCTGGGCACCTACTGGGCGCCCGAGGATCGCAGCTGGCTTTGGTACAACGACACCACCGAGACGCACGCCTTTGCCTTGCGCGCGCTCATGGAACTCAAGCCCCAAGATCCGCGCCGTGACGGCATGGTGCAGTGGCTGTTCCTCAACAAACAGCTGAACCACTGGAAATCGACGCGCGCCACCGCCGAGGTGATCTATTCGCTGGTCCATTACCTGCAAGCCGAAGGGCAGTTGGGCGCGCGCGAATCGGCACGCGTGGAACTTGCCGGGCGCACGACCGAATTCACGTTCGAACCCGATCGCTATTCGGGAAAGGCCGCCCAGGTGATGGTCGCGGGTGATGCGATCGATCCGAAGAGCGCTGCGACGGTCGTCGTATCCAAGGACACTCCGGGCATCCTGTTCGCCTCGGCGACCTGGCACTACTCCACCGAACAGCTGCCCGACCAGGCGCGCGGGGACTTGTTCGGCGTGACGCGTCGCTACTTCCGGCGCGAAAACCACGACGGCCAGTTCACCTTGACGCCGCTGGCCGACGGCGCGGACCTCGCACCCGGCGATGAGCTCGAGGTGCAGCTGTCGATCCGCGCGAAACATGCCGCCGAGTATGTGCATCTGCGCGATCCGCGGGCCGCGGGCCTGGAGCCGGGCGTCGCGACCAGCGGCTACAAAGGCGATCTGGGGCTGGTCTGGTACGAGGAGATTCGCGACAGCGGCACCAACTTCTTCTTCGAGCGCTTGCCCGCAGGCGAGTACACGCTCAAGTACCGGACCCGCGCGAACATGGGCGGCACTTTCCGGGTGGGCCCGGCGACCCTGCAGTCGATGTACGCACCCGAATTCGCCGCGTTCTCGGCGGGGTCACGCCTGACGATCAGGCCGGGCGGACGTTAGTTTGCTCAATGATCGCAATCGCAATTCGAGCGTTGACGGCGGC
>NZ_JAJFBP010000033.1 GCF_020697055.1 Panacagrimonas sp. | reverse complement strand
ATCCGGGGTTCGCCCGGGCTACGGCAGCAGTTCTTCCTCGTCACGTTGCTGCAGTGCCCACAGGTGCGCGTAGTGGCCGTCGAGCGCGAGCAGCTCGTCATGCGTGCCCTGCTCCGCAATACGACCCGCGTCCATCACCAGGATCCGGTCGGCGTTCATCACCGTGGACAGCCGGTGGGCGATCACCAGCGTCGTGCGGCCGACCTGGATGCGATCGAGTTCGGCCTGGATCGCTTTCTCCGACTTGGAATCCAGCGCCGACGTCGCCTCGTCGAAGATCAGGATCGCCGGGTTCTTCAGCAGGGCACGGGCGATCGCCACACGCTGCTTCTCGCCGCCTGACAGTTTCAGTCCGCGCTCGCCGACTTCGGATTCGTAGCCATCGGGCAGGCGGCGGATGAAATCGTGGATGTGCGCGGCGCGCGCCGCGTCCTCGACCTCTTCGCGCGTCGCGTCCGGACGGCCGTAGCGGATGTTGTAGTGGATGGTGTCGTTGAACAGCACCGTGTCCTGCGGAACGATGCCGACGGAGGCGCGCAGGCTCTGCTGCGTGATCTGGCGGACGTCTTGGCCATCGACGGTGATGCGACCGCCGTCGACGTCGTAGAAGCGGTACAGCAGGCGCGCGAGGGTCGATTTGCCCGATCCGGAGTGGCCGACCACCGCCACCGTGCCGCCGGGCGGGATCTCGAAGTCGACGCCCTGCAGGATCACCCGACGCGCATCGTACGCAAAGCGCACGTTTTCGAAGCGCACGCGCGGCTGCGATGCCGCGAGGTCGCGCGCGCCGGGTGCGTCCTGCACGTCCTGGCGCTCGTCGAGCAGGCCGAACAATCGCTCCATATTGGTCAGCGCCTGCTTCACCTCGCGATACATCATCCCGAGGATGTTCAGCGGCGCGGACAGCTGCAGCAGGTAGGCGTTGACCAGCACCAGGTCGCCCAGCGTGAGGTCTCCGGCAACCACCCCGGCCGCGGCGCGCCACATCATCGCGGTCACGCCGACCGCGATGATCGAGGTCTGTCCAAGGTTGAGCACCGCGAGTGTCTTGGTCGACATCACCTGCGCGTCCTCGACGTCGCGCAGGTTCTCGTCGAGACGCCGCGCCTCGTGCGCCTCGTTGTTGAAGTACTTGACCGTCTCGTAGTTGAGCAGCGAATCGACGGCGCGTTCGTTGGCGCGGGTGTTGGCCTCGACCGAGGCCCGGTAGTAGCCCGTGCGCCACTCGGTGATGGCGACGGTCCAGCCGGTGTACGCGACCAGCGTGACCGCCGTGATGAACGCAAAGCCCCAGTCGTATGCCCAAACCAGGACGATGGTGACGAGCAGGATCTCGATCAGGATCGGGACGATCGAATAGAGCGTCCAATCCAGCAGCTCCGAGATCGCCGCGCCGCCCCGCTCGACGTCGCGCGCGACGCCGCCGGTGCGTCGTTCGAGATGGAACTTGAGCGACAGCCCGTGCAGATGGCGGAACACGCGCAGCGTGATCTCGCGCGAAGCGCGCGCCATCACGCGCGCGAACACCACCTGGCGCAGTTCGCTGAACATCGTCACGCCGATACGCGAGGCGCCGTACGCCAGCAGCAGGCCGACCGGCAGCACCAGCAGGCTGGGCTCGACGTTGAGCCGATCGACCAGCTGCTTGAGCGCAACCGGCACGAAGAGGTTGGCGAGCTTGGCCAGCAGGATCAGGCCGAGCGCAAACGCAATCCGCCCGGCGTAGGGACGCAGCCAGGGAATCAGGTCGCGGACGACGGCCCAGTCGCCACGCGGGCGCGGCGGTGGCGCGGTGACGGTGGGTTGCGGCCCGAGCGTGTCGGAGGTGGGTTTCATGTCGGGGGCGGGGCCTTAGCTCGGGGCAGGTGCCCGCAATGCAAGGGCCCGGACCCCGGGAATCACTCGTTGCAGGGGCCGATCTCGCGCACTTCGATCGTGGCCCAGCACGCCGCGGGACACTCGGATGCGATCGCGACCGCTTCCTCGCGACGATCACAGGTGAGCAGGAAGAATCCGCCGATCATTTCCTTGGCCTCGGCGAACGGTCCGTCGACGAGGCTGCGCCGGCCTTCGCGCACCTGCACGCGGACCGCCTCGTGCTCGGATTTCAGCGATTCGCTGGCGGTCAGCAGACCGCGCGCCTTCAGGTTCTCGCCCCAGGCCACCATCTGGTTCATGCGCACCTCGCCATCTCCGGCGGGTCGCGTGCGGCGATCGTTGGGTTTTTCGACGACGAGCAGCATGTAGGCCATGGTCGTTCCGGATCCGGGTTGGCGAATGAGACCTCGAAAGTAGCGAATGCTACGTCGCGCAGCCCGCCGCGCGGTGCTGCAGGAAGGCCCGCTCGCGCTCGTTGCGCGTCAACGCCGCCGCCCGCTCGAATTCCGCGCGCGCCTCGTCGAGGCGTCCGAGCTTGAACAGGAAGTCGCCGCGCACGCTCGGCAGCAGGTGATAGTCGCGCAGCTTGGGCTCGGTCCGGAGGTGGTCGGCGTGCGCGAGTCCCGCGGCCGGACCCAGTGCCATGCCCAGCGCCACGGCGCGGTTGAGCTCGACCACCGGCGAGGGCATCACCTGGGCCAGCTGCGCGTACAGCGCGGCGATGCGGGCCCAGTCGGTCTCGTCGGCCGTCCGCGCCCGCGCGTGGCAGGCGGCGATGCCGGCCTGGAGCGTGTAGGGCCCGGGCGCGGCGCCGGACATCGCCTCGGCGCGCGCCAGCGCGTCGAGCCCCCGCCGGATCAGCAGCCGGTCCCAGCGCGCGCGATTCTGATCGAGCAGCAGCACGGGTTCGCCGTCCGGACCGACGCGCGCGTGCAGGCGCGAGGCCTGGATCTCCATCAGCGAGACCAGTCCCTGTACCTCGGATTCGTCGGGCGCGAGGTTGGCCAGGATGCGTCCGAGGCGCAGCGCCTCGTCGCACAGCGCGGGACGGATCCACTCTTCGCCCGCCGTCGCCGAGTAGCCCTCGTTGAACACCAGGTAGATCACTTCGAGCACCGAGGCGAGGCGTTCGGCCGCATCGACGCCCCGCGGCACCTCGAACGGAACGCCGGCATCGGTGAGCGATCGCTTGGCGCGCACGATGCGCTGCGCGATGGTCGCTTCGGGCACCAGGAAGGCGCGCGCGATCTCGTCGGTCGACAGGCCGCCGAGCAGGCGCAAGGTCAGCGCCACGCGCGCTTCGGTCGTCAGCACCGGATGGCAGGCGGTGAAGATCAGGCGCAGCAGATCGTCGCCGTAGGGATCGTCGGCACCGGCCTGCGGATCGCTCTGCGACGCCGCGAGCTGCGCTTCGATCTCGCGCGTGACCTCGTCCTGCTTCGAGGCGAGCCACGTCGCGCGGCGCAGGCGGTCGAGCGCGCGGTTCTTGGCCGTAGTCATCAGCCAGGCCGCCGGGTTGTCGGGCACGCCGGTGTCCGGCCAGGTCTCGAGCGCGGCGACCAGCGCGTCCTGCGCCATCTCCTCGGCCACGCCGACGTCACGCAGCATCCGCGCGAGGGCCGCGATGAGCCGGGCCGATTCCATGCGCCACACCGCATCGATCTGTCTCCGGACGGCGTCCGTCATGGGCTCACGCGGATTCCGCCGCGGCCTTGAGATTGGCGAGTCCGGTCTCGAAGTCCTTTCCGATCATCCGGTCCATGTTCACGAACAGGCAGATCAATTTGGAGATGAAAGGCATCGGACCCGCCATCGCCCAGTTCACGACGGTGGAGTCGCCGTCCGGTGACAGCGTGAACACCACCTTGTTGTGGCCTTCGAAGGGCTTCACGAAATCCAGGTCGATCGCCACGCGCGACGACGGCGCGGCCTCGGTGATCAGCATGCTGCCCTGGCCGACGTTCTTGTTGCCGTCCCAGGCGTACTGGGCGCCCACGCCGTGCTCGGCGCCGGTGAAGCTGCGCTGCATCGCCGGATCCTTCTTCTCCCACGGCGACCACGCGCTCCAGCGATGCAGGTCCGCGATCAGGTCGTACACCTTGCCCGGCGCCGCCTTGATGCGCGCGGAGCGCTCCACGCGGAATTCGTCGGGCTGCGCGTAGGCCAGCGCCAGCACGCCCAGGACGGCGATGACGACCACCAGCAGCAGGATCTTGAGCATGGGCAGCTTCTCCATCGGTAATGACGTCGGGCGTCCGCATCGGGTTCCTGCAGCGCGGGCGCGAACCGCGCCGGGCGCGTCACGCAGGTCGCGGCGATGCCCGGATCCGGCATCGCCGCGACGAAGCGGCTCAGCTCGCCGGAACGACGTTGATCATCCAGCTGATGCCGAAGCGGTCCTTGAGCATGCCGAACCGTGGCGACCAGAAGGTTGCACCCAGCGGCATGATCACGGTGCCGCCTTCGGACAGCGCATCGAAGTAGCGATCCGCCTGCGCCTTGTCCGCGAGCGCCAGCGACAGCGAGAAGCCGTCGAAGCCGCCCTGCTCTTTGCCGGTGCCGTCGGAGGCCATGATCATCGTGTCGCCGATGCGAAAGCTGGTGTGCATGATCTTGTCGTCGGAGCCGGGCGCCACGCAGCCGGCGTCGGGTTTCTCCGGCGCGTCCTTGAAACGCATCAGCACATCGACCTGGGCGCCGACGGCCTTCTGGTAGAACGCGACCGCTTCGGCGCAGCGGCCGTCGTAGAAGAAGAGATAGGACTGGACTTCCATGTTCGTGCTCCTGTGTCGGATGCGGGAATCAGCTGCCCTGCGTGCGCGCGGCGATCGTGGCGCGCTGGCGCTCTTCCTGTTCGCGAAGTTCGGGCGTGAATTCGGCGCCGAAGTCCTCGGCCTCGAACACCGGGCGGATCTCGATCTCCGATTCGGTCAGCATCGGGTTGGGACAACGCTTGACCCATTCCACCGCCTCGTCGATCGAGCGCACCTGCCAGAGCCAGAATCCGGCGACCAGCTCCTTGGTCTCGGTGAACGGTCCGTCGGTGACCGTGCGCGTCTTGCCGGAGAACAGCACGCGCTTGCCGCGGGAACTCGGGTGCAGTCCTTCGCCGGCGAGCATGACGCCCGCCTTGATCAGTTCCTCGTTGAAACGCCCCATGTCGGCGAGCAGCTGCTCGGAGGGCATGACGCCCTGCTCGGAATCCGGGGTTGCCTTGACCATCACCATGACGCGCATGTCGTGCTCCTGTCGTTTCGAATGGGATTGGTGCCGCGTGCTTCTGTCCAATCGACGAACGGATGCGACGCAAATCGACAGTGCGCCCGCGGCAATGCCGGCGCTGTCGGACAAGCGTTTGTCGCAGCGGGAAAAGTAGTCGACCGCGCGGGGGAGCGACGGGTTCAGTCGCGACGCGACGACGAGCGCGCCAGGGCCGTGCGCAGCGCCAGCTGCGCCAGGCCGAGGACGCCCATCAGCAGTCCCGAGAAGGTCCACGCGCGCGGCGTCTCCACCTCGCGCTCGATCCGCGCCTCGACTTCACGACGGATCTGCGCGCGCATCCGGTCCTGCGTTTCGGGCGGGACGCTGCCGGGCGGCTGGCGGCTCAGGTCGAGCGCGAGATTGAGCTCCACCGAACCGACGATCTCGGCCTCGGTCCAGCGCGGAACGCGGTACCACTCGTAGCCGTACCAGGCCGCGATGCCCAGGCCGATCGCGGCGATCAGGCCTCCAACCGCGCCCGGCGGCGGACCTCCGGTCGATCGCTTCATCGGCGCGACGGATTGCCTGTGGAATACTCGCCGCGACTTCGCAAGACGAGACTGCCTTCCGCATGCGCATCGGCACGCCCAGGGAGATCAAGGTTCGCGAGTACCGGGTGGGACTCACGCCGGCCGGCGTCGGCGAATTGGTGGCGCATGGTCACGAGGTCTGGATCGAGACGGGTGCGGGCGAGGGCGTCGGACTGAGCGACGAAGCCTATCGCAAGCTCGGCGCGCGCATCGCGGACTCGGCGGAAGCGGTGTTCGACCAGGCCGAGCTGATCGTGAAGGTCAAGGAGCCGCAACCGCAGGAATGCGCGCTGCTGCGCGAAGGCCAGACGCTGTTCACCTACCTGCACCTGGCGCCGGATCCCGAGCAGGCCGCCGCGCTGCTGCGATCGGGCTGCATCGCGATCGCATACGAGACCGTGACCGATGCGCATGGCGGTCTGCCGCTGCTGTCACCGATGAGTGAAGTCGCCGGCCGGATGGCGATCCAGGCCGGTGCGCACGCGCTGGAAAAGGCGCAGGGCGGCATCGGCGTGCTGCTCGGCGGCGTGCCCGGCGTCGAGCCGGCCGACGTGCTGGTGCTGGGCGGCGGCGTGGTCGGCAGCAACGCGGCCCGCATCGCGATCGGCATGGGCGCGCGCGTCACCGTCGTCGACCGATCCCTGGCGCGCCTCAAGCAGCTCGACGATCTGTTCGAAGGGCGGCTGACCACGCTGTACTCGACCCGCGACGCGATCGACCGCGGCACCGAGCGCGCGGACCTGGTGATCGGCGCGGTGCTGGTTCCCGGCGCGTCGGCGCCGCGACTGGTCACGCGTGAACACCTGCGCCGCATGCAGCGCGGTGCGGTGGTGGTGGACGTAGCGATCGATCAGGGCGGCTGCTTCGAGACCTCGCGGCCGACCACGCACGATGCGCCGACCTACGTCGAGGAAGGCGTGGTGCACTACTGTGTCGCCAACATGCCGGGCGCGGTGGCGCGCACGTCGACGTTTGCGCTGACCAACGCGACGTTGCCGTTCGTGCTCGAACTGGCCGAAGCGGGCGTCGCCAACGCGCTTCGACGGGATGCGCATCTCCGCGAAGGGCTCAACGTGCACCTGGGACACATCACGCACGCGGCGGTGGCGGAGTCGCTGGGGCTGCCGCACATGCCGGCCATCGAGGCACTTCAGGGAGAAGGGACGTGACCGACTACACCGAGCTCAAGAAGAAGCACCGCGCGATCTGGGCGATGGGCGAGTACGACCGCATCGCCGACAGCCTGACGGTCTCGACCGACCAGACGCTGCGCGTGGCGCGGTTGCGGCCGGGCGAACGGGTGCTGGACCTGGCCACCGGCACCGGCATCACCGCCATCGCCGCGCGCGAGCGCGGCGCCAAGGTCACCGGCGCGGATCTGACGCCCGAGCTGCTCGACGTTGCGCGCGACAAGGCGCGCGAAGCCGGGTTCGACGACATCGACTTTCGCGAGGCCGACGCCGAGAACCTGCCGTTCGCGGACGGCGCGTTTGACGTGGTGCTCTCGACCTGCGGCCACATGTTCGCGCCCGACCAGGAAAAAGTCGGCGCCGAACTGGCACGCGTGACGCGACGCGGGGGACGCGTGGTGTTCCTGGCCTGGGCACCCGACGGCGGTCTGGCCGGCTGGTTCCGCATCACCAACAAGCACGTCGCGCCGCCGCCCGGCGTCGCCAGTCCGTTCAACTGGGGCGATCAGAACAAGGTGAAGGCGCTGCTCGGTTCCGCGTTTCCGGAAATCTCGTTCACGCGCGGCGACTGTCCGCAGTTCGGCGACTCGCCGGAGGACATCTGGAACCTGTTCTCGACCCGCTACGGCCCGACCGTGCGCGCGATGGCCGCGCTGCCCAGCGACGAAGCGCGCACGGCGTTCCGCGACGAGATGCTGGACTTCCTGTCCGGCTACCGCACCGCCGCGGACGGCAAGGTGCGCTGGGGACGCGAGTACCTGATCACGTGCGCCGTGCGCGGCTGATCTCGAAACGCCCCTGACATCGGATTTCAGGACTGCGGCATCGGCCCGACACGGTCGGCGACTAGGGTGATGGCGTCCCCATCGCGTCGCCCTTCAGCCGGAGTTCCTCGCCATGCTCAACGTCTCCAGTGCCATCAACTACAACTTCGACCGCTCGTTCTCGACCAAGGCGATCGGGATCATCCAGAGCGTCGTGAACGCGCCGACCAAGGGCTCGTGGGACACGGCGAGCGTCACCCAGGTGCACAAGTTCCAGTCCATGCGCGACGGGCTCGGGAGTCCCGACGGCAAGGTCGGGCCGAAGACGCTTGGCGCGGTCATCGGCGAGCTGCAGTACGTCAATCGCAAGGCCGAGGCCGACCTGCTGAAGGGATGGTCGCACACGATGCCGTCGACGCCGACCCAGCCCGGCGCGATCAATCCGCTCAGCGAGTTCTGGCAGGGCATGTCGATGCCGTTCCGCTTCGAGCGGTTCCGTGGAATGGATCCGATCACCAACCGGATGGCGGACCGGTGGCGCGCAGCCTGCGTGTTCAAGGTGCACGTCGGTCTGAACCCGGCGCTGAAGCCGGAACAGGCGTGCCGCTACGAGTACCGGCAATTCATCCGCGGCAACCTCTGGGTCAAGGCCGACGGGGGTCAGTGGATCTTCGCGAACCCGTCGATGAAGGTGCCGTCGTACGCGGGATGCTCCGCGTCCATCGGGCTGCCGAGCGACGCGTGCACCACCGGCATCCTCGATGACACCAAGTGGAAGGAGGATGGCGAGGTGCGTCAGCCGCAGGATCGTTATTACGGCCGCCGGATCAGCGCGCTGGTGCGCGACGCCCGTTGCCAGGACGAGTGGCTCCCGCACGGCGTCGGATACGACTATTACGGCAGCGACCAGCCCTCGATCACCGGCACGTGGCCCGGCGTGCCGGTCGAGGCGTGGCTGGAACTCTACTTCCAGGGCTATGTCGTCGAAGTCGAGGAAGACGACGAGGGTTTCACGACGCCGATCCGGGTGGTGCAGAAGAAGACCTGGGTGTGCCACTCCCAGACGATGCGGCTGACCAACTACGCGAACGCGATCCCGGTCTAGCGCTAGTCGCGGAAGCGTTTGACGAGATCGCCGTACGCATCGACGCGGCGATCGCGCAGGAACGGCCACCAGCGGCGCACGTCCTCGCTGCGACCCAGGTCGATGTCGACCACGAGCACGTCGGGTCCGTCGCCGGCCTTGGCCAGGAACTCGCCCTGCGGGCCGGCGACGAAGCTGTGGCCCCAGAAGCGCGAGCCGCGGGTCTGGCCGGTGGGATCGGTCTCGATGCCGACGCGATTGGCCACCAGCACGGGCAGCCCATTGGCCACTGCATGCGCGCGCTGGATCGTGACCCAGGCGTCGCGCTGACGCAGCTGCTCGTCTTCGACGTCGTCGGGGTTCCAGCCGATGGCGGTCGGATACAGCAGCAGGTCGGCACCGGCCAGCGCCATCAGGCGCGCGGCCTCCGGATACCACTGGTCCCAGCACACGAGGACGCCGAGCTTGCCCACGCTGGTCTGGATCGGCGTGAAGCCCGGCGTGCTCGCGTCGCCCGGCGTGAAGTAGAACTTCTCGTAGTAGCCCGGATCGTCCGGGATATGCATCTTCCGGTAGCGCCCGACCAGCGTGCCGTCCTTTTCCAGGACGACCGCGGTGTTGTGGTACAGGCCCGGTGCGCGACGCTCGAACAGCGAGCCGACGATCACCACGCCGAGCTCCTTGGCAAGCTTGCCGAGGAATTCGGTCGAAGGTCCCGGAATGGTCTCGGCGAGATCGAACAGCGCCGTGCTTTCGTGCTGGCAGAAATAGAGCGAGGCGTGCAGTTCCTGCAGCAGGACCAGCCGCGCGCCCTTTTCGGCGGCGTCGCGGATGCCGGCTTCCGAGGTCGCGAGATTCTGTTCGCGATTGTCCAGGCAGGGCTGCTGGACCAGGCCGACGCGCAGTTCGCGGCTCATCTCGTCGAATTCTCGTCGTGATTCAGAGCAGGTTGCGGACCGCGGATGGCAGCTTGTAGCGCTTGTCCGTGAACAGCTTGGTCAGCAGCATCGTCAGCCACGGTCGAGAGCTGGAGAAGCTGCGCAGCGTGGCGTACAGCAGTTCGCCCTCGGTGCTCAGCTCGTACTTCTCCACCGCCGCGTTGATCGGTTCCTTGTCGCCCTTGAGCAGCACGCGCACGCCGATGCGGCTCTTGCCGGTTTCGACGGTGCAGTCCAGCACTTCGCCGTAATCGCCGAGGCGATCGTTGACGTAGGCCTTGAGCGCGATGCCCAGCGCTCCGTCCTTCATGGATTTGGCGAGTTTGCCCAACATGCGTCGCTCGATTAGAGGATGTCCGATGCGTGCGCCGCCAGTCGCGAGCGCTCGCCACGCGCCAGCGTGACGTGTCCGCCATGCTGCCAGCCGCGAAAGCGATCGACCACGTAGGTCAGGCCCGACGTCGTCTCCGACAGGTAGGGCGTGTCGATCTGCGAAAGGTTGCCCAGGCACACGATCTTGGATCCGGGACCGCAGCGCGTGACCAGCGTCTTCATCTGCTTGGCGGTCAGGTTCTGCGCTTCGTCGAGGATGATGAAGCGGTTGAGGAACGTGCGGCCGCGCATGAAGTTCAGCGAACGGATCTTGATGCGCTTGGACAGCAGGTCATTGGTTGCGGCGCGTTCCCAGTCACCGGCGTGGCCGTTCTGCGTGAGCACCTCGAGGTTGTCCATCAGCGCGCCCATCCAGGGCGTCATCTTTTCCTCCTCGGTACCGGGCAGGAAGCCGATGTCCTCGCCCAGCGGCACGGTCACGCGCGTCATGATGATCTCGCGGTAGCGCGGCTCGTCGAGCACCTGCGCCAGCCCCGCGGCGAGCGTCAGCAGCGTCTTGCCGGTGCCCGCCGTTCCCAGGATCGTGACGAAGTCGATCTCCGGATCGAGCAGCAGGTTCAGCGCAAAATTCTGCTCGCGATTCTTGGCGTGGATGCCCCAGACCGGGGACTTGGCGGCGCGAAAGTCGCGGATCACGCGCAGCGTCGCGGAATCGGCGTCGAGCTTGTCTACCACCAGTTCCAGGCCGCGGTCGCGTTCGTCGTCCGGCAGGTACAGGAACTGGTTGACGTACAGATCCTTCACGCTCGGGCCGTGCACGCGATAGCACGCGCGACCGCGCTCGTCCTGCCAGCTCTCCATCTGTTCGCCGTGCGATTCCCAGAACGTCTCCGGCAATTCGGCATAGCCGGTGGGCAGCAGGTCGGCATCCTCGAGGACCTGATCGTTGTGGTAGTCCTCGGTGTGGACGCCGACGATCGTGGCCTTGATCCGAAGGTTGATGTCCTTGCTGACCAGGATCACGCGCCGCGCCGGATGCTGCGCCTGCAGCGACAGCGCGCTCAGCAGGATGGCGTTGTCCGGCTTGTTGCCCGGCAGGATGCCCGGCAAGGACGCCTCGGTCGGTCGCGTCTGGAAGTACAGGCGGCCGCTGGCCGGCTGTCCGTGCCGTCCGCCATCGGTGCGCTTGGTCAGATGCGTGGGCAGCGTGATGCCCTTTTCGATCTGCGCGTGATCCTTGTCGGCGGTCAGTTCGTCGAGCAGGCGGCTGACCTGCCGCGCGGTGCGCGCCGATTCACTGGTGCCCTTCTTGAGGCTGTCGAGCTCCTCGAGCACCACCATGGGCACGAACAGATCGTGTTCCTCGAAGCGGAACAGGCTGGTCGAATCGTGCATGAGCACGTTGGTGTCCAGCACGAAGAACTTCTTCTTGTGGGAGTCCGTCATCGAGGTGATCAGGCAGCAAGAATCCGACCGCGGACGCGGCCGGACGGCGGGGAAGGGGACATCGAAGTGGAAATGATCAACCAGGCCTTCACAGCGCCTTGACCGCGTCCAGCACGGCGGCGGCGTGGCCTTTGACCTTCACGCCGCGCCAGACCTGGCGCAGCCTGCCCTTGTCGTCGAACAGCCAGGTGCAGCGGTCGATGCCCATGTACTTGCGACCGTACAGGCTCTTTTCGACGATGGCGCCGAACGCGTCACAGGCCTTGCCCTCGGTATCGGCGAGCAGCGTGAACGGGAATTCGTACTTGGCCACGAAGTTGTCGTGCGACTTCACGCTGTCCTTGGAGATGCCGACGATGTCGGCGCCGGCCTTGAGGAACTGCTTGTAGAGATCGCGGTAGTCCTGGCCTTCCTGCGTGCAACCCGGCGTGTTGTCCTTGGGATAGAAGTACACGACCAGCTTCTTGCCCTTGTAGTCCTTGAACCCCACCTCGCGGCCGCCGTTGGCGGGAAGGGTCAGGTCCGGGATCTTGTCACCGACGGACAGGGTCATCTTTCTCCTACGTCTCCAGTCGCTCCGCTTTCGCCCCTCACCCTGCCTCTCCCCGCAGGTCGGGAGAGGGGACGAGGTGCGCCTGCGGCGCTAGGTTTTGATGGGGTCGAGCATGCCGTCGGCGTTCAGATCGTCGCAGAGATCCATGAAGGATTCGCGCAACGCCTGCGGGTGCTGGTTGACCGGCACGTGCAGAACCATCTGCACACTGCACATCTCGGCGCCGGTGTAGTTCGAGGCGTACTTCTGGGTGGAGATCTCGGCGACCTCCACATCCTGGCCCGAGAAGAACTCGAGCAGGTGCACCAGGAGGTCCGGCTGCTGCGGGGCGATCACGTCGGCCGCGTACGGCCGGAACTCGGGCGCCTGCTCGCGCGGCCCGCAGCGTTCGAAGCGCACCTGCAGGTCGAGCTTGGTGGCGATGCCGGGCAGGGCGGTCTCCAGCCGTCCCAGCGCGCTCCAGTTGCCGGACACCACGAGGTTGGCCGCCAGGCGATCGCCGATCGGCGCGATACGGCAGTCTTCGACCTCGCAGCCCCGCTCGCGGATCGCGCGGAACAGTTCCAGCGGCACGTTGGCCTTGGTGCGCGCGAGAACGGAGATCGACAGCAGGGTGTCCTGAGGGGCCATGAGCGGGGGAAGTCGTGCTAGGTCGCGAGTTTATTGACCCGGGACCCAAATGGCCACGCCGAATTCCCGCGGCGGGGGGCCCGTCGTCCGGCGGCGGCCGAGCGTGCGCGCCGATATACTTCGCGACCTTTTTTTCGACCCGGCCCCGCCGGCGCCTCGTTCCGACCATGATCAAGGGCAGCATCGTCGCCATCGTCACCCCCATGCACCCCGACGGGCGCGTGGACTTCGATGCGCTCGATCGCCTGGTCGATTGGCACATCGCCGAGGGCACCGACGGCATCGTCGCCGTCGGCACCACGGGCGAGTCGCCCACGCTGGATGTCGACGAGCACATCGACGTCATCCGGCGCATCGTCAAGCGCAGCGCGGGACGCGTGCCGGTGATCGGCGGGACCGGCGCCAACTCGACGGTCGAGGCCATCGAGCTGACGCGCGCGGCCAAGGAAGTGGGCGTCGACGCCGCGCTGCTGGTCGCGCCGTACTACAACAAGCCGCCGCAGGAAGGCCTGTATCGGCATTACAAGGCCGTCGCCGAAGCGGTCGACCTGCCGCAGATCCTCTACAACGTCCCCGGTCGTACCGGCGTGGACATGCTGCCCGAGACGGTGGCGCGCCTGGCACAGGTGCCGGGGATCGTCGGGACCAAGGAAGCCAAGGGCGACATGGCGCGCGTGCGCGAACTGCTCGCGCTGAATCTGCCGAGCAGCTTCGCGCTCTATTCGGGCGACGACGCCACGGCGCGCGAATCGATCCTGCTGGGGTTCGTGGGCGATATCTCCGTCACCGCGAACATCGCGCCGGGCGCCATGCACCGGATGTGCGCGGCGGCCCTGGCCGGAGACGCGGCGCGCGCCGCGGAACTCGATGCACCGTTGGCCGGTCTGCATCGCGACCTGTTCTGTGAAGGCAACCCCATTCCGGTGAAGTGGGCGCTCGAGCAGATGGGCCGCATCGCCGGCGGCATCCGTCTTCCGCTGGTGCCGCTGGGCACCACCCACTTTGATACCGTTCGCGCCGCGCTGCGCGCCGCTGGAGCCGTCTGAACATGCCGCGTGCCGCTGCTTTCAACGCCGTCATCGCCCTGGGCAGCCTGATGCTGCTGGGCGCCTGCGGTACCAATTCCTATTGCCTGACCGAGCAGGACTATCAGAAGGCGCGGGTGGTGCCGGAACTGCGATCGGCCGAGGGACTGACCATGCCGAACTCGCCGTCCGCGCTGCGCCTGCCGCCCGCCCCGGGCGCCGGCCAGCCGTTCGGGGTCGAGGACGAAGAGGGTGCCGGGGTGTGCCTGGACAAGCCGCCGGCGATGGCACAACCGACCGCGCCGGCCGAAGCCAAGCCCGCGACGTAGGGATCCTGCGATTCACCGCGGCGTCGTACGATTGGCGACGCGCGCATCAGTTTCTGGAGAGGTGTCCGAGCGGTTTAAGGAGCACGCCTGGAAAGCGTGTATACGGGTTAAACCGTATCGCGGGTTCGAATCCCGCTCTCTCCGCCAAATTGAAAAAGGGGCCCGAAAGGGCCCCTTTTTCTTGGCGGAGAGAGCGGGATTCGAACCCGCGAAATAACGAGGGTGCGACCCTTGCCCGATTGATCGGGCAGCGGCGTGAGCGCAGCGAATTTTCCCGCTCTCTCTGGTCGGACCCGGACGAAGCCGATCCGACTCCCTCAATGCGGATGCGTGAACCTCGATCTCGCGGCCGCGAACCACCGCGCAATCAGCGGCGGCGACGGCGTTTCGTTCTGCAGGTGCCAGCCGGCCCCGCGCGTCCAGTCCCACTCGGCGGCGCAGGCTTCGCACTGGTAACGGAACGTGACCTTCGCATCACGCTTGAGAATTCCCACCCGCGTGAGGTGGCGCACTTCGTCGGGGCGACCCGCGGTCGTGCTCAAGCGGCTGCAGTCATTGCACAAATCCATCGACGTCGGTCCTTCTTCCGAGGCCGTGTCCCGGCGATTCGATCGTCGCCCGATACCGGCCTGCACTCCCCCTTCGACTCGCAAGACGCGCAGTGTGCCGGGGTCGCCGGCGGATCGATAGGGTTCGATGTGAAATGGCGCACGCCGGCCGCAAGCACCTCAGAAGATCAGTGCGAGCAGGATGATGATCGGAATGGGAACGCCGAGAAGCCAGAGCAGGATGGCTTGCATGGAAAGTCTCCGGTTGTAGGCGAAGGGAAGGGTCGCGAGTACGGGCTCAGACGGACGAACCGACGGGCCAGCTGTTGCGGTGACGTCCGCCGAGCGTCGCCGCCCAGGCCGCCGCGAAGGCGCCCGACAGCAAGGAGACGAAGATCCACAGCGACAGCTTGGCGCCGGCCTCGCGGGCCTCGTCGGCCGCTTCGCGCGCGGTTTCCTTCAGCGACTCCGAGGCCTGCCGCATCTGGTTGACCGTCTGCGTGACGCGCACTTCGGCCTCGGCTTCCGAAAGCCCGGTCTGTGCCGCGACGACGTGGACGACGTAGCGATGATCCGCGTCGGCCATCGTCTCCGACGTCAGCGCGCTGTACGCCAGGATGCGCTGCACTTCGGCGCGCGCCTCCGAATCCAGCGAGCGCTTCTCCGCCGCGCCTTCGCTGCGGAACAGCGCATCGTTGAAGTAGTCGTCGCTCAGCGCCTCCGCACGATCGAGTGCCATGCCCTTGACCGCGGGTCCGTCGACCGCCGACGCGGCGGCGCCCGCGATCGCCGCCGAACCGCGCGCGATCAGCGAGGCGGCCGAGCCGAGCGCCGCGGCCGCGATCAGCGTGGCGATCGCCCAGGTCAGGAAGCCGTGGACCGTGTCGCGGAAGTAGCGCTCCTCGACCTTGATCTCGATCCAGCGGTGGCGCAGTCGACCCGCCAGATATCCGCCCAGTGCGGACGCCGCAACCGCCATCAGGATCATCCAGACGACGGCGGCCGCACCGAAGGCGTCGGCGGACGGTCCTTCGTCGCCCCACGGCGACGCGACCGCGAAGCCCAGCCCGCTTCCCAGGATCAGCAGGATCAGCGACAGCGCCGCGGCGGCCAGCGCGCCGGCGATGACCGCGGACCAGCACATCGCTTCGGCCCCGTGCCGGGTCGCGGTGTCCGCGACCGGCGTGGTCAGCGGCAGATGTCCTGCGGGAGGCGGCGAATATGACGACATGGCGCTTCTCGGTTGCGAAAGGTCGTCGGCGCCAGAGCACACGACGTGCCCGGGACCGGGCTTCGACCGCATGTCCGGGCGGCACGCTCCCTGCTCCCCGGATCCGGAATGGACCGCACGACCGATCTCGTTCAGATGTGGCCGAACCGCCTGTGGCTGGTCCGGCACGGACAAAGCGCCGGCAACGTGGCGCGCGACCTCGCCGAATCCGGCCGCCTCCCGCTGATCGACATCGACACGCGCGATGCCGACACGCCGCTGTCCGACGTCGGTCGGGAACAGTCGGCGGCGCTGGGCCGATGGTTCGCGCGGCAGCGCAGCGAGCGCCGTCCCGAGTTCATCCTGGTGTCGCCGTACGTCCGCGCGCAGCAGACGGCGAAGGCGATCGCCGATGCGCTGGGCCTACCGGCGAAGGCGCCGACGATGCTGATCGATGAGCGCCTGCGCGAAAAGGAGTTCGGCATCCTCGATCGATACACCGTGCACGGTATCCGGTCGAAGTACCCCGAGCTCGACGAACTGCGACGTCGCGTCGGCAAGTTCTATTTCCGGCCGCCGGGCGGCGAGAGCTGGTGCGACGTGATCCTGCGCCTGCGCGGCATGTCCGAGCTGATCACGCGCGAGTACGTCGGACGGCGGGTGCTGGTGGTCGCGCACCAGGTGATCGTCAGCTGCTTTCGCTATCTGCTCGAGCACCTCGACGAAGCGGGCGTGCTGGCGATCGATCGTGCGGCCGATGTGCCCAACTGCAGCGTCACGACCTTTAGCCACGACGCGACGCTCGGACCGCGCGGCGGCATGCGACTCGAGTCCGCCAACGTGGTCACGCCGGTCGAACGCTCCGAAGTGCCGGTGACCGCCGAACCCGATGCGCCGCAAGGCCCGCGCTGAGATGCCGCGGCCGCGGGTGCTCACGTCCGGGCCCCTGCGCGCGCATCCGCTGCCGGCGCTCGACCCGAGCGGATCGAAGGAGGATCGCGGCCGCGTGCTGGTGGTCGGTGGAACCCGGCGCACCAGCGGCGCGGTGCTGCTGGCCGCGCTGGCGGCATTGCGCGCCGGCGCAGGAAAGGTGCAGGTCGCCACCTCGCGCAGCGCGTTCGCCCTGGTCGCGCCGCAGCTGCCCGAAGGACTGCTGGTGGACCTGCCCGAAGACCGTGACGGTGTCCCGAACGGTCGCGGACTCGATGTGCTCCACGGGCTGGCCGAGCGCGCCGATGCGCTTTGCATCGGTCCCGGGCTGATCGAGCGGCAGGCCGCGCGACGCCTGATCGAAGGGCTCGAGCGCGCGGCGGGACGTTCGATCTGGGTGCTGGACGCGGCCGCGATCTACGCGTTGCGCGGCGCCCCGCGCCTGCTCGAACGGATCGGACCGCGCTCCATCCTGACGCCGCACGCGGGCGAAATGGCGCAGCTGCTCGACTGCAGGCGCGAGACGGTCGAAGCGTCGGCAATCCGCTGCGCGCGGGATTTCAGCCGCACGCACGGGTGCATCGTCGCGCTCAAGGGCGCCGAGACCGTGATCGCCGGGCCTGCCGGCGAGGTCTTTCTCAATCGCAGGGGCAACGCGGGCCTGGCGACGGCGGGCTCCGGCGACGTGCTGGCCGGCATCGTCGCCGCGTGCGCGGCGCGCGGCGCCTCGCTGCTCGGCGCCACGCTGCACGGTGTCCACACGCACGCCCTGGCCGGAGAGCGCCTGGCCCAGCGCATCGGCGCCGCGGGCTACCTCGCGCGCGAGCTCCTGGACGAGGTGCCCGCGATCCTTTTTCCGACGCCGGCGCGTCGCCGCAACCGGCGGTGACGTCGAGGGCGACTAGCTGGCGTCCCCGGGAATCGGATCGACCATCTCCGGTGCAGCCTCGGCTTCGGCCTGCGCCTCGGCTTCGCGCTTCGCCTGCTTCTTGCGACGTACCTCGGCCTTGCGCAGCGCCGCTTCTTCCTTGTGCGTGGGCGTGGCGATACGCACCAGTTGATCACCGAGTTGCGAGGCGCCGTCGGCGAACGTCTTCTTCAGGTCCTCGCGAGCGCGGGCCAGCACCGCCACCGTATCGCTGCCGGCGCCGACGACGACCGACTTCGCCGTCTCGAGCGTCTGCACGCCGGTGTGGAACGCCTGGGTGCCGTGGGCCGCGACGATGTCGAGCTTGGTCCGGGCCTGTGAAAGGCCGCTCTTCACCGTGGAAAAAAGATTCGTGGAATTCATGGGTCGGTCGGGAAGGAGTGGAGGTGGGTGGAGATGTCGTGCCCGCGCTTCCGAAGGAATCGAATATCCGCAGGTATCGTCGATCGAGCAGCATTCGTACCCGTCGCAGGCGAGGGTCGCCACGGCGATGCGACACGCGCTCAGGCCTGCGCGCGATCGCTTCGCGGCAGCCACAGCACCTGCGTCGACGGACGCTCGTTGCGCAGGACCGCCGGTTGATGAGCGGGATGAATCCAATGTCGGCCATCGGAATCCACCAGCACGTTGGCGCCGCTCTGCGCGCCGGGAGCGGCGCGATCGACGAGCGCCATCCGTAGCGGCCGCCGGGTCGTCGTCGACGGCGCGGGCCAGGGAACGATGCTGCCGTCCGCATCGAGCAGCGAGCGGATCGGCGATCCGGTCGGGGAGTGCAGGGCCAGGTAGTGGACGCTCATGGGCGAAACGAGGGGGCAGGGAAGTTCGCCACCCGCATCGCAATGGCTGTGCCCTTGCGGCTGCGGTGATTCGTCGACGCGGTCTCGGGGGCGGGAGCGCGGATTGCGGGCGCGGTCTTTTGGTTCGGGGCGCGGCGTGCATCGCAAGAGGATTGTTGTTATGAGCAAGCAGCAGGGTCGCGACGGAAAGCAGCAGGTCTTCACCCGGTTCGCGCGCTGGACAGCACAGGCCGCAGGCGCGCCGTACACGTTCGCCGGAGGAATGCTGATCATCCTGATCTGGGCGGCGATCGGCCCCATCGCGGGCTTTGGCGACACCTGGCAGCTCGTGATCAACACCGGGACGACAATCGTGACCTTCCTGATGGTGTTCGTGATCCAGAACACGCAGAACCGCGACACCGCGGCGATGCAGATCAAGCTCGACGAGCTGATCCGCGCCACCGCCAAGGCCGACAATTCGCTGCTCGATCTCGAGGAACTCGAGGAGAAGCAACTGGAGGCGATGCGGTCCGACTACGAACGTCTTGCCGAGCGGGCGCGCGAGACGCTGCATCGTCGGCGGACCCGGACCCAGTCCGCGTAGCGCGCCTGCCCGATCGCGTCGCGGACGCCTCGCCGGGTCGAGGCACGTCCCTTGCTCTGCGGCTCCGATTCCTTACGGCCCGAAACAGGCGATGGCGAGCCCCGATTCCACGGACGCGATCGAGCCCGACCGCCGCGTCCGCGCGCCGACGGCGCCGCTACGCGGCCTGATCCTGCTCCTCACGATCCTGGCGGTGATGGCGACGCTGAAGTACGCGCGCGACGCGCTGATCCCGATCACGCTCGCGGTGTTCCTCGGCTACGCGCTGATGCCGCTGGTCACGTGGCTGAAGAAGCGCCTGCGCGTTCCGTTGGCGCTGGGCGCCGCGCTGGCGCTGCTGCTGCTGCTCGGCACCGTGGGGCTCGGCGTCACGCTGGTGCAGCCGCAGTTCGGCGCGTTCGTGGACACGATTCCCAAGGCCACGCAGAAGCTCAAGGTGGTGCTGCACCGCACGTCGCTGGACCGAACCAGCGCGGTCCGACGGCTCACGACCGCGGCCGACGAGATCGTGCGCGCCACGGCGCAGGCCCCTGCAGCCACGCCGCCCGTCGTCGCCAACTTCAACCTGCGGGAACACCTGTGGACCGGCATCGGCAAGCTGGCCGGGATGGTGGCGCAGGGTGTGATCGTGCTCGCGCTGAGCTATTTCCTGCTGATCTCGGGACAGGATTTCAAGCGCAAGCTCGTGCGCATCAGTGGCGACCGGCTGCGCTCCAAGAAGCTGACGGTGCAGATCCTCGACGAGATCGACCTGCAGATTCAGCGCTACCTGATGATCCAGATCACCACCAGCGCGGCCGTCGGCGTCCTGACGGGGCTGGCGTTCGCGGCGGTGGGCCTGGACAACGCGCTGTTCTGGGGAATCGCGGCGGGCGTGCTGCACCTGATTCCCTACGTGGGGCCGACGCTGGTGATCGGCGCGGCCGCGTTGTTCGCCTACGTGCAGTTCAGCGCGATCCACTCGGTGGTGCTGGTCGTCGGCAGTGCCACGGCGATCGCCGTGGCCATCGGGCTGGTGGTGGTGCCATGGCTGATGCAGCGCGTCGGGCAGATGAACGCGGTGGCCACCTTCGCCACGCTGATCGTCTGGGACTGGCTGTGGGGCGTTCCGGGCCTGCTGCTCGGCGTGCCGATCATGATGGCGGTGATGGTGGTCGGCGAGCGCATCGACATGCTGCGGCCTCTGGGGGAATTCCTGAGCGTGGAGTCGGCGCGCGCTGTGCCGGTGCCGCCGCCCGCGCCACCGGCGGATGCGGCCGAAACCGTGCTGGAAAGTCCGCGCGGCCCCTGATCAGGCCGCGTCGCGCTGTCGCGAACGTCCCGATTTGCGCACGAAGCGCGAAACGAAAATGCGGGTCTGACCGGACGGGAACGACACGGTGATCCGATCGTCGCCCACATCCGCCACCGTGCCCGGGCCGTAGCGAAGAACGCGGACGGCATCGCCCACGCGAAACGGCGCGTTCTCGAGCGGAGGTGGCGACCACGCCGAGGACGCGGCCTGCGATTCCTGCGCCGGCTCGATCGGGCGATCGCAGTTGTCGCAGTGACCGCAGCGTTCGGCCGCGAGGCCCGTGCCGAAATGCCGCAGCAGCGTCTGCCAGCGGCACAGCGCCGTTTGTGCGTACGCGACCATGCGCTCCAGCACGTCGTGATCGTTTTGCGCACGCTTGCGATAGAGCTCGGCCAGCGCTTCGGCGTCGGGCTCGGCGTCGGTGCGGCGATAGCGCGCGTCCTGCGGTTCCTGTTGCGCGTGTCCATGCGCGATCAGCAGGCGCAGCGCGACGCGGCGCTTGGCGTTGGCGATCTGCAACGGCATCTCGAGCAGCTCGTCCAGGCTGCGGCCCTGCGCGGCGTCGGACGGCGGCAGGCAATGCCAGATCGCGTGCACGTCCTCGGCGCTCGGATAGCGGTTGGCCAGGAAGAACTTCTGCACGGCCTTGTCCTTGGGGTCGTACAGCAGCGTGCACCGCGCCGGTCCCCCGTCGCGGCCCGCGCGTCCGGATTCCTGGTAGTAGGCCTCGAGCGAGCCCGGCATCTGCCAGTGCAGCACGTGACGGATGTCCTCCTTGTCGATGCCCATGCCGAAGGCCTGCGTCGCCACGATCAGCGGCACCTCGCCGCTCATGAAGCGCTCCTGCGCGGCGGTGCGCTCGGTCTTGGACAGGCGCCCGTGGTAGAGCTCGCAGCTGAGGCCGGACGCCTCGAGGATATCGCGCGCCTCCTCCGCCCCGCGAATGGTGGCGGCGTAGACGATCGCGCAGCCCCGGACGTCGCGCACCAGCGAAACCATCGTCGCGCCCTTGTCCTGGTGACGGACCGGGATCACGTCGTAATGCAGGTTCGGTCGGAACATCCCGGTGTTGACGATCGCCATTCCAGGCAGGCGCAGCTGTCGCCGGATGTCGTGGGCGACCTCGTCGGTGGCGGTGGCGGTCATCGCGAACACCGTGGGCCGTCCGAGCCGCTCGATCGCCGCGCCGAGCTCGAGATACGCCGGACGGAAATCGTGACCCCACTGCGAGATGCTGTGCGCCTCGTCGATGACGAAAAGGCTGACGCCGCGCGCTTCCAGCACCGCCACGAACTCCGCATCGGTGAGCTGTTCGGGCGTGGTGAACACGATCCGCGCGTCCAGCGAGTTGGCGGCGAGCGCGGCGCGATCGGCGGCGCGTTCGCTCGCCGAGCGCGTGCTGTTGAACTGGAGCGCCGCGATGCCGGCCTCGTGCAGCGCGTCGGCCTGGTCCTTCATCAGTGCGATCAGCGGCGAGACGACGACGGTGAGCCCTGGAAGAAACAGGGCCGGCAGCTGCCAGCAGAGCGATTTGCCCGCGCCGGTGGGCATCACCGTCAGCGTGGGGCGGCCGTCGAAGATGCGGCGCACCGATTCGGCCTGCCCGGGTCGCCATTGCGCGATGCCGAAGCGCGTGCGCATCACCTCGCGAAGCGCGCGATCGGATGGCGCACGCCGCGTGGCCCGCGCATCCGGCCGAAGGCGGGTCGTCGCCAAGCGGGTCCGGCGGGGCGGTGGGGCAGGAGGAGTCGCGGCGAGCGCGCTCAGGCGGTCGCCGTACCGGCGGCACCGCCGCTGGACCCGCCGTGCATCAGCGCGCGGGCGATCAGGTACACGCCGCCGGCGAGCACCGCGATGCCGGCCGATTTGACCGGTTCACGGCGCACGTAGCGGCCGGCGATGGTCAGGAAGGTCGGCGCGAGGCCGGCGAGCGCGGCGAACCGCGGGCGCCCCACCAGCTGTTCGGCCAGCGCCTTGCCTTCACCGATCAGCTGGTTCAGCTCCTCGCCCTTGACCAGCGAATCGCCCTTCGACGAGGAGCGCCGGCTCCGCGGTGCGGCGGTCTTGCGCGGAGTCGAGCGGCGGGAGGAATTCGAGGCGGGCTTCGAAGGCATGGGATGGATCCGTTTGAACGAGGCGGGGCGACGAGCCAGATTCGTGCCCATCCGATCGTCCGGCGGCTATCCCACGTGCAGCGTCAGCTCGTTGCCGTCGTCGCGCAGCGCCGATTCGATCGACGCACGATCCGCGCGCGCCGCGCCCGGCCGGTGCGGATTGGCGGCGCGATCGAACGGCAGGATGCGTCCGTTGAGCACGACCTGCGTCACGCCGCAGCCCGCGCCGCGCACGTCGTAGGTGATGTCCACCGGGCGCCGCAACAGCCGGGTGCGCACGCGCATCCCGTCCAGCGAGGCGGGAATCACCGGATCGAAGCTCACCCGATCGCATTCCACGCTCAGACCCAGGAAGCGCCGCACGATCAGTCCCAGCGCGATGCCGGCGCCGCTGGAGTACACGCGCCAGCCGCCTTCGAGCGCCACACGGCCCTGCGCCACGCGCTGGTACTCCGCGCTCGCCTGGTCGCGATCGTCGAACGCCGCGTCGGAGCTCGAGTAGTAGCAGTTGGCCTGGCGCGGACGGGCGCTGGGCACCAGCTGCTGGATCGCGATGGGATGCGACTGGCCCAGTGCGCGGAAGAAACGCTCGGCGTCTCCGACGTGGGCCAGCGCCTGCGCGTAGCGGAGGTGCGCGTGCGTGTACATCAGTCCGATCTCGCGACCGAAGTAGGTCGCGCTCTCGGCGCGCTGGAACAGGCGCTGCGGCCCGCCGTGATAGGGCATCGGACGATCGAACAGGCGTACGCCGTCCGGGCCGCTCAGTTCGGTCTCGAGCAGACGCAGGTGGGTGCGCGCCTGTTCCGGCGTCAGCAGGTCCTCGAGCACCGCGTGGATCATCGCAAGGGCGCTGTAGCGCACGCCGGTCTGCGTGTCGCTGGGATGCAGCAGGTAGCGCGGCCGTGCGCCGCCGTCGAACAGCGCGTAGCCGGTCAGGACGCCGTCGGCGATCAGCAGGCGCTGGAAGTCGTGCTTGACCGTCGCGGCGTACTGCTCGAGCGCGGCCGCGTCCGATGCGCGATCGATCGCGCGCAGGCCCCGCGCCAGCGTCGTCAGCGTCTGCACGTGCAGCGTCACCGTCCAGGCGCTGCAAAGGCGTTCGCGCAGCGCCGGATCGGCGGGCTGCAGCGAATCGTTCCAGTCGCCGTGGCCGTAGGCCGCGAGCGTCGTTCCGGGAATCACGCGTCCGGCGATGACCGCCAAGGCGCGTTGCGCATGGTCCCAGACCGTGGCGCTTCGGCCGTCGAAATAGGGCACCGCCTGGTCGAGCACCTGCGTGTCGCCCGAGGCGATCAGGTATTGGCCGAGCACCAGCAGCGGCCAGAACACGATGTCGCCGTGGGAATCGCCGGGACGGATGCCGCGTTCGCGATCGAAGAACATGAACCACTGCGGCCAGTCGCCGTCGGCGTTCTGCTGGCCCATCACGCGAAGCAGCAGATCGCGCACCGGCGCGACGCGGTCGAGCGCGAGCAGCATCTCGACCGGGCCCTGCGTGACGTCGCGCGTGCCCCAGCCGCCGCCCGAGTACTGCTCCAGGCCGCGCGGAGACAGGTAGTGCACCAGCGCGTTGTGGGTGAACCAGGGCGCGATGTCGGCCAGGCGCGAGACGGCCTGCGCATCGGGCGTCTCCGCATTCCGGTTCTGCACGAACAGCCGCGGAACCAGTTCGCCGTCCGACGCTTCCCGCAGCGGCGTCTGGGCGTGCTCGTCGACCAGGTGTCCGCGGATGCCCAGGCCGGTCGAGGACGCGCGCTGCGTGGTGATGCAGACCAAGGGCTCCGCGCGCGAACGTCCGTCGAGGAAGAGTCGTTCGTCGCCGGCCACCTCCTCGAAGCGCGTGCCGTCGTCCGGCGTGATGCGGAAGCTGCCGTCCGGAAATCGCCTGCCGACGTCCGAATCCGGCGCCGCGGTGAGCACGATGTCCCCGTGCTCGCGCCGCCACCGCGCGGCGCCGCGGGTGCTGCCGTCGTCGCCGTTGAGCGCAACGTGCAGCGAGATCAGGCAGCGCAGCGGCGGGCCTTTGACCGCGTCGAGGCGCAAGGTCATCGCGTGCGGATCGCTGGCGGCCGCGGCGCGCACGTGCAGCTCGCCCCGTGCGTGGCGGTAGATCCACACGCAGGCGTCGGGCGCGACCTCGAACGCCGACGGCATGTCGAGCAGCTGCCAGGCGTCTTCGATCTCGACGAACACGCGCAGACCGTGCGAGCGAAACAGCCCGAGGTAGCTGTGCACCGTCGAGAGCATGCGATTGATGCTCACGTGGCCCTGCGCGAGCATCGAGTGGAACACGCCGGTCATCCACGCCGTCGACGTCAGCGCCGATTCGTCGGGCGTCAGGTGTCGACCGCTGCGCAGCAGATGCCCGTGCGGGCGCAGCGTGATCCGCTCCTTGGACGGCAGCACGACGTGGCGTCCGTCGCCGTGGAAGAAGGACAGCAGCGCGCCCTGCGCGTCGTGCTCCTCGTGTCGCCACGGCAGCGGGAACAACCGCTGCAGCGCGGGCGCATCGAGCGGGTCCGCGGCGAGCGACGCCGCGGTGGAGAACAGCGAGGCGCCGGTAGGCGTTTGCGGCGCATCGACCGAAGCGTGCGTGTCACGTGCGGGCGCACGCGCTTCGGGCAGCGCCAGCACTTCGCCGACACGGGCCAGGTCGTCGGGCGACGTCGCGTGCGGATGATCCGGCCAGAAGCCGCCGAAGAATCCGGCGTCGGCACGGGCACCGGCAGCGAGCACGATCGGCGCATCGCGGATCACCACCAGCGCGTGCTCGTGCTGCAGGCGCCGGCCGGGAAGATCGTTGTCCAGGCCCGCGGGCGCACGTCCATCGCGGCGCGCCAGGCCGTGGAACTGCAGCGCATCGGTGGCGAACGACACGCCTTGGCGCAGCGAGCCCACGAGACTCCACGGGATGCGGCCGCCGACCGCCTGGTTCTGGCGCGTCGCGACCAGCAGGCCGCGCGCGTCGTGGCGCAGCGGCGTGTGATCCAGGTACTGGCTGACGTAGAACTCGTTGAGCCGCACGGCGCCGTAATGCGCGAGCCCCAGGTCCTGCGCGTAGGTCAGATCGATGCGCGCCTCGACCTCGCCGGTGTTCTCGATCTGCACGTGCCAGAACCACGCCGCGGCGTGCTCGGCCAGCACCACCGTGATCGTGTACCGCAGGCCGCCCCATCGGCCATGCCCGACGAGGCGCCCGTTCGTCGTCTGCGGTTCGAAGATCGTCGGGCTCGACGGACCGAGCAGCGCGACGTGCTCCGTCGTTGCGCCGAGCCGGCGCAGATACAGGTTGCTCACCGCGCCTTCGAGTTCATTGCCGACGTACAGCGACAGCGTGACGTCGCCACAGTCGAAGCGCCGGATGGCGCCGGTGCTGGTGAGTTCGAGGCGCAGCCCGGAGTCGCTGGTCAGGTGCGATCCGGGGACGTCGGCAGTGGGCTGCTGCACAGGGGGTTCCTCGAATGGACGGCCGACGAACTTACCAGCGCGGCGCGATCGCGCCCAAGCGACGTCAGCCCGATGCGCGTCGCGCGCGCCACACCGGCAGCCACAACTCCACGACCAGCGCGCACCCGACGAGCATCGGCATCACCATCGTCACGATCGGGGTTCCGATGCCCTCGAGGTTTTCGTCGAGCGTGCCCATCCACGTGCCCGCGGTGCCGCCGGCCGCGAGGATCGCGGCGCCGAGCAGCACCGTGAGCACGCGGCGTTCCCGCGTCGACAGATCGGGCAGCGTGACGATGGTGATGAGCACCCAGACCGGAGACGTCGCGCCGGCGACGCAGATCAGGATCATCAGCACGCCCAGCGCGGTGCTGGTCAACGAGCCGGCCGAGATGCCGGCGGCGAAAAGCGTGATCGCGACGAACAGGCCCATCGCCGCGAGAAACGCGCCGCCGATGCCCCCGATCGACAGCAGCAGGTACAGCGCCTTGCGCACCTTCAGGAACATGCCCTTCTCCCGTGCGAACGAGGGTAGCATCGGCACCGGCACGCCAAGGATGAAGCCGTGGGAAGCGACCTGAACTATCGCTGGGACGATCCGGGACTCGGAGATTTCGGACACATGGGCCCGGACCGGGTGCGCGATCTCCTGCTCAAGGCCGCGCGCCTCACCCACTCGGCGGGCATGGGTCACCCGATGTGGTTGTTCGCCAGCGAAGTCTTTCGCGTCGGCCCGAAGGTGGGCATGAACCTGTGCGTCCACGCCGGCGTCGACCCCGACATCTGTGTGCGCGCCTTTCCGTCGAGCACCCGAGAAACCCAGCGACCCTGATGGAGACCAGCATGAAAGCAGTGTGGCTTGGCGCCGCGATCGCGCTCGCGGCTTCGACGTTCCCGGTGAATGCCGAGGGCCCCGTGACGGTGGTGGAGACGCCGCCGCCGAAAGGCACGCCGACGGTCGGCAGCGCACCGCGCGAGACGATCGTTCCCGCGTTCGCAAATCCGATCTCGAACATTCCCGGCAAGAGCCTGGTCGCGGCGGTCGTCAACTACGCGCCGGGCGCCAAGACGCCTTCGCATTCGCACGCGAAGTCGGCGTTCATCACCGCCTACGTGCTGTCGGGTTCGATCCGCAGCCAGGTGGCGGGCGGACCCGTGCAGGTGTTCAAGGCCGGCCAGAGCTGGACCGAGAACCCGGGCGACAAGCACTCGGTCAGCGAGAACGCCAGCGCGACCGAGCCCGCCAGCCTGCTGGCGGTCTTCGTGGTGGATACCAAGGAGACCGAGCTCACCACGATCGACAAGCCGCACTGAGCCGGGGGTTTCAGGACGTGCCAGTGGCACGTCCTGCCCGGCGAAGGCTCGGGGCTGGGGCCCCGAGCACGCGAAGCGCCGGGGGTTTCAGGACGTGCCAGTGGCACGTCCTGCCCGGCGAAGGCTCGGGGCTGGGGCCCCGAGCACGCGAAGCGCGGGGGGTTTCAGGACGTGCCAGTGGCACGTCCTGCCCGGCGCAGGCCCGGGCGCGGGACGCCGCCCGTCATACTGCGCAGATGACACACGTCGATTCGATCGCGCGCACCGGCTTCGTGCATCTGTTGCCGGAGCCGACACGGGTCTTGCTCGAAGCCTGCGGCAGCCTGTCCGACTGGGACGCGTTCAGCGCGAGCTGGAACCGCTTGCCGCACGACGGCTACATGGCCGACGGCGGACGCTATCGACGCCGACGCCATGCCACGTTCGCGGTCTCGCGCGACGGCCACGCCGAACGACGACCGCACCAGCCGCACTACCAGAGCCGCGACTACAACCCGCTCAACGGCGGCGTGGTGCGCTGGTTCGAGCCGGTCGAGGAAGACGTCGGCGCCGGCGCGACGATGTCGGCGGTGCTCGGGTTCTGCGCGCAGGCGTTCGATGCGCTTGCGCCGGCGGAGGTCGCGACGTGGCACGTCGAGGTGCACCAGTTCCGGATCGAGCCGGCCGGGGACCTGGCCGGCAATCCCACGCCCGAGGGACGCCACCAGGACGGCGTCGACTACGTGCTGGTGCTGATGGTGCGACGGCACAACATCGAAAGCGGCACCACCACGCTGCACTCCGTGGACGGACGCGACCTGGGCAGCTTCACGCTGCAGCAGCCGCTCGACGCGGTGCTGATCGACGATGCGCGGGTGACGCACGGCGTGACGCCGGTGCGCGCGCTCGATCCGGAGGAGCCGGCGTATCGCGATGTGCTGGTGGTGACGTTCCGCCGGGCGTGAGCCAGTACGCCTGGATCTCGAACAGGCCGGGAATCACCAGCGCATCAGCACCGCGCCCCATGTGAATCCGGAACCGAAGGCCACCGCGCAGACCAGGTCGCCGGGATGGATCTTGCCCAGCGCGCGGGCTTCCTCGAGACACAACGGGATCGTGGCGGCGGTGGTGTTGCCGTACTTCTGGATGTTGTTGTGGACCTTGCTCTCGTCGATGTGCAGCAGCTTGGCCACCATCTCGTTGATCCGCAGGTTGGCCTGGTGCGGGATCAGCATCGCGAGATCGGCCACGGTCAGGCCCTGGTCGGCGAGCACTTCCTGAACGACCTGGGGCATGCGCTTGACCGCGGTCTTGAAGACCTTCTGGCCGTCCATGTTCGGAAAGATCCGGCCCGACTCGACGTCGTCGAGATTCACGAACACGTCGCGGTTGGGTGCCATGCCGGGGTACTGCATGGCGAGGCATTCGGCGTCGGTGCCGTCGGAGTGCATGCGGCTGGTCAGGATGCCGCGTGCGGGATCGTCGCTGGCGCCGATCACGGCGGCACCCGCGGCGTCACCGAACAACACGGTGATCGTGCGTCCGCGTGTCGACTTGTCCAGGCCGCGCGAATGCACCTCGCCTCCGATCAGCAGGATCTTCTGGTACTGGCCCGCGCGGATGAACGCGTCGGCCATCTGCAGGCCGTAGACGAAGCCCGAGCACTGCTGGCGGATGTCGTAGGCGGGGATATGGCCGAGGCCCAGATCGCGCTGCACCAGCACGCCGCAGCCGGGGAAGTAGTAATCGGGCGAGAGTGTCGCGTAGATGATGCAGTCGATCTCGCCGGGCTCGACGCCGGCATCGGCCATCGCGGCGCGGGCGGCTTTCACGCCCATGGTGTGATTGCCTTCCTCGGGATCGACCCAGCGGCGCTCCTCGACACCCGAGCGTTCCACGATCCATTCGTGGCTGGTGTCCATCATCTTGGTCAGGTCGTGATTGGTGACGACCCGGGGTGGCAGGTAGCTGCCCAAACCGAGAATGCGCGCGCGCGGTGCGGTCACGGGATGCCTCGCTGATCGATCGAGTGGCTGGCTGTCGCGCGGCGCGGTGGCCTGCGCGGGCGGCGTCACTATGAACGAAGACCTGGAGGGCAGGGAGCCCGTCGCGACGCCAACGCGCTACGCGGCGGCGCGATACAGGCGCACGTCCGACTGCGGAGGCGGCCCGGCCGTCAGCAACGCTTCACGCCGGCGCTCGGCGTTCTCCATCGCCTCCATCTTCACCGGGCCAAAGCCACGGATCTGGTCGGGGATCGAGGCCAGCGCCAGCGCCTTGGGCAGCGTCTCGGTCGACAGCTGCCGATTCTGCTGTTCGATGGTCTCGAAGTACTGCGCGACCAGTCGACGCTCCGCGCGGCGCTCGGTCGAATAGCCGAACACGTCGAACGGCGTCCCGCGCAGACCCTTGAATCGCGCCAGCAGCGTGAACAGCGGAAAGATCCACGCGCCGAAGCGCCGCTTCTTCGGCCGCCCCGTCGCCGGATCCATCGGCGAGATCAGCGGCGGTGCGAGCCACACACCGAGCTTGCCGTGGCCGGAGAACTGGCGCCGCAGGTTGTCGCGAAATTCCGGTTCGCTGTAGAGGCGCGCGACCTCGTACTCGTCCTTGTACGCCATCAGCTTGTAGGCGTTGGCGGCAACGGCCGCGACGTAGCGGCGGCCTTCGCCGCCGAGCGATGCCGCGGCGTCGGTGGTGCGCTGCATCAGCGCGCGGTAGCGCGCGGCGTAGCGCGCATCCTGGTAGCGCGCGAGTTCCCCGGCGTGACGATCGATGCGCTGCTGCACCGTCTCGAGACGCTGCGGCGACTGGTTCGTGCCGGCGGCCTGGGCGACGCGATCGGCATCGACGGCCGCGACGCGGCCCCAGTCGAACGCGCGCAGGTTCATCGAGACCGCGGCGCCGTTGACGCGGATCGCCTGGCGGATCGCATCACACGACAGCGGCACCAGGCCCTTCTGCCACGCGTAGCCGAGCAGCATCGTGTTGGCCGCGACCGTGTCGCCGAACAGGCCTTCGGCGAGCCGATGCGCCTGCAGCGTGTGGCGCTGGCCGCTCGCGGCGCGCGACAGCACCGCCTCGATCAGCTGTGCCGCCGGCAGCCTCGTGTCGCGATCGGACACGATGTCGGCGGTCGGCGTCTCGTCGGTGTTGAGCACCACGGCCGATCGACCCGGCGCGAGCTTGCGCAGGGCCTCGGGCGCCGCCGCGGTGACGAAGTCGGCGCCGATCAGCACGTCGATGTCGGCCGCGCCGATGCGGACCGCGTGGATCAGGCCGGGCCGCGGCGCGATCCGGACCTGGCTCACCACCGCGCCGTTCTTCTGCGCCATGCCGGTGAAGTCCAGCACGCTCGCCTGCTTGCCGTCGAAGTAGGCGGCGCTGCCGATCAGCGCGCCGATGGTGAGCACGCCGGTGCCGCCGACGCCGGCAACGTAGAGATTGCACACACCGTCTCCGGGCCGGGGGTCGGGTGCCGGCAGGCCGGCGAACAGTTCGGACTCGATCGGTTCGAGTCGCGCGGGATCGGGCTTGCGCAGCACCGGTGCGTCGACCTCCACGAAACTCGGACAGAAGCCCTTCACGCACGACAGATCGGTGTTGCAGCTCGACTGGTTGATGCGGCGCTTGCGTCCGAAGTCGGTGTCGAGCGGTTCCACCGCGATGCAGCTGGACTGCACCGAGCAGTCACCGCAGCCCTCGCACACGCGCGGATTGATGAACAGGCGGCGCGTGGATTCGGCGAGCTGCTTCTTTTTGCGACGTCGCCGCTTCTCGGCCGCGCAGGTCTGCTCGTAGATGATCGCCGTGACGCCGCCGGCTTCGCGCAGCTGGCGCTGGACGGTGTCGAGCTCGTCGCGATGGCGGATCGCCACGCCGTCCGCGATTCCGGCCGCACGTTCCCAGCGCGACGGATCGTCGCTGACCAGCACGATGCGTTCGACGCCTTCGGCGGCGAGCTGGCGCGTGATCCGCGCCGGATCGAGATTGCCTTCGGCAGGTTGTCCGCCGGTCATCGCCACCGCGTCGTTGTAGAGGATCTTGAACGTGATGCGCGTTCTGGCCGCCACCGCGGCGCGCACGGCGAGCAGACCCGAATGCTGGTAGGTGCCGTCGCCGAGGTTCTGGAAGACGTGCGGCGTGAGGGAGAACGGCGCGGCGCCGATCCACTGCACGCCTTCGGCGCCCATGTGGCTCCAGACCGGTGTCTTCAGCGCGGGTTGCGACAGCGCCATGATGTGGCAGCCGATGCCGCCGCCGCTGATCGAGCCTTCCGGCGTCTTCGTCGACGTCGCATGCGGACACCCCGAGCAGAAATAGGCCTTGCGCGACGCAAGTTCCACCAGCGCGGGCTCGCCGGCGTGCGCTTCGATCTGCGCCAGGCGCGGCGGCAGCGCCAGCCGCTGGCCCAGCGCCGCGAGCCGGGCCCGCAGCACGCGCGCCACCATCACCGGATCGAACTCGCCCACCGCGGGCAGCAGCGGGCGGCCCTCGACGTCGGTCTTGCCGGTGACGCGCGGGCGCCGCGCGGCCGGCCGGTGGTACAGCGCGTCCTTGAGCTGGGTCTCGACCACCGGCTGCTTCTCCTCGATCACCAGCAGCTCGTCGCAGCCGTCGGCGAAATCCAGCAGCGCGCCGCTCTCGAGCGGCCAGCTCATCGCGACCTTGAACACCGCCACGCCGAGCGCGCGCAGATCCTGCTCGCGCAGGCCCAGGTCGCAGACCGCCTGCATCAGGTCCTGGTGCGCCTTGCCGACGGTGACGACGCACAGGCGCGAACCGCGCACGTCGACGACCGGACGGTTGAGATGGTTCGCGCGCGCCCAGGCGAGGGCGGCGGGAAGGCGTTCGTCGATCAGGCGCCGTTCCAGTTCGGCACGCTGCGCCGGCCACGTGAGGCGCGGGTCCCAGTTGAGTCCGTGATCCGGGGCACCTTCCGGCGCGACGAATTCGGGAGGGTCCGACGCGAGCGTGAACGAGGCGGCCGTCTCGACGACTTCCGCGACGGTCTTCATCGCCACCCACAGGCCGGTGTGCCGGGACATCGCGAAACCCGCCAGGCCCAGCCGCAGGATTTCCTCGACGCTCGCCGGCTGCAGGATCGGCATCGACACCGCCTGGAAGATGCCGTCGGTCTGGTGCGGAAACACCGACGACTGCGCCGAATGGTCGTCGCCCGCCACGGCCAGTACGCCGCCGAGCTTCGAGGTGCCGACGATGTTGGCGCTGCGAAAGGCATCGCCGGTCCGGTCGACGCCGGGGCCCTTGCCATACCAGACGCCGAAGACGCCATCGACGGTGCTGGGCCCGTAGGCGCGGTGCACCTGCGCGCCCCACAGCGCGGTCGCGGCCAGGTCCTCGTTCAAGCCGGGCTGGAAGACGACGTCGTGCGCCGCCAGATGTTTCTGCGCTTTCCACAGCTGCTGGTCATAGGCACCCAGCGGCGAGCCGCGATAGCCCGAGACCAGGCCCGCCGTGTTCAGACCGCGCGCGCGATCCGCGAGCCGCTGTTCCATCGGCAGCCGCACCAGCGCCTGGATCCCGGTCATGAAGATCGGACCGTCGCGGCGCGTGTAGACGTCGTCGAGACGAAAGTCGGGGTGGGCGAGGCTCATCCGGGTCTCCAGGTCGCTGCGGCGACGATGGAGACAGGCTAGGCGGGCAGGCGGAGTGCAGGACTCCAAATTCGAGGTACGGAGACGCTATATTGAGTTCAAACGAACTAAAAATGCACCAATATAAGGTCTGAAATGTCCATCGATCTCGACAAGTACGACATGAGCATCCTGCGCACGCTGGGCCGGGACGGGCGCATCAGCTGGCGCCGCCTGGCCGACGAGATCGGGCTGTCGCTGACGCCGACGCTGCGGCGCGTGCAGCGGCTGGAGAAGGACGGCTTCATCCAGGGCTACAGCGCGAACCTCGACGAGAAGCGGCTGATGGGAGCGATGAGCGCGTTCGTGTCGGTCACGCTCGAGCGGCAGGTGGAGAAGATGCTGGCCGGCTTCGAGGACCGCGTGGCGGCCCTGCCGGAAGTGATGAGCTGCTTCCAGATGTCCGGCGGTGCGGACTACACGCTGCGCGTGGTCGTGCGCGACCTGGACCACTACCAGCAGCTGCTGTCGCGCCTCACGCGCATCCCGGGCGTCGCCAACATCCAGTCGAGCTTTGCGCTGAAGTCGGTGATCCGGCGCAACTCGCCGCAGTTGTAATGCGGGCGCGGCCAGCGGGGGCCGCGCCCGCTCGATGACGGCTCAGGCCTGCGGATTCTCGACGCAGCCTTCGAGCACGTCGCCGGGCTCGCCTTCCGGCGTCAGCGCGTACAGGTTGGCGGTGCCGCCCTGGCCGCGGCCGTTGACCCACCACTCGACGCCGGTGCCGATGAAGCGATCGGCGTTGGCGGAGTCGGCCTTGAGTTCGATCACCTTGTCCTTGAGCTTGAGCGTGGCGGTGCCGGACTTGTAGGTCACCGGAACGATGCCGCTCGAGCACTGGTACTTGGTGTCTCCATCACCGCTGCCGGCGGCAGCCGTCGCGCCGGGCGCAGGGGTTGCAGCCGGGGCCGTCGCAGCAGGCGTCGCCGCTGCGCCGTCGCCGGTGTCGGCGGGCGCCTCGGCCTTCTTGCAGGCGGTGGCACCCAGGGCGAGCAGCAGCAGCACAGCTGCGGAAGCAGCGGGAAACTTGGGCACGTCGACGACTCCTCTGGTTGATTTGTGGATTCAACAGCGCCGCACATTGCCATGCCGGCCCCGGGTCCGGCGAGCGGGTGCGATTCCCATTGGCTCATGCAGGGCTGGACGGGGCCGGGACGCGATTCGGTCCGGCGTATCCGAACAGGTAGGCCGCCACCTTGCGCATCTGGATCTCTTCGGAGCCCTCGGTGATGCGGTAGCGTCGGTGGTGGCGGTAGATGTGCTCGAACGGCTTGTGACGCGAATAGCCGATGCCGCCGTGGACCTGCATCGCGCGATCGGCCGCCTCGCAGCACAGCCGGTTCGACCAGTAGTTGCACATGGACACCTTGTCCGACAGGCGCTTTTCGACCTCCGGGTGCGGCATCTGGTCCATCTCCCAGGCGGTCTTGCGGATCAGCAGGCGCAGCATCTCGACCTGCGTGGCGAGCTCGACCAGCGGCCACTGGATCGCCTGGTTCTCGGCCAGGTCACGGCCGAAGGGTTTGCGCTCGCGCGCGTAGCGCACGCTCTCCTGGACGCAGAAATGCGCGGCGCCGAGCGAGGACGCGGCCTGGCGGATACGGTTTTCGTGGACGAAGGCCTGCGCCACCGCCAGCCCCGCGCCTTCACGACCGAAGCGCATGTCGTCGGCGACCCATACGTTGGTGAAGCTGACGCGTGGATGGTCCGTGGGCATGTTGAACGTCCACAGGTATTCCTCGATCTTCACGCCCGGCGCGGCTGCCGGAACGATGAACGCGCTGATGCCGCGCGCATCGCCCGCATTTCCCGCGCTGCGGGCAAAGACCACGACATGCGTGGCGGTGTGCATGCCGGTGGTCCACATCTTTTCGCCGTCGAGGCGCCAGCCTTCGACGCCGTCGCGCGTTTCGCGCACCGCCCGTGTCTCCATGTGCGTGGCATCCGATCCGTGTCCCGGCTCGGTCAGGCCGAAGCACATGCGCACCTGCCCGTCGAGCGCGCCGCGGATATAGGCCTCCTTCTGCGCCGGCGAGCCGAAGTCGCGCAGCATCACGATCACCGGGAAGTTGCCGACGATCGAGTGCTCGTTCTGCAGATCGTTGTGAAGTCCCAGGCCCTTGGCCGCCAGGTGCTCGCGGATCACGGCCATCCACAGATTGCCGCCGTCCTGTCCGCCGTACTCGCGCGGCAGCGGGAAGCGGTAGACGCCGGCGCGATCGGCGCGACGCTTGGCCTCGTCGAGCAGCGCTTCCCACTCGGTGCGCGGCAGCCCGCCGCCTTCGAAGTCGGTGCGTGCCCACTCGCGGCGGTGATCGAAGAAGCGCTCGTTGTCGTCCTGCGCCTGCAGCGGCGCGATCTCGGCGGCGATGAAGGCGTCGAGACGGGCGAGGTAGTCGACGAGGTCGGACGGCAGGGAGAAATCCATCGTGTCGTGTCCGGTGCAAAGATCGGCGGGGAACCCCAAGCTTGGCCCAATGAACCTGCCGCCTGCACTTTCGTCGCCCGGCTTCGATCCCGCGCCGCTGGAAGCGCTGCTGCGCGCCGAACTGCCGGACGCCGACCCGGGACCGCTGCGCCTGGAGCGCATCGGCGGTGGCCAGTCCAATCCGACGTTCTTCCTGGGATTCGGGACCGCGCCCGCGCGCTACGTGCTGCGAAAGCCGCCGGCGGCCACGGGTTTGGCGCCCGGTGCGCATGCCGTCGATCGCGAGGTGCGGATCCTGCGCGCGCTGGCGTCGACCGACGTGCCGGTGCCGCGCGTCGCCTGCTTCCATCCGGACGTGGAGTTGATCGGCACGCCGTTCTACGTGATGCAGCGCCTGCACGGCCGGATCCTGCCGTGGCTGCGCTCGCCCGGCGTCGCGGCGCACGAGCGTCGCGACATGATCCTGCGCATCGCGGACACGCTGGCGACGCTGCATCGGCTGGACTGGCGTGCGCTGGGGCTCGAGGGCTACGGCAAGCCGGGGTCTTTCTTTGCGCGTCAGCTCGAGCGCTTGAACCGCCAGTGGCAGGCGCTGCCGCGGGCGGCCGACGCGCAGATGGCGCGACTGTCGGCGTGGCTGGGGCAGAACGTTCCGTCCGACGACCGCACGACGATCGCGCACGGCGATTTTCGGATCGGCAACCTGGTCTTCCACCCGACCGAGCCGCGCGTGATCGGCGTGCTCGACTGGGAGCTGTCGACGCTGGGCCATCCGCTGTCCGATCTGGCGTACGGCGCCCTGGCCTGGCACCTGGATGCCGACCAGTTCGACGGCGTGCGCGGTCTCGAGGCCGAGGCGCTCGGCATCCCGTCCGAGGCCGAGTACCTGGCCCGCTACCACGCGGCGGTGCCGGAGCTGCCCCGGCTCGAGCCGTTTCATCTGGCCTACGTCCTGTTTCGCGGCGCGGTGATGGCCGAAGGGATCGTCGCGCGTGCGGCGGCGGGCCTGGCGACGGACCCGGGCGCACGACGATTCGCGACGCTGGCGCCGGTTTTTGCCCGTCGCGCGCTCGAGATCAGCGGCGCCTGAGCGTTTCCGTGGGCACAAAATGTTCGCGGCTCACCGCGCACATGTGAGTCGATGGTGATTTTTTCGATGGACGCATCGGAACCCCGCCGGTAAAATTCCGCCTCGATCTCGCACGGGGGGCTCACGCCCCCCGCTTCGTGTGCGCGACCCGAAACCCATCGCATCACCCCCATGAGCCGATGACGAATCTCAAGCCGGCCCTGCTCGCTCTCGCCGACGGCAGCGTTTTCGAAGGCGTTTCCATCGGTATCGATGGAAAAACCGTTGGAGAGGTGGTGTTCAACACCGCCATGACCGGTTACCAGGAAATCCTCACAGATACCTCGTACCGGCAGCAGATCGTCACGCTGACCTATCCCCACGTCGGCAACGTCGGCGTCAACGCCGAGGACAGCGAGTCGGCCGCGGTGCAGCTCGCGGGGCTGGTGCTGCGCGAGGTGCCGCGGCCGCACAGCAGTTTCCGTTCGACGCAGGACTTCCGCGAATACCTTCGCACCCAGAAGGTGGTGGCGATCGCCGGCATCGACACGCGCCGCCTGACCCGCCTGCTGCGCGACAAGGGCGCGCAGAACGGCTGCATCGTGGCCGGCTCGAAGATCAGCGAGAAAGCCGCGTTGGCGGCCGCGCGCGAGTTCCCGGGCCTCAAGGACATGGACCTGGCCAAGGTCGTGTCGACGCCCAAGGCCTACGAGTGGACCACCGGATCCTGGACGCTCGAGACCAATCGCGAGACCGCGCTGGGCAAGGCGCGTTTCAAGGTCGTGGTCTGCGATTACGGCATCAAGCGCAACATCCTGCGCATGCTGGTCGACCGCGGCTGCCACGTGACCGTGGTGCCGGCGCAGATGCCGGCGTCCGAGGTGCTGGCGATGAAGCCCGATGGCGTGATGCTGGCCAACGGTCCCGGCGATCCCGCGCCCTGCGACTACGCGATCCGCAATGCGCGTGAATTCATGAAGGCCCGGCTGCCGCTGTTCGGCATCTGCCTGGGCCACCAGATCCTGGGCCTGGCCGTCGGCGCCAGGACGCTGAAGATGAAGTTCGGCCATCACGGCGCGAACCACCCGGTGCAGGACGTCGAGTCGGGCCGCGTGCTGATCACCAGTCAGAACCATGGCTTCGCGGTCGATGAGGCCACGCTTCCGGCGAACGTGACGGTCACGCATCGCTCGCTGTTCGACGGCAGCAACCAGGGCATCCGCATCACGGATGTGCCGGCCTTCAGTTTCCAGGGACATCCCGAGGCGAGCCCAGGTCCGCACGACGTGTCTTATCTATTCGATCGTTTCGTGAAGATGATGGAGTCGCCGCATGGGTAAGCGCACGGACCTGAATTCGGTCCTGATCATCGGCGCCGGCCCCATCGTCATCGGCCAGGCCTGCGAGTTCGACTACTCCGGCGCCCAGGCGTGCAAGGCGCTGCGCGAGGAGGGCTACCGGGTGATCCTGGTGAACTCCAATCCGGCGACGATCATGACCGACCCGGAGATGGCCGACGCGACGTACATCGAGCCGATCCGCTGGCAGACCGTCGCCGCGATCATCGAGAAGGAGCGCCCCGACGCGCTGCTGCCGACGATGGGCGGCCAGACCGCGCTGAACTGCGCGCTGGATCTCGAGAAGCACGGCGTGCTGCAGAAATTCGGCGTGCAGATGATCGGTGCCAATGCGCACGCGATCGATCTGGCCGAGGACCGCCAGAAGTTCCGCGACGCGATGACCGAGATCGGCCTGGGCTCGGCGCGCTCGGGCGTGGCGCACACGATGGACGAGGCCGACGCGATCCAGGCCGGCATCGGCTTCCCGGTGATCATCCGTCCAAGCTTCACGCTCGGCGGCACCGGCGGCGGCATCGCCTACAACAAGGAAGAGTTCGAGGAGATCGTCACGCGCGGTCTCGATCTGTCGCCGACCACCGAAGTCCTGATCGAGGAATCCCTGCTCGGCTGGAAAGAATTCGAGATGGAGGTGGTCCGCGATCGCAAGGACAACTGCATCATCGTCTGCTCGATCGAGAACTTCGATCCGATGGGCGTGCACACCGGCGACAGCATCACCGTCGCGCCGGCGCAGACGCTCACGGACAAGGAGTACCAGATCATGCGCAACGCGAGCATCGCGGTGCTGCGCAAGATCGGCGTCGACACCGGCGGCTCGAACGTGCAGTTCGCGATCAATCCCGACGACGGGCGCATGATCGTCATCGAGATGAATCCGCGCGTGTCGCGGTCCTCGGCGCTCGCGTCCAAGGCCACCGGATTCCCGATCGCGAAGATCGCGGCCAAGCTCGCTATCGGCTACACGCTGGACGAGCTCAAGAACGACATCACCGGTGGCGTCACGCCGGCGTCGTTCGAGCCGAGCATCGATTACGTCGTCACCAAGGTGCCGCGCTTCACGTTCGAGAAATTCCCGCAGGCCGACTCGCGCCTGACCACGCAGATGAAGTCCGTCGGCGAGGTGATGGCCATCGGCCGCAATTTCCAGGAGTCGATGCAGAAGGCGCTGCGCGGCCTGGAAGTCGGTTCCGACGGCTTCGATCCGCAGGTCAAGGTCGGCACCGAGGAGGCGCTGAACAAGATCATCGAGGAGCTGGTCACGCCGCGCGCCAAGCGCGTCTGGTACGTGGCCGACGCGTTCCGCGCGGGGCTGTCCGTTCCCGAGGTGTTCAAGTTCTCGAAGATCGATCCCTGGTTTCTCGACCAGATCGCCGAGATCGTCGCGGTCGAGTCCGACATCTCGCAACAGAAGGTCTCGCAGATCGACGCCGCCGAGCTGCGCCGCTACAAGCGGCTCGGGTTCTCCGATCGGCGCATCGCCAAGCTGATGGGCGTCAAGGAAGAGTCGGTGCGCAAGCGCCGCATCGCGCAGGGCGTGCGTCCGGTGTTCAAGCGCGTGGATTCGTGCGCCGCCGAGTTCCGCTCGTCTACGGCGTACATGTATTCGTCGTACGACCAGGAGTGCGAAGCCGCGCCCACGGATCGCGACAAGATCATGATCCTGGGCGGCGGACCCAACCGCATCGGCCAGGGCATCGAGTTCGACTACTGCTGCGTTCACGCGGCGCTCGCGCTGCGCGAGGACGGCTTCGAGACCATCATGGTCAACTGCAACCCGGAGACGGTTTCCACCGACTACGACACGTCGGACCGGCTCTACTTCGAGCCGCTGACGTTCGAGGACGTGATGGAGATCATCGACCTCGAAAAGCCCAAGGGCGTGATCGTGCAGTTCGGCGGACAGACGCCGCTCAAGCTCGCGCGCCAGCTCGAAGCCGCGGGCGCGCCGATCATCGGCACGTCGCCGGATTCGATCGACCTTGCCGAGGATCGCGAGCGTTTCCAGAAGCTGGTCGACAAGCTGAAGCTGCTGCAGCCGCCCAACGGCACGGCGACGTCCGAGAAACAGGCGCTGAACGTCGCGAACAAGGTTGGCTATCCGCTGGTGGTTCGTCCGAGCTACGTGCTCGGCGGGCGTGCGATGGAGATCGTGCACGACGACGAGGATCTGAACCGATACATGACCGAGGCGGTGAAAGTCTCGAACGATTCGCCGGTGCTGCTCGATCGCTTTCTCAACAACGCGGTCGAGGTCGACGTCGATGCGCTGTCCGACGGACAGAGCGTGGTGATCGGCGGGATCATGGAGCACATCGAGGAGGCCGGCGTGCATTCCGGCGACTCGGCCTGCTCGCTGCCGGCGTATTCGCTGCCGGGCAACGTGCTCGACGACATCCGCGACCAGATCTTCAAGCTGGCCAAGGCGCTCAAGGTCGTCGGCCTGATGAATGCGCAGTTCGCCGTGCAGGGTGACAAGGTGTATCTGCTCGAAGTGAACCCGCGTGCTTCACGGACCAGCCCGTTCGTATCCAAGGCGATCGGGCGGCCGCTGGCCAAGATCGCGGCGCGTTGCATGGTCGGGCGCTCGCTGCGCGACCAGGGCATCGAGCACGAGCTGATCCCCGCCTACTACTCGGTCAAGGAGGCGGTGTTCCCGTTCAACAAGTTTCCCTCGGTCGATCCGCTGCTGGGTCCCGAGATGCGCTCGACCGGCGAGGTCATGGGCGTGGGAACGACGTTCGGCGAGGCCTTCTTCAAGGCGCTGCTGGGCGGCGGTAACGCGATTCCTCGCGGCGGTGTGGCGTTCCTGTCGGTGCGCGACGGCGACAAGCCCAAGGCCATCGAGGTCGCGCGTTTGCTCGACGCCAAGGGCTTCAAGGTCGTCGCCACGCACGGCACCGCCGAGGAGATCCGGCGCGCCGGCATCCCCTGTGAGGGCGTGAACAAGGTCAAGGAAGGTCGTCCGCACTGCGTGGACATGATCAAGAACGGCGACATCCAGTTCATCGCAAATACCACCGAAGGCAAGAAGTCGATCGAGGAATCGCGCTCGATCCGTTCGGCCGCGATCCAGCACAAGGTCTGCTATTTCACGACCATCTCGGGTGCCCATGCGGCCGCCGTGGCGATGGATTTCCTGGACAACGCCGAGGTCAACCGGCTGCAGGCGCTGCACGCGACGATCGGCTAGACCGGACTGCCGACGCGCTGCCGATCACCGCAACGAAAGGTCCGATCCGATCGGCCATACTCGTGTCACCGCGGCCGCGGCCACGGTGATCCCATTTCCTGCCATCAGGGCGTGTCGCCCGTTCCGGCTTTCTTGTCGAAGGTTTGTTTCCATGAGTCGAGTTCCGATCACCAAGCGAGGCGAAGAGAAGCTGCGCGAAGAACTGCGCACGCTGAAGTCCGAAGCGCGGCCCAGGGTCATCGCGGCGATCGCCGAGGCGCGTGCCCACGGCGACCTGCGCGAGAACGCCGAATACCACGCCGCCAAGGAGCAGCAGGGCTTCATCGAAGGCCGCATCTCCGAGATCGAGGGCAAGTTGTCGGCGGCGCAGGTCATCGACGTGACCAAGATGGAGGCCAACGGCAAGGTGATCTTCGGCACCACGGTGACCGTTGCCGACACCGAGTCCGGCGACGAGATGAAGTACCGGATCGTCGGCGACGACGAAGCCGATTCGAAGCAGGGGCTGATCTCCTACAACTCGCCGATCGCCCGCGCGCTCATCGGCAAGAACGAGGGCGACGTGGCGATCGTGGCCGCCCCCGGCGGCACCCGCGAGTTCGAGATCCTGGCGGTCGAATACGTCTGATGGAATTCCGACTCCCGAGCCCCGGCCTTTGAGCCAGAAACGTCGCCCGAGCTCGGCCCGCTGGATCGCCGAGCACGAGAATGATCCGTACGTGAAGGAGGCCCGCCGACTGGGCTATCGATCGCGTGCGGTCTTCAAACTCAAGGAGATCCACGAGAAGGACGCGATCCTGAAGCCCGGACAGCTGGTGGTCGATCTGGGTGCGGCACCCGGGGGATGGAGCCAATGGGCACGGCCCTTGCTCGGACCCAAGGGTCGGCTGTTCGCGCTCGACATCCTGCCCATGGATCCGCTGCCGGACGTCGACTTCATCGAGGGAGACTTTCGCGAGGAAACCGTTCTGCACGAACTGGAAGGCCGGGTCGGATCCCGGGCCGTCGATCTTGTTTTGTCCGACATGGCCCCAAACGTGACCGGGATCGACAGCGCCGACCAGGTGGGACAGCTCCACTTGTGCGAGCTGGCGCTGGACTTTTCCAAGGCCCATCTGAAACCCGGCGGAAGCTTTCTGGTCAAGGTGTTCCAGGGCGAAGGATTCGAGGATTTCCTCAAACAGATGCGGGCGACTTTCGGCTCCGTGACGATCCGAAAACCCAAGGCTTCGAGGCCTCGCAGTAGAGAGGTTTATCTGCTGGCGAGGAGCTTGCGCGGGGTGTAAGGTGCGATCTGGCGGCTCAGCGCTTGTGGGACGGTGGTGAAGAGGATCAATGCTTTGAACGACTTGGCAAAGAATCTGTTGCTCTGGGTAGTCATCCTGGTGGTGCTCATCAGTGTGTTCCAGAGCTTCGCCAACCGCGGCCGCGGGCAGCAGCCCGTTGCGTACTCGGATTTCCTCGAGCAGGTGAAGCAGGGGCAGGTGGCCGAGGTGCGGATCGCCGGCGACCTGATCGTGGGCGAGCTCAAGGGTGGGACGCGGTTCGAGACCATCAGTCCCGAGACCGACAACCGCTCGATGGTCGGCACGCTGATCGACAACAACGTGAAGTTCACCGGTGAGCTGCCCAAGGGCACGCCGTGGCCGTTGCAGCTGCTGTTCAACGCCTTCCCGATCCTGCTGCTGATCGCGGTGTGGGTGTACTTCATGCGCCAGATGCAGGGCGGCGGCGCCGGTCGCGGCGCGATGAGCTTCGGCAAGAGCCGCGCGCGGATGCTCAACGCCGACCAGGTGAAGATCACGTTCAACGACGTGGCCGGTGTCGAAGAAGCCAAGCAGGAAGTCGGTGAACTGGTCGACTTCCTGAAGGATCCGGGCAAGTTCCAGAAGCTGGGCGGCAAGATTCCGCGCGGCGTGCTGATGGTCGGCTCGCCGGGTACCGGCAAGACGCTGCTCGCCAAGGCCATCGCTGGCGAAGCCGGCGTCCCGTTCTTCACGATCTCGGGCTCCGACTTCGTCGAGATGTTCGTCGGCGTCGGCGCCAGCCGCGTGCGCGACATGTTCGAGCAGGCCAAGAAGCACGCGCCCTGCATCATCTTCATCGATGAGATCGACGCGGTCGGTCGCCATCGCGGTGCGGGCCTCGGCGGCGGTCACGACGAACGCGAGCAGACGCTCAACCAGCTGCTGGTCGAGATGGACGGGTTCGAGGGCAACGAAGGCGTGATCGTCATCGCCGCCACCAACCGTCCCGACGTGCTCGATCCGGCGCTGCTGCGTCCGGGCCGCTTCGATCGCCAGGTCGTGGTGCCGCTGCCGGACGTGCGCGGCCGCGAGCAGATCCTCAAGGTCCATATGCGCGCCGTGCCGCTGCACGACGCGGTCAAGCCGGACATCATCGCGCGCGCCACGCCGGGCTTCTCCGGTGCGGACCTCGCCAACCTCGTCAACGAAGCGGCGCTGTTCGCCGCACGCGGCAACAAGCGCCTGGTCGATCACGAGGATTTCGAGCGCGCCAAGGACAAGATCATGATGGGCGCCGAGCGGCGCTCGATGGTGATGTCCGAGGACGAGAAGAAGCTCACCGCCTACCACGAGGCCGGCCACGCGATCGTCGGCCTGTCGGTGCCCTCGCACGATCCGGTCTACAAGGTGACGATCATCCCGCGCGGCCGCGCGCTGGGCGTGACGATGTTCCTGCCCGAAGAGGATCGATACAGCTATACCCGCGAGCGTCTGAATTCCCAGATCTGCTCGTTGTTCGGCGGACGCCTGGCCGAGGAGATCATCTTCGGCGCGGACAAGATCACCACCGGTGCGAGCAACGACATCGAGCGAGCGACCAACATCGCCCGCAACATGGTCACCAAGTACGGCATGTCGGATGTGCTCGGGCCGCTTTCCTACGGCGAGGACAACGGCGAGGTGTTCCTGGGCAAGAGCGTCACCCAGACCAAGAACGTGTCCGACGACACCGCCAACGCCATCGATCGCGAGATCCGGGCGGTCATCGACCACAACTACGAGATCGCCAAGAAGGTCCTCGAGGACAACATGGACATCCTCCATGCGATGGCCGAGGCGCTGCTCAAGTACGAGACGATCGACAGCGAACAGCTCGCGCGCCTGATGCGCCGCGAGGATCCGGGTCAGCCGGAGAGCTGGAACAACGACAACGGCCGCCCGAGCAATCCGCAGCAGCCGCGCGCAGGCGGGACGGCGCCGGGCGGCGCGGTGCCGCCGGCGGCGCCCAAACCCGTTTAATTTCGTTCAATCGGGCCCGGCTTCGCCGGTCCCGTCCTTTATTTTGAAGCTCCGTTTCCGGGACGGCTCGCTCGACCTCTCGACGCCTCGCGTCATGGGCGTGCTGAACCTCACCTCCGATTCGTTCTACGACGGCGGCCACCACGTCTCGCTCGAAACCGCGCTCGCTCATGGTCGTCGCATGGCCGAGGAGGGTGCCGATTTCATCGACGTGGGCGGCGAATCGACGCGGCCCGGCGCCGAGCCGGTGAGCGAGCAGGAGGAACTCGATCGCGTCGTCCCGGTGATCGAGCGCCTGCGCCGCGATGTGGCGTGCGCGATCTCGGTCGACACGATGAAGCCCGCTGTGATGCGCGAGGCCTGCAGAGCCGGAGCTCGCCTGGTCAACGACGTGAACGCGCTTCGTGCGCCGGGTGCGATCGAGGCGGTCAGCGACGCCGGTGCCGCGGCCTGCCTGATGCACATGCAGAACGAGCCGCGCACGATGCAGCTCGCGCCGAGCTACGTCGATGTGCTGGCCGAAGTGACGGACTACCTGCTCGAACGGGTCCACGACTGCGTCGATCACGGACTGCCGCGCGAGTCGCTCGTGCTGGATCCGGGCTTCGGGTTCGGCAAGCGGCTCGAACACAACCTCGCGTTGCTGGCCGGGCTGCCCGCGCTGGCGGCGCTCGGATTCCCGCTGCTGGTCGGACTGTCGCGCAAATCCATGCTGGGTCAGCTCTGCGACGGCGCGCCGGTGGATCAGCGCCTGGCGGCGAGCCTGGCAGCCGCCACCGCGGCGATCCTAGGCGGCGCCGCCATCGTGCGCGTGCACGATGTGCGCGAAACTCGCGACGCGGTGCGCGTGGCCACGGCGATCCGCCGGGCCCGGGAGGAGCGGACAGGATGAAGAGAAAGTACTTCGGCACCGACGGCGTGCGCGGGCCGGTCGGCCGCGTGCCGATGACGCCGGATTTCGCGCTCAAGCTGGGATGGGCCGCCGGACGTGTGCTGGCCCGTACGCCGCATGCACGCGTGCTGATCGGCAAGGACACGCGCCGTTCGGGGTACATGTTCGAGTCGGCGCTGGAAGCGGGATTCGCGGCAGCGGGTGTCGAGAGCGACATGCTCGGACCGATACCGACGCCGGGCGTGGCGTACCTGACGCGCGCGCTGCGCGCGCAGGCGGGTGTGGTGATCTCCGCCTCGCACAATCCCCATCACGACAACGGCGTGAAATTCTTCGGGCCCGACGGCGGCAAGCTCAGCGACGAGGTCGAGGCGGAGATCGAGTCGCTGATGGAAAAGCCGCTCGAATGCGTGGAATCGGTCGAGCTCGGACGGGCGCGCCGCATCGACGACGCGCAGGGCCGGTACATCGAGTTCTGCAAGGGCAGTTTCCCGCTCAGCCGCAACCTCAAGGGATTGCGCATCGCGCTCGACTGCGCCAACGGCGCGGCGTACCGAACCGCGCCGGCGGTCCTCGAGGAGCTGGGCGCGCAGGTCACCGTCATCGGCAACAAGCCCGACGGCCTCAACATCAACCGCGATTGCGGATCGACCCATCTCGATGCGCTCAAGCGTGCGGTGACGGCGTTCAAGGCCGATGTCGGGATCGCGCTCGATGGCGATGCCGACCGCTGCCTGATGCTGACCGCCGACGGTCGCGAGATCGACGGCGACGAGATCCTCTACATCATCGCGCGCCACCGGATGGCGTCCGGCGCACTGTCGGGTCCGATCGTCGGCACGCTGATGTCGAACCTGGGGCTGGAACTCGCGCTGACGCAGGCCGGCATCGGATTCCATCGCGCCAAGGTGGGCGACCGCTATGTGCTCGAAATGCTCAAGGCGCACGGCGGCGAGCTCGGCGGCGAGACGTCGGGCCATACCTTGTGCCTGTACCGCACCACCACGGGCGACGGCACCATCACGGCCCTGCAGGTGCTCGCGGCGATGCTCGAGTCCGAACGCGGTCTGGGTGAGCTCGCGGACGGCATGCGCAAGTTCCCGCAGGTGCTGATCAACGTGAAGCTGTCGGGTCCGGCCGATGGCGTGATGGCCGCGCCGTCGGTCAAGGCCGCGGTCGAGGAGACCGAACAGCGGCTCGGAACGCGCGGGCGCGTATTGCTGCGGCCTTCCGGGACCGAGCCGCTGATCCGGGTCATGGTCGAGGCGCAGGAAGAAGCCGAGACCCGCGCGGCGGCGGAATACATCGCCGAGCGCGTGCGCGCGGCGGTCGCCTGACGCGCGACCGAATTCAGGCACTCAACAAGGAGAGATCGCGATGACGCAGCGCCAGTATCTGGTCGCCGGCAACTGGAAGATGAATGGAAGCCTGGAGGCCAATCGCACGCTCGTGTCCGGCATCCTCGCCGGGCTGGGCCAGTGCGCGGGGGTGGAAGTGCTGGTGTGCCCGCCTGCGCCGTATCTGGCCCAGGTGCGCGAGCTGGTCGAGGGCAGTCGGATCCGCCTCGGCGGGCAGAACCTCGCCGACCAGCAGAAGGCCGGGGCGTTCACCGGAGAGGTTCACGGCGCGATGCTGCGCGAGCTCGGCTGCCAATACGTGCTGGTGGGACATTCGGAGCGCCGGTCGTTGTACGGGGAGACCGACGCCGTCGTGGCGGCCAAGTTCAAGGTTGCGCAGGCGCTTGGCCTGGTGCCGGTGCTGTGCCTCGGCGAAACGCTGGACGAACGCGATAGCAACCGCACCGAGGCCGTGCTGGCCCGCCAGCTCGGCGCCGTGGTCGAGGCCGCCGGGATCGCAGCGTTCGCCGCCGGCAGGGCGGTGATCGCCTATGAACCGGTCTGGGCCATCGGCACCGGTCGTACGGCTTCGGCCGAACAGGCCCAGTCGGCGCACGCCTATCTGCGCGGCCAGTTGGCGGAACGCGATGCTACAATCGCCGGCTCCACGCGGATCCTGTACGGCGGAAGCGTCAAGCCGGACAACGCGCAGGAGCTCTTCGCTGGCGCCGATGTCGATGGCGGCCTGATCGGAGGGGCCTCGTTGAAGTGCGGCGATTTCCTCGCCATCTGCGCGGGAGCCCAGTCACAACTCAAGTAAGTCATCCGTCGCGAGGTTGCAGGAAGCGTCATGCATACAGCTCTGGTGGTGGTGCAGGTTCTGGTGGCCGTGGCCCTGATCGGCCTCGTGCTGATTCAGCACGGCAAGGGCGCCGACGCAGGCGCCGCATTCGGAAGCGGGGCTTCGGGCACCGTGTTCGGCGCGCGTGGCGCGGCCAATTTCCTCACGCGTACCACCGCGTGGCTCGCAGCGGCGTTCTTCGCCGCGAGCCTCGGCCTGGCCTATCTCGTCAACGATCGCGCGGGCGGTGGTTCCGGCGGCAGCGTGACCGATTCGATCGAGAACGAGGCCCCGGCCGCTCCTGCGGCGGCAGTCCCGGCCGAGCCTGCGGCCGACATCGGCGATGCGCCTGTCGCGGTGCAGCCCGCTACTCCGCCGGCCGCCGCACCCGAAGCGCCCCCGTCACCGCAGTAACGCGGATCCGAGGCCTCGATACGGCGCGACAAAGCCGGATCGAGCCGATAAGATTCGCGCCCTTTCCCGGTCACCGGGATCCCGTTTCAGGCCGACGTGGCGGAATTGGTAGACGCACTACCTTGAGGTGGTAGCGGCGAAAGTCGTGGGGGTTCGAGTCCCTCCGTCGGCACCATGAATGGCAGTAACGAACAAAGGCCCCGCACTGCGGGGCCTTTTTCTTGACGCTCGATTCGGTGCTTGGCCGCCGATCGGAGTGCCTCGGCTGTTCATCGGGCACACGCGGGCGCTAAGGTGCGGCCCGCGTAGCGTGGCGACATATAAAACGGGGGCACGCATGTTCCGG